>JBILHL010000001.1:0-427960 GCA_044350515.1 Crocinitomicaceae bacterium | reverse complement strand
CGCGAATTGCCAAAATAGTGAATGATTTAACAAACGAACAAAGAAACGAAATCCTTTCACCTTTGACCAATTACAATGTTTTTGTGCTCGACCAAAATTTAAAAAACAACAGTTCAGTGACGTTTACAAATACTAATGTTTGGCGTTCGGGAGGATTTGAAGATGCAAATGTTTCAGGTTTGAACTTTAACCTAAACACCAAAAAAAACACCTATAACTTATCTGGAGGTTCAGCCGTTTCAGTTATCAAGGGACTCAATGATTCGGAAATTGGCCACAACCTCAACATTTATGCTGGAAAAGTTAGAGGTAATTTCATTTTTGGAACAGCTTATCTTGAAGAGTCCAATACTTACAATCCAAACGATTTAGGATTTAATCAAGTAAATAACAGGAGGATTTTAGACATCAGTGGAGGCTATCGTAATTTCAAACCGAAATGGCAAAAATTGAATAAAATTGTGGTAAATGCTTCTGTTTCATACAATCGTTTGTACCAACCAAATGTTTACACTAGCACTTATTTTAATTCTGGTTTGACCTTAATCTCTAAAACATTTGATGCTGCAGGATTGCGTTTTAACGGGGCTTTTACTGAATTTAATGACTACTTCGAGTCGCGTAATGGTAATTTGTTTGTTGCACCTCGTTGGCGTACTGTTGGCGGATGGATTTCTTCCAACTATCAGAAAAAAATTGCCTTAGACGCAGGATTGAATTATGCCTTTATTGATAGAGCTGATTGGTCGGAATATGATTATTACCTTTCTCCACGATTCCGTTTAAGTGACCGTATTTTCTTGATTCCAAACTGGTCGCAGTCTTTTCAATTAAATGCACAAGGTTTTGCTTTTCCCTTTGGATATCCATTTGAAACAATTTCTGGTAAGCCTATCTTTGGTAAAAGAGATCGTGTCAATTCTATCAGTTCCATCAGTTTAGATTACAACATGACCAACCGAATGGGACTAACATTCCGACTTAGACATTATCGTTCGGTTCTTCAATACGAATCATTTTTCACTTTAGAAGAAAATGGACGTTTAGAAGCAATTCCTACTTATTCAGGTCTTGACGCTGATGGAAAATCCATTTACGATGTGAATTACAATGCTTTCACAATCGATTTACAATACCGTTGGGTATTCTTGCCAGGTTCCGAAATCAACGTTGTTTGGAAGAATTCGATTTTCACACAAGACAAACGAGTTGACGATTATTTCTGGCAAAATTTCTCGAGCACGCTAAACAATGGACCAACGAATAGCTTTTCACTGAAGGTTATTTATTGGTTAGATGCACAACAACTTAGAAAGAAGAAATTTTAATTAATAGTAAAGGTATAACCGCTAACCGTAACTGTGAAACTATAGTCACAAGTTCCATCACCATAGTTAATTTGACGAACTGGTTTACCTGTTGGGGTGATATCCAAAGTTCCACTTACTGGAAATCCACAACCTATTTTAATGTGTATTGGAGAGGTAGTATTTCCGGTGTAACCTTCCCCACTTGAAAACGATGCTTCCGAAGTTCCAGTGATGTCGTATTCGTCATCGAAGCGATTTAATAACGTATTAAAGCCATTTGTCCAAGTTCTCACTCTTGTTGAGGTATAATCGACAACTTCACCTGATTCAAGCGTTGCAGAACCATCAATTTGAACATTGAAATAAGGCTGACTACTTGCGTTTAATCCCATGTTTTGAACCGTTTTCGTTCCTTCATACTTAATGTCGTTTACATAGTAATCAACAGGTGTGTGCGTAATGATTGTTCCCGGCGCAATGTACTGACCAGAGAAAGTGGTTATGATTTTCCCTCTTCTTGTTTTGCCATCATTACACGAACAATTGGAAGAGCCGTAATCAACAGTAACTGATTTTGGAAAACTTGTAGTGTCAATTGTAATGATAACGTTACAATCAGCCTTTAAATCTACTGGCTTAAAACCAGGTTCAGTTACAATGATTTGTCCGCTTTTATAATAAACCATATTTCCAGTAATTGCTTGATCGGAAATATTCGTCATTTCGTCAAAAGCAGTTTCAATTTTGTAGTTTACCAAAGCAAATTGATCTTTTTTTAGTCGATTTTTCAAACATGAAGATAGTGAAAGTGCGACCAAACTAAGGAAAAGTAGATTTTTCATCGTTGAAATATTTTAGTTATAGTATTGAAAGTTAATACTTTATTTTAAATCTATTTTAGCCTTAAGAGAATTTGAAATCCCATCCTTATGCAAATAAACATTGATGGTTTTATATTTGAAATAAGCTTCTGAAACATACAAATAACCTTTAGGTAAATTACTTGTTCCCCAAGAATTTTTAACTAAGAAATAATTTTTTCCGTCTTGATCTTGATATAAACCAACAATATGCATTCCATGATCGTCTTGCGTTGTTTTGTTATCGTATCCTAATTGTCTTAATTCAGGTGTGATTTTCAATTCTTCAGTCGGATTCAAAAAAGCACTTGATTTTCTATCTGCTCCAGCATCATTGAATCCTTTGGGGTCTTGACCTTTAACTTCAATTGTTGATTCGTCTTTTGGAACGATTGCAATTCCATTTTTGAAGCTAAACCCTTTTTCAGAAACATCAGCACCCCAAGCAACCGTATAACCATTTTTTAAAGCTTCAACCGTAACATTATACAAATCATCTAAAGAAACATTGTAGCTTTCTCCCCAAGCCCAATTATCAGGGATTTCCAACATGCATTTTGCATTCATAGGATGATTTGTAAAGGAAGTCAAGGAAACGTAATTTTCCATTTTCAAGCTTAATTCATCTGCATACGAACGTGGAGTATATTTTTTACCTTGCCATTCAAATGATTGAATATCTTTTCCAAGATTTCTGTCTAATACTTCAATTAAATTTTGTTTCCAATTGATATTCAAGCCGTTGCCACTAGTTGATTGGTCAACCACCTCATTCATATAATCTTTTAACTCAGTATAAAGCACTTCATGATTGTATTTAAGCTCAACACCTTTTTTTGGGTTTCCTTTGAGATCAAAATCATTAGCTGAATAATTTTTGTCACCAAAACCTGCATAAATCGGCATAGGAACAATTCCATAATTTTTAATCACTAATGGAATATCATGAAAAGCACCACCTTGAGCAAAATTGATTTTTCCATCTACACGAATGAATTTTGTTGCTTTTAATTCATAAGCTTTTCGTACAATAAACATTTCGGCTAGTGGTGTTATTTCCTTTTTACCACTAATTCGCATGATTTCTGATTCAAAAAAGGAAAGTGCCGAAAAGGACCAACATGTTGATGTTTTTCCTTGACTTTCAATAGGAGTTGCGTCGTGCTGTACTATCTTTTTGAATTGGTGTTTACTACCTTCTACATTGGTGTTTTGACCAAATACAAAACTCGACACCACAAAAAGAGGTATCGCAAAAAAATTAATTTTAATTGACATGTGATTTTTATTATAAAATCCAACCTTGGTAACCCTTTGAGTTAGAAAGTTGAATTAATGAATCTAAAGCTTTTGGGTTTGATGCACTTCCGATACTAACACGTGTAAGATTTCCACCAGAAATAATGGTTGCGTCAAAACCTTTATTTTTCAAGGTATTAACTAAGTTTACCGCATTTACATTACTCGAAAAACAACCAACAATGTATTCAAATGTTTGTCTTTTGTTGCTGCTTTTAACAGAAAATGAAGGATTTGAATTAGAAATGTTTTCGGAAGTTGTAACTATTTCTGTAGGTTCAATTTCTGTTGATACTGGTTCTGAGTAAGGTGTTGGAGTATAACTAACATCCTCAAATTTAATCGATTCTAAATCTGCTTTTGAAGGTGAATAAAGACCTTTTTCAGATTTGTAAAACGGATTAAAGTCATTGATTGAAATTATTCCTGAATTGAGTACGTCAGTTTTTACAGGAATCCAAAACGAGTAAAAAGCAATAGGTAAAAAGCATGCAGCGGCTGCTACATACTTAATGACTTTAAGCGACTTTTTAGGTGTATTTAATTCAATGATAGGTGTTTCAATTTCAATAGTTGGTGCAGAAATCTCCGCTTTTCCGTCAACTAGTTCTTGTACTGCTAGCGTAGGAACAAATTGAACATTACTTAATCCGTATGCATTTAGCAAGAAATTGAAATATCGATTTTGTTCAAAACAAATGTTTTTTTCTGAATCTAAATGAAAAGTACCAATTTTTGGCAATTCTATTTTTTTTCCAGCATTTAATTCTGATTTCAAATTCCCAGTGAATAAATCAATCTGAGTTAATGAATCATTGTAATTAATGCGATTAAAAGTAGCAAATTCAGCAGTTAAAAGTCCATCGTTATTAATCAAATTTTTATTGAACAATAAATGTTTTGATGGTGGATGAATAATGCCATTCTCCTTATCAATACTTGCTGCAACAGACTGTGCCACAAAACCACCAAAAGATGGAATGACAACACACGAATGACGCAAAAGTAACTGACAGATTATTTCTTCAACTGAATACATTAATCAAATTTACGAAATATTACGCAATTAACAATAAGTTGTTACAAAAATGGCAAGACCTTTTCTACATCTTCAGGTACATCAATATTGGGAGTTTCAATGGATGTTTCTACTAGTTTAATTTTAAATCCGTTATACAACCAGCGTAATTGTTCCAGTGATTCTACTTGTTCTAAAATAGTCGGTTCGAGTTCAACGAGTTGAAGTAAAGTTGCTCTGCGAAATGCATATAAACCAATGTGTCTTAAAAAAGGATAAGAATGCATTGCATCACCTTTAAAATTAGCAGAATTAGGAATGGAACTTCTGCTAAAATAAAGTGCATTATCCGTTTTGTCAGCAACTATTTTTATCCGATTCGGATTGAAAAGGTCTTCTTGAGTAATGGATTTATTCGATAGGGTAGCAATTTTCGTTTCTAAGTTTTCAAAAGCGGAAATGAGCGCGTCTAATTGCAAGAAATTAACTAAAGGTTCATCTCCTTGAATATTAATGACTAAATCAAATTCGGGGTGTCTTTTAGCAACCTCTCCGCACCTATCTGTCCCGCTTTGATGCAAGGTAGAAGTCATTTCTACTTTGCCACCAAAACGAATAACCTCATCTAAAATCCGTTGATCATCCGTTGCAACAATAACTTCCTTTATTTTTGAAGACTTCAGCACTCCCTCATAAACCCTTTGAATCATTGATTTTCCTTTTAAATCAATCAATGGTTTTCCCGGAAAACGAGAAGAATCGAAACGAGCAGGAATTACTCCTAAAACATTCATAACTAGAATTTCATTTGCAACTGTGCCATAAAGTTTCTTGGAGGTTGAATATCTCCAGGACGACTTGTAACTTCAGCGTTAAAAATATTATTAGCAATTAATCCAAATCTAAATTTATCATTCACTTTATACCCCAAACGGAAGTCAACAACGAAGTTTCCTTTGTTATATTTTTGACGGTATTCCAATAACCCAGGCAAAATGAATGTTTTGTCATCCATGTTTTGAGCAATCTCAGCACCAAAAATTGCTTCTTCTGCTGAAATTTCAAAAATTCTGTCGATGTTTTCCATGAAGCTATTGTAACGACAAGAAAAACCAACACTGTATTTTTTATAATTTGCTTCAACGTCCAATTTTGCTAAATGTCTAAATCTGTATTTCAATAAATTTGAATTTGGATCTGAATTATTAGCATTGTAAGCTGAATCAAGATTTAAACTAATTGGATTCATATAGGTATAACCAATCAATGAGATGATTTCTACTTTACCAATACTTCCAAAACTATTGAACGAAACATCAACACCTGTGATTCTGGCAGCCTCAGCATTAACAGCCTTAAATCCAATCCATTTGTTGATATAACCAGGGCTTGTTGGATTCGTTGAAAGTTGTACTGAATCAGGATTGTAAATTCCAAAAACGAATTCCATCATATTACTGTATTGATTGATAAATCCAGCAACATCAAACATCCCTTTCCAATCTCCAATTTTTACACCTTGCTTAATTCCAAGTTCTGCTGCCCAACCAATTTCAGGACTTAATCCTGGATTTGGGAAAATATTCAAGGCACCAACTGAAGTTTGCGTATAACGTTCCGCCACCGATGGGTAACGAATCCCTTGTCCGATAGATGCACGTAAATGTGTATATTTTGCTATTTCATAATGGAAACCTGTTCTAAGTACCGGATAAATAGGAATAGAAACAGAATCTTTTTTGTTAATCATAAAATCAGAATCACCTCTTTTTCCATCCATTTGAAAATGTTCAAATCTCGCTCCTGCTATGATGTCCAACTTACCAATTTTGTGCTCGTATTGAAAATAAGCTGCAAGGTTATTTGAAGTATGATTACCAAATAACTCAGAAGTTACAACATTATAAATATTTGATGCACCAGTTGAAATAGTTACACCATTTCCGTATTGCTTTTGGAATTGATAATCAGAAAAATAAATTACAGCTCCGTTGCTTTGGCTAGGATTGTTAATGTTTCCATTGTGTGCATAATAAATACGGTTTTTTAAACTGTGACGATTGTTATTTTTATCGATAAACTTAATGTAAGGATCTAAAAACAAGCGCTGGCCTAAATTGTAAGTTAAAGTTGAAGCAGGATTGCTTGTGTCAGCACCACCACTTGGAACATAACCTAAAGTATCACTTTGCCAAATTAAGAAGTTTCCTGTTTTTTGAATTTGATAATTATACCCTATTCCTGCTTTTATACGTTCAAATTTTTGAGGTTTGAAATAAATGCTTCCACTAACTCTTCCTCTATATTCTGTTTCACCTTGTCTGTAGCCATCATTGTGAAACAACGTAGTTGAAACCGTATATCCCATTCGTTTATACATTTGTCCTCTGTATGCCTCAATTTGTTGCATCATAGGTGTTTTTGACCACCATTTTAAGGATGCTCTTCTTGGATTGTCATAAAAACCGTAAGCTACTTTTACTTTTGTTTCTGGTTTGATTCCAGGTTCTTTTTCAGATAAAGAAATTACACCATTTAATGCTCCACTTCCATATAATACAGAAGCTGCACCTTTCATAACCTCAATTTGAGAAGCTTGCTCCATTGGAATTGCGTTCCACTGTGTATCACCTGCATAACCTGATAAAAGTGGCATTCCATTCCAAAGTAGTAAAACGCGGCTTCCTGTTCCGTAAGCAAAACCTGATCCTCCACGAATACTCACTTGACCATCCATTGTAAATACACCTGGAGTTTGATCTACTGCTTGTTCTAAATCTGTTATACCTTTGTTATCAATCAATTGTGGACGAATAATTTCCATAGAAACAGGAACTTCTTCAATAGCTTGTTTTCTACGTCCCGCTGAAACAACAACCGTTTCTAAATCCTTAGTTGGCTCACCCAATTTAATAGTTATTTCTCCAGCTTTTTCAACAACTATCGTGTCATTTACATATTGAAGCATCGAAGTAATAATTGTTACTGGGAATTTTTGGACATTTAATTTGAATTTACCATCAAAATCTGAGATAGCTTTAGTACCATCAGAGGCTACAATTTTTGCTCCAATTAATGGATCATTTGAGATTCTATCATTCACTTTTCCAGTGATTTGTGCTTGCATTAAAAACGGCACAATAAGAGTTGCAAAAGCAAGTATTCTTCCTTTCATAATCATAGTTTAGACTTCAATATTAAAAGAAATTTTTGATTTGAGAATAAATGTTAATTATTTTTATTCTCATTTAGTGTTAAATTTACACTATAGAGAAAACTGCATTTGAAGGATAAAGTTTCTTGGAGCCTGAATATCACCCGGTCTAGAAACGTATTCCGCATTAAATGCGTTGTTTAAAATTAAATTCAATTTAATCTCTTTTTTAATATCGTAACTCATTCTGGTGTCAAACACCAATGCTCCACGTTGATTAGCATCCCTGTATTTTTTCATTCCAACAAGAAGCTCTTCGCCTAAAACCCCCGTCTCAAAAACAGCATCAATATTTTTCATGTAACTATTATATCTGGACGAAAAACCAATACTGAATTTTTTATAAGTCGCTTGAATATCTGCCTTTGCTAAATGATTAAAACGATATTTTAACATATTCGAACTTGTATCAGAAAAAGTCTCTCTATACGCTGGATCATTATTCAAACTAACTGGATTCATATAGGTATAACCTAATAATGAAGTTAGTTCTACTTGACCTATTTTACCTTGACTATTAAACGAAAATTCAAGCCCTGTTATTCGTGCTTTTTCTGCATTTTGTGCTTGAAACCCAACCCAATTATATAAGTAATTTAATGCATCTGGGTTTGTTGTTTGCAAGTTCCCCATTGTATCAGGTTTGTAAACTCCAAAAGTGAATTCCGTCATATTATTATATTGATTCAAGAATCCAGCAACATCAATATAACCTTTCCAAGAGTCACCAAATTTTACTATTTGTTTCCACCCTATTTCAGCTGCCCATCCTGTTTCGGGACGCAATTCTGGGTTTCTAAAAATCACTAAACCACCAACTGAGGTAGAAACAAATCGTTCGCCAATAGATGGAAAACGTACTCCTTGACCAATTGATGCCCTTAAGTGAGAGGCTTTATTGATTTCATAATGCAAGCCTGCTCTAAATACTGGATAGATTGGAATGGATAAAGAATCTGTTATTCTGAATCTTGAGTCAGAAACCATAGAATCTAGCTTGTAATATTCCAATCGCATACCAACCGAGAAATCCAACTTTTTGTAAGTAGATTCAAATTGGGTATAAGCTGCTGAATTTTGAGAAATGTGATTTGAAAAAACCCAACTTTCAACACGGCTTGTGTTATTAGTGTAACCAGCAGTAAAGTTGGTAAACTCCCCTACTTTTCGCTGAAATTGATAATCAAAATAATACATTTCAGCAAATGATGCATCATATACATTTTCAGAATTTCCTGTGGTCACAATGTAATAACGTGATTTAAAATTATGTCTATTATTGAATTTATCGTAAAATTTAACATAAGGATCAACGCTGATTCGAATTGCTTTTTGACGCGACAAGGTATTATCCATTGCTTCATAACCTGATGTGTCGTTTTTCCAAAGTACAAAAACACCAACATCTTGGTATTGTGCATTATATCCGATACCAACTTTTAACTTTGGATATTTGGTTGGCTTGAAATAAATAGAGCCATTTAAACGGTAACGTTTTTCATTCTCTCCTTTTCTATACCCTGAATCGAGGTAAGCATTCGCACCAACAGTGAAACCAATGTTCTTGTAGGATTTACCATAGTAAATATCTGCTAAATGAAACGTAGGGTTTTTGTCCCACCAAATCATCGATTTTCTTCTTGGATCATCATAAATTCCTGATTGAATCTTTGCCTTTAGTTCACCTTTTGGACCCGGTTCTTTTTCTGTTACTGCAATAATACCGTTAAGCGCACCACTTCCGTATAAAACGGACGAAGCACCTTTTAAAATTTCAATTTGAGAAGCTTGCTCCATTGGTACTGAATTCCATTTTGCATCTCCTAAATCCGGTGCTAACATCGGTACGCCATTCCAAACAAGCATAACACGACTTCCTGCTCCATAAGCATAACCACCTCCTCCGCGAATACTTACTTGTCCATCCATTGAATAAACACCCGGACTTTGATCAACTGCTTGCTCCAAACTTGCCAAACCTTTGTTGTTTACCAATTCAGGGCGAATTATTTCCATTGATACAGCTACATCTTCAATGTCTTGATTTCTTCTTCCTGCTGTTACTACAACGGTTTTAATTTCTTGAACTTGAGAGAATAAATTAAAAGTAATAGTTGTGTCTTTGAAAATTTTGATTGAGTCAGAAATATAACCCATCATTGAAATTTTCATTAGAACCGGATATACTGTTGGTTTTAGTTCAAAGTTTCCTAGAGGATTTGTGATTGCTTTCTGACCGTTTGATAAAGTTATCTTAGCACCAACAAGGGCTTCCTTATTTGTTCCATCTTGAACTAGCCCTTTAATTTGAGCAAAATTAACGAAAGAAAAAAGTAGGGAAATGGAAAAAAATAAGTTTTTCATTAGTGATGAAATGAGTTTTTTGAGTAACTTAATGTTGCAAAACTAAGAAATTTTGAACAAAACACACGAAATCTACAAAATCGCCTTCAGCAAGTTACACGGGATTGGGCCCGTTCGTGCAGCACAAATCATTTCTAAAATTGGAAGTCACGAAGAATTATTTTCTAATTCCTTGAAAACAATTTGGCAAGAAACGGGATTATCTAAGTCAATTCTAAATGCAATGAAAAAAGAAGAAGCTTTGGAATCAGCAGAAAACCAACACAATTACAATTTAAAGCACGGAATTAATTGCCATTTTTTCTTAGATAAAGATTATCCAAGAAGATTAAGACAATGTGGCGATCCACCCATGATTATTTACTCGAAAGGGAAAATGGAATTGAATCATAGCAAGGTCGTTTCAATTGTTGGAACTAGAAATTTAACAAATTATGGTAGTAAAATTTTACATGAACTCATTGAATCTTTTAAAAATGAACAAATTCAAATAGTTTCTGGCCTAGCTTATGGCGTAGATATTCTTGCCCACCGTTTATGTTTAGAACATAGGCTTGAGACGATAGGAGTTTTGGGTCATGGACTAGACAGAATTTATCCATTTAAACACCGTTCGACAGCTTTAGAAATGATGGAAAATGGTGGCTTGGTTACAGAATACATGATAAATACCAATCCTGATCGCGAAAATTTTCCAATGCGAAACCGAATTGTTGCAGGAATGGCAGATGCAACTATTGTCATTGAAAGTAAAATTAAAGGTGGTTCTATCATTACAGCTGAATTAGCAAATGATTATAGTCGAGATGTTTTTGCATTTCCAGGTGATGTGGACCGACCATTTTCAGAGGGTTGCAATGATTTAATACGCAAGCAAAAAGCACATTTAATTACAAGTGGAAACGACTTCTTAACTTTCATGAATTGGAAAGAATTAAAGCAAAAGAAAGTTCAACAAAAACAACTCTTTCACGATTTGATAAGCGAGGAAGGGAAAATTGTAAATTTATTAGAGGTAGAGAGTGAACTTCATGCCGATGTGCTTTGTATGAAATCTGGAATCACGCCCTCACAGATGAACGTGCATTTATTTAATTTAGAAATGGCAAATGTGATACAGCAATTACCGGGAAAACGATTTAAATTAGTCTATCAGTAAGTCATAAATTCTTGGCAAAAAAATAATTCCGGCAATAACTACTGCAATCATTGAGCTTATTAAAACAGAGCCAGCAGCAATGTCTTTTACGCTTTTTATTGAAGGATGAATTTCGGGATGCAAATGATTACATAATTTTTCAATCGCTGAATTCAATGCCTCAGCAGTTAAAATTACAGCTGAAATTATTAAAACCGCTAACCATTCTGTTTTCTCAATTTTAAACAAAAAACCTGCGATGGAAATGCAGAAAAACGCAAAAAGATGAAACTTAAAATTTCTCTCCGTTTTAACCAAAACAGCTAAACCTTGAGAGGCAAAAACAAAACCAAGTAGAAATTTTTTCAAAGTGAATTTTTGTCGTGTGAAATTACAAAAAATGTAAAAGTACTTGCATTTAATAGTTGGAATCAATTTTTGAATTAATTTTGTCCCACGTTCATTAACATAAACTTATGAAGAAAGGTGGAGGGATAGGCCCTGCGAAACCTTGGCAACCTGCCAGTAATGAAAAGGTGCCAAATCCAATCAGTTCTCGGACTGAAAAGATAAGTTGACAGCTCGCTGTTCTCTACTACTTCATTTGTGCAACAACAAAAACCAAATGAAAACAGAACTAGAAAAAGCAATAAAAGAACGAATTCTTATCCTTGATGGTGCTATGGGCACTATGATTCAACGTCACAAATTAGAAGAAGAAGACTTCCGCAAAGGAGCTTTTGAAAACCATGACAAATCGTTGAAGGGAAATAATGACTTGCTATCAATTACACGTCCAGAGATAATTAAAGACATTCACCGTCAGTATTTTCAAGCAGGAGCTGATATCGTAGAAACCAATACTTTCTCAGGAACTTGGATTGCTCAAGCAGACTATGGTTTGGAAGATGCTGTTTATCGTATCAATTATGAAAGTGCCAAAATCGCGAAAGAAGTTGCGAATGAATTTACAGACAAACCGCGTTTTGTTGCGGGATCAATCGGGCCAACAAATCGTACTGCTTCCATTTCACCTGATGTAAATGACCCAGGTTACCGTGCAATAACTTTTGATGAACTAGTTGGTGCATACAAAGATCAAGTGAACGCTTTAATGGATGGAGGAGTAGATATTCTTTTGGTTGAAACTATTTTCGATACATTGAATGCAAAAGCTGCTTTGTTTGCAATTGATCAAGTTTTTGAAGATCGAAATACTAAAATTCCAATAATGGTTTCAGGAACAATCACTGACCAAAGTGGAAGAACTTTAACTGGTCAAACAACAGAGGCATTTTTGATTTCTCTTTCACATATGCCGTTACTAACAATCGGATTAAACTGTGCTCTTGGTGCAAGTTTGATGCGCCCATATTTACAAATTCTAAATGAAAAATCACCTTTTGGGGTCAGTGCACATCCAAATGCTGGTTTGCCAAACGAATTTGGAAAATACGACGAATCACCTGAAATGATGGCTTCTCAAATCAAAGAATTTCTAGATGAAGGTTTGGTGAATATCATTGGCGGTTGCTGTGGCACGACTCCGGAACATATTAAAGCGATTGCAGAGATGGCGAAAAATTATAAACCAAGAGTTATTGAATTAAAAATGTAAAATTGAAAATGTAAAATGAAGTCTTGAATGAAGTTTTTTCTTAAATTAATGTGAAAATTGATTTATGAAAGAGAATATTTTAAAGACTAAAAGTTACAGTTTCGCATTACAAACAATTAATATTTGTAGAAAATTGCAAGAGAATAAAGAGTTCATTTTGAGTAAACAAATACTGAGGTCGGCTACATCTGTTGGTGCGAACATTCGAGAAGCAAACAATGCACAAAGTAAAGCAGACTTCATACACAAACTTTCTATTTCAATTAAGGAATGTGATGAATCTCAATACTGGATTGAATTATTAAAAGATTCACTTTATTTAAAAGAAAATGATTTTATCCAATTACATAATGAAGCTACAGAAATTCATAGAATATTAACAAGAGTAATTCTAACAAGTAAAAAAAATTTAAAGAATTGAAAATCTAATTCTACATTTTCAATTTTACATTATACATTAAAAGTATGTCACTAAAATTATCCGGTCTCGAACCACTAATAGTTACCCCACAAAGCAATTTTGTGAATGTCGGAGAACGTACAAACGTAACAGGCTCAAAAGCATTTTTACGCATGATCAAAGAAGGAGATTTTGAGGCAGCATTGGCTGTTGCAAGAGATCAAGTCGAAGGTGGCGCGCAAATCATCGATATCAACATGGACGAAGGTATGATTGATGGAAAAGAAGCGATGGTGAAATTTCTGAATTTAATTGCCTCTGAACCAGATATTTCACGTGTTCCGATTATGATAGATAGTTCCAAATGGGAAATTATTGAAGCTGGTTTGAAATGCATTCAAGGAAAGGGAGTTGTGAATTCGATTTCTTTGAAAGAAGGTGAAGAAAATTTCATTTACCAAGCGAAAACAATTAAACGCTACGGTGCAGCTGTTATTGTAATGGCATTTGATGAAAATGGACAGGCTGATTCCTACGAACGACGTATTGAGATTTGTAAACGTTCGTACGATATTTTGGTTGATGTGGTTGGATTCTCCAAAGAGGACATTATTTTCGATCCTAATATTTTTCCAGTTGCAACAGGGATGGAAGAGCATAACAATAATGCTTTAGATTTCTTTGGTGCAACAAAATGGATTCGTGAAAATTTACCTGGAGCGCATGTAAGTGGTGGAGTTTCAAACGTATCTTTCTCATTTAGAGGAAACAACAAAGTTCGTGAGGCAATGCATTCGGCATTTTTATACCATGCAATTTCTAACGGTATGGATATGGGAATTGTGAATCCAACCATGCTCGAAGTTTATTCAGATATCGATAAAGAATTGCTTGAATTTGTAGAAGATGTATTGTTAAACCGAAGAGCTGATGCAACCGAACGCTTGTTGGAATATGCTGAAACAGTTAAAGGTGATGGAAAGAAAAAAGAGATCGATTTATCTTGGAGAAATGTTTCCGTTCAAGAACGTTTGAGCCATGCGTTGGTAAAAGGTTTGGTAGAATTTATCGACGAAGATGTTGAAGAATGTCGCAAGTTGTACAAACGTCCTATTGAAGTGATTGAAGGTCCATTGATGGATGGAATGAACATCGTTGGAGATTTATTTGGAAGTGGAAAAATGTTCTTGCCACAAGTTGTGAAATCAGCGCGTGTAATGAAAAAGGCTGTTGCCTATTTGTTGCCGTTTATTGAAGAAGAAAAGGACGGGGTAAGTTCTTATGCCGGCAGAATTTTGATGGCAACTGTGAAAGGTGATGTTCATGATATTGGTAAAAACATTGTAGGTGTTGTACTCGGTTGTAACAACTACGAAGTGATTGATATGGGTGTAATGGTTCCTGCGGAGAAAATCATTCAAAAAGCAATTGAAGAGAATGTCGATGTGATTGGTTTGAGTGGTTTGATTACACCTTCATTGGACGAAATGGTGCACCTTGCAAAAGAAATGGAGCGAGCTAATTTGTCGATTCCACTTTTGATTGGTGGAGCGACAACTTCCAAGGTTCATACTGCAGTTAAAATAGATCAATTTTATACCAAAGGACAAACAGTACATGTTTTGGATGCTTCGCGATCTGTAACAGTTGTAGAAAGTTTATTGGGACCGAAAAAAGACAATTTCATAAAAGAATTAAAGGCAGAATATATTCGCGTGAGAGAACATCACGAAAAACATCGCGGTGCAAAAGAGTTATTAAAATTAGCTGATGCTCAAGCAAATAAATTAAAAATTGATTTCAAGGAATCTGATATTACGAAACCATCATTTTTAGGACATCAATTATTTTCAAATATCACTTTAGCAGAAATTGTTCCATTTATTGATTGGACACCGTTCTTTCAAACGTGGGAGTTACACGGTCGTTATCCGAATATTTTGACAGATGAAGTAGTAGGTGTGGAGGCAACAAAATTATTTGCAGATGCGCAAGAAATGTTGAAAAAAATAGTTTCAGAAAACTGGTTGGAAGCAAGAACTGTTGTTGGTTTATTTCCAGCAAATTCAGTGGGTGATGACATCGAAATTTATGCAGATGAATCAAGAACTAAAGTGATTCACAAGCAAATTACCTTGCGTCAACAAACAAAAAAAACAGCTGGACAACCGAATTTAGCTTTAGCAGATTTTATTGCACCAAAAGAAAGTGGAATTAAAGATTATATCGGCGGATTTGTTGTTACAACAGGAATTGGCTTAGACGAACACGTTCAGCGATATGAAGCAGATCACGACGATTATAATTCAATTTTAATCAAAGCATTAGCGGATCGTTTAGCAGAGGCTTTAGCTGAATATATGCACCAAGAAGTTCGTAGAAAAGATTGGGGCTATGCCGCTGATGAATCTTTGTCAAATGAAGAATTAATCAAAGAAACCTATCGTGGAATTCGTCCAGCTCCAGGTTATCCTGCTTGCCCTGATCATTTGGAAAAAATTGGTTTATTTGAAATTTTAAATGCAACTGAATTGACAGGTGTTTCATTGACAGAAAGTTTAGCAATGTTGCCAGCTTCATCCGTTAGTGGTTGGTATTTTGCGCATCCTGACGCAAAATATTTTGGTTTAGGAAAGATAACTTCCGAACAAGTTGAGTCAGTTGCTTTGAGAAAAGAAAAATCATTCAATGAAATAGCGCGTTGGTATAATTCTGTTTTAGACAATTAAAACTTTAGGACAAAATCGGTAATTGTGCATCTATAATTTGGTTTTTTACGTCAACTTGCTATCTTTACGTTCCTAAACTTTAATTGAATGAAAAAATTATTTTTCTTCGCTTTTTTATTTTCAGTTTTTTCTGTTTTTGCACAATCACCAACGGCTAACTTTACAGCAACTCTTTTGTCAGTTTGTGAAGGTTCACAAGTTTGTTTCAATGCAAGTACCTCTACAACCAATGGTGGTTCAGCCATTGTGTCCTACTCATGGGATTTTGGGGATGGAAATTCTGGAACTGGGGTAAATGTTTGTCATACATATTCAACTTCCGGTCCTAAACAAGTTACACTTGTTGTTGGAAATGCAAATGGACAAGCTGATGCAGAAGTTAAACCTGCTTATATTAACGTTAAGCCTTCACCAACAGCAAGTTTTTCTATTCTTGGACAAGGTTGTACTGTTCCTTTAACGTTAACATTTAACAATACTAGTTCTACAGGAGCTGGTTTCACGTATGCATGGAATTTTGCACCTGGTCAAACTTCAAATGTTCAAAATCCTCCTTCTCAAACTTATAACTCAGTTGGTACGTATCCAATTAGTTTAATTGTCACAAATCCTACTACAGGTTGTAGTTCAACAGTTGTTCAACAAATTTCAGTATCAAATTATCAAGCTGGAATTACACTTCCGTCAGTTGTTTGTATTAGTCAACCTGTAAATTTTACTGATAATTCAACAGCTGGAGCAAATACTTGGAATTGGAATTTCGGAGAACAAGGTTCAAGTACAGATCAAAACCCAACCTTTACCTTCAACACAGCTGGTACTTTTAATATTCAATTAGCTTCTGAAAATACAGCTTCGGGTTGTTCAGGAAGTACTTCACAAACCATTACTGTACAACCAACGCCAACGCCTAGTTTTACAGGAACACCCTTAACAAACTGTGCTCCATCAGTTGTTAATTTCGTAAACACCTCAACAGGAGGAGTTTCCTACTCTTGGGATTTTGGTAATAATACACCACCTTTCATAGGAACCAATCCACCCCCTCAAACCTATTATGCAAATGATGCCTATACAGTTTCATTAACCATGACTACTGCGACAGGTTGTACAGGTACAACAACGATTCCTGCTTTCATTAATGTCACGGATGTTGAAGCGGGTTTCACAGCAAGTGTAACCGGTGGTTGTGCTCCACTTACAGTAAGTTTTACAAGCACCTCAACATCACCCAATCCTACTAGTAATCCTATTGTTTCTTGGAACTGGAATTTTGGGAATAATCAAACTTCAAATTTGCAAAACCCTCCTGCTCAAGTTTATCAAGTTGGCGTTTATGACGTAACCTTAACTGTAACCACACAATCTGGATGTACTGCAACTTACACAGCTTCAGATTACATAAAGGTTGGTTTAATTAACTCCGTCAATTTCACAGTTGATACAACTGTTAATTGTATTAAAACAGATTTTGAGTTTACTTCATTTGTAAGTACAACTCCTTCCAATCCTGATTCTACCGAAATTACTTACTATTGGGAATTTGGTGACGGCGGATCAGACGGAACCTCAACAGACCAGAACCCAACTTACCAATTTACTTCAGACACTGGTTATTTTAGCGTCATGCTTGTTGTTGATTACAGAGGATGTAAGGATACTTTATACATAGATTCTTTAATTTATATCAATGCACCGATTTCAAAATTTACCCCTGCTGAAACCTTGTTTTGTAATCCAAACTCCCTACCTGTAACACTTCAAATTACCGATGATGCCACTCATGGGGTCTTAAGTGACGATGTTTTAATGATTTGGAAATGGGATGACGGAACGCCTAATACAACCCTTGACGACCCACAATTAGATGATGCTGATTTGGGTTCCATAACGCATGATTTCGCAAACTATGGAACTTATACAGTCGAACAAGTTATCCATAATTACACAACGGGTTGTAGCGATAGTACCACACGAACAATTGATGTTTCGATGGTTGAGCCCGGTTTCACTTTAAGCAATGATTCTATTTGCCAAGGAGATTCATTATTTATGTACGATGCGAGTTCTACTTGGATGACACCACCAAATCCGCATCCTTTAGAATCTTGGGAATTTGACATGGGAAACAATACCGCACCAGTAAGCATGGGTGATACAGCCAATTACGTGTATCAAACAGCTGGAAGTTATTTTATTGAAATGACAGTAACAAACAGTGTTGGCTGCTCTGATAGTATCACTCTTCCAATAACAGTTTTAGCCCCACCATTCGCCGTCTTATCGTCTGATGCCGCCGTTGGTTGCGACCCTTTCTTGGTTAACTTTACGAATGGTTCAATTTCTTTAAATGGTCTAGCGCTTGAAAGTTTTGAATATACTTTTACTGATGATAGCACAACAGTAACGACAACCTCTATTGGAACACCAGTAAGTCATGTTTTTAATGGAACTGGAACTTTTTATGCAGAGTTAACAGCAACTGATGTTTTTGGTTGTACTTCTGTACCTGCTTCAAACCCAATCACAATTACAAAACCAAGTCCCTTCTTCTCTATTGATAACGTTATTTGTAATGGAGAGTCCATAAACACAACCAATACATCGACGGGTGCAACTCCAATAACTTACGAATGGTTTATTGATGGAACTTCTTTCTCAACTGATGAAAATACCTCAACAGTTTTCAACGAGCCGAACATCACTTTTGGTGTTACAAGTGCTACACACACTATATCACTGGTAGCTACAGATGTTAATGGTTGTAAGGATACAATTGGTAACCTCGTGACGGTTTCAATTCCTTTCGCAATTCCAACTTATTCATTTTCAGGAGCAGAGCCCGATACATCAGGAAATTACACATGCCCACCAATTTTTGCATCTTTCTCTGATTCTTCGATTTCTTACGGAAATATTATAGAATGGAATTGGGGTTTTGGAGACCTAACTACCTCAGATCTTTTCAACCCATCGAAGACATATGCTTTGCCTGGTTATTTCGATTTATACCTTGAAGTCACTGATGAATATGGTTGTACAGCAGACACATTAATTGAAGGTTACCTTATTATTGGTGGACCTTCTGGTGAACCCGATTGGTCACAAGGAGCTGGAGTTTGTTCTCAAGGTGCTAGTTTTACGGTAGCCAATCCACAAAATGTGTTTAGTTCAGTTTGGGAAATGGGAGACGGAGACACAATAACAAATGACTTAGATTTCAATTATAATTATGCTTCACAAGGAACATATACACCAGGGGTAACTTTATACGATAGCTTGGGATGTGATATATTTTATCCTTTGCCTCCAATTACAGTTTTTGATGATGGATTAACTGCAGCATTTACAGTGAATCCAAACCCTGTTGAGCAAGGTGCTTCAGCAACCGTAACAGATCAATCTACTTCAACAGGAGCACCAATAGCAAGTTGGGCTTGGGATTTTGGGAATAGTCAAACTTCTTTAGTCTTTAATAATTCAAACCAATCAACGACTTACCCGCTTGGTGGATTTTACGATATAACTTTAATTGTAACTGATGCAATAGGTTGTGTGGATAGCATTACGCAATCTATTTTTGTGAAAGATCCAGAGATTTATGTGCCAAACATTTTCACACCAAATGGAGACGGAGCAAATGATATCTTCAATTTACCATTTGATGGCTTTAAATCTTTTCAAATTACAATCACTAACCGTTGGGGTAATGTAGTTTGGGATCGACAAAGAGACGATACTAAACCACTTTTATTGTGGGATGGAACTGACAATGGCGGAAATGACTGTACAGATGGAGTTTACTTCTATCTATTAACAGGCGAAATGAAAGGTGGTACAATGGTTTCTAAAAACGGATTTGTCACAAAAATTAGTTCAAAATAAAATAGTTATTGAAGATTAATTCTTTGAATTCAAAAGCAGTTTTAAAGTAATAAACTACTTTCTGAATCATTTTCATAACCTTCATCTATATTTGTTGGATTAATTACGGCTGCGTTAACGGCTAAAACGTCGCAACGTTCATTTTCAGGATGACCTGCGTGACCTTTGACCCAAACAAATTTTAGTTCAAATTGCGAATGAAGTTTTAGGTATCGGAGCCATAAATCTTTGTTTTTCTTTCCTTTGAAACCTTTTTTCACCCAGCCAAAAACCCAACCTAGTGTGATGGAATCAATAACATATTTTGAATCTGAATAAATAGTTACTGGAATTTGAGTTGTTTTTAAATTTTCTAATCCAACAATCACAGCCATCAATTCCATTCGATTATTGGTTGTGAGTCGAAAGCCTTGTGAAATTTCTTTCACTTTATCGTTGTATTTTAAAATCGTTCCAAAACCGCCTGGACCAGGATTTCCACGGGAAGAACCGTCTGTATAAATTCGTATCATTTATTTTTTTCGTATTTCCAATTTCGTGATTTACCTTCAAGTAACCACTCCATCATTGTTTTAATTCGCTTTAGTTTTGTTTCTTCCGTTTTAACCTCAATAATCCAAGAAATATATTCTTTGCGATGTGAAGGTGAAAAAGAATCGAATTTTTCAGCTTGTTTTGGAAATGAATTAAAGATATCTGGTAAATCAACACTTTTTAAGTCAACAGTTAATTTCTTTTCTTTTGTCAGTGGTTTCTTTGCACTTCCTTTTTGAGAAAGTCCAATAGCTGCACGAATATATTTTATCAAAACTTCTGATTTTGGTAAATCTTCTAAATTTTTGATTTTTGATAATTCACCCATTTCTGTTTCTCCAACTTTGGATAGAATTCCTTCCGAATCTTCTAAACTTGCACCTTGCCAAAAGCGAAAAACACAATGATTTTTGTAAGCACTGAAGCTACAAATGATTTTATTTTGGAAGGTAAAACATGGAAATCCCCATTTAATTGTTTCCTCTATGTGAGTTTCAGCTTCTTCGATTATGGCTCTCATTTTGTATAAAATGGGTTGCGAAAAGGAAGCTGACTTTAAGATATAATCATCAACTTTCTGGTTCTTTTTCATAATCTATGCTTTTTTTCTATTTGGATTTTTATTTAAAAAGGCTGTCCATGAACCACCACCAGCTTTATTATGTTCGCCAACCCCTTTGGAATAATAATGGCAAACTGCAACAGCTAAACCATCCGTTGCGTCAAGATACTTGGGCATATCCTGAAAATTCAGTAGTTTTTGAAGCATTATCGCCACTTGCTCTTTCGAAGCAGCACCACTTCCTGTGATTGATTGTTTAATTCGACGAGGAGAATATTCTTCAAAAGGAATATTGTGGTTTAAACACGAAGCAATTGCTACTCCTTGTGCGCGTCCTAACTTCAACATCGATTGAACATTTTTACCAAAAAACGGTGCTTCAATTGCCATCTCATCCGGCTTATATTCCTGAATTAAACCATTTAATCGATCTAGGATTCGCTTTAATTTATCGGGCTGATTGGCCAACTTATTCAACTGAATAATCCCGAAGTTCAACATCGACATTTTACCATTCTTCACGTGTATAATTCCATAACCCATTACTGTCGTACCGGGGTCAATTCCAAGAATTATCTTATCTTCAACCATTCAAACTAATTTTCGTTGATTAAAACTAAATATTTTCGGTCGATAATTCTGCTTTTGTTTAAAGGAATTGTTTTTTCAATTTTGGTTTATCTCCTTTACTCACGTTTGGAAAAACTAGATTGGAGCGAAATACAATTCGATGATTTCCAACTTATTCCATTTATAGTTTGCTTTCTTTTTGTTCCTTTAAATTGGTATTTTGAATGGATAAAATGGGAACTTTTACTGCAATCAATTAACGAAGAAAAAAATCCAAATCGCTTAACTGCCTTTGTTTCTGGTATTGTTTCATCTTTTTTAACTCCTGCTTTCAGTGGAAATTTTTTAGGAAGAATCATTTATTTTGAAGGCAATAAACGCTGGAAATTGACCGTGTATTCAATGGTTTCTAATTTCTCACAATTTACAGTATGTATGTTTTTTGGTGCAATTGCTGGTATTTTATTGACTTTGCAACATAAGTCATACCTAGGTGAGTTAGGTATTGCATTTATTATTGGAGCAACAATAACAAGTTTATTGATTTACTTTTTTGGAGAAATTTTAGCTTCACCAATTAAAATCCAGCGAGTCCAATCAATGATCTTACTAGTAAAAAAAGGACCATCTCGGCTTCAAGTTATGGGTTATTCTTTGTTGCGTTATCTTGTTTTTGTACTTCAGTTTTCATTGGCATTGGCTGCTTTCGGAATTGCTTTTAACTGGGAACTAACCCTATGGCTTGCTTTAGTTTACATGGCTGTTACACTCACTCCATCGTTATTTTTTGGTAAAATTATCATGCGTGAATCAATTGCTGTTAGCATTTTAGGACTAGCAGGAATTGCTGCTTTTCCAGTTTTGTTTGCTTCTTTAACAACGTGGTTTTTCAATTTACTTATACCTACATTTATTTCCGTATTTTTAATTAAATCAAAACGCACTTGACACTTATTCTTTTCGTTTTTCTGGGAATCTATTCAAGTCTTTTGTTCTTGATTTTAGGAATTGGTTTGACCATGCAATGGAAAAAGGAACGCAACTATTTATACAAAAAAAACAAAATTAAACTTAGTGAAATTACTGTAATCATTCCTTTTAGAAACGAAGGAAAACGCATATCTGAATTACTTCAAAGTTTTTTAAAATCTACCCAACTTCCAGCTAAAGTTATTTTTATTGATGATCATTCAGAAGATGAAAGTGTTTCTATTATTCAACATACACTTTCTAATTTTCCATTTGAAATTCTTAAAGCCAAACATGAAGAATTTGGCAAGAAAAAAGCGCTACGAATTGGAATTGAAGCAGTTGAAACACCTTATTTTTTGACTTTAGATGCCGATGTGGCTTTTGCTAAAAATTATTTTGAACAGTTTGAAAAACTAACTCCCGCTGATTTATATATTTTACCAGCTGTTTTAATCTCAAAACGCTGGTTCGAACACTTTTTCGAGGTGGATTTATTACTTGTAAACGCATTGAACACAGGATTAAGCGGTTTAAAACGCCCAATTATAGCAAGTGGTGCCAATTTATTAGTTCGTAAATCAGCTTTTGAGCAATACGATTGTTACGAAACGCATGCACACATTCCAAGTGGCGATGACATTTACTTATTGCGCGATTTTAGAAATGCAAATGCCGATATTCGGGTTTGTACGATTCCATCTTTTCAAGTCACAACAGAAACGCCACAAAGTTTCTCTGAATTTATTCATCAGCGCTTGCGTTGGGTAGCCAAAACAGGTGATGTAAATGACCACTTAAGTACAACATTGGCACTTATTCAATTGATTTTAACAATCGGATTTTTTGGAATATTGACCTACTTAATAATTCAATTCAACTATTATTTAGCAGGACTAACGTTTGCATTCAAAATAAGTATTGATATGCTATTGTTTTTACCATTCTTTTATCGCTTCAAACGAATAACAGCATGGTGGATTCTTACAATTTACCAACTTATTTTTCCGTTTTATAATGTACTTATATTGATTCTATTACCATTTTTTAAACCTGTTTGGAAAGGAAGAATTTCAGGGATTATCCGTAAAAAATAAAAAACAATTATTGTGTGATTTACAGTTAAATGTAAGACTTGAATAAAAGAGCATGAAAATTGTTTTTATACAAAGCAATAATAAGTTTTGCCTGTCAACTATTTTTCTTTAATTTGTACTTCTAAATTTAAACTATGAAACGTTTTATTCTCCTATTTTCTCTTTTAGTTTCAACTATTTCTATTTCACAAGATTATTCACGCGTAAAAGTTTTTGGCACTGCTGAAGATTTATATCAACTTGGACAACTTGGTGTTACTGTTGATCATGGTATAAAAAAAGAGGGACACTTTTTCATCTCTGACTTTTCAAAAGAAGAAATTCAAATCATGCAAGATTATGAATTTGATTACGAAATTTTGATCCCAGATGTACAAGCCTATTATGTCAATATTTTAAACAATCCTGAAGCTGAACACAGTGTAAAAAATGCAACTTGCTCAGGTACAGGAGGTGGTTCAACTGGGTTTAATCCAGTTACGCCTTCTAATTTCAATTTGGGAACAATGGGAGGTTACTTAAAATACAATGAAATGTTAGCTGAATTGGATGATATGTTTGCTCAGTACCCCAACTTAATTACTCAAAAAGCAGCGATTTCAACATTTGTTACAGCTAATAATCGTCCTATTTATCACGTTAAAATTTCTGACAATCCTAACACTAACGAAAACGAACCTAAAATTTTATATACTGCAATTCATCACGCACGCGAACCTATGTCATTGATGGAAACAATCTTTTTTATGTGGTATGTACTTGAGAATTATGGTACAAACGATGAAGTAACTTATTTGGTGAATAATACACAACTTTTCTTCGTTCCATGTATTAATCCAGATGGTTATATTCACAACGAAACAACCAACCCAACAGGGGGTGGAATGTGGCGTAAAAACAGAAAATTGAATAGCGGAGGATCTTATGGTGTTGACTTAAACAGAAACTATTCTTACGGCTGGGGAACAACAGGAACAAGTGCCACACAAAGCAATGACACCTACAGAGGAACTGCGCCTTTTTCAGAGCCAGAAACACAAGCAATGCGTTGGTTGGTACAAAATCACAATTTCGTTTCTGCATTCAATGCGCATACTTATGCAGAGTCTTTGCTTTTCCCAATAGGAACTACAACAGCTGAATTTGCGGAACACCATGATTATTTTCAAGATTACACGAACCACATGGTTCAGTTTAACGGATATTCAGCAATTAAAAGTTCAGGTTTATATCCAGCATCTGGAGATTCTGATGATTACATGTATAAAGTTGATATTGGCGTTGGTCAAAAAGACACAATTTTCGCTCATACTCCAGAGGTAGGAACAGCTTTTTGGCAACCACAAGCAGAAATAATTCCAACTTGTGCTGAAATGGTTTTCCCAAATTTAGTTTTAGCACATATTGCTCGTAATTATAATGTTGTAACTGATACAGATGCTTCAACAATAGCAACACTTTCTGGTAATTTCAACCATTCTATCAAACGATTAGGACGTGAGGTAGGTTCTGTTACTGTTTCCATCGAACCTTTGTTAAATATTGCAACTGTTGGGAATCCAATAGTTTACAACCTAAATTTACAACAAACCTCAACTGGTTCAATATCTTACACTTTAAATCAGTCAATTCAATTCGGCGATCAAATCAAGTACATTCTTAAAACAGACAATGGTTTATGGGTGAAAAAAGATACAATCATCAAAACTTATGGTTCTGTAACCTTACAAACGTTAGAGGACGCAACTGCAACAACCAATTGGACAGGAAATTGGGGAACAACGACTTCAACTTTTGTTTCAGCCACAAAATCTTTTACAGATACACCAACTGGAAATTATAGTAACAACGCAAACAGAACTTTTACCTATGTTCCAACGATTGATTTGACGAACGCAACTGCTGCTCAAATTTCTTTTTATGCAAAATGGAATATAGAAGCAGATTATGATTTTACGCAATTTCAAGTATCTACAGATAATGGTGCAACATGGATTGGACAATGCGGGAATTATACGGTTACAGGTACAAGTGCGAATGGAAGTGTACAACCAAATAATCAACCAGTTTATGAAGGAGTTCAAACGAATTGGGTACTCGAAGAAATCAATTTAAGTGATTATTTAGGTCAGCAAATTAAAGTTCGTTTTCAACTAAGGGCTGATGGTGGAACAATTGCAGATGGATTCTATTTTGACGACTTTAAAATTTTCTACAACGAAGGTGGAGTGCCAACTGCACCTGTTGCTTCATTCCAACCAACAGCATCCAACACTTGTATTGGAAACAACATCAGCTTCACTGATTTTTCAACAAACATTCCTACAACTTGGGCATGGGATTTTGGAGATGGGACAACTTCAAGTCAACAAAATCCAAGTCACTCTTATTCTGCATCAGGTAGCTACACTGTTGAATTGACAGTAACAAACAACGCTGGAACAAATAGCATTTCACAAACAATTACTGTAAATGCAAATCCTACTGTGACTTTGGAGTCTTTAGATTCAGACAATACTGTTTGTGATAATCAAGGTCTTGTTTATTTAACTGTTAGTCCAGTAAATTCCACAGTTTCAGGAACAGGAGTTAGCAACCTTACTTTTAATCCATCGATAGCAACTATTGGTTTAAATGTTTTAACTGCAAGTTTTACAGATGGAAATGGTTGTAGCGCTACAACAAACCTAAATATTATTGTTGAGCAATGTTCAGGTTTAAATGAAAATAATGCTAACAACATTTCTGTTTATCCTAATCCAACTGAAGGAACAATTTCTTTGAAAAATGCACCAATTTCAAGTGAATTCTTCATTCATGATTACAAAGGTCAGTTGGTTAAAACTGGAAAAATTGTAGTTGAAAATCAAGAGATCAACCTAGAAAGTGTTTCCTCTGGTGTTTACACGATTCAAATAGATGAAAAACGTTTGAAATTAGTTGTGAAAAAATAAAAGGTTTCTTCGCTTTTGAATTAATCAAGGAGGATACTCACTTTGTTAGTTTCAATCTAACTTTGTACTCAAAAAAATATGCTTGGCTTAAAAATGGCAACCGACCCGAGATGGGTAAATATTGTTGAAGAAAACATTGAAGAGATTTTAATAGATCATGCTTTTTGTGAGCAGAAAGCAGCAAGCAATGCTATTTCAATGATTGTTCAATATCCACATTATTCTGATTTAGTTCAAGCTATGACGGCAATTTGTCAAGAAGAAATGGAGCATTTTAATATGGTTCATGATAAACTTCTTGAACGTGGATTAACATTGGGTTTTGAGCGCAAAGATCCTTATGTCAATGATTTATCGGTTTTTTTAAGACAAAGCAAAACGAATAGTTCTAAAAAAGGTCTTTTTGTGAATCAAATGCTATTTGCGGCTATGATTGAAGCGAGAAGTTGTGAACGTTTTAAAATTCTATCAGAGCAATTACAAGATGAAGACTTGAAGCAGTTTTATCGCTCTTTGATGGAAAGTGAAGCAAGACATTATACGACGTTCTTACACTTTGCAAAGAAATACGGGGAGGGAATTAATATTGATGAACGCTGGAAAGCATTTTTAGAGTTTGAAGCAAACTTGATGGAAAAATATGGTAAAAAAGAAACCATGCACGGTTAGTTTCCTTATTGTGCATGGTTCTCAACTACTAATCAAACGTATAATCTTAAATGCTGTCTTTAGAAATTCAATAAAATCCCTGCTGAAACTGGTGCGTAATTTGGTCCTTTGTCTTTTTCAAACACTTGAGTTAGACCATAATTTACATAAAGACTGATGTCACCGTAACCAACGATAGCAGTTGCATGTGCTTCAAAAGGGTTGAAATTATGGTTGGATTTAACTTTGTCTTTATTTGTTTTTCCATCCTCTTCCCATTTCGTTTTTAAACTTGATCCGATTCTGATTCCACCAACAACTCCAGCAGAAATGTGCCAAGCTTTATCATTGTCTTTATTTGTGGTGATTTCCAACAATAATGGAATCTGAAGGTAAGTTGAACGTAACACATTTTTCTTGTAATCAACGGTCAAGTTTTCTACACCATAAGTTGAATCGGCACTTACCATTACATCTACGTTGTTTTTCAGAGCATAACGATTCCATTGAATTCCCAAACCGGTTGTTAATCCAACATATTCTCTAAAAATTGGAAAACGTTTTTCTACCAAATTGAAGTTAAATCCGATACTTCTAGCGTGGTCTAATTCTAAAAATCCGGCACCACTTCCTGTAACGATTTTACCATCGGCATTTAAAAATCCGTTTGTATTGATTCCAAATCCAGCCCAGTGACCTTCACCATTTCTATCTCCTTTTTCGTCATCTTCATCATCTTCGATAGAAAAAGAATCCTCCTCATCTTCAATAATCACACGCTCGTCGATGATAACTTTCTTTTCTCCATTTTTACCGTCTTCTCTTTTTTCAACGATAACGATGTTTTTCTTTCCTAATTTAATTCGAGTAGTGTCTCCACCATTGTCAACTGTTACTGTTTGAGTTAAGGTGTCAATTGTAACTGTTCCTTCTTGTGGTTCGATTGGTTCTGTAACTTGAGCAGTTAAACTGATACAGCTCATTGTTGCGATTGTAAGTAAAATTGTTTTCATTTTTTCTCTGTTTTGCTGTAGGACGAACTCAACTTTTAAATGTTACAGCGATTAATTACTTTTTTTTCTATCGATTGAAAATTTTCCGATTTTTAAGTGGAACTCTTTGTTGGATCTAGATTTTCTTCTTTTAAAATCAAATGAAATCCCTGTGGCTGTTGATACTTTTTGGGAGAAAGAAGCATATTTTTCTTCAACGCTAGGATTTGACTTGCCATAAAGAACTTGATTAACTTTTTGTACAAAATAAGATTTTATTGTTAAGGTTTCAGTTTTAGAACATAAAGACTCCTCAACTGGATTTGTTGTTTCAATTGGCGCAACGAATGCAAAATCTTGATTGTTATTTTCAGAAATAAATTTAGAAGAATCAACTTCTTGTGCAACCAAAATAGCTTCATGTGGAACAACTGAATTGTTTGTTTTTGGCAAAGTATCGTTCGAATTAACTTTAGATTTTATTGTTGTATTAAAATCGTTAGCAAATTGAATTGATTCTTGTTTTTCCTCAACTGAATTTGGAGTAATTTGCTTTTCTTTTTTACTTTTTTCTATGCCAGCAGATTTTTTCTTCTCTTCTACTTTAGGACTTGTTCTAAAAAACAGGTAACCTGCAAATAACAAAACACTTGCTGCAGCAGCATAAGATAAAGCACGTTTAAAATTAAATAGAGGCGTAATCACTCCAACTTTTCTTAATTTGTCTTTATTTTCAAAAATCAATGAATTATCAACTGGGATAATTGTTTTGGAATAGGCTTTAAACTGTGCTTCAAAGTTTTTATCTACTTGAAGTGCACGATTGAAATGTAATGCTTCCGTTTCGTTTAATTCATTTTCAATTTTAGCTACGATGAAAAGTTCTTCTTCATTTTCGTTTAAGGAATCAAAAACTAAAGGTTTAATTGCTATTGTTTTTTTTAGGCTTTCTTTATTTGAAAATTCAATCGAAGGATCAATTGGAAGAGGCTGAATATCCAAATCGTCTTTAAATTCTGGATGCATCGCAACAAAATCAATCAATTCTTTGATTTCAAACTGACTTAAATTTCCTTCTTGGTAGTCCAATAGATAGGCTTCAATATTTTCTTCCGTTATCATCATATTACTGCCTCAATGTTTCCAATGTATTCTTTTAAAAACTTTCTTGCTCTGAAAATATAAACTTTCACTTGCTGCTCACTTAAATCTGTTATTTCACCAATTTCTTGGTACGAATATCCTTCATAATCGCGTAACAAAACAACATTACGTTGAATTTCTGAAAGTTCACTTAATCCTTTATTTAGAATCTCATGTAAATCAAAGGATTGTAACTCATGACTCGGGTTTTGTTCCACTTGACTGGCGAAGGTTCTATTGCGCTGTTCTTTTCTAGAATGATCAACAATTGCGTGATAAACAGTTGTGAATAAATACGATTTTGCATTTTCAACTGTTTCAAGTTTAATCCACAACTTTTCAAAAGCATCTTGCACAAAATCGTGCGCCATATCATTATCGTTTATGCTCTTTAAAGCAAAACGATATAAACCATCAGCTAACTGATCTACAGCTTGATTAAATTCTTGAATATTCATCCTAGTTGCTCGTAGGACGACTTTGTATTTGAAATGTTACAGAGAAACGAAAATTATTTTTGTTTCTCTTCATATTTCTTTTTGTACTTATTGTAAAGCTCTGTTTGAAAGTTAGTTACGGATTCAAATTTTCCATTTACTAAAATTAAACTTACTTTATTTGTACGCATATCTAATGCTGGTCCTACGGATACAAAAAGCGTTGCAGACTTTCCGACTTCAATAGAGCCAAACTTTTTATCAATTCCTAAAATTTCGCATGTACTCAATGAAATTGCACGTAAAGCTTCTTCCTCTGTCAATCCATAGGCCATTGCTGTTCCTGCCAAAAAAGGAATATTTCGCGCATTCATCGTTTCCATATCTCCCGAATTTTGAAGGCAAAACTTTATTCCTTGTTGATTTAAAAGAAAAGGTAATTTAAACGGTAAATCGACTGCATCCTCATCTAATTCTGGTAAACTATGAACACGAGTCAGCATCACAGGAATGTTTGCATCTTTAAATCTTTTGCCAATTAAATGCGCATCATAAGCACCAACAATGACAGGAAACTTAATGTTAAACTCTTTCACAAAATCCATTATATCTAAGATTTGTTGAAGTTCATCTGCATGGAAAAACACACGTTTTCCGCCTGTAAAACAAGCTTTCATTGCCTCCAAACGCAAATCAACTGTTGTATTTTTAGCTTTAGCATAAGTTGCTGCTAGTTGAAAAAACTCGTTAATTTTAGTCTTTTCTACTTCATAATTTTCATTTCTCTTTTTTGGAGCGGGTTCTGCCCACCATCCGCCTCCTTCAGTACTTGAAGGCCAGTTTAAATGGATTCCATCATCTTTTAGAATGGTTGCGTCTTCCCAATTCCAACCGCTTAAAAACATAACGGAAGAAGTCCCAGAAATAGTTCCACCTCTTGGAGTGGCTTGTGTTATTAAAACTCCGTTTGTTTTTACCGTTTCAATGACACGTGATTCAGCGTTGTATGCAATTTGTGTGCGCACATGCGGGTTCAATTCTCCCACATCATCATAATCTCTTGTAGCACGAACGGCATCAATTTCTGTCAAACCTAAAGTGGAATTCGGAGCAACGAATGCAGGATAAATGTGTTGACCGTTCAAATTTATAATGGTGTCCCACTCTTTTTTATTGATGGTGGTTGCCAATGAGTTTTGAACGATTGTTATCTTTCCATCAACTATGCCTACCAAAGCTGACTCCATGGTTTGACCGTTTCCAACGTGTAAAAAACCATTGGTTAACAAAATTCGTTTTGCTTGTGCCCAACTTCCAAGTGAAGCACCAATTAGCAATAATGTCAATACTATTTTCATCTTAATGTAAATTTTCTTCTTCCGTTCCTTCTTCGCCTAAGGTATCACAGTGGTAATGTTTGCGTCCTTTTTTTACATAAGGTTTTACAGGTTCACCTTTTTCGTTTGATTCCAACATTTTATTAATAATTCGCGCTCTTTCAAGTGTGTTTCGTTCCTCCAATTTTGAAGCATCGGCGCTTGAATAAAGCACTTTTCCGTCAATCATCGTTAGCTCAACTTTTGCTTTTATACTCAAAGGATTATCCGACCAAAGCACAATGTCAGCATCTTTACCAACTTTCACACTTCCCATACGATCATCTAAATGCAACAATTTTGCTGGATTTAAGGTAACCATTTTCCAAGCTTCTTCCTCTGACATTCCGCCATATTTTACACTTTTTGCAGCCTCTTGATTCAAACGACGTCCCATTTCAGCATCATCTGAATTTATTGCCACTACAACACCTTGGTCAGCCATCATTTTTGCATTGTAAGGAATTGCGTCATTTACTTCAAATTTATAAGCCCACCAATCAGCGAAAGTAGAACCTCCTGCTCCATGTGCTTTCATTTTGTCAGCCACTTTATAACCTTCTAAAATATGTGTAAACGTATTGATTTTGAATTTCATTGAATCGGCAACATGCATCAACATATTGATTTCGGATTGAACATAGGAATGACAGGTAATGAATCGCTTGCTTTCTATAATCTCAACTAATACATCTAATTCCAAATCTTTACGTGGAGCACCTTCTACTTTTTTGGGGTTTTTAGCGTACGCGTCCAATTCTTCTTTGTAAGCACGAGCACGAGCAAATCCGTCGTAAAAAACTTGCTCCACTCCCATTCGCGTTTGCGGAAAACGTACGGTATTAAAATCACCCCAATTCGCTTGTTTCACATTTTCTCCTAAAGCACATTTGATGAATTTCGGTGCGTTTGGAATCAACATTTCATCGGGAGTATGTCCCCATTTTAGTTTAATCAAAGCAGACTGACCACCAATTGGATTCGCTGAACCATGTAACAATTGAGCCGCAGTTACTCCACCAGCTAGTTGTCTGTAAACATTGATATCGTCAGGCTTTACAACATCGGCAATGCTCACCTCAGCAGAGATTGATTGCCCACCTTCATTTACACCTTTTGAGATTGCAATGTGCGAATGTTCATCGATAATACCAGCAGTCAAGTGTTTTCCTTTTGCATCAATTACTACAGCTTTTGTTGGAGCAGCATTTGAATTAGTGGAAATGGACTTAATTTTTCCGTTTTCTGTAATAACAGTTGCATCTTTAATAATTCCCTCCTTTTCATTGGTCCAAACTGTTGCATTTTTAAAGACGACTGTTCGCACCTCAGGAATTGAATCGAAACCATAAGCTAAGTTTGGGAACCAAGTTTTAGCTATTAATGTCGTGTCTAATTTAAGGTTTGTTGGTTCTTTTTTCTCGTCTGTTTTTGTTGTTTTTATTCCCGACCAGCGAATCCATTTTCCGTTAGGCAAAGTCCCATCGCCTTCAAAAACACTTCCATTGTTACTAATTTTTGCATGCAGATTTATGCTTCCTTTGAAATTATCATCGTCACAATTAAATTGCAAGCTGATGTCATTTTGTATTAAAGTAACCGCCATTTTAACTGAAACAGTATCTTTTTTTCCAGGTGTATTTGCATTTGACTTTAACAATTGAATTTTTCCAAGAGGTTTTTCGTTTGATTCCATGAATTCAACTTGGTAGTTTTTACCTTCAATATTCAAACTGTATTTTCCTAAAACAGAGACAGAAGGTAAGCTTTTAATTACTTGTTGCGTACCTTGATTCCATGCTTCGAGCAGCGTCGCTTCTGTTAAGAAAGGATCACTTGTATAAACAGAAAAACTTGCTAATTTATCTTTTTCCAAACCTCCAATCAAATTTTCTGCACCGATTAATTTTGCTGGTATTGAAGTTAAAGCGGCTAATGCATCTTCGGTTTTTAGACCGCGAGAAATGGCTTTTTGTAAATTTTTCCAGAATTGTTCCGGTGATTTTGAATCCATTGAAGTCAAACAAATTTGAATACCCTCCGAACTCAATAAATAAGGATTCGAGGGTGCTAATTCCCAATGTTTTAAATCACTTAATGGTATTTGTCTTGCGAGATACGGATCTTTTACATCGTAAGCTTCTGGGAAATTCAAAGGCAAAACTACGGTTGATTTAGCCGCCTTAAGATCTTTAGTAATCAAGTATTCATTTCCTGAACCTATGAAATAAAAGTTTTGATTGAACTCATTTGCGATTTTTGCTGCACGTAATATCTCCCATTTGTCTTCCGTTTTAAAAAAGACCGGTAAATTTTGGTTGTTTTTCCATTTCTCGAGTGAAAGCGATTGTTCTGCATTTTTATTTTCACTGTAATATTTTAAATCGTACAAAGCTTGGCGCAATAGAGCAATTGATCCCATTTGCGATGAAGGATAAGTTTGACCAGAAGAACCTTTTACAAAAGAATAAAATTGTGCAGTGTTTGAACTTATCAGTTGTTTTCTTGTGTTCTCATTTCCTAATCCAACTAAAGCACCAGTTCCTCTAACAATTCCGTCTTGAACATGTGCAACAGCAAAACCAAAACCCATTTTTGAAAAATTTTCAGCTGCTTTTGCATCTACATCAAATAGGGCTGATGCCTCTACTTCAGGTCGAATGGCTTCATTCCAATAATATGAACCCTTTTTAGAGGACTCAATTTGTGGACGTTGAGAATAATTTCGCTCGCCTTGACTTGGAATTCCAACATTAGAATACAATTCCACAAATGCAGGGACGATTGTTTTTCCATTCATATCGATTTCAAAAGCACCTGAAGGAATAGTTACTTTTGAACCGACTTCTAAAATTTTTCCATCAGCTATCAGAACAGTAGCGTTTGAGATTTTATTAGTGGAATTAACGTAAACAGTAGCATTTTTTAAAGCAATGACTTCTGATTTAGATTCCTTCACACCATTATTTGGGGCATATTGTGAAAAACTAAAACTTGAAATGAAGAAGGCAATTAATAAAAATAAAAGTTGTTTCATTTGTAAATTTTAATCGTGAAATTAAGAAACTCTTTTAAACTAGCATGACATTTTAAAGCGTGGTGTTAAATCTCCTTTAAATTTTTACTTAGAATTGGTAGAACAGCTATTTATCTCTAACTTTGACAGAGTTTTTTGTTGTTCTCCTTGATTCGTAAAACTTACGATGAAACCAATGAAAAGCAATTAAATTTTTGTACACAAATGAAACTGTATTTAGTTGGAGTTTTTTGTTTTTTGATTTCTTATTTTGCTTTTAATCAATCACTTATAATAAATGAAGTTTCTCAAGGTCCTTCTGGATCTAAAGAATATGTCGAGCTTCTAGTAATACCTTCGATTACCAATCAAAACTGCGAAACATGTATGGATTTACGTGGTTGGATTATTGATGATAATAATGGTTATTTTTCAAATGGAAATACCTCTGGAACAGGTGTTGCAGCAGGTGCGGTTCGTTTTTCAAATGATGCAATTTGGTCGTGTGTTCCTTTTGGTACTTTAATAGTTATCTACAATCAAGCTGATGTAAATGTTGCAATACCAGCACAAGACGTAAGTCTTTCAGATAACAACTGTCGTTTGATTTTGCCAGTAAGCTCAAATCTTTTAGAATTTCAAACCGTGAGTCCAGGAGCTGGAAATACAACTTATCCTACAAGTGGTTGGACAGCTGGAGGTTCTTTGTGGGGTCCACTTGGAATGTCGAATAATGATGATTCATTTCAAACTTATTCGCCAACAAATACCTTAATTCCAACTTTCGGAGTTAGTTGGGAAAATAATAATTCAAACAACATTATTTACTTTACAGGTGGTACTAGTAATACTGTTTTCTTCTTTGCAAATACTAATTCAAACGACCCTTTCTTACAATCTAATTGGATTTCAGGAACTTGTGCAGCGCCCGACAATCAAACACCAGGTTTACCGAATAATCCTGCAAACGCAATATATATTAGCCAATTAAATAATAGTTGTCAACCTATTCTTCCTATCACATCTACATCTTTAATATCGGATGAAACTTGCAGTTGTAATGGTTCTGTCACGATCACTCCAACTGGTGGAATTCCGTCTTACACCTACAGTTGGACAAACGCATCAAATACTGTTATTGGTCAAACAGCTACTTTATCAAATTTATGCGCAGGAACTTACGCATGTGAAGTTACAACTTCAAATGGTTGTACTTACGATACCACAATTGTAATCCCGTTGAATCCAGCTCAAACAACACCCACTTTTGATCCAATTGGTCCTTTTTGTACAGGTACAAGCTTCACACTACCAAGTTCTTCAACCAATGGTATTTCTGGAACTTGGAGTCCTGCAATTGATAATGCTGTTACTACAACTTATACATTTACTCCGACTGATTTATCGTGTGCTTCTACCACAACAGTAACCGTTCAAATAAGTAATTCTGTAACACCTGCATTTAATCAACTTGGACCTTATTGTGTTGGTGATGTTTTTACACTTCCAAATACTTCTACTAATGGAATTCAAGGTGTTTGGTCGCCTGCAATCAATACAACACAACCAACTAATTACACTTTTACACCAATCAATAATACGTGTGCAACTACAAGTACAATGACAGTTGAAATCAATCAAAGCATTACACCTTCATTTACACCAATAAATCCTATTTGTTTAAATGGAACTGCACCAACTTTACCACCAAATTCAATAAACGGAATTGCTGGAACCTGGAATCCTTCTACTATTTCAACCACTAACACTGGTAACTTCAATTTTACGTTTTCGCCTTCAGCTGGACAATGCGCAAGTGTTACTTCTATAAACGTAACCATTACAAATCCATTAACGCCTAATTTTACTACAATTGGCCCTTTCTGCATCAATACAACCCCAACTAATTTACCTACTCAATCTTTAGAAGGTGTAACTGGGACTTGGAATCCTGCGGCAATTAGTACTTCCACGGTTGGCTCAAACACCTATACATTTACTCCGAACAGCGGTTTTTGTGCAACGAATTATCAAACCGTAATTGTCATTGGCTCAACTGTGGTAAATGTTGGAAATGATACTTTAATTTGTTTAAATTCTCCTATTACATTATCTGCGACAGGAACAGGACCTTTTGCGTGGAACAATGGTGTTGTAGATGGTATTCCTTTTATGCCAACACAAACAACTACTTACACAGTTTCATCGAGTTCAAACGGATGTACTGCAACGGATGCTATTACGGTTACTGTTGCAAATCCGCAAGTTGATTTTACAATGACCCCGAACAGTGGAAATGCGCCACTAACAGTAACATTTACCAATAATAGTACTGGATCAACTTCATATCTTTGGAATTTTGGAAATGGTTCTTCTTTACCAACTAATTCATCAAACAGCGTAACTTCAACCTATACAACTGAAGGAGTTTACACTATTACGTTACTTGCTCAAAATGGAGTATGCAGTGAAGAAATGAGTTTGGAACTAATCGTTCTTCCGAATAATGACATTTCGATTGAAACCCCAAATGTTTTCACGCCAAATGGAGACACGAACAATGATTTTTACACGATTAATCTAACAAACGCGAAAAGTTTTGAAGGTTTAATCTTTAATCGTTGGGGTAATTTAATAGCTGAATTAAATTTAACTAATCCTTTTTGGGATGGAACGTCTAATGGAACAGAATGCGTTGACGGTGTTTACTTTATTAAGTTTACAATTACAGACTTCAATGACATAAAATCAGAAGGTCAGCAATTTATTCATTTAATAAGATAAATACTTAGAAGCTTCCCTTTTAGCTAGACCTATTAATTGCTGTTTTTCTACTTCATTTTTTACCCACTTAGGATTCCATTTAGAAACTTCTCTTAATGACCAACCAATTGCTTTTTGAATGAAGAATTCCTTGTTTGATTTAAAGCGAGCAATCTGATTATCCAATAAACTCAAGTCTGTTTTTTGCTTGTATTTTAATTGAAAAATCAAAGTAGATCGATGTAACCAAAAGTCCATTGAATCCGACCAATTTTCAATCATTTCTAACTTTAGATCTGGGAATTTAACAATTAGATTGCTAAGAAAATTACTAGCTAATAAATCAATAGTATCCCACCAAGATTTACTTTGAATAATCATTTGTAGATTCATTAAATCATCTTTTTGATAAAGATTTTTGTTCCAAGAATTGATCCAATCAACTGCTACGTATTGAAATTCGCGTTCTTCTTGTTCCCACAAAAGAAAAATTAATTCCCATCGCTCATCAAAACTTAAATCTTTGGGTAAGGTTTCTTTCCATTCGTTGAAAATCCCTTTACGGGGGATACTTGAAACTCCAAAGAAAGGAGCGATATTTTTCATATAAGCAGCCATTTTAACTGCTTGATTTTGGTTTTCTAAAATTTGAAAACGCTTTCTTAAATCTTCAACTAACTCAATCATAAAAAAGGCAAATCATAAGCCGGGTTCTGTATCAAACAAGAATGAATTCTCGTTTTTATCTATCATTTATCTAGCACTAACGTCACCATTAGCGTCCATCAACCTACCCTCCGAGATCGGGCGAGCAACCCTTTATGAAATCTTCTTTCGATTCTTCCAAGCCTCGGTATATTTGGTCTTTCAGTTCGTAAGGTTTACCATACCCTCTTCATCACTGACGAGGTGGTGAGCTCTTACCTCACCTTTTCACCTTTTCCCAGACGAAGCAAGCTTGACTAGGTAGTTTTCCTTTCTGCGGCACTTTCTGTTCTCATTAGATTGATCCAACAAGACCTTCCCGTTAGGAAGTACGATGCTCTAAACTGCCCGGACTTTCCTCTCTCCATCAATTGACGGACAGCGATAGACTGATTTGCCTACAACAAAGGTAAGATTAAAGCTTGATTAATTTTTGAGTAGCGGAAAATTTACCAGAAGAAACTTCTACAAAATAAACACCTGTTTGAAGCATTGAGATTTCAATTGTTGCTTTTGAAACATTATTTGCGTTTTGTTTTAAAACAACTGAGCCATCTAAACCAATTACCTGAATATGCTCAATAGCTAAATCAGATTCAATTGAAATTAAATTATTCGCTGGATTTGGGACTAAATTAAATTCAAATGAATTCTCTCCTATACTTGCATCTAAACCAAGGTAAATATCTTGATATTCAATTGAACGAATTTGTGGTGTTCCGTTGTTTTCAGTTGCTACAATTTTAAGCATTGCATCGTCTTTTCCTTGTGCCCACCACTCATATTCAGTGATAACAGTTTGGGGTAAAACATTCCATCCTCCACCTCCGAAGAAAGTCTGATAAACAGAATCTAATTCGTTAATAACACTTTTAATTCTCAACACTTCAAAAGTACCAAATGGTGTTATTAATGTTCCAAAACCATCTACTACAGTTGTTCTTTGACGATACTGTTTTAATTTAAAGTCTGTAACTGGATTCAAATCAATATAGGTGTACCCACGAGTTGAAAAAGTGTCCTCAAAATTAGTTGGAAATTTATATACTGTTTCGATGGTATCAGACTGAAACGGTAAAGCTTGACCATTCACGGAGAGTGAATAACCTAATGCAGTTAATGAATCAGCAGTTTTTTTGGAAAATTGATTTAAATCTGATAATTCAGCAGGTAAAAATTGGTTTAACTGATCAATAGGAATATCCCGTGATTCTAAGAAATAAGTTGCTTTGTACTCATTCGCTGCTGTGAAACCATATTCTGCTTCAACTAAAATTGTGCTATTAGAAATTGGTTGAAAATATTTCAAGTATTGAGTTGTTGCTGTCAAACCACCAAAATCCCAACTAAAATTCGGTCCTGTCAATGTGTAATCAATTATAGGATCCATTGTTTGACTGATTCTTATTGTGTCATTTGCTCCCGCAAAATCGTTTCCGCTAAGCGTAATTTGTGAAAACAAATTACTCATTAAACCGAAAGAAAAAACTACAGAAAATATCTTCATTATCGAATTAAGTTTACGTGACCCCTAAAGTCGTGGATTTTATTACTTTGAGAATCTTTAAATCGGATTGTCCAAACATACGCTCCAAATTGAACTGGTACTCCTTGATACATTCCATCCCAACCCTCTCCTATGATTTCAGAGTTAAATATTTCATGACCCCAACGATTGTAGATTCTAAACTCCCAACCATCTGTTCTATCATAACCAGCAGTTAAAATAGGAATAAAAACATCATTTAATCCATTGTCATCTGGTGTAAATGAATTTGGGACATAAATAATTACTTCATCTCTAACTTTGATAACAATTCTTGCTGTATCTGTACAGCCATCTTGTGCAGATGCAACCAAAGTTACTGTGTACAATCCAATTTCATTATACGTATGGTTAGGATAAACCGCATAAGAGCTATCATTATCTCCAAAGAACCACTGGTAACTTGTAGCATTCTGAGAAGTATTATTGAACTCAAAAGTTGGATCTGAAATTGGTTGTTCAAATGTATCTGGATCAAAATCAGCAATTATTTGATTCACACATACAAAATCTTGCTGTGTTAAGGATGAAGAACAGCCTTCAGGTGTAGTACTCGTTAATGTCACATCATAACAACCATAGTTATCATAAATATTAATCGCAGAATCCAATTGGTTAGAAGTGTTCCCATCACCAAAATCCCAGGTAAGAGAACCCGAAGTTGGACTACTTAAATCATAGAACGTTGGAGCGAAAGGAAGACAACCACCAAATGTAATACTCGATGAGAACAATACAACTGGATTTGGATTTACAGTTACAACTATATCAGCAGTGTCTTTACATCCATTAATATCTGTTCCAATTACCTCGTAAGTATTAGTTGTTAATGGAATAAAACCTACACTATCAATTACATTGTTATCCCACGCATAAACAGCACCTAATCCTGCTCCATCTCCCCATAGAATTGTCATATCTCCATCACAAATGAAATCATCAGAAGCGTTAGCTGTAATTACAGGAAGCGGATTCACAATTACAACAATTGTATCTTTCGAATAACAGCCATTAATATTTGAAGCGGTTGCAATGTAAGATAATGTTGTATCAGGAGTAAACTCAACCCCATCATTTATATTATTATCCCATTCGATTAAATCAGCATCGTGAACTGCTGTTAAAGTAATACCTTCACCAAAACAAAGTGCTGTATCTAAACCTGCAAATACTTGAGGCGGTGCAACTTGTAAATAAGTAACTATTAAAGTATCTACATTTTGACATAAGTTCATATCTGTTCCAACAACTGATAATGTTGTTGTTGCATCTAGAAAATACGGTTGACCATTTAATGGTGATGTGCTTGCAAGATTAGAGGGTGTTGCAGTCCATTGGAAACCAAATGAAGTCCCAACACAAGTGTTTCCAATTCCTTGAGGAATAATAAATTGACCTAAACATAAAGTTGTATCAAATCCTGCATTGATTATTGGTAATGGATGAACAGTCAAAGAGAAGAAAACGGTATCTCCAAAACAACCATTTGCTTTTGGTACTACATATACAGGTGCAACAATATCACAATTTGGATATAAGTTCGCGCCACCTTCAAATGAAGGAATATTTCCTGTTCCTGATGTTGGAACTAATCCTACAGCTGCAACATCGTGTGACCAATTGAAAACTGTATTAGCAACTGTTCCACTAAAAGAAATTGGAGTCGAAGTTGTTCCTGAACATATTGATTGACTCGCAACAGGATTTACAGTTGGTGTAGGTTTTATAGCAAAAATTACTGTGTCATTTACACCAGCACAACCATTTACTAATGGTGTTACAATCACCTCAGCGTATTGAATAACTGGAGTATTATTTGTAGCTGTAAAAGACGGTATTCCAAAAGGTGTTACTGTTGATACACCATTTGCTGACAAGCCTATCAAAGTATTATTATTTGACCAAGAATAAACTGCTGAAGAACTGGTACCATTTATTACCGTAAGAGGAACTATATCTCCATTACAAGCATAAACAGAATCTACAATCGTTACCTCTGAAATTGGGTTGACACTAATTAAAAGTGTATCTCTTGCACCAAAACACCCTTGACGTTCAGGTATTGTAATAATCGAATCTACTAAAATTACTTGTGAATTATTAAAACCGACAAAAGTTGGTATTATATCTATTCCACTATTAGGACTCAAACCAATAGGAGTATTTCCTGACCAAATGAAATCAGTTTCATTAGTCATATCGCCTTGGAAAGTGATAGTTGGAACTGTAGCACCAGCACAAATGTTAGTGTCGGGAACAGCATACACATTAGGAATTGGTTTTGTATAAATCATTAATGTATCTGGGATTCCTGCACAACCATTCAACATAGGTTGAACAATTATCATTGCTGAATCATTTTGAAGGCTTGTATTTTGAGCCACAAAATTAGGGATACAACCTGTACCTGCACTTGGTAAACCAATTGCAGTATTGCTATTCGTCCAAAGGTAACTTGTTAATGTATTGTTACCATTAAAACAGTTTATAAGTACATTATCACCATGACAATAGCTGAATGAATCAACAGCAATATTTACTGTAGAAATAGGTTTCACAATTATTATTGCAGTATCACGAATTCCAGAACAACCATTAAAAGTAGGAGTAACAGAAATTGTATCTATAAGGTCAAAGTTGGTAGAATTTATCGCTGTGAATAACAAAATATCTCCAGATCCAATATCACTAATACCAATATTATCCAAAGTTCCTATCCAATCAAATGAGGTTCCAGGTATGTTACCCGTAAATAAAACATTTTGTGTACTTGTATTAGCACATACTGACTGGGTTGTAGGGTTTACGAAAACATTAGGAACAGGTTTTACTGTGATATCAAATGTTCTTGGGGTTCCAACACATCCAGAATAAACTGGTGAAACTGTAAATGTTGCAACAATATCTGTAATTGAGTTACTATTGGTTGTTTGGAAAGGAGCAATACAAAAGCCAGAGGAAGAGTTTGTGACACCTGAATTTGCCAATCCGATTAATGAGCCGTTTGATGCTGACCAGTTAAAAGAGGTTACTGGATTTGGCCCAGTAAAACATATGGAACTTGTTGTTTCTCCTGCACATAACTCTATACTTGGAATAATATTTACCATTGGAATTGGATCCACGGTTGTTATTGTAAAAGTCATTAAATTACCAATGCAACCATTTATTTCCGGAGTCACTTCTATTGTTGCATTAATAATTGAATTTCCAGTATTTCCTGCTGTGAATGGTGCAATATTTCCTGTGCCAACGCTAGCTAAGTTGATACTTATGTTGTTATTAGTCCACGTGTAAGTTGCTGGTCCATCAGATGGTGTAACATCCATGTTTCCTGAAAACTGAACTAAACTTGAAAGAGAACCCGAACATAAAGATTGGTTTTGAACAGGATTTACAGTTGGTTTCGGTTTAATAATAAACTGTAAAGTATCCTTCGCACCAGCACAGAAACCAAATACTGGCTCGCAAATTACATCAGCTATTTGTGTAACAGATGTTGAATTTTGAGCAATAAAAGATGGTATTGAATTAGTTCCTGGAACTGTAACTGAACTTGGAAATATTGATACATTATTTGTAGACCAATTATATGCGGTACTTCCACCGAAATTACCAGTAAATGAAATTGGTAATGTTGATTGTTCAGCACATAGTGTTTGATTAATTTCAGAAAAAACAGTTGGTTTTGGGTCAACAGTTATTGAAAACTCACCAGTATCACCAACGCAACCATTTGCAAAAGTGAAAACATTGTAAATCGCCGTTTGAGATATTGGTGAAATAGTTGTATTATGTCCGATAAACGATGGTAAATTTCCTGAACTTGTTGAAATACCATTCAGTATAGAATTGACCTGGATTGACATATTGTCTGTATTCTGCCAAGTAAAACTGGTGTTTGGAACATCACTCGAAAAATTAACTGGGATAGTAGCAACAGAGTGACAATTTCCTTGTAAAGGTTGACTTACATACACATTTGGTTTTGGCTTAACTGTGATTGAGAAAGATGTTTGAGTTCCCAAACAATTCGGTAAGGAAGGATGTGTTGGTATAATAGTTACATTTCCAACCTCTACAAAATTACCTGCTTGAACTATATGACTTGGTATTGTATTCAAACCATTCTGTGCTAATCCAGTCGAAGTATTGTTATAAGACCAAGTATAGTTTACATCAGGTGCATTACCGGTAATAATGATTTCTGGGAATATTTCTCCTTCACAAAATAACATGTTTGGTATTGGGTCTGCTTGTAAAATCGGATTAACCATAATTAAGAAATTCACAGGTTGACCAGCACATCCATTGAATGTTGGAATAACATTTATATAACCTGTATCAACTTGATTGACCGTTGTACCAATTGTGTGAGTTGCAGTAAACGAGGGGATGAAGTTTGTGTTACCTGCAGATGATAAACCAATTGCTGGCAATGAATTTGTCCATGCGAAAGTTGTTCCCGAAGGGCTTGCTGGGAAAGCAATTGTGTTTGACACATTTCCTATACATAATCTTCTATCGTTGATAGCCTGTAAAACTGGTATTGGTTTTACAGTTATTGTAAACGTTTGTGGAACACCAAAGCATGTATTCAATTGAGGAGTCACTGTTACAGTTGAGGTAACAGGTATAATACTTGGAGGAGGGTTATTCCCAGTAAATGTATTTATATCACCTTGACCAATTGAAACTAAACCAATAGAAGTTTCAGTATTTTGCCAATTATAAACTGTATTCGGATTATTTCCTGTAAAAATTGTAGCAGGAACAGCTTGGTTATGACAAACAACTAAATCTAATGGGTCATTTACTGTTGAAACTGGTAAAAAAGTGTAAGTAAATGTTTGAGGAACACCCGGGCAACCACTAAAGTCTGGTGTAACAACGATTGTTGCAACTGAAGTTGTTGTAAATCCTGGTGGCGTAAATAAAGGAATATTATTTGTTCCCGTTGCACCTATTCCAATATTTGTAGAAGTTAAATCGTTTGTCCAAGTGTAATTTGAAGGAATATTCGAGGAAAAAACTACAGGATTTGTTGGAGTCAATGAACACAATGTCTGATCTGAAACAGGATCCATAGTTGGACGTGGATGAATAGTTACCGTTAACGGAATTAGTGTACCAATACATCCTCCTGCAATGGTTGGAGTAACATTAATAATAACATTCTGATCAACTAAAGAATTGTTTACTAATGTATTTGTAATTGTTGATGAATAAATAAATCCAGTTGGTTCACCCGAAACGTTTGGATTATCTAACATTTCCCATACAAAATCTGCACTTAAACCATTTTGAACAGTTAGTGGAATATTTAATGCATCTCCAGAACAATTGCTAATCGTTGTGTTATTCAATAAGAAAGGAGTTGGATTTATAGTTATTCTAATTGTATCACGTTCTACTCCACAAGGTCCTGCTGGATCGTTTGAGAAAATTTCTAAATCCACATAACCTTGATTGATTTCCGTTGATGAAGGCATAAAATTGATTGTCAAAGAAGTAGGATTAGGAGTGATTATACCTCGTGCTGCAATTGGCATAGTAGTTGACGCCCAAGTAATTGAAGATGCTGCGCCTCCGAAACTTCCTGTTTGAGTAAACATCACTCCACTACAAATCGTTTGAGCTGTCCCTGCGTCAACAATTGCTGGCTGAGCAAAAGAAATTGAAACATTATCCGAAATTGCAGGACAAGGTCCAATTGGATCATCTGATGTTAGAACTAATGTAATACTTGGTTGTGCTAATTCTGCTGCGGTTGGTTGATATTGCGCCGTCAATGAATTGGCTGTTGGTGTAAATGTTCCTGCACCACCTGACCAAGTTCCTGAAGTTGTTGAACCTGTAATACTTCCATTCAACTGAACAAGTGTATTTGCACAAGCTACAAAATCACTACCTGCATTTACAACAACTCTCGGACTAATAGAAATTGTCACTTGACTTGTTGAGGCTGGACATGGCCCTAATGGGTCGTTAGTTGTTGCTGTGAAAATAATCGGCTGGTTTTGTACATCCGCAGCACTTGGTGTGTAAACAGGATTTAAAATAGTTGTACTTGATAAAGTTGTTGCAGCTGATGTACCTGTTTTTGTCCAAGTAATTCCAGTTGCTAATCCTCCGATTGTTGCACTTAATTGATACGTATCTGAAGAACAAAATATGTCGTTCGTTCCTGCATTCACTACTGGAGCTTGGTCAATTGTTATAACCACTTGATCTGAAACAGTCGGGCAAATACCAGTTGGGTCAACAGCTGTTAAGGTTAAAGTTGTTGTGCCTACATCACCTGAACCCAATGTATAAATAGGTGTCAAAGATGAAAAGCTTGAGAATCCACCAGCTCCACCTGACCAAGTTGAAGCAGTTGCACTACCTCCTCTTGAACCAGCTAAATTAACTGCAGAACTAGAACATACAGTCTGGTCAGGACCAGCATTTACTGTTTGAACAGCTTTTACTGTTATAGGTGTTGTTGTATTTGAACAGTTTGTAGTTGCATCAGTATAAGTAAATGTAACAGTTCCAGCACTAACCCCTGTTACAACTCCAGTTGTTGGTACAACAGTTGCAGCCCCAGTAACTGGATTAGAAACCCAAGTTCCATCAATTACTGGCGATAAAGTTACTGTTTCACCAACACAAACATCTGCAGGAGCAGAAACAGTTGGTATTGGATTTATTGTTACCGTAAAACTTTCCTCATCTGAACATCCACCCGGAGTTGCAGAATACATATAGATAGTTGTAACTCCAATCGCTGAGATTACAGTACCAACAGCCATAGTAGGACCTGTCCCACCAGCTGCTGAGTAATATTGTGCATTTGTAAGGTTAGAACCTGTGATTGCTGGTAATGTATATGTACCACCACACAACGTTTGGTCAGCAATGTCGGTGACATTAGGTGCATTCGGGTTAGTTAACGTAGTATTAACTGCAGCAGAACTACATCCTGTTAATGGATTGGTAGCCGTTACTGAATAAGTTCCTGACCCTAAACCAGAAATGGTTATTTGACCTGAAGCATTAGTAGTTGCAGTAATCGGACCTACTGAACCATTCGTACTAGTGTAATTGTATTGGAAACTTGTATTTGCTGGTAAACCATTAATTCTAATTGAACCGTCTGTTCCATTACACACTGAAGGATTTGTGCGAGTTAAAGTAATAACTGGATTCGCGATTACAGTCATTGAGGTAGTTGTGTTTGAACAATTCGTTAAGTCATCAGTAAACCTAAAAGTTGCTGTACCTGCACTAACGCCAGTAACAACACCAGAATTTGAAACAGTAGCATTGGCACTTAAAGCAGTCCACATTCCGCCTGTTATTGGAGATAATGTTACATTTCCACCCACACAAACCGATGCCGGAGCTGTAACAACTGGTAAAGCATTGACAGTTATTGGTGCAGAATTGGCAAAACAACCTGTGAACGTATTTGTGTTTCTTACTGTTGTTGTCCCTGGTGCTTCACCTAAGGCAACACCTGAATTCGCATTAATTGTTAAGAAAGCTGGATTATTTGAAGACCAACTAAAACCAGTACCACCAGTAAATGTGACTGTTGAACCTACACAAACTTGCGATGGGCCATTGATTACGGGGTTTGGATTTACAGTAATTGTTGAAGAAGTATTTGAACAAGTTGTTGATGCATCAGTAAAGATGAAGGATGTAGTGCCAACAGCCACACCATTTACAACCCCATTTGGTGAAATTGTTGCAACTGCTGAATTTCCTCCTGACCAAATTCCTCCAGTCGATGGTGTTAAATTGATATTAGCACCAACACATACTTGAGTTGGACCTCCTAAAACAGGTAGAGCGTTAATCAGTACCGCAGAAGTTGTATCAGAACAGCCTGAAGAAGTTTCAAAGAATCTAAAAGTAACATTCCCAGGATTAGCAGGTGTTACTGGTGTTATAATTCCGGATGTACTTCCAACAGTTGCACGAGTTGGAGCTAATGAAGTCCAAGTCCCACCTGTTGTTGGAGAAAGTAAACCTGTACTTCCGATACAAACAGAAGCTGGAGAAGTTAATATTGGTTGTGGTCTAACAGTAACAACGGATGTTGTATTAGAACATGTTGTAGTTGTACTTGTAAATATAAATTGAACTGTTCCTGGGGATCCACCAGTTACAACTCCAGTTGTTGGTACTACAGTAGCAAACACTGATCCTGGAGCAACAACTGCCCAAGTACCTCCTGTTGAAGGTGTAAGATTCACAGTACTATTTACACATACGAATGATGGAGCGGTTACCGTTGGTTTTGCAATAATTGGTACAACAACAGCAGTTGAGCATTGTGTAGTCGTATTTAATACAGTAAATGTTACATTTCCTGCAGTAATACCCGTTATTAAACCAACATTAGTTACATCCGCTAATGAGGTATTACTACTTGTCCAAGTTACACCAGTTGTTGGCGTTAATTGACCTGTTCCTTCAACACAAACAGATGTTGGTGCTGTAACAACAGGGTTTGAATTTATAGTAACGGTAAACGTTTCTTGATCGGAACAACCTCCTGTTGTTGGGGTTTGTGTCCAGATATAAATTGTAGTTACACCAGGTGTAGAAATTACTGTTCCAACAGGAATAGCTGTTCCACCACCATTTGGTGCAGTTCGGTAACTTTGATTTGCACCACCTGGAAGATTTGTTCCTGTAATTGCAGGCAAGGTATAAGTTGTGCCGCACAATAATTGATCAGGGATATCATTTAGATTTGGCGCATTAGGGTTGTTTAAACTTATATCTTGTGGTAAAGATGTACAACCAGAACTTACTAATCGAATGGTGAAAGTATAGGTTCCTGCTCCTAAATTTGAAATAGTATGTTGACCAGGGCTTACTGGTGTAAATGTTGTTGGGCTTGTGGTAACACCGTTCAAAACATAAGTATAAGTGTAACTAGCACCTGTTGTCAAACCAGTTATTGTAACCGAACCATTGGTTGCATTACAAAGGGTAGGGTCAACTTTGGTTAATCCAAAAGTAGGAAGGGCTGTAACAGTTAAGTTATTGGTATTGTTAGAACATCCAGTTGTTGAATTGGTAAATCTAAAAGTAGCTGTTCCAGCGCTAACGCCCGTAACAGTAATTCCACTTAAAGAGGCAACAACAGGCAAAGCTGGTGGATTAACAACCCACATTCCACCTGTTGAAGGAGATAAAGTTGTGGTTGCCCCAACACAAATTGTTGGAGAAGTAATACTTACTGTTGGTAATGAATTAATAGTAACATTAGAAGTTGTACTTGAACATCCAGTTGCTGTATTTGTAAATGTGAAAGTAATATTTCCAGGGTTTACAGGAGTTGCAGGAGTTACTACACCAGTTGTAGAATTAACAGTTGCTCTTGGTGTTGTTGGATTATTTGCTACCCACGTTCCTCCAGTTGAAGGCGTAAGATTTCCCGTTGAACCAAAACAAATTGAACTTGGTGCAGTTACGACTGGTAAACTATTAATTGCAACATTTGAAGTTGTTCTGCTACAACCTGTTGCTGTTATGGTATAGGTCAATGTAACAGTTCCAGCAACAGTTCCCGGTGTAATGATACCTGTTGTGGAGCCAACTGTTGCAACATTTGTGTTTGGACTAACTGTCCATGTTCCGCCAATTGAGGGCGTAACTGTTAAAGTTCCAGTTGAACCCATACATACTGAAGCAGGTGAATTAACTGTTGGTAAAGGATTTATAGTTAAAGGGCCTGTTGTTGCTTTACATCCTGTTGCTGTTTCAGTAAACTCAAATGTCGCTGGACCAGTAGCTGACGTTGTTGTTGTTATTACCCCTCCATTTGTTATTGAAACTCCTGTTCCTGAAACAACTGCCCAAGTACCTCCAGATGTTGGTGTTGCCTGTGCTATTTGGCCTTGACAGATTGTAGTTGGGTTTAAAGTAACAACAGGTAAAGCATTTACGGTAACAGTTGAAGTAGTATTGGAACAAGTTGTTGCTGTATTGGTATGAGTGAAAGTTACCGTACCTGGGTTTCCGCCTGTTACAACTCCAGTTGTCGGAACAACAGTGGCAGTTCCTGTAATTGGATTAGAAGCCCAAGTTCCGCCTGAATTTGGAGAAAGATTGATAGTTCCTCCCGAACAAACAGAAGAAGAAGCAGTTACAGTTGGTCTTGGATTTACTGTTAAAGAATGTTCTCTAAAACAACCTGAAGTAGTTTCAGTGTATCTTAAAATAGTGATTTGAGTTGTGGAGGGTGATTGAACACTCACAATTCCGGAAGGTGTTATTTGTGCAGCATTTGTATTTGAACTTGTCCATGTACCACCTGTATTTGGTGTGGTTGTAACTGTACCTCCAACACAAACAGAAGTTGTACTTACTGTAGAAATAGGTCGAGGCCCTACGGTAATTGTAAAGTTTGTAGGTGAACCCGTACAACCATCAAAAGAAGGAGTAACTGTAACAACAGAATTAATTGAAGTAGGATTTCCATTATCCGTCAAAAATGAAGCGATGTTTCCTGTTCCTGATGTTGAAGTTAAACCAGTCGCAGTATTTGTATTTGACCAAGTATAAGTTGCACCAGGTACATTTCCTGTAAATGTAACGGCATCTGAATTTACACCCGCACATTTTAATTGATTAGGTATCGCAGTCACTGTTGGTGTTGGCTTGATATTTATTGTCTGTAATGCAGGAATAAATCCATTACATGTTCCATTAGAGATATACAATGATGGGGTTCTTGTGATGGTTGTTGCACCTGTATTACAATATGAATAAGATACGGGTTGTGTTGTGTTAGGTGTTAGTACTAAGAACTGACCATCCCCATAAAGTAATCTTGCTTCGGTAACGTTTGCAGTTGTAACAGTCATATTTGCTGTATAACAAGAACAACCTGTTAAATTAGAGTTAGTAACATTCACGGTTCCAGAAGGTCCACCTATAGTTACAGTAGCTACTTGTTGAACCGTTGAAGTGCATCCAGTAAGAGAACCAACTTGTAATGTTACTATGTAAGTTCCAGGTAAAGAATAAGAAACTGATGGTTGCCAGTTATTTGAAGTTGTTAAATTAGTTCCTGTTCCGCTGTTAATACCTGTTGAATTAAAATTCCAAACAGCGGATGTATTGTCAACGTTATTAGTTGATGTATTCGTAAAATTTACGACAGTTGGTGGATTGAAACAAGAAATAGCACTTGGAGAAGCTGTTGCAGAAGGTACAGGATTTTGAACTGTAATTGCAATTGTTGTATCTTTTACACAGCCTAAATTATCAGTAATAGTTAATTTAATACTTCTACTTCCAGCAGTTGGGAAAGTAAAAGGAGCTGGACTAGTACCTGTTGCTGATGCAGGAGTTGCTGTTGGTGCAGCCCAAGCAAAAGAAGTCAATCCAAGACCTGTAGAATTGTTAGTAACAGCAACAGTTTGACCCGGACAAATGAAGTTTCTATCAACTGAAAAACTTGCAAAAGGCTTTATAACGAATACTTGTTTTGTTGTAATTTTTGAACATCCAAATTGATCAGTTGCTGTCAACGTAATTGTATAAGTTCCTGCATTTACATAAGTGTGTGTAGGATTTGCTACATTTCCTGTTGTATTTGGTGTTCCGTCTCCCCAGTTCCAAGTTCTGCTTGCAATTGATGTTACTGGAGCAGCTGAATTGTCAGCAACAGACATACTTGCATTTGCACAAACGGTATCAGCAACAGTGAAAGTTCCTGTAATACCATGTACTTTAATGTAATTCGTTTTAGTTTTAATTTCAAAACATTGATTATTCACGTCCGGATTATCTCTTCTATTTCGCATTGAAACAGTATAAGTACCCGGTACCCAATCAACATTGAAGTTTCCTGTAGCACCTGTTTCTAAAAAAGAATATGTATTTGGGTTTCCACGAACAGCATTAACAGTCGACCAAGAAGGATTTGTATTATTAAAATTCCAAACTGTATGGGCTGCTTGTGTTGCTAATTGTGGTGAAGGGGTTTCATTATAAAATGATAAAGAACCATTCAAACAAACTTCAGTAGTTACAACCCTAGAGGCTGTAGTGTTGTTATAAGACTGAAATGCTGCCGTATTGTTTGGATAAGCAAATACGTTCGTCGTAATTGAAGAAGCAGGACAAGTTGATAATGGATCAGTAACTGTTAACCTAACCACATAAGCAGCTGATTGTGTTTGAGTAAATGTATGAGGGACAGATTGTAAAGTTGATGTATTATTAGCACCTGAAGATGGATCTCCAAAATTCCAAGCATAAGTTGCAGAACCTGAAGCCCCAGTTGTTGTGCTAGTAAATGTTCTAGTTCGTTGATTATCACAAACTAAAGCATTAAGTGAATAAGATGCTGCTGGGCCATTGATTACTACTGTAAAAGGGACAGCAGATCCCGCACAACCCAATTGACTTCCAACTGTTGTATAAGGAGTAGCAACAACAGAATAGGTTCCAACCGCCGCATAAGTATGGCAAAATGTACCTACTATGCTTGTTCCCTCCAATGAAGAGCCATCTCCCCAATTCCAAACTAATGTATCAGCCCCAGTTCCTGTATATTGAAAACAAACGCTATTGTTAGCAACTGAAATGCCAGGGGCGGCTATAGAAGAATAACATTGGATTAAAGGAGTAGTATTTGTAAAAAGTGAAGTTGGAGGAGCACCTGAACCAATAGTAATAGCATTTGGAAACACCGTGGTTCTTGAACAACCAGCAGCGCTTGTAGTGGTCATTGTAACCGAAAAACTTCCTGAACTATTGTATGTTACACTTGGAGAGTTTGAATTAGAGGTATTTGGAGTACCACTCTGAAAAGTCCACACAACTCCTCCCGCGGCATTCGTAGATGTATTGGTAAAAGTATTTGTTACTGGTGGGGAACAAAAATTAGATACAGCTGAAGAATAGGATGTAGTTGGCAATCCTAAAACTGTTATTTGTGTAGAATTGTTAGTTGCACAACCTAAAGTATAAGTTAAAGTGTAACTTGTAGTAATTGGCGGAGTAACAACAATTGAAGAAGTCGTTGCACCAGTTGACCATAAATAAGTACCCCCAGTTGCTGAAACCGTAGCCGAAATTGTTGCTGATGCACCGGGACATATAGAACCATCGTTTGCTGTACCCGAAGTTTCAGTTCTGGTAAAACCTGAAATACTTGGAGGAGTTGTTATTGATACAGTTGAAGAGGCAGGTGAACTTGTACACGTTCCATCAGAATAAGTAACAGATCTTGTTCCTGCAGTTGTTACACTTATCGAAGCTGTTGCTGCACCCGTGGTCCATGAATAAGTACCTCCAGTAGGCAAACCAGCAGCCGTTAATGTACCAGTTTGTCCAGTACAAATTGCTAATGTTGGACCTTGAGTGATTGATACTGTAGGCAATGCTCTAACGGTAACAACAACATTTTGTACTCTTGAACAGCCATTTACTGTTGCTGTCATAGCATAGGTTACTTGCAAATTCCCAGAGGTGCTATTAGTTAAAGTTTGACTAATAACCCCAGATGTCCCTGTACTTGTATTTGAACCTGAACCTGTAACACCTGAAGGTAAAGTGCGTGTCCATGAATAAGTTGTTCCTGAAATGGTACTTGTTGGAGTATAGTTAAATGTCGAACCACTACAAATTGAATTTGGATTTAATGGACTTGTTAAACTTGGAGATGCTGTAACGGTTACCGGTGTTAAATTGCCTGTAGTGTTACATCCAACTGAGTTGGTAACTGTTACACTTGGCGTAAAAGATCCACCAGTTGTGAAAGTGTGCGAAAAATCTTCGGTTGTATAGGCTGTTCCATCTCCTGCGTTTGCAGCAAACGTTGCTAAAGTACCACTTCCTGGAGAACAACTACCATTAAAGTTAACCACTAAAGGAGAACAACCTGATGTAGGTGTAACTGAATAAGAAATTGTTGGTCTATTGTAAACTTGTATAAAGCTATTTTGGGTATTTGAAGTTGTTGTAACTCCATCAGTAACAGTCAGTCTCACGGTGTAAAACCCAGAAACCGTAAGATAAGCTGCTACTGAGCTACCGGTGTAAGTTTGCGAAAATGGAGGTGGACCAGTAATTAACCAAGTGTAATTAGAATTTCCGTAGGTTGTATTGGTGGCGTTGAGAGTAAATAAGTTCTCTGGACATTGCGTAGCATCAGGGCTTGAAAACGTCGCATCTAATTGAGAAAAGCTCAAAAACGAACTCAAAATAATCAAAAGCATAATCCCTAAACTTCTGATTTTCATTGTTGAAAAATCCACTCTCATCTCTTTAAATTTATTTTGTTTTAACTGCAGCAACTTTTTAAAGCGTACAACTATCATTAAGTTACAACTGCAAAAGTACACTTTTTATCTTAGCTTCAAAAGCATTGACGCACAAAGTTCAGACGCGTTGCCTCATTTTTTTTGATTTAAAAATAGTAGTTAAATTTACCGTTCAAAATGCTTTTAAATCAAAAATTAGTTGCGTTCAAACAAGGCTTTTATCAATTCTCAATTGATGATTCTCTCGTGGATTTAAAAACCCACAAAGCAGTTTCAATAAAAGATTCAACAAGTTTTAGTAAATCATTTTTAAAATCTATTTTAAAAGATGCCCTGTTTTTTGAAAAAGAATTTGGCATTAATTCACTTTGTACGGTAAAAGGAATAGTAAAATTAAATTATCGTGATAAAATTGTTACTACTCCTATCTTACTAAAAAACTGTTCTTTTTCAGAAGATAAAATCCAACAAACAATTCAACTGCTAGAAACGGAAGAAGAATTTGAATTGAATCCATTCTTACGATTTTATCTGTCGCATTTCTTTGATCTTTCAGTTGAAGAAAATGATCAGACTTTTTTAACTTTTTTGCAAACTAAATTTAGTAATGAAATTGATGAAAAGGAACTATTTATTGGGAATTTTCACCCTCATCGGCACCGATTTCTTTATGAACTAGAAGCAATTTTAGTTGCTGAAAAACACGCTTTACCACTTCAACATATATTTGGTGATTTAACCCAAGACTACCCAATTGATCACTTAACAAAAAACACGATCTTCCCAACCGACGAGGATCAACAAAAAGCTTTTGAAACACTTGAAAATGAATCTATTATTCTTCAAGGACCACCAGGAACAGGAAAATCACAAACCATAACAAACACCATTTATAAATTTTTAGAAAGTCACAAAACAGTATTAGTTGTTTCTGAGAAAAAAGCCGCTTTGGAAATAATTTATGCCAAGTTAAAAGAACGAAATCTAGATTTACTCTCTCTTTTTCCAAACTCTTCCAACAATCCAAATGAAATCTACACTAATCTGAAGGAAACTTGGATTCAATTTGAAAACGTTGCAACTACATCAATAGAAAATCAAACAAGTTCCATTGCTTTCGAAACATTGACCAAATACATTGATGCCTTTCAAAATCCAAAAATAGTTGGAGGTATTTCCTTAATTAACTTTCTCGAAGAATCGAAAACTATTGATTTTAACATACAAAGACCCTATCTTAACAATCCGCCATCAATTACTGCGTTCAAACAAGCTGAAAAAACTATTGAGCAATTATCAGCAGCTGATTTTAAGTTATTAATGGGCTTAAAATTTGAATTTATAGTTGCCTCCTATGAAACGATCATTTCCAATTTAACAAGCAATTTCGAAACAATTCAAAAATTAAAAAAAACGTTTCAAATCAAGGAACTTTCGGAACTTGAAACATTGATAAAACAAGCGTTAACTTATCAAAATTTTAGTTCTAACATTTATAAGAAATATGGTGCACTTTTAACCAAAAACACTAAGAAATTCTTTGCCTTAAGAAAAAAATGGAACCATCTTTCCAATCAACTTTCAGTACTCAAAAATCACGAAAACCATTGGTTGCAGTTCCCTTCCATCGACGAAATAAAAGTATTAAGGAAACAAGCCAATTCCGATAAAATTCTCGATAAAATTCGATGGAAAAATCGTTGGAAAAAATGGACGCGTTCACCTGAATTAAATGCAATTGATCAACTTAATACCTATCAAAAATCAGTTGAACTTCAACTTGAAATCGCCTCTATCAAAAACCAGTTTTTAGAGTTGGACGTAAGTAATACAGATGAAATAGAAACAATTTACTTGCTCATACAATCGACCAATTTAGACGAATGGAAAAGTTTTCAGCAAACCAACGAAAAACACTTAAAAGAGATTTTAAATTCACATTCACATTTAAAGCATCTTCAAAATGAATTGTATCAGTTCTTATGTTTTGATGCTGAAAAAGAAATTGATAAATCCCTTGAAAACACACTTTCTTCAATTGACCGATTACTGCATTTAAAATCAGAACTCTCCTCTGTTTCGAAATCAATTTTCGAAAGTTTAAAACTTGCCGACCATTTTCAAGATTGGAAAAACCTTGTTTATACTGCAAATTGGAAACAGTTCGTCGCAAACAATCCTGTTTTTCAAAATTTTAATACTAAAGAGGTTTATCAACTTGCAAAAAAAATAAACCTCATCAATAACGAAGAAATTCCTAAAATCACGAATCAATTACTAAACGAACAAATTCAAAAATTTAGAGACTTTCATCAATTAATTAACACACCAAATTCAAAGCTCACTGTCGCTCAGAAATCAAAAAAACAACAATTAAAAATTGGTAAATCCATACTTGTTAAAGAATTCTCGAAGCAACGAAATCACCTTTCTTTGAGACAGTTAATTGCTTCCGAAGCGCAACTTTGGTTAGCTGTTCTTAAACCAATTTGGTTAACTAATCCAACGAAATTGGCCATCACTTTTCCAATGACTTGTGAACTTTTTGATTTAGTGATTTTTGACGAAGCAGGAAGAATTCCACTCGTTCACTCATTAGGTGCTTTGCAGCGTGCGAAAAAAGTTTTGGTAGCTGGCGATCCACAACAAATGGGTCCGTCCAATTACTTCGGTGAAAATACAGTAGGTGAAGAGGACTTACTTCATCAAGCAACATTTTACTTGAAAAATATTTTTTTGAGTAACCACTACCGTAGCAAAAATGCTGCTTTAATAGCATTTTCAAACGTGCATTTTTACAACAATCAATTAAAGGTTTACCCTGAATTTTCAGCATTAAAACAACATCCAATTCGATTTCACTTTGTAAAAAATGGCATTTACAGCGCTGGGCAAAATGAATTAGAAGCGCCTCAAGTAGCCCTTGAAATTGAGAAAAAAATCAGTTGTTCTGAGAAAATTGGTATCGTCGCATTTTCAGAAACACAATTAAACTTGATTTTTAGTAAACTTAGAATTGAAACACAAGAACGATTATTAGAGCGTATAAGTGTGGATTCTGCATTTTTTAAAACACTAGAACAAGTGCAAGGTGATGAATGCGATAATCTAATAATCAGTTTTGGTTATGGAAAAAATACAGACGGTAAATTTGAAATGCGTTTTGGCCCTTTAAATCAACAAAACGGTAAAAAGCGTTTGAATGTATTGTTTACACGTGCTCGCTCTAACATTGATTTTTTTGCCAGTGTTCAAGCTTCTGATTTTCCAATTTCCGACAATGAAGCCATTCGCTTACTTTGGTTGTGGTTTTGCTTTGTTGATACAAAACAAACGTCAAAAGAACCTCAAATTTCAAGCAATCAATTGGATTTTCAAGAAGTAATTTCAACAACAAAAAACACAATTGAGTTGTGTAACAAAATCGCCATACTTGAAGAGCGTGGTTGGAAATTTAGTTTTTAGTCTTTTTCTCGGGAACAGGATCATATCCAAAACCTCCTCTGGGATGGCAAGATGCAATTCGCTTAATAGCCAAATAACTACCTTTAAATGGCCCCCAAATTTTTAGTGCCTCAACCGTATAATGCGAGCAAGTTGGCGAATACCGACATGTTGCTGGAAATATAGGTGAAACAATGTACTGATAAACTCGAACCAATACAATCAACGGAAAAACGGCTATTCGACCCAACAATTTCATAGCTCAAAATTACAATTAATCCACAAATGAATGTTGCAAATAAATCATGTAACAAGTTTGCCTTTTTCCGCTAAATACTTATATTTATACAAACCAAAATGACATGCGGACTCTCCTAATTACCATTATTTCATTTTCAATGTTTCATTCCTTTAATGCTCAACCGCTTAACAACTGGAACGACCAAAAAATTGTTGTTACAAAAGCAAGTAATGTAAGTACAATTTTACATGCAGAAGATATTTTTAAGGACCGTTGGGATGTTTTAGCTCAAACGCAATTTTGGAAACAAATCATGGTTCTCTCTCCAGATTCTTGTTTACTTAATGTGGCCAATACACGACAAGTGCTACTTAAAATGTCAAACAAAGATTGGAATTCGCAACCCGAAGAGGCAAAAAACAATTTTAAAGCAGCCTTAAAAGTTCAACATAATTTACCAGAAGACGCTATAATTAATGTAACAATTGGCAAAAGTGACTTTTACCGATTTAAAGATGTCTATCCTTCAATTTCAAAAGGAGTTGCTGCATTCGAAAAACAAGGAATTGACCCTTGGTACGCCCAAGCAATTTTGTTAATCGAAAGTCCTGGTCAATTAAAAAAATCTTCAGCTGGAGCTTATGGTCCATTTCAATTGATGCCTGATGTTGCTCGTTCAATGGGATTAACAGTAAATGAAAAAATTGATGAGCGAAAGGATTTTGATAGATGTGCTTATGGTGCGGCTAGATTGATTCAAAAAATTTGTATTCCTGAGGCTAAAAAAATTCTTGATCGACACCAAGTTTCTTATGACGTAAATGACTTATGGTTTCGACTTTTTGTACTTCACGTTTATCACGCAGGAGCTGGAAATGTAGCAGCTGTTGTGGCAAAAATTCAGCCAAAAGAAGGTTCGCAACAACTTATTCTTGATATGTGGCAAAACAAAGCTGCTAAGTTTGGAAATGGTTCGCAAAACTATACGCAATTAGCTTTAGCTGCACAATTAATCTTACATGAAATGATTTATGAGCAATGCGATGAGATTTGTGATTTTGCCGCTCGTTAATTTAATCTTCTAAACAAATTTCCTTTTTCTATTATCAAGTCTGTTGGTAGGTTATTGGTATAAAGACCTCCTGTTCCTAAACCTTGAGGAATGGTTACATTAAACTCTCCTGTAAATTGTGCAATAGCATTCAATCCAATAGAAGATTCTAAAGCAGAAGTCATCCACCAACCAATATTGAGGCTTTCCGCAAGTTTTATCCACTCATAAGTACCAGCAATACCGCCATGAAGACTTGGTTTAAGAATTATAAACTGAGGAGCAATTTGATTCAATAACTTTTCCTTCTCTTCCCACGAATTTACACCAATAAGCTCTTCATCTAAAGCAATTGGAATACTATTTTCTGCACAAAGATTTCGTATTTCTGCTACTTGTCCAATAGCAATGGGTTGTTCGATAGAATGGATTTCAAGTGCTTTTAATTCTTTTAGAACAACCTTAGCTTCTTCAAAAGAAAAAGCTCCATTAGCATCAACTCTCAAAGTAATTTCGGAGGCAGAAAAACGTTTTCTAATACTTTGTAAAAGTGAAAGTTCTTTTTGAAAATCAATTGCACCGACCTTCATTTTAATGGTTGAAAAACCTGCCTCTAACTTTTGTTCAATTTGTTCTCGCATAAAATCCGCTGAGCCCATCCACACCAAACCATTGATTGGGATAGAAACGGAACCTTTTGAAAATTCATTGGAGAACAAGAACCTTTTATCAGTTGAGAAAAAATCCAACAAAGCAACTTCAATACCAAAAATTATAGAAGGATAACTACTTAAATTTTCAAATAGTTCAATTAACTCTTTATTTAAAAAACGATATTTTTTTGTGTCAAAAAGAAAATCAAAATGTGCTTGATTCAAAATAATCTCAAGACTTGCTCGAACTTTTTCTAGTTGAGCTTCATATTGTAAATCGTTTTCGTAATCAGGAGATAAACCTTCAATAATACTACACTCCCCTACTCCACTTTTTGCACCGTCTGCTATTTCTAAAAACCAAGAAGTTTTATGCGTTAAAATTCCTCTACTTGTGCCACTTGGGTTTTTGAATTCCAACAAGTATTTGCGGAATGAAACTATGATTTTTCTATCCACCTTGCATGCCACATTTGAAACATTAATAAATACCAGAGTTTTGTATCCAATTCTTTTTTACCATTATAGAAAGCGTCTAAAATACCCTTTACTTGAGGCCAGTTAAAAATACCTTGTTCTGAAATACGTTTTTCATTTATATATGTAAGCACCAAATCCTTTAAGTCCTTTTGCAACCAATCAGCAATCGGAATTGCAAACCCCATCTTAGGTCGATCCATCATTTCTTTGGGAACATATTGATGGGTGATTTCTTTTAAAATATATTTTTTACTACCATTGTGGTATTTGAAATCGTCAGGTAATTGAGCAGCCCAATCAATTATACGATGATCTAAATAGGGTTCTCTTCCCTCCAAACTCACTGTCATTGTAGCTCTATCCACTTTTTGCAAAATATCGTCAACCATATACGTTTGGTAGTCGATGGCCATCATGTATGCTAAAGGCGTGTAGTTTTCTTTTAACAATTCCTTTGAATGATAAGCCGTATGCAATTCTTCGACCTTATTTTTCATCAATTTATTCAATTGGTCGTTGGTAAACTGCTGGCTCAAACTCAACATGATACTTTCAGGTGAAGGATTTCTAAGAATACCTTTCAACTTTTCGTAACGGTTGTGGAAATTATATTTATTTCTCAAAACTGGCAAAGCGTTTGAAGGAATGACATCCATTGCTCCAGCCATTAATTTACGAACAGGTGATGGGATTCTGTTGATTTTCGGTCCAAAACGATACAAATAATCATAGCGGTTGTATCCAGCAAAAACTTCATCTCCTGCATCGGCACTTAAAGCAACGGTAACATGTTGACGTGCTGCTTTACTTACAAGTGTTGTAGGAATAGCACTACTATCAGCAAAAGGCTCATCGTAATAAAAGGGTAAATCAGGGATCAAATCAATCGCCTCTTTTTGTGTACAATGAATCTCTGTATGATCGGTTCCTAAATGAGCTGCAACATCTTTTGCATAAGGTGCTTCATTCAATCCAATGTCTGGAACCCCAATTGTAAAGGTTTTTAATTTTTCTGTTCTATCTTTTTGTAATAATGCAGTCACAGAGGCACTATCATAACCTCCGCTTAAAAACACACCTACAGGAACATCTGCCACCATTCGATAATCGCAAGCTGATTTTAATAATTTTTCTGTTTCTGTTTTTGCCTCCTCGAATGAAATAGCTACTTTCTTTTTATTGTAAGCATCATACACGTTCCAATATTGCTTTTGATGAGCTAGAGAATTGTCTAGTACCTCTTTCGCATTTGCTAAATTAAATTCAATGAAATGACCAGGTTTTAGTTTAATACAATCATTAAAAATACAATAAGGAGTTGGAACATTTCCATATTGCATAAATGCATTCACAGCTTGCAAATTGATTTTCTTTTGAAAGTTAGGATGCTCATGAAAAGCCTTTAATTCAGAAGCGAACATAAATAGACCATCTTTCCAATAATAGAAAAAAGGCTTGATTCCTGCACGATCACGAACACAGAATACATCTTTAGAATCAACATTATAGATTAGGAAGGCGTACATTCCAATAAAACGAGAAAGACATTCTTTACCCCATTGAATATAAGCATGAAGTATAACTTCTGTATCTGAAGAGCCAACAAACGAATGACCTAAATCAACCAAATCTTTTTTGATTTCAGCAAAGTTATAAACTTCGCCGTTGAAGCAAATCCAGTAGTTTTGGAAGCGCATTGGCTGTTTTCCTGATTCTGTTAAATCAATAATCGATAAACGCGCATGACCTAATCCAAGAATTGCTTTTTCATCTTGAAGGATTTCTGTACCACTTGCATCTGGTCCGCGGTGATGCAACGACGCTGTCATTTTTATGATTGTATCACTAGATGTCTTTTTATTAAAATCTATAAATCCTGTAATTCCACACATAAATTATTTATTTTCAGTTAGTAGTTCGGTCGCTGGTTTTAGTATCTCTTCAGGTTTGGTTGTAAAGATAAGAAATAAGAAGGGTAGTAGTGGTGCACGGATACGAACTAGTACGCCATAAAGTACAGATGTATATCCAGCCATGAAACCAATTAATAGGACAAAAACAAAAGCGAAAACCAAGAATTCATTCGATCTGACTTGTTTTATTTTTTTAAAAACATTACCCACAAAAATAAAATTAAGCGTCATTAATACCAAAATAGAACTTTCCAAACCATTTAAAATCAAAGTTGGGGAAAACGACTCATAAATAAATGGTTTATAAATTCCATAAAATACAGAAATTGGAAAAAGTCTAATCATTCCAGTAGGTGTACCATCAACGACACCAATATCATACTTTTTCCCAGTGTAAGTTTCATTATTTTTAAAATCACCTTGAACCACCGCCGCTTCTTTTGCTAATTCATTGACTACACTTGATGATGAAATAGCAATAAAACCAATGGATGAAACACCTAAAATTGTTAATCTTAAAAAAAATTTAGCGAATAAATTAGAACTTAAGCTATTAGATAATCTAGCACCGAATGAAACTAAAAGTGGAATTATTGTTGCTGCCAATGTAAAGGAACGAATTTGGCTCATAATAAAAATAAAAAACACAAAACCCAATAAGTGTTTAGTTTTTAACTTGTTTTTTAAAATTAATATATCAAGACTATAAAAAAGAATATTGAGAATTGAAATGTATATTATTGTATCTTTTGTAATACCTGAACACCAAAATCCTACTGATGGAACATAAAACATACACCACGCTACAACCCTAGTAGAATGCAGATTAAGCGCATTAACTAATTCGAAAACTTTCCATGTTGCTGTTGATACGAAATAAGAAAAAACAATAACTGTTGCAAAAAAGGAACGAAAAGTAAACAGTGAGATTACAGATACTATTTTAGTAACGTACCATCCTTGCTCTTCTCTATAAATCCATCCAGGAGGAAATCCTGTTTCAGCATTGAAATGAATCAATCTACTTTCAGGAGATGGTGGATTTAATAAGGCTTCTAAATATAAACTTGGAGACTTAAAAAACAACTTATTCATAACAACAGCCCCATCCCAGTAAGCTTTTGTATCTCCACCACCGTATACAACTAAATAAACAACAGTAAATGCTAATCCATAAAAAATTTTAATATAAAAATTCCTAACATAATACGTCTTTAATTCTTGATTTTCTAATTTAGAAGCTCTACTATTTACAATAACTACAAATATTATAAACCATAATAATGCTGGAAGAATATCTAAAATTGTAAGGTAATCTGAAATCAAAATTTTTAATTTAATTAAAACTATTCATGATGATATGGCTCACCCTTCAAAATTGTTTGCGCTCGATATAGCTGTTCTAAAAAAATTACTCGAACCAATTGATGCGAAAAGGTCATTTTTGATAAAGAAATCTTAAAATCTGACCGATTATAAACTTCCATTGAAAACCCAAAAGCACCACCGATTACAAAAACTATGGAACGAATTCCTTCATTCACTTTTTGATTAACCCATTCTGAAAATTTCACTGATGAAAAATTTGAACCATTCTCATCCATTAAAGCCAAATAGTCTTGGTTGGATATTTTGGATAAAATCAATTCACCCTCTTTTTTCTTCAACTCTTCAACTGATAAATTTTTAGGGTTTTTGATATCAGGCAGAACAATTTTCTCAAATGGCAAATAATGAGCTAATCGTTTTTCATAAACATCTTCACCTTCTTTTACAAAGTCAAAAGCAGATTTACCAACAACGATTAGTTTTATTTTCATCTAAAAAATTAAACTGATTCGACCGCTTTAACTTCAGGAGCAACTAATTTTAATGCGTCTTCTAATCCTGCTTTTAGGGTCATAAAACTCATTGAACAATCACTACAAGCTCCCTTTAATCGCACACGAACAATTGCATCATCAGTGATTTCTACCAATTCCATATCTCCACCATCGGCATGAAGAAAGGGACGCAATTGATCCATCGCTTCAATCACTTTAGTCGTAATTCCTTCTTTATCAATAATCGCCATAATTAATTACTTGTTTCTTTAAGTGTATTCAATTGATTGACAAAGGTATTAACTAAATCCTCAAATGCTTTAGCAATTGGTGTGTTTTCTTGAAAAACAGCAGGTTTGCCAGAGTCTCCAGCTTCGCAAACACTTTGTACCAATGGAATTGCACCCAAAAATGGAACTTTCATTCCTTCGGCTAAATTCTTAGCACCATCTCGTCCGAAAATATAGTACTTATTATCTGGTAATTCAGCTGGTGTAAAATACGCCATGTTTTCTACGATTCCGACAATTGGAACTTTAATCGTATCCATTTTAAACATGTTTACTCCTCTTCTTGCATCTGCAAGCGCAACCTCTTGTGGTGTACTGACAATCACTACTCCATCCAATGGCACAGTTTGCACTAAAGACAAATGAATATCTCCCGTACCAGGAGGTAAATCAATCAATAAATAGTCCAATGTCCCCCAATTAGCATCCGTTAACATTTGAGTCAGTGCTTTTGCTGCCATTGGTCCGCGCCAAACAACTGCATTATCTTGATCTGTGAAAAAACCAATCGATAGCAACTTTACTCCATTGCTTTCAACTGGATTAATCAGACTTTTTCCATCAACTTCAGCCATAGTTGGACGTTCGTTTACAACATCAAACATTGTCGGCATGGAAGGACCATAAATATCCGCATCAACTATACCAACAGAAAAGCCAGCTTTCAAAAGTCCACCTGCGATATTTGCCGTTACAGTTGATTTACCAACTCCTCCTTTACCAGAAGCAATCGCAATAACATTTTTTACATCTGGAAGAACCTTTCTTCGCGCTTTTTTATTTTCATTGTTCAGCCCTTTAACTGTACATTCAACAACGATGTTTTGACCAAAAAAACGTTTTAAATTAAATTCTACTGCTTCTTGCATCCGTTTACGGGCATGTAAAGCTGGATTAGAAAGCGAGACCGTTAACTTAATTTCTTGCTCTGAAAATTCTAAATCTTCAATTAAATTTAAACTTACAATATCTTTTTTTAAATCTGGCTCGGTGATATTTCCAAGCACTTTTAGAATCTCGTCTCTTGTTATTTGCATTTTTTAATTGTTTTTTTTGATTGACTTAATTGACTTAAACATAAAATCGATTTCTTTTTTACTATTACCACTTTCGCTATTCATAACTTGATAATAAACATCATCTAATTTAACCACAGCATATATGTGATAGGTATTGTTCCTTTTTAAACCGATTTCTTCTTTTAATGTTTGTTGATAAACCAAAATTGATTGTTCCTCCTTGATGATTTTGGTTCTGTAAACCTTGCTTTCCTTAATTAGCTTTTTCTTTTCTTCAAACAAATAGTTAAAATCACCATAATCTTCAATGTTAATTGTGAAATATCTACCTACCTTAATCTTCCATTTGTAATCCCCAACTTCATGCTCGACAAAAGGTTTAAAAGAGGCACCTATACCAGCACTTGCATCAGGCACATAAATACTTGCAGGAATATCGTATTTGGATAAATCAATCTTTTGAAATTGATAATAATCAATCGATTCTGGTGAAGGATTTTCCTTTTCTTCTTTGCATGAAAGTAAAATTAAAACTAAAAATAAGTGTAGAAAACGCTTCATAAAAACAAAGATAAGATTTTGACTTCATATCTTTTTTCACAACTTTGCATTATGAACAAAAGAATTGTAATTGGCGCATTAATTTTATTTATTACTGCCATCATTTTAGGCGCATTTGGCGCACATGGACTCAAAGAATATTTAAACTCTGAACAGTTGGCTTCCTTTGAAGTTGGGGTTCGATATCAATTTTTTCAATCTTTGGCGCTTTTAATTGTTGGATTGAATGCGGAAAAATTAAATTTTGAACTTTCCAACTTTTATCTATTTTCGATTATAGCAATTCTTTTATTTAGCGGTTCAATTTACCTATTAAGTATAGCAAATGTTTTTAATTGGAACAAAGCTTTCATCGGACCTATCACACCAATCGGTGGATTAATTTTAACCATTAATTGGACAGTTCTATTGATTAAAATCACGAAGAAATAAAAGGAAAGAAAAACATTTTCAAACTATTTTTTTCATTTTTTGTTTTTTTATTGATTTTTGTTTTTACCTTTGATTAGAAACTAAACCAATAAACGATTATAATTTAAACGGCATGGAAAAATTAAAACTTGGAAATCAGCTTCCTAATTTCAGTACAACTGACCAAAATGGCAAATCAATCAATGCATCTGATTTAATTGGTAAAAAATTAGTTGTTTACTTTTACCCAAAGGATAATACGCCTGGGTGTACAGCACAAGCATGTAACATTCGTGATAATTACGAAACGCTACTCGCAAACGAAATTCAAATTTTGGGTGTTAGTGCTGATTCTTTAAAATCTCATCAAAGTTTTGCTACTAAATATGAACTACCCTTTTCTTTAATCCTTGACGAATCAAAAGAAGTAATTAATCTTTTTGGAGTTTGGGGTGAAAAGAAATTTATGGGTAAAGTTTATGATGGAATACATCGCACTACTTTTTTATTCAATGAGGAGGGTAAACTTATTTCTTTGATTGAAAAACCTAATACTAAAAACCACGTGGAAGAAATTTTAAAAGAATTTGGAATTTCTTAGTTGAACATAAATAGATTACGTTCATCCCACTTTACATTTGCAACAACCAAAACAAATAATAACCCGAGTTAACCACTCACAACAACAAACGATATGGCAGCAAAAGAAGCAAACGCAGCAAAAGAAGTTAACGCTGAGAAATTAAAAGCACTCCAATTAACAATGGAGAAATTAGACAAAGCATACGGTAAAGGTTCCGTTATGAAATTAGGTGACGCACCTGTTGAAAAAGTTGATGTTATTTCTACAGGATCAATCTCACTAGACATCGCTTTAGGCGTTGGAGGATTTCCAAAAGGAAGAGTCATTGAAATATATGGTCCTGAATCTTCTGGAAAAACAACCTTGGCAATTCATGCAATTGCAGAAGCACAAAAAAGTGGTGGGATTGCAGCATTCATTGATGCAGAACACGCATTCGATCAATTCTACGCACAAAAATTAGGCGTTGATGTAGCAAATCTATTGATTTCACAACCAGACAATGGTGAACAAGCCTTAGAAATTGCAGATAACTTAATTCGTTCAGGAGCAATTGATTTAATCGTCATTGACTCAGTTGCTGCATTGACTCCAAAAGCAGAAATTGAAGGCGAAATGGGAGATTCACAAATGGGTTTACAAGCTCGTTTGATGTCAAAAGCTTTAAGAAAACTAACGGGATCAATCAATAAAGCAGGTTGCTGCTGTATTTTCATCAACCAATTAAGGGATAAAATTGGTGTGATGTTCGGAAATCCAGAAACAACAACTGGTGGAAATGCCTTGAAATTTTATTCTTCAATAAGAATTGATATTCGAAAAGCAGCTCAAATTAAAGATGGTGAAGAAATTTCAGGAAATAGAGTAAAAGTTAAAGTGGTAAAAAATAAAGTAGCTCCACCATTTAGAAAAGCTGAATTCGATATCATGTATGGAGAAGGAATTTCTAAGATTGGAGAAATTATAGACCTTGGCGTAGAACTTAACATTTTAAAGAAAAGTGGTTCATGGTTCTCTTATGGAGAAACTCGTCTTGGACAAGGTAGAGATTCAATTAAATCTATTTTACATGACAATCCAGAATTGTGTGAAGAATTAGAGAAAAAAATCAAAGACGCGCTCAGCAAACCTGAAGTAATTGATCAGATTTTGCAAGACTAAGCGCATATCGTTTGGTTGGTTAAAAGCGAAGTTCTTAGGAGCTTCGCTTTTTTTAATTAAATTCATTACATTTGAAAAAAATTAATCCATGAAAAAGACACTTATTTTATTATCTGTTGCCACTATTGGCGCAATGACATTCACAGGTTGTAAGAAAAAAGGTTGTACAGATGCTACTGCTACAAACTATAATTCAAAAGCTAAAAAGGACGATGCATCTTGTCTTTATGTTCCAACAATCAGTATTATTGGTGCTTCGGATACTACAATCAACGTTGGTTCAACCTATACAGATCCAGGAGCAACCGCAACAAACAAAGATGGAAGCACTGTTGAAGTAATTGTTGAACAAATGGCTGACTCAGTAAATACGGCAACAACAGGAGTATATTACGTTAATTATAAGGCAACAAATGATAACGGATCTGCTACTGCTAAAAGAAAAGTTAATGTAATTATTGGTAAAGATAATTGGTTAGCGACATGGGAAGTTACCAGTAACTGTGGTACAACAAGTTTTCCATTAGCAGGTTCTCCTGATGTTACGTCAGGTGCAAATGCAAACGAATTAGTAATTGATAATATGTTTACACTTGTTGGAGGAACAGCTTATGCAACTATAGCAGGAGCAAATATCACAATGCCTGAACAAACAATCCCAGTTACAGGTGGAGAAGTTACTTTTTCTGGAAACGGAACGATGACTGCAACTGGTAACATTATCAATATCAATTACAGTTATATAAATACCATTCCTTTAATCGGAGGCTCTGGTACTTGTGTTGCAACTTACACAAAACAATAAATTAAAATTAAAAAATGGGTGTACGATTGTTCGTACACCCATTTTTTTTGATTGTATAAATTATACTTTAAAATGATTAGGTGTTTTCTAAAACAAAAAACCAATAAATTTATACCTAATTGAATAAATCAACCTAAAAAGTATTCCAAAATAAAAAGCAAAAGCAATAGTAATTACTTCTAATCCAAAGAGAAGTTTTTTTAAAAAAAAAACTTGAATAATAACTATATGTTGATTTATAAGTTACTATAATTTTTTCAGGAATAAATAACTACTTTAATTGACAAGCTATAAAATTGTTTTGAAAAATCGAAAAGGGATTCAAAAAATTACAGGAAATAAAACTAAAAATGCAAATTATAAAGTATCATCTTAGAAAAGTCTACGATGCCATAAAAATATTTTCTCAGCTTTAATAACATAAAAAAAATCCTCCGAAGTCAAATCTAGAGGACTTTTATAGTGAAAGGTAGAATGTAGATTGTAGAATTTTCTAATTCATTTTACACTTTTAATTTTTCTTTGCAATCATTGTTTTTGCACTTCCAATCCATGTTGCAGGACCGCCAGCCATGTAACCTTGTGAACCTAGTCGGGAATATGCAATTTTCCCATCTTTTGATTTTTCAGCAGTTACAAACCAACAAGTTGGGTATCCCTGAACTCCAAATTGTTGTTGCAATAAATTGTTTTGTTTTTTTGTCGCTTCTGTCTGATTGTTAACTCTCGGGAAATCAACATCAACTAATACAACATTCGACTTTGCCCATTCAATAAACTCTGGTGTTTTAAACACTTCTTTTTGAAGACGAATACACCATCCACACCAATCACTACCTGTGAAAAACAACATAATTGGTTTTTTCTCTTTTTGAGAAATTGAGATTGCTTTTTCCATATCAGTGTGCCAAGTTAAAGATTCTTGTGCAAAAGAAAGTGTGCTAAAAAGCAAGAAAAATACAGCTGTGAAAATCGTTTTCATTTTTAAAAATTTTGGTTAAAGATAATAAGATTTAGTCCTTTTCAAATACCGTGCAAAAAATTTAAGTTTTGTTTACAAAGCCGAAAACTAGCCTGTTTTAACCCTTATTTCACTAAAAATTTGGGGATTTTAACATTTGGCTTTTCTTAACTTGATTTATTCTAAGCGCTTCAAGCTAAAATTTGCACCTATATTCGTTCTACTAAAACCAAGTTATGATTAAATTGTTACACGTCTTTTTGATTTTATTATTTTCTTTTTCAGCTACTATTTTAGTTGCACAAGCACCCACCCAAACCGTTCGTGGGAAAATCTACGATAGCGAAACAAACTTCTCTCTTGTTGGGGTAAAAGTTGAAATTAAAATTGAAAAAAGTGAACCTTATCGGGCGATAACAAATCCTGATGGGGAATTTGAAATTAAAAAAGTTCCAGTAGGAAAGCATCAAATCACAGCAACTTATTCTTTGTATGAAAGTAAAACGGTGACTATCGAGGTAAATTCTGGAAGAGAGTTGATTGTCAATATTCCTTTGATGGAATTGATTACAACCAAGGAGGAAGTGACCGTTACAGCAAAAAAGAAAGGCGATGTTATTAATGAAATGGCCGTGATTTCTGCGCAACAATTCAGTGTGGAAGAAACAAATCGCTATCCGGGTTCACGGATGGATCCTGCACGAATGGCTTCTAATTTTGCAGGTGTACAAGGTGCTGACGACTCAAGAAACGACATCGTTATTCGCGGAAATTCACCACTTGGCGTCGTTTGGCGTGTGGAAGGAATCGATATCCCTAATCCATCGCATTTTGCAATTTCTGGAAGTACAGGTGGTCCCGTTTCGGTATTGAATAATAAAATCTTGAGTAATTCCGACTTTTTCATGAGCGCATTTCCAGCAGAATATGGAAACAGTACTTCCGGTGTTTTTGATTTAAAATTGAGAAACGGAAACAAAAATCAACATGAATTTACAGGGCAATTTGGTTTTCTTGGCACCGAATTATTAGCCGAAGGACCGATGAGCAAAAACGGAAAATCAAGCTATTTGGTGATGGGCAGATACTCCACACTTTCCTTGTTTCAACAATTAGGAATTCAAATTGGTACCGACGCTGTGCCTGTTTATGGCGATGCGGCTTTCAAATTTAATTGGCAACTGAAAAAAGGTGGTCAGCTTTCGGCTTTCGGAATCGGAGGAAAAAGCAACATTTCAATCATGATTTCTGAGCAAACGGAGTATTCGAAAGAATTTTATGGTGAAGGCGATCGCGACCAATATTTTGGAACCTCGATGTTTGTTACTGGTATAAACTACAAAAAAGCACTAAATGAAAAAACCTTTGTTGCCGCAACACTCGCTTATTCTATGGAAGAACAACATTCTTTACATAATTATTTGCAGCGAAGTTTAGATACCAATACAACAACAAATACTGTTTCAATTCGGGTTGATTCGATTTATCAATTGATGTCCTACAAATTTTCAATTAATAAATTGTCAGGTTTTTTCAGCGTCAATCACAAATTCAATAAACAACATTTAATCAAAGCCGGAATTAATGTTGATGGGTTTTATATGAATCAATTAGACTCTGCATTGAAGAACGTTTTAGTTCCAAACGATTTTGCCGTGCGTTGGGATTATCAAGGTTTTTCCGCATTAATACAACCTTTTGTACAATGGAAATGGCGCGCGAACGAAAACTTAGATATAACTGCAGGAATACATTCTCAATACTTCTCAATGAGTAATAGTTTAAGTATTGCAGAACCTCGCTTGGGATTAAAATACCGCATGAATGGCAATCAATCCATTTTTATGGGTGCTGGAATGCACAGCCAAATTCAACCGCTTTATACTTATACGTATCATTTGACTGCTGCTGACGGTTCAAAAATCTACCACAACAAAAACATGGATTTTATGCGTAGCCTTCACACAGGAATTGGATACGAAAAATCAATTGCAAAAGCTGGTTTAAATATACGCACAGAAGCCTACTACCAATATTTGTATGATGTTCCTGTAACAATTGCTCCTTCGTCTTTTTCAATGATCAATATGGGTGGAGGATTTGCTCGTATTTTCCCTGATTCATTACAAAATACAGGAACAGGCTTGAATTATGGTTTGGAATTGACCGTTCAGAAATACTTTGATAAATCGTTCTTTTTCTTGTTTTCAGGAACACTTTACGATTCAAAATATACAGGCAGTGATGGAATTTTAAGAAATACTTCTTACAATGGGAAATACGTTGCGAATTTATTAATCGGAAAAGAATTCAAATTAGGTGCAAAACATATTCTGGGAATTGGAGGAAAAGTAACCGTTGCTGGCGGAAGAAGATATGGATTGGTGAACATTTCTGAAACGGAAGAATTGAAAGAAATTATCTTTTTAGATTCTATGTTCAATGACTTGCAATTTCAGGATTATTTCCGAATGGATTTGAAAATTAGCTGGCGAATGAATGCCGCAAAAGCAACACACGAAATCGGGTTAGACTTGGTAAATATTTTCAATACACGTAATTTATTAAGTCTGGCTTATGCTCCAAGCCTTGACCCAAATGAAGTTGCACAACCGGGATATCAACCAACAGCACAAAAAACGCAGCTAGGATTCTTGCCAATTTTCTACTATAAAATTGATTTTAAAATAGCTAGAAAAGAATAAACGAAGGTGAAACAAACAGACATTGGCATTTTAATTTACCGCAAAAACTATTCTGAAAGTAGTTTGATTTTAACTTTCTTTACTGAAAATAAAGGACTTGCAACTTATATTTTTAAAGGGGCGAAGAAAAAACAGAAAGCCATTTTTGCGCTTGGGATTTATGAAATCACCTATTTCAAACGACCAGAAAGCGATATGGGAATTATCAATTCCTTGGACAACGCTGTTCCTTTGAATGATTTTTATTCAAATCCACAAAAGATAATACTTGGGTTTTTTATTGCTGATATCTTAAAGCAAACGATTAAAATGGAAGAAGCCGACCCTTCCCTGTTTGAATTTTTGAAAAATCAGATTTTAGTTTTAGAATCAGCGCAAGATTGCTTTAATTTTCCACTTCATTTCTTGGCAGGGTTAACCAGAGAATTGGGTTACTCTCCCCTATTTGAGTCCGACAATCCAGTAAGTTTTGACATCAAAAAAGGAGAATTTTCCGATTTCAAATCCATTAATTCCATTGGTATTGAAGGAGAAGTCGTGCATTTACTTGGAAGCTTATTTCAAAATGAATTAACGACCAACTATTCCAATGAAACAACGAAAAAAGCACTTTACATTCTCTTGGAATACCTAACGATTCACACACCAAAATTCAATGTTGCCAAATCAATTGAAGTGATTCGCGATACATTGTATGTTTAATTTTAAAAGAGAAGAATACTAAATTTATCAAATGAATTACATGAAACTTACCCTTTAAAAATCACCTCATACCTCACACTCCTTCCACCTTACGTTATTTGTTTTAAAATTCCTTTTTCAACTAAATCTTTTATGTCTTGCAAAGCATATAGAAACAATAACTTTTATAAGAAAGAATTAATGTGCTTTATTGCTTAAAAAAGATTTTTTGAACTAAAAAGCAGTTTTATTGGAATTATCGCTAGAACTATCGAAACTGAAATTTCTAATAAACCATTTTAATCGTAAGCGTTTTATTTTTATCCAATTTGGTAGAACATTCTTCGAAGGTTGGAACAGAAAATTTTGGACGAATATTGTTTGAAAAAGCATAAGCTTCAGTTGGAATTCCAAAGAAATTCTTATCACACGTTTTATTGTTGTTTTCGTCGTGAAACAAGCAAACCGCATATTTGCCCTCTTCTAAGTTTTTAAACTCATGCACGATTGAATTTCCCTCTGCTTTTATGCGAATAATGCGATAAGTTTGTCCAACTTTAGCAAATTTTTGCGGGTCTTTATAAAGTGCAATTTCAATCACACCTCGTTGACTTTCAATGGAGGTAACTTTTACAGTAAGTGAATGTTCTTCTTTTTGAGCAAAAAATGGAGTTGCCGAAAGCGCAAAAAGCAAGGTGAAAAATAGTTTCATAGTGAGCTGTTTTTAGTGATTGTCTTTGAATTCAGTTTTAAAAATACGGTCCATCCAAAGAAAAGTTGAAGCATAATTTCCTGTTAGTTTCGCATGGTGATCATCGTGGTGACGCGTTTTACTTATAAATGGTATTTTACTCAGCACAGGCAAGGACAAATCAGAATGAATGTGGATTTCGTGTAAGTTGCGCAAACCACCGAATATCCAAAGTGCATAGATACTCACTGGCGTAAAAATCATGATTAAGCCAAAACCAACCACAACACCTAGCATTCCCAACATCCATTCAAGCGGATGTGCATACAAGTACTCGAGAGGAAAAGGAGTTGTTGCTCTGTGATGAATCGAGTGTATATTTTTTAGTAAAAACTTATTCTCATGCATATAACGATGCATGAAGTAAAACCAAATATCATCTGCAATAAATGCCACAAGTACTTGAATTCCAATCAACCACCAAGCTGTCCCTTCGGTTGCGAAAAAATCAAACATAAAGTAAGCACCAGAACCAGAGAAAATCAAAAGAACTACAAAATTGAACAAATACAAAGGCATTCTTGAACCAAAAACTCCCGCTTTGTAATCCTTCGATTGAATGCGAAAAGATTTAAAAACGTCCGTTTTAAGAACAATCATACTGTAAAGTAAGCCAAAAAGATTAGATGCTATCAAAACACCCATTGTTCCAAGTGCTGCGTATTCTTTGGTCATGATCTCAATGCAAATAAATTATACATCGGCGTGTGTTCTAAACCAACTTCGCGTTCGGCGTGTAGTTTCGTAAACCCTTTGGAAGTAAGCAAATCTCTTGTTTTTTGAAGGCGATTTTCAATGTCGTGAACTTCAATAACTAAGGACTGTACCATTGGCCAATGTCTTTCTTCAATCCCTTGTAAAACAGCCCATTCAGCTCCTTCACAATCAATTTTAAGTAAGTCGATTTTTTCAACCTTTTCGCTATCGATAACACTCGAAAGTGTTTTTAACTCACAATTCACTTTTTTGCTTCCCTTCACTAATTGTTTAGCAATTATTCCTGCAAAAATTGGTGGAATCCAACTCATCCATTTCATGCCTTCTGGTGGATTTTTCATCGTGCCTTTTACTGCGTCGCGAAATGCAGTTGGATTTTCGTCCCATTGTTCGGGATGTAAAGTTGAAAGCGCAGGTGTATTTGGAAAGTAAGTAAATGTTGCCCTGCTTGGTTCATTTGAAACGCCGTGAGCCAAGACATGAATGTGTCCTTTGCCAAATTCTTGTGCATTTTTTGAGAGCACTGCTGCAATATCAGGAATTGGCTCAAAGCAATAGGCATGAACGTTTTTTCCTTTTTGTATTGCTCTTAAACCAAAGACACCAATGTTTGCACCCACATCAAAAACAACGTCGCCATCTTTGATTGTAATTCCATTTTGAAGATAACCGTCGACGTGGTGATCGAGCATTTTAGCCTCTGGTTTGCGCAAACAATAAATTGCTGTGCCGTCGTGTAATGTTGTTTTTGTCATAATAATTGAAGTCCTAAAAATAGGTAATTATTCCTTCATGGAATGAATTAGCGAAACGAAGTTATCAACTTTTAAAGATGGAGAGCAACATTTAAAATACTATTTGGTTGCAATTTCTTTACCAAAGGTCACAGTTCTTTTTTATTTTTGCACCTCTACAAATTCTATGGAAAATCGTCGCAATCTTCAAATTTATAATAGCCTCAGTGGTAAAAAAGAAACATTTGAGCCACTTCATCCAGACCATGTTGGTATGTATGTATGTGGACCAACGCTATATAGTGAGCCACACATGGGAAATATGCGCACTTTTATAAATTTCGATATGATTTACCGCTATTTTCTTCATTTGGGGTACAAAGTGAAATACATTCGAAATATCACAGATGCTGGACATATAACCAATAGCGCTGGGCAAGAAGTTGATAGCATTGGTAAGGCTGCTCGATTAGAACAAATGCAGTCACTTGAAATTGTTTACAAATACAATGTTAAGTTTCAAGAATTGCAGCGTTTGTATAATTTGCTTCCTCCAAGCATTGAACCTACTGCGACTGGTCACATTCAAGAGCAAATTGAAATTATCGAACAAATCATTGAAAATGGGTATGCCTATGTCGTAAATGGTTCTGTTTATTTTGATGTACAACAATACATGAAAGACTTCAATTATGGAATTTTAAGTGGACGTAAAGTAGATGAATTAGACAATGAAACGCGTGCTTTGAATGCACAAGATGAAAAGCGATTTTTTGCGGATTTCGCGCTCTGGAAAAAAGCAAACCCAGATGATATGCAAATTTGGCGTTCACCTTGGGGAAATGGAAATCCAGGTTGGCACATTGAATGTACTGCAATGAGTACCAAATATTTAGGTAAACATTTTGATATTCACGGTGGTGGAATGGATTTGAAATTTCCGCATCACGAAGATGAAATCGCGCAAAGCTGTGGTTCAATGGGTTGTAATCCTGCCAAATACTGGATGCACGCAAATATGTTGAATGTCAACGGTCAAAAAATGAGTAAATCTTTTGGAAATTATTTTTTACCCAAAGAAATTATTGAAGGCAGCACCGAGTTATTTGAAAAACCTTACACAGCTGATGTATTGCGCTTTTTTATGATGCAAGCACATTACAGAAGCAATTTAGATTTCACTCAAGATGCTTTGAATGCCTCTGAAAAAGGATATGCGCGTTTGATTGAAGCAATGAAATTAATTCACAAATTAAACACAAGTGCTAGTTCATCCTTTGATGTTAACGAGTTGGTGAGTAGTTTCTACCAAGCAATGAATGATGATTTCAATACGCCCATTTTAATTGCAAATTTATTTGAAGCCGCAAAAAACATCAATTTGATAAATGATGGTAAGGCTACAATCACAGCTGCTGATAGAGATCTTTTAGCAAAAGAAATGAATGGATTTATTGCTGGTGTTCTTGGACTTCAACCAAGTGATGAAAGCAACGATTCAAAACTAGCCCCAGTAATGGATTTGGTTTTAGATTTACGTCAACAAGCACGTAGCAATAAAGATTGGACAACTTCCGATAAAATCCGTGATGGACTTGCTGCCGCTGGTATTGTTGTTAAGGATGGTAAAGAAGGAACGACTTGGAGTTGAGTTATTTTTTTGAGTATAGGCTTTCGTTCCATAAATAAAAATTCACCTGAAATTTATTACCCTAAAAATAATTACAATTTTGAGCTTTTATTAAATTTTGCCTTTCTTTTTCCTTGATGAAAAAGAAACAAAAAATCAAGGCTCTGAATTTTATTTTGTTCGCAAATTACTATTTAACAACTACTTAAAACTCGTAGCGAACAATTTTATCTCCTTTCTGAAACTGGATTTTGGCGTCAGTCTGCTGACTGATTACAGAAATCCTTAAAATTAACCAGTTTCAGTTCTGTAGCTAAAACCATAAAATTCAAGGCCGTTAATTGTTCGCTAATATTCACAAGAAGTTCTGACTTTGATTAAATTCATAATGGTAAAGTTAAAAATCTAACTTAAACCTCAATAGCAAATAATTCATTGACATTTCTTCGTATAGTCTCACTGATTTGGTCAGTTGGTAAGTCATTGTCGTCTTCGCCAAAAGGATCTTCGATTTCTTCAGCTAGTACTTCCATACTTACCAAAGCGTAAAATACAAACGTGGCAATTAAAGCCGAATAATAACCAAACAAGTTAACGAACGCTAAAGGCAAGGTAATGACATAAATGAAAATGAATTTCTTAATGAACAAACTATAGGAATAAGGAATTGGTGTGTTTTTGATGCGTTCACAAGCGCCAATTGCATCAATTAAAGCATTCAAATTCTTGTCCAAAACGTATAAATCTTCTGGGTTGATTACACCTTTTTTATAGAGTTCAGTAATTCGTTCTCTGATACGTTTAATAACCCAAAGTGGCTTATGTTCTGCATTATGAATTGCCAACTCATCTTGTTCGTCTTGTAGTTTCAATTCATCGAAATTAAAATTCCCTCGTAAATGCTCTTTACTAGCGTAAGAAAAATTGGAAATCATATCAGAAAACCACTTTTTTTCTTCCTTGTTTTCACCAAGAATTGCATTTAATTTGGAAGCTAAATTTCTACTATCGTTAACGATTCCTCCCCAAATTTTTCGACCTTCCCACCAGCGATCGTAGGCGGTATTTGTCCTAAACACAAGCAAAAGGGAAATCACAAAGCCGAGCAACGAATAAACAGCAATTAGGTTTTTCAATCCATCAGCCTTTGGAAAGAAGTGGATTTCTAGAAAAGTAATGAGTGAGGAAAGCAAACCTATATATATCAATTCTTTCCATAACATCCTGAATGTGTCGCTTTTATCGAATGAAAAGATGAGCGTAATCCAGTTTTTGGGGTTGTAATTTATCATTTTATTATTTGCTCAAAGATAATCAAAGCTGAAAAATATGTAATTTCGAATAAGTTATTATACGTTAAACTCAATAGAATGGAAATCACTCCTGAAATCAAACAGCGACTTGAATTACTAAATGAAAAATATGGCGCATTAGGTCAAGATTTATTATCTTATTTGGACGGTTTATTACACGCAGATGTAACCACTTATTGGGATTACATTGAGTTAGAAACCTTATTGAGTTTACAAAAACCTAAAACTAAAATCCCGGATGAAATGGTGTTTATTATGTATCACCAAATCACTGAATTATACTTTAAATTGGCTCTTCTTGAGTTTGAACAAATTGGAAACAAAGCTGATTTAGATGCTAAATTTTTTGTTGAAAGGGTAAGCAGAATTAATCGCTATTTTGAAGCTTTGATTAAAAGTTTTGAGATTATGATTCAAGGAATGGACCGCGATCAATTTTTGAAATTTAGAATGTCATTACTTCCTGCAAGTGGTTTTCAATCAGCGCAGTACCGATACATTGAGATTTTCAGTACCGATTTCATCAACTTGGTTGCAAAAGATGAACGAGCTAACTTCAACAACACTGACGCAATTGACGCAATGTTTGAACATATTTATTGGAAAGCTGGTGCAACAGATATTGAAACAGGAAAAAAGACCTTGACCTTAATTCAATTTGAAGAAAAATACAAGGATTCATTTATCGATTTGGGAAACAAATGCAGAGATAAAAACTTGTGGCAAAGCTATTTACGCTTAAGTAAAGAAGACCAAGAAAAACCAGAAGTGAAAGAAGTACTTCGAACAAATGATACCAATGTCAATATTAATTGGCCGCTCGCTCATTATAAATCAGCTGTAAGATATTTGGCGAAAGACACTAGCGATATTGCTGCAACAGGTGGTACAAACTGGCAAAAATACTTACCTCCAAGATTCCAAAAGCGTATTTTTTACCCTGAACTTTGGTCTACTGAAGAATATGAAAATTGGGGAAAAGCTTGGGTGGAAGATGCGTTGAAGCGTTGAATTTATTAATTATCTAATGTGCTAATTAACTAATGTACTAATTGTTTAATGTGCTAATGTTTAAATTGATTGAGAGGGTTTGAGTCAGCATCCTAAAAATCAAACAAATCTCCTAGGAAACCTTTTTTCTTTTTGTATTTGTAATCGTTATCTGATTTGTATTTATAATCATCAGATGAATATTTTCCTTTGTCAGAATCTTTTATAATAACTTCTTTCTGTTGGGTTTGATTTGATCGCTCAATTATTTTATCCAATTCCCCTTTATCCAACCAAACGCCACGGCATTCTGGACAATAATCAATTTCAATTCCACTTCTTTCTGACATTACAAGATTTACATTACAATTTGGGCATTTCATAAGTTCTATTTTTTATTCAATGATTTTTAGGTTATTATTTGATAAAGTATCAATAGTTGAATTAGTGTTGTCAACAATAGAATCTATAGATTTTTTAGTGTTTTTTACTTCGTTTAATTTTTGTTCAGCTTTTTTACTCAACTCCTCACAGGATACGAATAATGATGATAGTAAAACACATACAAGAAGACCTTTATTCATTATTATCGGATTGAGTGAAACTTTAAAAATTGCAAAAACCAAAACACTGGTTTTCTTCTCAAATTTAGCTAGCAAAGTTGAATTTCAATTTAGTTCATGTCATAAATTCAATTAAACTTTAGAATAGTAAACATAAGTTTTTTTGAAATCAATTTTTTACCATACAAGTAACATTTAGTCAGTAATTCTTTGAATGAGTTCTTTCATCCCGTCACTTGCAATAGCTGTAATTTTCACAAAATGAGCTGGGGTATTAAATTCAGTTGTATTTGGATCAATAACATAACATTTACAATCATCTGGTACGGCATGAATTAAACCTGCTGCTGGATAAACTTGTAATGAAGTCCCAATAACTACTAACAAGTCTGCTTCTTGAAGGATTTTTACAGCTTCATTTAAGGCAGGAACTTCTTCCCCAAACCAAATTACATGAGGTCGCAATCGATAACCATCTGGACATTTGTCCTTTGCAGTTAATTCCCAACCTTGAATAGGATAGTACTTTTCCTCTTGTTTTGGACCTGAAGATTTTGCAAGACGAATATTTCCATGAAGGTGAAGTATGTTTGTAGAACCAGCTCGTTCGTGTAAATCGTCAATGTTTTGTGTGATTACATCAACTAGAAATTCTTTTTCTAATGTTGCAATTAATGAATGTGCGTTATTTGGTTGTGCCGCTATAACTTGTTTTCGACGTTGATTATAGAAATCAGTTACCAAGTCAGGATTTCTCTTCCAGGCTTCCGGTGTTGCAACATCCTCAATCTTATACTGTTCCCACAAACCACCAGCATCTCTAAAAGTTCCGATTCCACTCTCAGCACTCACACCAGCGCCTGAAAAAATCACTAGTTTTTTTTTCATAAGTTAAAGTTATTGTTAATTTTACACTAATATATTAAATTTTATAACCATGAAAAAACTTTTACTTAGTCTAGCAATTTTTGCTGGAATTTCGTCGGTAAATGCTCAAACCCCTGTTGGAACAGTGGTTTCGAACTTTACTTTAACGGATTTAGATGGAACTACTCACAATTTATTTGACTATTTAGATGCAGGTAAAATGGTAGTTATTGATGTTTCTGCTACGTGGTGTGGGCCATGTTGGAATTACCACAATACAGGTGCACTTAATGATTTTTACAATGCTAAAGGTCCAAACGGGACAAACGAAGCAATGGTTTTGTTTATTGAAGGCGACCCATCAACTCCTACTACAGGTCTTTCTGGTGGTCCAAATGGTACTAATCCATCTCAGGGTGACTGGATTACAGGTGAAGATATGCCAATCATTGACTTAACAACACAAGCTTCATTTGAAAACTCAGGTTTGGATATTGCTTACTTTCCAGTAATGTATGTTATCTGTCCTAACAGAACTGTTTACAAATCAGGTATTGCAGGAGCTATAGGAACATTATCTTTATTAAATAGCTACATCGGTGGATGTCCAGCACCAGCTTCTCAACCAGCTGACGTTGCGGTTTTAGCAAATAAAGGAGAAACTGCTCATTGTGAAGGAGCTTATACACCAAAAGTACAAATTCAAAACAATGGTACTGCTGCATTAACAAGCGCAACAGTTTCTATCTCACAAGGTGGAACAGTAGTTTCTACAGGTACTTACACAGGAAGTTTAGCTACATACGGTGTTGCAACTGTAACTTGTTCTGATATCGCTAACTTCACAGGAGGAACATTAAATGTAACTGTTTCTACAAGTGGTGATGCAATCGCAACAAATAACACATTGAATATCGCAGTTGCAGGTTCTCAAGTTGCTGCTTCACAATTTGTAACAATTCACATCACAACTGACCGTTATGGATCAGAAACAAGATGGACTTTGAAAAATGCAGCTGGTCAAACAGTTCAATCAGGTGGTCCTTACACAGATTTAGCTTCAAATACAACAGCTGCTCAACCAGTTATTTCTGCTGAATTGAATCCTTCTGAGTGTTACAAATTTGAAGTAACAGACTCTTATGACGATGGTATGTGTTGTAACTATGGTAACGGTGGATACGAAATTAAAGATGCTGCTGGTACAGTAATCGCTTCAGGTGGTGAGTTTACAAGTTCAGATGTTAGATTGTTTAAAACAGGTGTTTTGGGTATCAACGAATTGGATGTAGTTGCAATGAACGTTTATCCTAATCCAGCTTCTACAGAAGTAAATGTTTCTTTTGAAGCTAAAAACGCTGATTACTTAGTGAAATTAATCGATCTTCAAGGTCGTGTGATTTCTAATCAAAATTTAACAAACTTAAACGGAACACAAGTAGTTTCTATTTCAACTTCAACTGTTGCAAAAGGAAGTTATGTTGTTTCTATCACTTCAAATGGATTGACTTCAACTAAATCTGTTGTTATCAAATAAGCCCATTAACTAAATTAAGAAAAGGCTATGTCGAAAGATGTAGCCTTTTTTGTTTTAAGAGAAATTTGGAAATCAGTTTTTGCTTTCTAACTCTGGTTTAAAGTCTTTTATTTTATTGAATCAATTACAACATAGGAAAAGACTTTCGATTCCAGAAACACGACCTCAAATCGGGCCTAGAGGAAAATCTTCTTTATAATGAGAGTAATTCATTTTCAGACATTATCCAATTATATCAGTACAAAGCTTTTTGGTTTATAAGAGAATAGATTGTCCACCTAGACAATGAATAATTGCTCAAAATAGAGGGTTTTGATTGAGTAATGATTTTAATTGTTGGAATTATAGTTTACATTCAGAAGAAACAAAATTCAAGCTTACTTAATCAAAATCTCAACCCGTCTATTTGCTTCTTTTTGAAGAGGGTCTTTAGGGTCGGGGTAAACGGGCTTTGAATTTCCGAAACCGACTGCAGTTAAACGCTTTGGATCGATACCCGATTCTACTAAAAAGTCTAAGATTCGCAAGGCTCTTTTCTTAGATAAACGCACAGAAAACAAACCACTAAATGTTTTGTCCTCGTTTACGTGCCCTTGAATTTCGATGGAAATTTGTGGATTCAAAACCATAAAATCGCGTAAACGTTCTAAACGAGGATAAGAATCTTCTAAAATTGTTGCTAATCCAGGAGAAAAATAAATCTCGTCCAGTTTAGCCGTAGTTCCCCGCTTGAAAGGTATAAGTTTTATTGTGTCTTTAGTGTGACTAGCACTTGCAATTTTATACTCCAAAAGGTCTTTTGAATTGTAACCTTCAGCATCTATTTTAATCGTGCAGTTTTTTAAAGTTTTACTCAAGTTTAAAAACAAATCACTAGCAAAGTATGTTCCATCTATTTCTGATTGACTTGAAATTGAAATACGTGCTGTAACTGGCTTTTTTGTGATTTCGTTGATGACGTGAATGGAGTAAATAGGTTTAGCTTTATTGTACACTAAATTCATTGTGAGTGTGTCCACAAACTCTTTTCCTTTCTCATCCGTCGGTGTAAATTTCAATTCAAAATCTACTTTCGTTTTACTCTTTTCTTGCGTAATAAACACGATTACATATTCAAAACCATCTACCAAATCAATAGAAACATTTTCTAATTCCAAGCAGCTGGTTTTCATTTTCATAAAAACAGGTTCTGCTTTTTTTGTTGCTAAATCAATGCAACTTGAACCAACATTCGTTTTGAAAACAACGATGTGAAAACTATCAATTTGTGACTTACATTTGATTTGAAGTTTACCTCTTTTTCCGGGCTCAAATTTCGACCAGATGGCGTTTTTGGAAACACTCATATTTTTGATATACCCGTAAACATTGGATTTATCAATTCCTTTTTTACCCGTAAAACTTAAGCTATAGGGAGTTCCTGCATCTATTTGTACACTTCCACGACAGATACTGATATCGTTCTTTTGCGTGAACGAAAAAAAGCAGTGCGAAAGTACTAAAGCAGTAAAAATGAAGTTTCTCACAAGCGTTTTAACGGACTATTTCATTTTTAGTTTCAAATCGCCACTCAATTGTGTTCTCACAACGATAGATCGCTCACTTAAATAAACCGTTTTAATTTTAACAACATCAATAGTACCTTTCATTGATATGTCTTCATTGAGGTTCGTACTTAATTGTTCAGAAATCATTTTGCGACTATCTTCCAACATTGGCGTCATTTCAAACACAGCATTTTTCTTGATTTCCGATAAAATCCGATCACTGAACAACCATTTCGCAGACTTCAGCAAAACGCTTTTTGTTTCGAGGTCAAAATCCAACTGATCCATATAAAGCACTTGTTTCAATGTGTCGATTTGTGGAACACCAGTTAAATATAAAGTTCCTTTTTTCGAGCCTTCAAAAGACATTTTAAACAGCATTTTATTGTCTTGTGTGCCATCAATTCCGAGTTGGGTCACAATGATTTTTTTCCCCTTCAAATCCAAGACTTTTCCTTTCATCTGCTTATTTAAAATCGAAGAAAGAGAATCATACGAAGCCTTAATATCAATTGATAAATCGAAGCCTTTTTTCTTTTTGTATTCTTCCAATTTTGGCAGCGACGTTTCTTTAACCTCTTGTTTGTTTGTACTCACAATTGGTGCAACACCCAAGTTTAAATCGATGCTTACTTTGTCTTTACTAAAACGCGGTTCACTAAAAGCCATTGATTTTGGAAACAAGTACATAAAGCCGTAAGTATCCAAAGCAATCGGTTGTTGCAGTTCTTTCCAAACGTCAGACAACATTGATTTCAGGTCGATGGATTGAATCTGTTTATCGATTTCATCTTCCAATTTAACTAATTGACTTTTTACTTGTTTTTTGACCTCTGATGTTGCATCGTAACTAAAAACTGTGATTTTACAAGGGTCTAAAATCTCAAACTTTTTCAATTCCGTTTTCGATTTGAATTTGTAATTACTTGAAATATCAATGCTAGTTCCGTAACCAACTTTTACGCGTCGCATTGGTTCCCCAACGCCACAACTTGCATACACGCGAGGTATTGTACACGAACCGCCATCCCATAGTTCGTGACATTTTGGACAGTAGTTTAATTTCAACTCAAATTTTCCATCCACCTCGTAGTATAATTCACTTGGTTTAAATGTAAAATCAATTGGTTCACGAACGAATTTATAAGCAAAGCTGATTCCTTCACACTGTTCTTCTTTTCCGTCAAATGTTTTTGGAAGTGAAGTCTCAACTTGTTTTAATTGTTTTTTTAAATCAATTTCAATCGGAATCGCTACGCTCGATGTAATTGGGTTTTCAATCGGTTTTTCTAAAACGCGTTGATTGGGCGCAAGCGGTTCGATGGGTTTGCAAGCTGCTAATAGAAAAAGAACGAAAACAGAAAAAAGTATGCGCATATTAGTTGATTTTTTTGAGTTGAACACGTTGAACGAAAGCAGGAGGGTAGGCGTAAACTTCGGTTATTTCACTAACACCAGTTGACGATTTTCTGAAATCACTTTTCATACCGCCCATTAGTTCAAAGTATAAACCTTTCTTTTCTTTTGAAAGTCGCGATGTAAAAAACATTCCGTTGACTTCATAAAAATCGTAAAGAATATTTCCCATCAAGCGCATATCTATTAAAATACCATCTTTTTCATCCAGTAAAAAAGTCCAAGAAGCTCCTGTACGCTTGATGACATAATCCTTTACCATTGCTTCTTTCCCACTGGGTTTATATGTCATAATATAAGACCAAGCACTATCTTTTTGAAGTTCTTTCATTTCAAATTCAACAGCAATTTCTTGCTTGCTTTCGCCGTTGATGATTTCCATTGTACCAGCATATTTTCCTGTCCAACCTTCTGGGAAAGCTTGAGAAAATAAAGAGGAAATAGAAAGAAGAATAAATAAAAAAGTTAGTCGCATAAAAAAGGGCTCTAATTGAGCCCTTAAAGTTATTTCATTTTTGCTTTCAAACCATTGTCGAGTGCATCTAAAAATTCTTCAGTGTAAACATAGTGCTCGCCGTGGTTCACTTTATTACCGTGAATACAAACCGCTAAGTCTTTTGTCATAACGCCAGATTCAACAACTTCGATACAAACTTTCTCTAATGTATTACAGAAATCGATCAATTCTTGGTTGTTATCTAATTTTCCTCTGAAAGCTAAACCTCTTGTCCATGCGAAGATAGAAGCGATTGGATTGGTAGAAGTTTTCTTTCCAGCTTGGTGATCTCTGTAGTGACGTGTAACTGTTCCGTGAGCAGCTTCAGATTCCATGATTTGTCCATCTGGAGTGATCAAAACAGAAGTCATCAATCCTAAAGAACCAAAGCCTTGTGCTACTGTATCTGATTGAACGTCACCGTCGTAGTTTTTACAAGCCCAAACAAAGTTTCCGTGCCATTTCAATGCGGACGCAACCATGTCATCGATCAAACGGTGCTCGTAAACGATACCTGCTTCATCAAATTTTGCTTTATAATCTGCTTGGAAAATTTCTTCGAAAATATCTTTGAAACGACCGTCGTACTTTTTCAAAATGGTGTTTTTTGTAGATAAATACAAAGGCCATTTTTTAGACAGTGCCATATTGAAACAGCTGTGAGCAAAACCACAAATCGATTCGTCAGTATTGTACATTGCCATTCCTACTCCGTCACCTTTGAAATTGTAAACATCAAATGTTTGAGTTTCGCCACCATCTTCAGGAGTAAACGTCATTGTTAATTTACCTTTTCCTTTGAAAACTGCATCCGTAGCGCGGTATTGATCTCCAAAAGCGTGACGTCCCACGATGATTGGTGCAGTCCAATTTGTTACCAAACGCGGTACGTTTTGCATAACGATTGGCTCGCGGAAAACAGTTCCGTCCAAAATGTTACGAATCGTTCCGTTAGGAGATTTCCACATCGATTTTAAATTGAACTCTTGAACGCGTTGCTCATCAGGAGTAATTGTTGCGCACTTGATTCCTACTTTGAATTGTTTGATTGCTTCTGCAGCGTCAACCGTAATCTGGTCGCTTGTTTCATCACGTTTTTCGATACCTAAATCGTAGTATTTGATATCCAAATCAAGGTATGGTAAAATCAATTTGTCTTTGATGAATTTCCAAATGATGCGCGTCATTTCATCGCCATCTAATTCTACTACAGGGTTTGCAACTTTTATTTTTAACATAGAAATTTTTTATGATTGCAAATGTAGGATTTTTTTTAGTTGGAAAAAGGGAAAATAGGAATTGAGAATGGAAAATTTAAAATGGAAAATTAAAATTTAAAAGTGAAGAGTTAAGAGAGAAAAGTTGTTATTTATTTCAGCGTGAGATTTGAATTTCTCCCCTTGAGGGGAGATTAAGAGGGGTGATTAATATTTTGGAGTGAGTTTATAATTTTCATGTGATTGTTTAGTTCCAAATTTTCTACCAAAATGATTTGGTTTTTAAATTTACAAAACGAAAATCTGTAGTACACAATACTGAATTTAAAAATCAATAAGTTCCGTATTTATTGAGTATTTCGAGCTATTTGCTGCAATGTCAGTATGAAATTCACAAAATTTCCATCAAATCTACTAACTCAATTTCAACGTCAAACTTTAATTTATCAATCAGCTTCTGTAAGAATTAGTCAGCTTCAACTACCTGATAATTCCCCACGAATGTTTCCATGTAATCATTCAATCTTTCTTCGTCTTCAACACGTGTAAAAATAATCTGACGACATTTAGGTAAACTTTCCGCTAATCGAGAAATAAACCCCTTGTTACCAGAACGAATTTGTTCATCAATTTGAAGAATCATAAACAATTTTAGTTTTCCAATATTGAAGCCATTTTGAAAATACAATTCACAAACGCGACGTGTAGTGCCAATGATTATTTCTGTTCCGTCAAATAAATCATTGCGTTGCTTTAATTTACTTCCTTTTTCAAAAACTAAATCTACCGTAAGGTCAAGTTCTTTAACTGCTTTCACCATTATTTCGTGGTATGCTTTGGCATCGTCATCGTTTGCAACTAAAATTACTGCGCGAGGAGATCCTTCAGCTGCTTCTGGAACAAATAATTTTACGATTTCTGGTAACAATTCTCCATAATTCTCAGGACCAGCAACGGATAAAACATTGTGCCCTGCCTTTAAGGTTTTGATCAATCGTTCACTGTAATTTAATGTTGCCATTATTTCAATTTTGGGTTATTCGCATGACGTTCTGTGTCACGCTTCGTTTTTTTATCTAAATTCTTCTTTAAAGCCTGCTCTAAATCAATGCCTGTTTGGTTAGCAAGACAAATCAAAACGAATAAAACATCTGCCATTTCATCCCCCAAGTCTTTGTTTTTATCACTTTCTTTTTCGCTTTGTTCACCGTATCTACGTGCCATTATACGAGCAACTTCACCTACCTCCTCCATTAAAATAGCCATGTTGGTCATTTCGTCAAAATAACGAACGCCAACCGTTTTAATCCAATTGTCAACCGTTTCTTGTGCTTGTTTAATTGATAATTCCTCCATAATTCAATTTTGAGTAGCCTACAAATTTAGGGAATTAGAATGGACTCTCTTTATAAAAAAATTGCGAACATTATAATTGCGAACGGAAGTACAGAATGCTAATTAGTTGCGAATTGCGAACGGATTGCCAGAGTGCTTAGGAATTGCGAACGAAAGAATTGCTAATTGCGAACAGATTACCAGATTGCATAGGAATTGCGAACGGATGTACATACTGCTTAGGAATTGCGAACGAAAGAATTGCGAATTGCGAACGGATTGCCAGAGTGCTTAGGAATTGCGAACGAAAGAATTGCTAATTGCGAACGGATTACCAGAGTACTTAGGAATTGCGAACGATAGAATTGCTAATTGCGAACGGATTGCTAGAGTGCTTAGGAATTGCGAACGAAAGAATTGCGAATTGCGAACGGATTACCAGAATACTTATGAATTGCGAATGAAAAAATTGCGAACGGATTACCAGTGCGCTTTTGAAACTCAATTCGCAATTCGCAATTCGTAATTCGCAATTATCTAAAACCTCGCCGTAATTCCACCCATCACTTGGAAACCTTGGACAGGGTAACTTAACCAACGATTGTAGCGTTGTGCAGCTAAATTATTGAATTGCAAGAAAGCAGAAACGCGTGTATTGTAACGGTATTCAAAACCTAAGTTCAAATCAACAATTGTTCCCAAAGCTTTGTAATATTGTCCATTTTCTTGCTTAACATCTTGACCAGGACCGTAAACCAAAGCTTGTCTTCCTGTCTCTAAATTTCCTTCTAAGTTCACTAAGAATTTATCGTACAAGTTGTAAGCTCCACGAACCATAAATTGTAATTGTGGTAAATTCCAGGCAAAAGCTTGATTTTTCGTTTCGTAAGAATAAAAACGTCCAATTCCGTCGATTTTCAATTTTTCATTTAACTGATAAGTCAAAGATGCTTCCACTTTCATTTGATTCAGAGTATCATAAATCACATTGAATTTATTTCCTAGCGAATAAAGCGTGTCATTAACAAAAAGTGCTTTATTCATAATTTTAGCATAACTTAAATTGACATTGAAAGTCATTCGCTTGCTTAAGTTTCCTTTAAATCCAGCGTAAATATCAAACGGATTGTGTTCGTTTTGTAACTGCACATTTGTCAAAACAAATTGATTTTCAGCAGCTAAAGAGCGAAAACTTGTTTGTTTCAATCCACCTTTAACACCGATAAAAGGGATGAACATATCATTCACGAATGAATATTTCACCTCAGCCATTGGGTAGATGTATGCTTTCGCTTTTTCTTGAATATCAATGCTCAATAAAACACCTAAATTCACTTTCAAACGATTGCCTGCTTTCATCGTCAACACGCCTGGGTGAAAATCAATAATAGTGTTGTTTCGTACTAAACCTGAATCAATTGGAGAAATTACAGAGTCTTGAATTCCGTAACGGTAACCGTTGTAGCGAACCCCTAAGTTTCCATAGAATTTTTCCGTTTTGTAATTGTACCAAAGTTTAGTTTTGAAGTAAAAATCGTGGTCTTGTGTTTTCCAATCTGCCAAAGAATCAATTATTGGTTTTTTAGTTGTCAAATAACTATAGCCAGTACTGATTTTATAATTCAAAATAGAAGTGTCGCCACGATTTCCGATGAATTCAAAATCGCCACCTACTTGTTGGAAACGTTGTGAAATGGAATCTTTGGCAATCGAATCAATTGGAATTCCATAGTAATTGAAACCATCGTTTTTGTAGTGTAAACTTCCCAATAAATTGTAGTTGCTCTCATTGATTTTCCCGAAAAGCTTAACGTCAGTTCGGTCAAAACTTGCAGGTGCATACGTTACCTTGTCTCGGTCTTTTACATCACCAAACGAGCTCAAATGCTTTATGTGCGCTCCGTAAGTATTACTTCTTGAGCGAGTTGAATTAAAATACAATTCTCCAAGTGGCATAATTACTGATCCAATACCGATTTTTGCATAAAACGGATACAACTGCTTCAATTTCTCAGTTGTTTCAACCGTTGCAGCTTCGATTGTATCTAAGGAAATTTTTGTTATTCCTTGATAAACAAGCATAGGGTAAGAGGCAACAGGTGCCGCTTTTACAGTATCAATAATTTTTGGAGTTTCCGTAATACGGAATGCGGGCTCGATTTGTCGATTTACATTTCCATCTACTATAATGTCGGATGGCTGCGCGAAAACTTGCAGTGCGACTAATATAAAGGTAAAAACAGCTACTAACTTTTTCATTCTATTCGCCATTAATTTCGATTTTCTTTTCTTCTTTTGGTCCTTCAATTGCTGGAGGGTTTTTCAATTGCATCAATTCATCCCACAAGTCGTTTGCTTCTGTCAACACACCGTCGTTTTGGTCTGGATAAAAGCTGATAACCGATTTCAATGTCGATTCCGCTTGAAATAAATCGTCGTTAATAATATGAATGCGTGTTTGTAAAATCAATCCTTTTGCAACCCAGAAATTATAACTTGGTTTCATTTTAACCAATGCTTTAATCTCAGAATCTGCCTTGCCATATTCCGCTTGTTTGAAATTGATGGAAGCAAGTGTGTATTTAGCTTCAGCACCCATCGCAGTGGTTGTATTTTTTACCAGCCATTCCAGTGAAGTTTTTGCTTCTGTGTAGTTCGCTAATTTATAGTTCGATATTCCTTTGGCATATTCTGCTTCAATTCGTTGTTGATTGGTAATTGAAGGCGTTTCAATAATAAACTTAGCATAAATCGCTGCCTTTGTGAAGTCTTCTGTTAAGAAAGCACAACGCATCAAGCCCAAGCGAGCTGTGAAAACAAATGCTGGTTTAGAACCAAGTTGTTCATACTTTTCGTAGTATTTATAGGCTTTCACATAATCTTTTTTAAGATAGTGGTAAGCAGCAGTTCTCGAAGCAGCGAATTCAGAAAAAGCATTGACTGGTGTTTCTAAGAATTTCTCAAAATTGGTTACTGCTTTTGCGGTGTCTTTTAATCGGAAGTAACTGTGACCCAAGTAATAATAAATTTCATTCACGAACCTTCCTTCAGGGAATTTGCTTAAATACAATTCAAATTTTGGTGCAGCTTCTACGTAATTACTGTCTTGATAAGCAGTCCACGCTGGGTTAAAGAAAATATTCTCTTTTTCATCTTTCGAGATATTCGCACATTCGTAACGGTCAGCTAAGTCTGCAGCTTTTTCAGGTAATTTTTGGGTGGTGTAAACATCAAATAAACCTTTCACTGCTTTCTCACACACTTCTCTTACTTTTTCATTTTCAGCTAAGATTTTTGTGTATTCCAATTCTGCTTTTGTGTAATCCCATTTCTTATAATACAAATCGGCGATACTCAATTTAACATCTAACAAGTAAGGTGCTTTTGGAAAATCTAACACAAATGATTTATACAAACTCAAAGCCTCGTCGTACATCGCTTTTTCAACATAAGAACGCGCTAAATCGTACGTACTGTTCATCACATATTTAGAATTTTTGTACTTACTGATTAGTTCTTTTAACGTTTTGATTTTTTCATCTGATTGACGGTCATAACCATACGATTTTGCTAAGTAAAAAAGCGCTTTATCGTTTAAAGGTGTATTTAATTTCAATGCTTCTTTGTAGAACTCTATTGCCAATAAATTTTGTTTCGTTGAATAATAGCCATCTGCTACGCGGAAAGTTGCATCGGCGATTTTAGCTTGATTCGTTGGCGAAGACTGCAGATAAATTCTGAAACTTTTCACACCTTCTTCGATATCTCCCAATTGGAAATAAGCATAACCCATATTGTAATAAGCATCTACTTTTTCTTTCAAAGAATTAGAAGCAGGCGAACCTAAAAATTCACGGTAAATAGAAAGTGATTTCTCTACTTCATTATTTCTAAAGTGAATATCAGCTGTCCAATATCTTGAAAGAGCAACCATTTGTGGGTCGATTGGGTATCTTTCAACCAATTTAAAAGCGTCCAAAGCGCCTGGTAAATTATTCTTTTGGAACATTTCTACTCCATAATTGAAAGCAACACTTTGATACACTTTTTTCATTTGTGCATCTTTCACAGGAAGATTATCCAATGATTCCAAAGCTTTTGCGAAGTTGCTGGTGTTGGTGTAAACGTTCACCAAATACTGATAAACGTCTTTTTTACGAGAAGAATTCGGGTAGCGATTCAAGTAATTTTCAAAAGCTCTAACCGATTCGTCGTAGGGATTGATGTCCACTTTGAACGAAATAACAGCGAAATTATACAAGGCATCTTCTTGAATAGCTGGAATCGTTTTCATCTCTGATGCACGTTCAAAGGCACTTCTTGCAGGCAATAATTTATCGATTGCTAAATAAGCTTCACCAATTTGATACATCGCAATTTGACCCAAACTATCTTCCACACGTGTCACCTTATCCCATTGCTTAATCGCTTTTTCTGACTGATTAGTTTTATAATAACAATACCCTAACTCGTAAGAATCATCGCGTTTAACTTTCGCTTTCGCTTGGTATTTTTCTAAATAAGGAATGGCTTCTTTGAAATTACCGAGTTTATAATGTGAGTTTCCAATAATGTGGTTGATATCCGCTTCGTTATTGAGTTCATTTGCAGTTACAACAGACGGTGCAAAATCAACAACTTCTTGATATTTAGCTTGTTTGTGATAAATTTGAACGATGTAATAAGGAACCACGGCACTAAAAGTAGAATCACTTTTCAATTTCAAAAACCCTTCTAAGGCAACTGAAAGTGAATTTTTCAAATAACTTAAGTGCGAATAGAAATATAAACTAGGTGCTGCGTATTGTGATTTTCCGTCTTTCGCATCTCGAAAAGCTGAAAAAGCCGTTTCGTTGTCTGCGTTTTGCATTGCTGAATAACCAAGTTTGAATAAAAATTCTTCTTGTTGTGTTTTGTCTACTTCATTTACCGGTACTTTTTGATACCAAACTTGCGCATTTAGAAAATCTTCCTTTTGGAAAAAGTAGTTCCCGATTTTGAAACCGATGATATATTTATAAATATTCTCGGGGTATTTTTTGTTAAATGCTTGCAGCAAAGGAATCGCGTCATTATTGAACAATTCCAAAGCAGAAATTCCTTCGTAATAAAGCGCTTTCACATACAAGGGATCATTTTCATTTTTGAACTGATTGATGAATCCACGAAATTCTTCCCGTGCCGCACTGTATTGTGCTTTTTCATACAATTCTTCAGCTCTGTAAAAAGACGCATAATCGCTAACATACTTCTCTGTTTGCTGCCCAAATGTTGTCAATGGAAGCAAAATAAGTACTAATAACAGCTGTTTAACCATAGTTTTCATCGCTTGTAAAATTAACTTTATGACTAGCGAACAATTTTCACAGACTCAAAAGTTTTAAACCTGAATTTGTTAAGATAAAATCGGAAAAGACCGCATAGGTTACAGAAGTCTCCGCATTTTTGTAAAAACAAAATATATCGTGTCGAAAGTCATTACAATTTCAAATGCCCAAATCTATCAACAGCAAAAGTTAATTCTTAAGAATGTTTGGTTGGATTTGGAAGAAACGGAATTTGCCTACTTAATTGGTAAAACAGGAAGTGGTAAAAGTAGTTTACTGAAAACACTTTACGGCGAAATTCTGTTGAAAGAAGGAGAAGGAATGGTGGCAGGATATAACCTCAAACGCTTGACAAAACAAGAGATTCCGTTTTTGAGAAGAAAAATTGGAATTGTATTTCAAGACTTTCAATTATTGATGGACAGAACTGTTCTTCAAAATATGTATTTTGTGTTGGGTGCAACAGGTTGGAAAGACAAGAACTTGATTCACAAACGAGCGTTGGGTTGCTTGCAATTAGTGGGAATTGAATCAAAAGCGAATGATTATCCGAATACGCTTTCAGGTGGAGAACAACAACGCGTATCAATTGCGAGAGCACTTTTAAATCAACCGAAATTAATTCTTGCTGACGAACCGACAGGAAATCTCGACCCAGAAACATCAGAAGAAATTATGCAACTTTTAATTGCCGTTGCGAAAGAGGAAAAAACCGCGATTTTAATGGCTACGCATGATATGCAAATGGTGAGAAGTTTCCCTGGAAGAATAATTAAAGTAGAGGATGGGGAGTTGAAGGAGGTGTAGATCCTCGGTTTTTTTCTGATTCATTTTTGAATTGAAGTTAGATTTAGACTGGTTGCGCAAGTATTCCAACAAAAAGGAATCCAACTACAAAAATCTAAACTATGAAAAAAATTATAATCAGCTGTTCCTTGCTTTTAAGTGCTTGGAGCAATGCCCAAGTAAGTCCTGCAATTAGTTCTTGGTTGAGAAACACAACAGGTGCAACAGGAAGACATTACGTGCAAGGAAATTCTACACCGATAAACGATGCTGACTTAGTGAATGTTCAGTCTGTACAATATTCAACCAATTGGGTATATGTCACTGCGACTGGTGTTCCTGCTTATGTCACTGGACCGTTTTTAGACGGAAATCCATCTTTAACAACCAATCAAAACGCTATATTCAAAATGCCGTTGAACCCAACTCAAAACACAGGTACAGCAACTGCAACGCAAGGTGGTAATATTGGTATTTTTATTAACGGTGTTGCCATGTTTGATTACCGCGACGGTGTAGCTTGGAATGCAACAACAAATGCTTTATGTGGTGGTCCTGGAAATCCTCCTTGTCCGGGTGGTCCAACAGCGACTATGCCTTGGAATAGAGATGCAATTGTTGCTGAACGCGCTGGGTTTGATTGCTCGAAAGGACATCCTGCACAAGGTAATTATCACCACCATCAAAACCCAAGTGCATTTAAATTAGATTTAAGTGTCATTTCTACGATTTGTGATATTTATGATGCAGATGGTTTATACGTTATAAATGAAAATGAACATTCACCACTTATTGGCTATTCGTATGACGGTTTTCCAGTTTATGGTGCTTACGCTTTTAAAAATGCAGATGGCACTGGAGGAATTACTCGCATGAAATCTGGTTACCAATTGAGAAATATCACAACCAGAACAACTTCGCCAACTGGTGCAACTGTAACAAGCGGACCAAATGTAAGCACTACTTATCCATTGGGTTATTTTAGAGAAGATTATGAGTTTGTTTCTCATACAAGTGAAGCAGATTATTTAGATGAACACAATGGTCGTTTTTGTGTAACTCCAGAATATCCAAACGGAATTTATTGCTATTTTGCAACTGTTGACGAAGATTGGAATTCTGCTTATCCTTATTTGGTTGGACCAACTTATTATGGTAACAAAACAGCTGTGAAAGTGACGAGTATAACAGAAACAGTAACAACTTATAATCCTACTAACTCAATTGATGAACAATTAACTTTGGAGAAATTAAGTGTTTATCCAAATCCTTCTAATGACGTGTTGATGGTTCAAATCAATTCATTGTTAACAAAAGATTTAGGAATTTCTTTGTGGGATAGTCAAGGAAAAAAAATTGCAGAAAAAACTATTTTTCAAGGAAGTACAATCGCTTATTTTGATGTTTCTACGCTATATATAGGGGTTTATTTCCTAAAAACAAGTTCAGGGCAAGTTGAAGAAGTGCAAGTAAATGAGTAAAAGTTCACGTTTAAATTTACCAATATTCAATAAAATACATTAAATGTTCATTCAAAATAATCAAATACTCATTTGCTAGTTTTGGATTAAAATGAAATAATACATTTGTTAAAGAAATAAGGAGAGATACAGGTAACTTCTTATGTATAAAGTTGACGGCTGCTTGGAGAGGCAGTTAATTTTCTAGTTTGATAAGAGTTTAATAGTTTAAGTCGACACTAAGTTATACATAAGAAGTTCCTGTTTTTTATAAGAAACCACCTATCACACATAATCTACTACATTGAAGGGCTTCGAGCCCTTTTTTTGTGCTCTTAATTTTTTAAAGCGTACAAAACTGGTCGACTGGGACTTGCATCATTCTCAAAAGGTGCCATTTGCATTTCTAAAATGTAGAATCCATCCTCGATTTCATCTTTAACATAAATCAATTCCGTAATTGTTTTATCGTTTGGTTTTTCGGGAACATTCCAAAACGCATGGTGAAAAGCCAATTTGCCCTCATCCGATTCTCTATCCACTGAAGGCATATCGACTAAAAGATGTTGAATTTGATGTTTTTCAATAATTTCCATAACGGATAAGTCCAAATAAGGTGGATTGGTGTCCGAATAATTTTTGGAAGTTTTATCGCTTGCATTGGGTAACGTTCGAATGATTAAGGCTTCGAATGGCGATTCATCTATTTTATCTTCCAGCAATCTTTTCGTTATCAGTTCGTCGCCATTTTTTAGTATTTCTGGTTGTACGGAAACCACTCTTGCTTTAAAGAAATATGTGCGTAACTTTTGATTTACAGAAACTACTTCAGGTGTAATGTGACCATGACATTCTGTATGCGTTCCGTGACCATGCGGATTAAAAAACACATCGCGAAAATTTACGCCTCCACCTTCTTTTACACTTCCAATAAAACCATTAGCACGCACAGGTTCAAAAGTTGGAGGATTCACATACCAAGCTCGCACGTTTCTTTCACCTGCTTGCAAACCAATGGAAAGATCCAAAGGTTCGTTCGTTTCAATGTATTCGTTTTCGTTTAGATATAGTCGCATGACTCAAATGTAAGAAAGATTTGAAAAATTGCAACTCTAATTTAGGCTTTCAATAAACCAATGTTGAAATTGTTTCCGCTTGTACACAATCACTTTTAATATCTAATCTATCTTTGCAACATGGAACAAAATCAAGACAAATTAAAAGACATTATTTCCCATGCTAAAGAGTATGGTTTCGTTTTTCCATCATCGGAAATTTACGACGGATTGGCTGCCACATACGATTACGGTCAGTTGGGCTCCGAATTGAAAAATAATATCAAAACGTATTGGTGGAAATCCATGGTGCAAATGCACGAAAACATTGTGGGAATTGACGCAGCGATTTTTATGCACCCAACGACTTGGAAAGCTTCAGGTCACGTAGATGCGTTTAACGACCCATTGATTGATAACAAAGACTCTAAAAAAAGATACCGCGCAGATGTGTTGTTAGAAGAACACATGGAAAAAATCCGTCAGAAAATCGAGAAAGAAGTTGAAAAGGGCATCAAGAAATTTGGTGAATCGTTCGACGAAGCGCAATTCCGTGCCACGAATCCAAACGTATTAAGAAACGTTGCCAAAATCGAAGAAATAGAAAACAGAATGCGCGCTGCATTGGAAAACAACGATTTAGATGGCGTTCGTAATTTAATCATCGATTTAGAAATAGTTTGTCCGATTTCAGGTTCTAAAAACTGGACAGAAGTACGCCAATTCAACCTAATGTTTTCTACCGAATTAGGTTCCGTTGCAGGTGATGCTTCCACGATTTATTTGCGTCCAGAAACGGCTCAAGGTATTTTCGTGAACTTCTTAAACGTGCAAAAATCTGGAAGAATGAAAATTCCTTTTGGAATCGCACAAATCGGTAAAGCATTTAGAAATGAAATAGTTGCGCGTCAGTTTATTTTCAGAATGCGTGAATTTGAACAAATGGAAATGCAATTTTTTGTGCGTCCAGGAGAAGAAATGAAATGGTACGAATACTGGAAAGATGCACGAGCTAAATGGCATAAAAATTTAGGTTTAGGTGATAATTTATACCGTTTCCATGACCACATCAAATTGGCACACTACGCAAATGCAGCAGCAGATATCGAGTACAATTTTCCAATGGGATTCAAAGAATTGGAAGGAATTCACTCGCGCACAGATTTCGATTTGAAACAACACGAACAATTTTCAGGTAAAAAATTACAATTCTTCGATCCAGAAATGAATCAAAGCTATGTTCCGTATGTGGTTGAAACGTCTGTTGGTTTGGATAGAATGTTCTTGTCTGTATTAAGTGCAGCTTATCAAAACGAAACATTGGAAGACGGTTCAGAACGCACCGTTTTAAAAATCCCAGCGGTACTTGCGCCTTACAAAGCAGCGATTTTACCATTAGTTAAAAAAGACGGATTGCCAGAAAAAGCACGTGAAATCTTCAAACTATTGCAGTTTGATTACAATTTACAATACGACGAAAAAGACGCAATAGGCAAACGTTACCGCCGTCAAGATGCGATTGGAACACCGTTTTCGATTACAGTTGATCACCAAACGTTGGAAGATAATACCGTTACGATTCGCGATAGAGACACAATGAAACAAGAGCGCGTGGCGATTGAAAATCTTGGAACAATCATTGCAGAAAAAGCAAGTTGGAAATCCATTTTATCTAGTTTATAAGTGTGACAAAATATAGAATTCGTTTATTGCTGTTGACTTTTGTGCTTACGGCATTGTCTTCGAATGCGCAAATGATTTACAACTTAGAAGGAAATGCTTTTACAGACATTCCTTATTTCGATGTGAATTTCATTCGTGTTAACAAAATCAAATCGGTTAGTGGAAATTATTCCATTAAAAAGGATGGTGATATGATTCGAAATACCAAAGATGTTTTTGAGTATAAGTTTGATAGTTTGGGTTATTTGATTTCAACTTTTGAAACGAAAACTGGAGATTCAAAAACGGATACATTGATGAATTTTTATACCTACACAAATGGTGGTAAAATCAGTTTACATCGTAAAAGTGAATACGGTGGTATTAGTTCATTTCATTACAGATATGATTCTTTGAACCGCTTAGTATATGTGGAAAATCGGCGCGATGTCCTTGGCGATTCGGGCAAAGTACTACAATCGTTTTTGATTAATAATGAATCCATGAAGTATTTTCCTATTGAAGGTGGTTGGAAAAAAGTGATTTACAACAACTACAATTTACCTTATTTGGAAGAAACAGAAAAGCGAAATGCGGACGGTTATTTGATCGAAACTACCCAACACATGCGCATGGCATCATCGGAATATGTAAAAAAATATGCCTACAATGAAAAAGGATTATTAGCGCGTATTTCCATGTTTCACAGTGAGTTAGTTGCGCCTTATGAAGAATGGATTTTTAAATACGATAACTTTGGAAATGTTATAGAGAAACACACTTACAAGAATGAAAAATTTACCAAAGACCTTCAAATTATCTACGACACCAAAACGCAATTGCTCGGTTCAACCATTCAAAAAGAAGCGAATTCAAACTACATGATGATTTTACGATTTCAGAATTATACGTTTTATTGATGGGAATGTAATTGCTTTATTTCTATTGAAATGATTGTCTTACACTACTTCTTCAAGAATAAATACATCTAACATTATAATCGCCTAAACAAATAAGAATAAGTAATTTAACTTAGAAGCTTTACCGTGATGAAAACATTTTTATTATTCATATACTTTGGTTTATTATTGTCCTCTTGAACAAAACATCAAAAATTAGGAACTATTTTGTCCATTACGCCAAGTATTATTATACACCTTCATTGACTGCGTCCAGAATCTAGCTCATTTCTGACTTTTTCTGCATTCCATATCCTAATTTTTTTCGAAGTAAAAAATTAAATACTTGGTTGATAAAACGAAAAATAGCAAGGTGTTTTTGAAAAATTTAGAGAACTTTTTGTCCTTGTAGCTTCATTTACTAACCGAATCATTGAAAAATTTTCATATCTCCATACGTTTTTTTCTTACCTTCGAAAAAAGTAGTACGATGGGAATTGTAAATTCATTTATTAATCAAATAGGAAGAGAAACGGGGCGTGACGTCTATAGAAGTATTGTTTCTAGTAGTAAAACTAGAATTAAAGTTTCATCAGAAGAATCTTCAATTTCATTACTCCAAGATGTGAAATCTTTTGAGTTAATGGCAAAGGATGAAGCGACACTTCTAAAAATAACTAACCTAGTTGAAAAATCAGAAAACAGCGACCCCGAGGATTTTGAATGGCAAGATTTGTTTAGAGAAATTGATAACAAAATTGATTTCTGCAAAGATAATCTGAATAAAGAGTATCATCCCAAACTCGAAATTTTAGATCAATTAAATGCTGACAACTTTCAAAAAGTAAAGAAAGAACACATTGATTATATTAAACGCGTTATTGAAGTATTGGAAAATAACTTTAAACATTCTAAACAGAAAAATATTACTCTTGCTAAAATTCTTTCGTTTATTGGCCTAAGACCTTTTTACTTAGAGGGTAAAACAGTCATCTCATTATATAATATATTTTTACTTTTAATTATGGGCAGTGTATTTTATAAAGGATATCTAGCTTTTTCTGAACCAGTTTTAAACGCAGGAAATATGGGAGTTTCAACTCAGGAGCAAATTGCAAAAGTTAGCAGAATGGGTATTTCTCTCATGATTTGTATTTCTTTATTATATATTTTCTACATTGTAATTGCTTTCAGAAAAGTCAAAAAATATAAGTGTCCGATAATGGAAAACAAAAAATCAATTGATCAATTTCAAATGTATTTGTCTGAGCTTCAAAAATAAGGTAGATTAATTCGAAAACGATGCTAATCTGGTTTATCAATTTGATTGCTTTTTAAGGGATTAATAGAATAGATTTTGTATTTTGACATTAGTTGCTGTTATTCCAGTCATCAATCAAATCGACTCCACAAACCACCATTAAACGAAGAATCCTTATCTTTGCCACTTAGGACAGATTAAATGACAAAAAACCCATTCGTAATTGGAATTTGCGGCGGAAGTGGATCAGGGAAAACCACCTTGCTAAAACGACTTTCTGAAACTTTTGAAGGAATAAACCCCTCCGTTTTTTCAATGGACAACTATTATTTTCCCATTGAAATGCAACAAAAAGATAAAAATGGAATCGTCAATTTCGACCTGCCTACCGCTTTAGACGAGCGCAAACTTTCCAATGATTTATTGCAACTTGTGAACTGGGAACCAATTGAAGTGAAAGAATATTTCTTCAATGCGCCTCCTGATAAAAATGTACTTATCACCATTCAACCAAGTGAAGTAATTATCGTTGAAGGATTGTTTTTGTTTTATTATCAAGAGGTTTTAAAGAAATTGCAATACAGCGTTTTTGTGGATGTTGACCACGAAATTCAACTCGATAGAAGAATCTACCGCGACCAAGAAACGAGAGGCTATAAGCGTTCTGATATTTTGTACCAATGGGAAAATCACGTTTTACCTTGCTACGAAAATTACATCGAACCTTATAAACAAAATGCGGACTTTATTTTCAAAAACGATCACCGCGCGGATGCTGATTTTGAAAAATTGAGAGATCAACTATTAAATCAATTTTCAGCAACTCTTTCCTAATGAATTTGGGGCTACAACTAATCGAAAAGTACAAGTATTTTTTACTTTCATTGATTATTTTTAGCTGTGCAATCCTACTGATTAATGCCGATAAGGACGTTCCGTTTAACCAAAACGACTTCCAACAAGCATTTAATCAAAAAGAAAATCAATTAAAACAATTTGTCGAAAGTCAAAAAGAAGAAATTGGTCTTAGAAAAATTCCCAGCACTACAAGCGATTTTTACGTTTACAAATACACCGGTGATTCACTTGTTTATTGGAATTCAAATAAACTGCCGATCTCTAAATTTGTCAGCATACAGTTTCCCACAAACGGATTGATTCACTTACAAAATGGCTGGTATTTCTGCCGAACAATTGAAAACGAAAACGAAATAACTTGCGCTGCCTTTGAAATAAAAAAGGAATTCAGCTATGAAAATGAGTTTTTAGTCAACCACACGAACAAAGAATTAACACCTTCAGACTTTGATATTTCACTTGATCCGTCAGTTGGTTTTCCGATTAAAAATGCCGAAAAGAAATTCATATTTTCAGCCATTCCAACCAACGAAAACAAGGCAAATTCGCAATCGCCTTTCATTATCATAACTTTGATTGTTGGACTTTTAGTTTTGCTTTATGGCTTTTATGAGCGCAGTAAATTTTCTTTGCTTACCAATACACTTTTTATCGGTGGTTTGGTTGCTTTTCGGATTTTTCTTTACCAACTCAATTTCAGCAAGCTGTTTAATAATCCCACTTTTCTTTCAGCAGATTTATTTGCTTACAACGATTGGTTTCCATCTTTCTTAGACTTGTGTATCAACCTCTTATTTTGTGCTTTTACTGTACTTTCTTTAGCGAAAATACTTACGCAGTTCAGAAATAAAAGCATCATTTGGTTGCAAGTGCCCTTGCTTTTTGGTCTTTGGTGGCTGATTTTAAAAACAATTAATTTGGTGATTCTCAACTCTACGATTCCGCTTAATTTGGAAAATTTGTTTCAGTTGGACGAGTATTCATTTTTGATTTTGTTGCTATTTGGAGTCATCTTTTCTGTTTATCAAAATCTTTTTCAGTGGCTCGTAGTTGCCATCAAGGAACAACAGCTAAAAGTAGGCGTTTTTGTCAGTTTTTACTTCGTTTTCGGAGTACTTTTTGCCATCTATCGCATTAGTCTGAACGATGAATACATCATGCCTTTGCTATTGCCAATCCTACTTTTATTTGCCAATTTATTCTTTCAAAACAAACAGAAATTTGGTCAAAAGCTCGGGTTTCAATTACTAATTCTAGGACTATTCTCCGCCTCGTTTGTTTCAGATCTCAACCAACACAACAGCAGCAAAGACAAAGAAACGCGCATACTTTACGGCAATCAATTAGCAGTAGAGCAAGACATCAATTTAGAGCTTGAGTTTGGTCAGCTAAAAACAAAATTACTTGCGGATCCATTGATTTTAGCGACCATTCGTTCCGAGCAAGCCAATTTAAGTAATTCTGATTTTGGAGATATTCTCGAAAAACGCCATTTCAAGGGTTTGTGGGAAGGCTACGAATTAAACTTTAACCTCTTTGACTCTTCGGGTATTTCATTGATTACTAAAGAATTGCAAGGGTTAGAAACGATAGAAAAAATCATAGAGCGAAATGGAGAAGTGTCACAAATAGATCCTTCTATTTTCTTTATCCGCGATGCTGTTTCGGGCTACAATTACATTATACGACAAGCTATTAATTACAGTGGGAAAAATCTTAATCTATACATCACCCTAAAATCCAAACGCATACCAGAAGAAATTGGTTTTCCACGCTTATTGCTTTCCGAAAAATCAAAAGTATTAACTTCCTTAGAAAAATATTCTATCGCCAAATACACCAGTGGCAAACTCATCAAACATTACGGAGATTATAATTTCCCTACCTTTTTGGGCGCTTTTCCAACTCCTTCTAAAAATGCTACTTTCTTTGATTTTGATGGCTACAATCACTATTTCTTCCAGAAAAACAGCAAAGCAGTAATCATTCTTTCCAGTCAAAATAGAACGTGGCTCGAATTGGTAACCTCCTTCTCGTATGTTTTCAGCTTTTGGGGATTACTTTTACTAATTGGAAGTTTGATTTTAGGAGGTAAATTCATTGCTAATAATTCCTTTACACTCGCTTTCAAGATTCAATTCGTTTTGGTGATGCTTGTCGTGCTTGCCTTATTGCTTTTCGGTACGGGTAGCGGGCTTTTTGTTGGGCAACAATACCAAACATTTACGGATAGAATAATTAATGAAAAACTACACTCTGTCGAAGAAGAATTGCGTGGAAAAGTGGTTAATTACAAAGCTTTAGACCTCGAATCCAATGGGAATTACTTGGAAAACGTATTGATGAAATTATCGAAAGTTTTTGTTACCGATTTGAACATTTACGATCCGAACGGCTATTTAATTGCTTCTTCACGACCGAAGATTTTTAACATTGGTTTATTAGCAGAACATATTAATCCTCAAGCACTTGAAGAGTTGAAACAAAACAACAAAAGCTTTTTTTCAAATCGAGAAGAAATCGGGAAGTTATCGTATATTTCATCTTATTTGCCTTTCTATAACGGTGAAGGAAAAATGTTGGGTTACATCAACTTGCAACACTTTGGACAACAGCGCGATTTTGAAGATCAAATTCAACAATTCATTGTCGCAATTATCAATGTTTTCATCTTACTATTAGCCATTTCAATCATCATTTCTCTATTGATTTCCAATTGGTTAACAGCTCCGTTGCGTTTGTTAAGCCAGAAAGTTGCTACCCTAAAATTTGGAGGTGAAAATCAGAAAATTGCTTATGATGGCAACGACGAAATTGGCACTATTGTTAAAGCATACAATTTAAAACTCGAAGAATTAGAAGCTGCCGCGCTTCAACTGGCAAAAAGTGAACGAGAAAGCGCTTGGAGAGAAATGGCGAAACAAGTGGCACATGAAATCAAAAATCCGCTCACACCAATGAAGCTTGGAATTCAGCATCTATTACGCAGCTATGACCCAACGATTGATGGTTCGAAAGAGCGTTTGGAACGAGTTTTAAACTCTGTAATTGAGCAAATTGATGGTTTAACGCGTATTGCCAATGAATTTTCCAATTTCGCAAAAATGCCAGAGCCACAAAAAGAAGCAATTGATTTACTTTCTGTGATTCAAAATACTGTTACGCTCTTTGAAATCGAGGACGATTGTACTTTGACCATTGAAACAAAAGAAACGAATATCCTCCTAAAACTCGATAAAAATCAATGGATTCAAGTTTTCAACAACCTCATTAAAAATGCCATTCAGTCCTTAAATGAGCGCAAAGAAGGTAAAGTGAAAATTAGGATTGAAAAAGATATACTTAAAAACGAAGTAAGAATTGAGGTTTCTGACAACGGGAAAGGTATCCCAACTGAACAATTGGATAAGATTTTCATTCCTCATTTCACTACTAAATCTACTGGAAGTGGAATCGGTTTATCTGTAGTAAAACAAATCGTTGAAAACCACGGAGGAAAAATTTCTTTTGAATCAATCGAGAATGAAGGAACAACCTTTTCAATTGTGTTGCCTTTCGGTTAATAAAGCTTGAGATTGTTTCTGAGCGGTCTGAATCCAATTTTAATAATCGAACTGAGGTTATAAATCTCTTGAAATAAGACTTAGCAAAAAACTAATCTTTATCCTCCTCAACGTAATAATCATTTGCGACAAAATAATCTATCATTGCTTCTTTGATTAAATGCTGTTGGTCATTGTGTGTTAAAGGAGGAAGTTCTTTCAACAACTTGAAATGTGGCCATTCGTCATCGTCTTTCCCAACGAATTCGTAGTATCCATAAGGCTCTAACAAAGTGCAAACGGCAACGTGCAAAAGATCCGTTTTTTCTTGTTTTGTGAAATTCTTGTAGCCGATACCGAGTTCATTCACTCCAATCAAAAACATCAAAGCTTGAACATCCATTCCTCCGCCAAAATCTTTTTCTAGATGCGTTTTTAACTTTTGAAAGCGTAATTCTATATCGTGATCCATAAGTACAAAAATAAGGGAAAAACGCCAAGAAAGATTGTTTACTTTTCTTACACTTAATTTTAATAATTGAATTTTAAAGAATCGACTGCTTAGTTTTAATCCAAATCTTAGACCATACTTGCTTAAAATTATTGATATACTATCTTTAAAAAAGGAATTATTTTTTAGGTTATTTAAAGTTTTATAATTTCTGTGGGTGAAAAAAAAAAGATTCCGTTTGGAAGTAAAATCGTTTGAGACAACATTTACTAAGGTCTGTTGAAAAAACTAAATATATTGTTTTTCAATGATTTATTTCAAAATTTCAGTAACCAGATGTAAATTTTTTTTTGTGAAATCCTGCAAAAAGGGAGCATAAAATTTGAAACTCTCTTTTTTTGTAACATAGCTATAATTTGTTAAGAGATGCTTAACTTAATTTACCATTGAAAAGATACATTTAACAACTTAAGACTTACTAACCTCAGCTCGAATAAATTGTATTTAAATATTTAATTTTCAATGCGTTAACTTTCATTTGTTAAATTCAAAAAGTAGTTTATAATAATTACTTAGCATTCTACAGTTTCTTGAAACACGTCAATCGCTTAAAAATGTGTTTCTTTGTAAGGCAATAATTCCGTTTAGAATATGATTAAAGCGTTATACAAGTTTTTAAGTCCCAAATTTCAAAAAGTATATTTAGAATATAAAGTGGACGTTTCACCGCGCTATGGCCACGGAAAACCAGCGCATCCAGAGTTATTGGCAATTACCCAAAAGCAAGATGAAGCCTACGCTTCTTACTTAAAAGCGGTCGCAAAATACCAAGAGAATTTGTGGCAAATCAAAGATGCGAAATTAGAACAAGACCCCAAAAATCCAGCTTGGAATAATTCGTTTCTACCTGGTTTAGACATGGTGATGCTTTATACCTTGATTGCCGAATTGAAACCCAAAAAATACGTAGAGATTGGTTCTGGAAACTCAACAAAAATTGCGTTTAAAGCAAAAAAGGAACAACAATTAAACACCCATTTTATTTCCATTGACCCGCAGCCGCGTGCAGAAATCGACTCGTTGGTCAATGAAGTGATTCGCAAACCGTTTGAAGCAATCGATTTCAAAATGTTGGAAGAATTGGAAGAAAACGACATTCTTTTTGTCGATAATTCGCACCGCATTTTACCCAATTCTGACGCAACTGTTTTCTTCTTAGAAGTATTGCCACGTTTGAAAAAAGGCGTTGTGGTTCATATTCACGACATCTACATTCCTTATGATTATCCGCAATTTATGTGCGATCGTTTTTATTCTGAACAATATGGATTGGCAATGTATCTTTTGGCAAATTCAGAAAAATACCAACCGCTTTTTGCCAATTATTACGTTTCTGAAAACAAGGAATTAGCAGCAATTATCGCTGATTTCTGGAAACATGAAAACACCAAAAATGTGGAGAAACACGGCGGTTCGTTTTGGTTGAAGATAAATTAAAGATGAAAGTTAATCAAGACAACTAATCTTTTATTCGGTTTTAAATTTTTTAGCCTTTTTATCGTTCTATCACTTAAAACACAAAAAAACTATAACTTTTCATTTTGGCAATACATAGACCCTGATCAACCCAATAAACAATTACCCAAATGCAACATTGGAATTATAAAAGTAGCTTAAAATACTTCGTTATTGCCCTGCTTATTTCCGTGCCAATTTTTGGACACTTGGATACTTTACCAATTCGTATTTGGGACGAATCTCGCTTAGCTGTAAATGCTTATGAGATGCAAAAAGATGGCGATTTTATTGTCACTCATTTCTATGGTCAACCTGAAATGTGGAATACAAAACCGCCTTTGATGATTTGGCTTCAAGCATTCTTCATGAAAACGATTGGTGTTGGAGAATTAGCTGTTAGGTTGCCCTCTGCCCTAGCCGCATTTTTTACTTCTATCACTTTATTGGTGTTCTTTAGACGATACATTAGCTTTTGGTTTGGATCTATTTCCGTAATGATTTTGGTTACTTCATCGGGTTATATCGGTCTTCATGCTTCGCGAACTGGCGACTACGATACCGTCTTAACTTTATTTACTACGCTTTATTCTCTTTTCTTCTTTGCTTTTTGTGAGTCAAAAAAGACCAGGTTTATCTATTTATTTTTTCTGTTTTGTACACTTTCAGTACTCACCAAAGGGATAGCAGGCTTCCTACTCATACCAGGAATTGTTCTATTTAGTTTAATCAGAAATCAATTTGTTTCGCTTTTCAAAAACAAGCATTTTTACATTGGGGCTTTATCTTTTTTATTCGTTGTAGTTGGTTATTATCTATTAAGGGAAGCAAACAATCGTGGTTACTTGCAAAGTGTTTATCAAAATGAGTTAGGCGGCAGGTACTTAGCAGCAAATGAAGGTCATAATGAAGATATAACCTATTACTTTTTGAATCTCGTAAATTATCGATTTGACTATTGGCACTTGTTAATACCATGTGGAATCGTGATCGGTTTTACTTCCTTAGATAGTAGAATCAAAAAAATCACGACTTTTTCTACCTTGATGGCATTCACTTATTTCATTATTATTTCTTCTTCAAAAAATAGGTTAGAACAATATGATATGCAATTGTTTCCGTTTTTGTCAATAATTGTTTCCGTTTGTATATATTATATTTTCAATGCTCTAAAACAATCTAACATAGGAAAACAAACGCTATCAATTAACTTGCTACCCTTTTTATTCTTGTTTTTGGTTTTTGTTAAACCCTATCAATTGATAATTGAAAAAACCTACAAACCAAAGGAAACCAAAGAATGGAAAGAATTTTATGAACTTAGTTATTTCTTAAAAGATGCAACTAAAGGAAAATACAATCTAAAAAATAGGTTGTTGCTTTACGATGGTTACGATGCGCACATCACTTTTTATGTTGATATTTTGAATGATAAAGGGATTAATATTGCACGTAAAAATTGGGAAGAATTAGAATCTGGTGATGTTGTTATTACTCATCAATATCAAATTAAAGAATATTTAGAAAAAACATATTCATGTAAATTAATTGAATCTTACGGAAATGTTGGGATTTATCAAATCACTACATTCTAACTCATCATGAATATTTTGTTATCTTTAAAATGTATAAATAACTTTTCGAAAATTTAAAAACCGACCAATGTCCTGTGATTTATCCATTGTTGTTCCTGTTTATAACGAAGAAAAAAGTATTCGATTAATGTATGATCGCTTGCTGGCTTCCATAACTGTAATTTCATCCAACTTTGAAATTATCTTCGTAAATGACGGAAGCAGAGATAATTCATTTTTAGAATTAGTAAAACTTTCCAAGGAAGATGCACGCGTAAAATACATCAACTTTAGTCGAAACTTTGGGCATCAAATTGCAGTAACTGCTGGATTGGATAAAACAAAAGGTGCAGCTGTGGTTATCATCGATGGTGATTTGCAAGACCCACCAGAAGTGATTCCAGAAATGTATGCCAAGCACAAAGAGGGTTTTGAAGTTGTTTATGGTCAACGCCTTAAACGCAAAGGAGAAAGTTTTTTCAAGAAAATCACAGCAAAGTATTTTTACCGTATTCTAAAGAAAATTACCAATGTTAATATTCCTGTTGACACCGGAGATTTCCGATTGATTGACCGAAAAATTGTAAACGACTTAAAAAATATGCCCGAGCAAAATAAATTTCTTCGCGGTCAAATTGCTTGGTTAGGCTATCGTCAAACGAGTGTGTTTTTCGAACGTGACGAACGCAAATTTGGAGAAACAGGTTATCCTTTTTCAAAAATGTTGAAGTTTGCGTTGGATGGTATCACAGGTTTTTCCGATGTTCCGCTGCAATTCGTTACGAAAACAGGAATTTTTATTTCTTTCTTGTCGTTTTTAATTATTCTCTATGCTATTTTCTCTCATTTTGTACTCGAAAAAACCATTACAGGCTGGACTTCGCTCATTATTAGTTCGATGTTTATCGGCGGTGTTCAGTTGATTTCTATTGGTATTATTGGTGAATACATTAGTCGAATTAATAAAAATGTTCAAAATCGACCTTTATATATAATTGACCAAACGAATATTGAGGAAGTATAATTATCATAGCGCATGAGGAAGTTCCTAGAGCTACATAAAAAGGCGATTTTCATTGCTTTTGCATTGTTGTTTTTGCTCTTTGATATACAATATTCTGTTTTACAATATACGAAAGCACCCATCGATGGTGACTTTGCAAACATCGTGCTTCCTGATGAAAATTATAAGCAAGTTTTAAAAGACCCAATGGGGATAAATATGCTTGTTAACCAAGAAAAGCATCCTGCGACAAATAGGTTTACGGCACATTTTGTTATGAAATCCTACTTTGATAACGTGCCTTTTTGGTTTCAAAAAATAGTTTCTCCAATTGAAAGTTTATACGCATCAATTACTTTAGCAAAAGTCTTTATTCACTTGGGATTTCTTTCCATTTTAGGATTTTATCTGGCAAGTTTCTTTGGATTTTCATGGAAAAAATTCACACTGTTTTTAGTGCTAATTTCCCCCTTTTTAATCGTTAGTGGGCAATACCGCGGAAACATTGGTTTTATCGACACAGCAGTAACCTACTCCTTTTTTTATACACTTCCGTTAATTCCTTTATTGTTACTTTATTTCCCCATTTACAAAACGATATTAACCAATAAAGCATTGAAATATCCATTACTTTATGCGAGTTTTGGAATTCCAACTTTGTTTTTACTCGTTTTCTTTGGTCCGCTTTCTGCCCCATTAATTCTACTCCTCAATGCTTTTGTTTTACTCTATTTCTTAATTGAAAACAAAAAAAATCACCTTCAATTAAATTGGTTTTCCTTGTTTGTATTGACGCTAAAGAAAATTAATAGAGCTATACTTCTAATTGTGTTTTTAGGTAGCGTTTTAAGTTTGTATTCGTTTTATGTTGGAAGTTTCAATAGTGAGAATAATTTTTGTGAATTGTCTGTTTCCGAACGTTATCAAGCTCTACCAATTGGAATGCTACAAACATTTTTGTCCATTGACCTTGGTGCTTTACTTTGGGTGCTTTTCATTGGCGTTAATTTGTATATCATACATAAACAAAAAGTTGTTGGCGCTCCAATCATTTTAAAGTTTGCCTTTTATTTTTTGTTGTTTGCACTTTGCTATTGTTTGTTGTTGCCATTAGGTGGTTGTCGCACTTATCGCCCATTTATTCTTAGAAGTGATACATTTGTTCCGTTATTAGTTGGTTTACTCTTTTTGCTAATTCTGACTAGTTATGTCGTTTTGAATCATTTAAAAAACACAGCATTTAAAATTTATTTGTTTTTCTTTGCTTTTTGTAGCTTGTATTTTATGTTTTCGGATTCACTTCCTAGAGACACCAATGCGAATGAAAAAAAAGCGTTGCATTATCTGGCAACTAAAGCAGCTCAAGGAAAAGAAAATACAATCTTGCCAATTGATTGTACTGTGCTCTCTTGGACTTTAATTTCGGAGTATGAACAATCAAAAAATGCAAGTTACTTATTGTATAAATTAAATATTTTGAAACGTCCGATCGTATTTAAGAATAAAATGCCTTAAGAAATGACCCTACTAAAACAAATAGAAATAGGAAAAAAGAGTATTTTAAACAACAAATTATTGCTTGCTGTTTTTACCCTTTTTGCCCTCATTTTCGCTTCCATTACCTTTGTCAATCACTTTAATTTTAGAACGTACGGTTGGGATTTAGGAATCAATCAAAATGCCATTTATGACTATGCGCATTTTCGTTGGAATGATTGTATGATTATGCAGCCTCAATTCACAAATGTACTTTCCGATCATTTTTCGATATATCCGCTTTTGGTTTCGCCTTTTTATTGGATTTTTGGAGAATGGACGATGTTGATTTTCCAATTTCTGGCGATTCTTTTTGGAGGATTTGGTGTTTATCGCTACGTGCAAAACCTTGCGAAAAGTGATACGATTGCCACGCTTGCAGTTGCTCATTTCTTTTCGTTTTATGGTATTTTTTCAGCCCTTAGTTTTGACTATCACGACAATGTAGTTGCAACAATGTTTGTTCCGTGGTTCTTGCTTTATTTTGAACAAAAAAACTGGAGAAAAACGATATTATTTTTTGCCTTGATTATCATTGCGAAAGAAAACATGGCTTTGTGGGCGGTGTTTTTAGGGTTTGGGTTAGCATTCAAATCACTTCTGCAAAAAGAAAAAAAAACAGCTTTGATTGGTTTGTATTTTGCCTTAGCTGCTGCTATTTACTTCATACTCGTTTTGAAAGTTATTATTCCAAGTTTGGCAACGCCGGGTAGGGATTATTTACACAATTCATTCAATGCTTTAGGTGGAAATTTTGGAGAAGTAATTGTCAACATTCTTAAACATCCCATCAAGACTTTCGAATTACTTTTTGTGAATCATTCTGGAAATCCTGCCTACGATGGAATAAAAGTAGAAACATACTTAGCCTTGGCACTAGCTGGTGGATTTGCGCTAGTTCTTGCCCCAGAATATTTGATTATGATTGTTCCAATTTTGGGTCAAAAAATGTTTAATGACGTGCCAATTCGCTGGGGAATTAGCGTGCATTATTCGATTGAATTTGCGCCCTTGATTGTGCTTGGATTTTACACAGCACTCCAACGCTTTCAAAAATACAAAACGGTTGCAGCAAGCGTTGTTCTTGGTTTGACGGTGTTGAGTACAGCTCGTTTCCTTGACCATCGTACTTCAGAATATTACAACCAAGCAAACAGTCAATTTTACAAAAAAGAACATTGGCAACGAGATTTTGATGTTGCGGAAGTAAATAGATTGCTAAAGACTATTCCAGCAGACGCAAGAGTTAGTGCACAATCTTGTTTAGCGCCGCATTTAGCTTTTCGTGATTATATTTTTCATTATCCATTTATTGGAAATGCGAATTACATTGCACTTTTAACAGCGGAAGAAAATAAATATCCGTACGATGCTATTACTTACCAAAAATCGATAGATGATTTTATTGCATCTGGAAAATGGAAAGTTTTTGCTAAAAATGAAGCAGTTTTAATTTTGAAAATGGTGAAGAAGTAAGAATGTAATATGAGTATTCGCAATCGAACAAGTAAAATACTTTATTATTGAAAATCAAGACTATGATTAAAGAGAGCACTATTTAATGAGTATTAGCGAACAATGATTGGCCTTGAATTTCTAGGTTTTAGCTACTGCACTGAAACTGTTAATTTTTAAAATTTCTACAAGAACATTTTCAATTTTTTTTCGAGTTATGATTAAAGTTGTTTTATTTAAGTGGTACAAAACCGTAAGCTCAAATAATCAAAACCCTTATTTTGCAGGGGAGAAAAATCCTTTAATAAAACCAAAAATTTGTTTTCTGAATAAAAATAGCAGTAACAAATAAGGAATAATCATTAAATACAAAATTCCTGAATTGATGTTTGTTCCAAAACTTGCTTCATCTACTTCTGAGCCTTGCTTAGCAAGCAACTTACATTGAGAACAACCTTGAGCAAAAAATTGTGAAGCTTGAAAAAATACAAGAACAAAAAGTAAAATGAGTTTATGCTTCATGGCTAAAAATTACGTTTACAAAGTTACGATTAAGTGGGGATGATTGTTCGTTAAAAGAATGAAAATATTCACTTAATTCAAAGATTCGATTTATAATTTTCAATGATTACTTTTGTCTCATGCGATATTTACTTTCATTTTTACTTTTAGCTGCTCTTTCTTTGCAATCCTGTAAGGAAGACAAACCCAAACAAGTCGAGCTAAACAGAGCTAACTTAGACAGCCTTCTAAAACTGTATCCTGACAGCGTTTCTTTATTGGTGAAACGTGCAGATTTATTGTTCGAAGAATTGTTGTATGAAGATGCAATGGCCGACGCAGCAAGAGCTTATCGCTTGGACAGTAACCGAACTGAATGCCGCGTTTTGTACGCCGAAGCCTTAATAAATAGCCCAAAACGTTCAGTTGAAGATTTGTTTACAGCACATAAAATTTACAAAAAAATCGTAAAAAAGGAATCTAAAAACGTTGAAGCATTAGTCGGTTTGGCAAATACCTATTCGATGTTTGAAGATTACGAAAACTCATTCAAATACATCAATAAAGCATTGCGAATCAATCCAAAATACCGAGATGCTTATGTGTTGAAAGGAACAAATTACCGAAACCTAGGTAATTTCAAATTGGCAGTATCTTCTTACGAAACGGCTGTTCAACAAGATCCGAAGTTTTATGGTGGCTACTTGATGTTGGGTGCGCTTTATCAGTTCAAAGAGGATCCAATTTGTATTGAATACTACACCACTGCTTACAAACTTCAGTCTAAAAACCCAGACGTTATCTACTCGCTTGCTTATGCAAAACAATTGTTTGGTAAAGAAAGTGCAGCAAGTGTTTTGTATCGAAAAATGATTCGTTTGGATAGCACTTACCACGAAGCTTATTTTCAATTGGGCTACATCAAACAATTTACAACCTTAGAACTCGATTCCGCATTATTTTTCTATGAAAAAGCAGTTGAAGTTCAACCTAAACACATTGAGTCATACCACAATATGGGATTGATTTATGAAGATAAAAAAGACATCACCAACGCATTGTTTTCTTATGCAAAGGTCTTGAAAATCGATCCGGAATTTGAATTGACAAAAGAGCGCGTGGCAATCCTGAAAAAACAAAGGTGAACCGAATCGAAAAAATAAGCATACTCATTGGAGATGTTGCGCTTCCTTTAATGGGTTATTTCTTTTGGGATTGGAATCTTTATTTTATCCTTTTATTTTTTATGTTGGATCAATTGGCAAGAGTAGTTTTCTTGCATTGGCGCATGAAATTGACTGAATTAAGTTCAACGGAAAAAAGAAATCAAATTATAAAAGCGGGTTATTTATTCCTTTCAGAAGTAATTATTATTCACACTGTTATTTTTTTTCAAAACCCATCTATTCATTTTTTAGAAGAGTTTTCGCGATTTTTCCACTACAAAGACATGGGAATTGAACAAGGTTATATCCTTTTTCCTTTGGTTTTCTTTGGTGAATGGATGCGCATCAATAATGAATTGAAACTAAATATCGTTGGTCAAAAGCAACTAGCACTATTAGCAAAATCACTTAAGAATGCCTTTGTTAGAATTGCCTTTTTTGCTTTGATTTTAGGAGTTTTATCTTTCGTTTTACTACCTGAATCATTCATTATTTTTCCTTTTTTAGCTGTGGTTACACTCTTGGTTTTTTGGGATTGAGTAGGTTTAAACTCAGCCATAACCCTATACAAAAGACCACTTCTGGCTGATTATATGTTTTTAATCAGCCAAAACAATATAAAAATCATAGGTTTTGGCTGATTACATTAGTTGTTTTCTTTCAAATGCTTCTTTTAAAATGGAATTAAACAAATCCTCCAATCCCATTTATTCATTTCTTTTCTTCAATTTTGTAGTATAATACACAACATGGAAAAACTACAAAATTTCATTGATGGTGCTTATGTTGCGCCAAAAAATGGTCTTTACATTGATAACTACGAACCAGCAACAGGACAAATCTATTCTTGGATTCCAGATTCTGATTCCGAAGACGTTGAGTTGGCAGTCAAAGCAGCTGAAAAAGCATTTCCTATTTGGTCGCAATTATCAATTGAAAAACGTAGTGAAATTTTAGTAAAACTTTCTGAAGGAATTCAAAACCACATGGATGAATTCGTACAAGCTGAAAGCCGTGACAATGGAAAACCCGTTTCACTTGCAGCACATGTTGACATACCAAGAGCTGTTTCTAATTTTCATTTTTTCGCCACCGCTATCCTACATTTTGCTTCAGAATCGCACTATATGGAAGGCGTTGGAGTGAATTATACCACACGAAAATCAATCGGGATTGTGGGCTGTATTTCTCCTTGGAATTTACCTTTGTATTTATTCTCTTGGAAAATAGCACCCGCTTTGGCCGCAGGAAATTGCGTGATTGCAAAACCCTCAGAAGTTACGCCTTACACGGCTTATTTATTAGGAAAAATTGCCCAAGAAGCAGGAATGCCACCAGGGGTTTTGAATATTCTTCACGGAACAGGACCTAAAGTTGGCGATGCAATTGTGAAACACCCCAAAATCAAAGCTATTTCTTTCACAGGTGGGACAAAAACGGGTGAATACATTTCGCGTACTGCTGGACCAATGTTTAAAAAACTTTCCTTGGAATTGGGTGGAAAAAATGCAAATATCATTTTCGCTGATTGCGATTTTGAGGATATGTTAAGCACAACGATTCGCTCCTCGTTTGCCAACCAAGGACAAATTTGTTTGTGTGGCTCACGTATTTTTGTCGAGCGTTCACTTTACCCAAAATTCCGTGACGCTTTCGTGGACAAAGTTTCTAAATCAAAAGTTTCCTTTCCGCTAGATCCTGAAGCAAAGCTTGGGGCTGTAGTTTCCGAATCTCACATGGAGAAAATTTTATCCTACATCGAAATTGCGAAACAAGAAGGCGGAACAGTTTTGACAGGTGGAAAACGTGTTTTTTTAGATGCTCCTTATGACAAAGGTTATTACATTGAACCAACAATTATTGAAGGCTTGAGTTTTGATTGCCGCACGAATCAAGAAGAAATTTTCGGTCCTGTTGTTACCATCACTCCATTTGACACCGAAGAAGAAGCATTGATGATGGCAAACTCAACAGATTATGGTTTGGCTGGAACGATTTGGACTTCTAATTTAAAACGCGCACATCGTGTTGCAGATAATTTGCAATCGGGAATTGTTTGGGTGAACGCTTGGTTAGTGCGTGATTTGCGTACACCTTTTGGCGGAGTGAAAGCTTCAGGTGTTGGTCGTGAAGGCGGTTGGGAAGCATTACGTTTTTTCACGGAAGCGAAAAACATCTTCATCAAATACTAGAAACCCATGCGTTTACTTTTCTTTTTTTTAGCTGCTAGCTTCTCTGTTTTTGGACAATTGCAGCCCATTTTGTGGCATGTAAAAACCGATACTATTGAACGTTGGAATTACCATTTCGGTGATGAATTTTCAACAGCAACTTTAGACAAAGAAAAATGGTACGATGTTTATCCTTGGGGAGGATTACACACACTTCACCGCACATTAATAGTACCTGAATTATCCGTTCCGCACGAAGGTTACATCAGCCTGCGAGCTGACACTTTAACCGAGTGGCGAAAATTTCCAGAATGGATGTTGGATAAAGAAGGAGCAAAAAAATTGGGAATAGAGATCAAAGACAATTCAATGCAAATTAAGTACTTGAATTCAAGTATTATGAGTCGCCAAGAATTTAAGTATGGTTATTTTGAATGCCGATGCAAAGCTCCCAAAGGAAAAGGATTGTGGCCTGCGTTTTGGCTCTTCGGACAAAATGGAAAGGGTGAAATTGACTTCATGGAAATCAAAGGAGAAAAGGAATATGAAACGCATGTGGATGTGCATGTTCCCGACAAAACAGACAAAGTACCAGGGTTTTTAGGCATCAAAAAAGATTGGGGTGGGTGGGTAAAACTCAACCATAAAATGACTGAAGAATGGATTGTCTTTTCAGGTATTTGGAAGCCGGGCTCATTGATTTATTATGTGAATGGCGTTCCTGTTTCACATTTCAAAGGTGATTTTGATGCTTCTATGAATTTGATTGCCAACCTCGCAAACGCAGTAGATTATGGCCCATTCAATCCCGGACCAGATGAAAGCACGATTTTCCCGAATGAGTTTTTAGTGGATTACATGCGCGTTTGGAAATCGAATGATGATCCATCCAATGCGCGTCCTGTCTTTAACTCCATAAAAGACGAGAATAAAGTATTGACCACTTCAATAATTCCTGAAACGAAAATCAAACGCAAAGTCGGATTGATTTACGACTCAAAACTATTCAAAAAAGAAATAGGATTTGTTGGTTTGATTCCTTTAAGTGATCGTCAATATCAAATTCAAGTGAATGGCGCAAAACTAAAAAATGCCCGAATAAAAGTCATTGATACGTCTGGAAAAGTGCTTCAGGAACTTGTTCTAAATGCACAATATACCGTTCTAAATCTCAGCTCATTGCGAAGAGGCGACTACCAAATCGAACTCGAATTCAAGGACCAAAAACAACGCGTTGCGGTGGTGATTTAAAGGGATTTTTTGGTAAAAAATTTGGATAAGGATTTGTAAAAGATTAGAAATTGTTTTCTAATTCGCTTTTTAAATCAATAAATAATTCGACCTTTTCTCTTCAAAACAACTTCTTAATGGAAAAAATTTTACAAAATCAATTGCAAGAAATATTTTATTGATCTTCTGAATACAACTTCTTCTCGAAAACTCAAATGCCTTTTTTGAATCTGATGAGGGGCGTTTGATATTTTAAGGCTGTTTTTTTATTGATTATTTTAAGGGTTATTTGAGTTGGTTGGTAATTCTCAAAACGTAATAAAAAATAGATTTGAAACCATTAAAATGGTTTTGTTACAATCGATAATCTACTAGGTGCGGGATTAATCCCGCACCTAGTAGAATGCCAAAATTTTTAACGATTTTAATCGTTTCGTTATTAGAACATGTTCTAATTTTTGCATTTTTCATTGGTAACAAAAAATAAGCTAAAACCCAACACAAGCAATGTTTTCAGAAGATAAAAGCCCTAATTCAAATTGTTAAAAAATTAACTGCATTCAATTGTTTTATATTTTCAAGTAAATTAGAGAATTGATTTTTACTTTCTTTCTGGGTGTATTACGCTTATAGGGGTTAGCAACATTGCTTAATTTGATAAATAGGACAAAAATGAGAATTTTCCAAACAATGTTATTAATTGTAATAGTGCAATTAGCAGTTAGTTGCAAAAAGGTAAAATTGAATGACCCTAATGAAGCGTTGGTTGGGGAATGGATATTAGTTAAAACCTATTCTATGAGTGGATTTGACACTTCTGATGATTTAAAAAAAACAAGGTGGAAAATAATGACAGACGGGAAGTTGAAAATATATAAAAACGGTGTAAAGCAAAGTACAGAATCCTGGAAGCGTGACAATAAAATATTCTATGGACAATATCGACTCTCTTCAAGATTTCAATATGATCAATGTGCCGGCAATAACAATTAGTAATCAAGGAACAAGACCATTTACTATTTCAGGAGATGAATTGATAATATCTGAATCTTACAGTTGTGGAATGGACTTTTATTTCGAAAGGAAAAAATAACAAAGCACAACAGCTCCACATGTGAAGATGATTTGGTAATTTACCCAAACCCTTCATTATTGTAAGCTAGATTTGAATAGGTACTAGCTCCTTTAGCTTTTGAGAAACGCCATTCCACAATTCGATGCGCATTTGAAGTGCTGCTTTTGCACTTTCTAGCACCTCGTTCCATTTTTGCTCGTCGTCTCCGCACAATTCTTCAATCATTTTCAAAGAAATAGGACCGTGATCGTCGCCATCTACTTCGATGTGTCGTTCGAGATAATACAATAATTTAGAAATATTTTTCTGACCTTTAGATTGCATTTCTTTCAAAATCTGAATAAACATTTCAGGAATCAAATCCTCGCGACCAAAAGTAAACACTGATGCGATGCGGTGAATTGCATTGGTTTGAAGTATGGAAAAAGTAAAATTGACAAAATTGCGCGTTGCAGGCTGAATGTCCACTTCATTCAATGCATTTTCAATTGAACTTCCATTTTCCACAAGTTCTAAAAAGTGATGAATCGTTTGGGTACTTGCACCAATTTCGTTCATGGCATCGAGGTATAATTCAAAGTGACTCGCTACCTCACCATTCCTGTCCATATCTGTTTCTTCACCAAGCACAATCTCATTTATAAAACGGCGCGTTGTCGGACTTCCAACAGGTTTCCAAGGAAGTTCTACGCAGGTCAATCCGCGTTGCAGTGCTTTAAGCAAACTCATAAAATCCCAAACTGCAAAAATATGTTGCTCCATAAATGCTTGGAAATCTTCTATTTCACTTACTTGTGCATAAAGCGGATGGGAAATTAATTCTTGACGTAAACTAGCTAGCTCGGTATTGATTCTGTTGAGATGCGGATTCATGAAATACTTTTTTTAAAAGAACAAATGTAACAACAGTTTAGTTTGAATTAAAGTAAAATTATAAGGGAAAACACTGTTGATGTTAATTTATAAAAGATACTTTATAATCTGAATTTCGATTTTACTATCGAGCTCAAGTTTATACTTTAGGAATTAACTCTGTAAAAACATTTTTATACTTACAGTTGTTTTTACTTCATGATAAACGAAGAATACTGCCATTACAGCGATTTACCTTCACCCATGGCTTACATGAATATTCAAAAGCCGATTGATTCGAAAAAGGAATTGGACGAGCAAGCAATTGATCGAATTATTGAAATGGCTTGGGAAGATCGCACACCTTTTGATGCTATCAAAGCGCAATTTGGTTTGGCGGAAGCTGAGGTAAAGAAACTCATGAAAAAAGAACTGAAATTTTCGAGTTATAAATTGTGGCGCGAACGTGTCGAAAAGTGCAAAACAAAACATGCAAAATCTCGCAATCCTGAAATAGATCGTTTCAAATGTAACCTGCAACGCACGATTACTCACAATAAAATTTCTAAACGCTAACCGAAATCAAGCTTCTGGTTTTGTTGTTATTCCATGTTTGTCTTTACTGTAATTGATTACTTTTGTTTGTACTTCCATTGACGAGAGGCAAAATATTGTTAATTTAAGTGCTGAGTTTTTTCAATCCTTAGACAAATTCCTAATTTTAGACCATGAGATTACTATTTATTGTTGCGTTTATTGGTTTATTTGCTTCGTGTGCCGACCTTCAAAAAAAGGAGCAGTTAGCTAAAATCGACGTCATGAACAAAACCTTGGATTCGTTGGAAAAAGAACTAATTGCACAAAAAATCGACACTATACCCGAACTCAAACTTGCTACAAGTACTGTGGAGTTGCGTATCAAGAAAAATTTATTTTTAGATAAAGTAGACGTTGAATTAGGCAAAAAAATGGACGCTTACAAACGGATGCGAAGAGCCCTAGGACCTTTGGGTAAAGCGTATGGAAAAGTCAAAAAAAGCATTTTAGAAGAGCGTGAAGCGCTAAAAAATTTATATTCAGATATCGAGAATGGACATGGCGAACGCGATAAATATGAGGAGTACATTACTTTTGAAAAAGATAAAATTTCGAAATTAACTGTATTATTAAACGACTACAAAGAACAAAAAGAATCCGTTTTTAAAACCTATTTCGAGCTCCACGATGAGCTTTACACATTCTCAATGGACTTGATGAAAAAGAACTCTAAATCTACAAAATGAAACAAATTCTGCTCATTGTTTTCATTCTCATTTGTCTTGGTTCTGCTTTTTCCCAAACGGAAACAGATATTCAGTTAGCGCAACATTATTACTCCAATGGTGAATTTGACAAGGCAACCGGATACTATGAAAAAATTTATAATTCCAATCCATCGAAAGTGTATTTTAATCGCTATTTCGAGTGTTTGGTGCAAATCAAAGATTATAAAACAGCCGAGAAAATTATTAAAAAACAAGTGGCAGCAAATAAATCAGACTTAGAATTAAGAGTTGCGCTTGGTCAGTTTTATGAAGACATTGAAGAAGAGGCTAAAGCAAAAAAAGCGTACGAAGAAATTATCGAAAATGTTGGGAATAATCCTTCAGTAATTATCCAAGCCTATCAAGCTTTTGCCAGTAAAGGTAAATTCGACCTAGCAAAAATGACCTTAGATAAAGGGCGAAAAGTAGCAAACTACTATCCTTTTAACTTTCAATACGCCGATTATTACGCGTTGACGGGAAACAAATCCGAAATGATTCGTGAATACTTAGATTATGTTGAATTGCAGCCAACGATGTTCGAAACGATTCAACTTTCGATAAACAATCGCATGAAGTTGTCGAGCAGCGAGGAACCCGATTTCGTTCTTTTAAAAGAAGCCTTATTGCAACGTGCTCAAAAAGCAAATTCCAATCTCGTTTTTTCGGAAATGATTATTTGGCTTTTTGTTCAAAGTAAAAACTTTAATGGCGCTTATAATCAAGTAGTTGCTTTAGACAAACGCACTTCAAACGATGGTTACCGTGTTCAAGATTTAGGAATGATATGCTTGGAAAATAAAGACTATGCCACCGCAAGAAAATGCTTTAACTACGTGATGGCGCTTGGTGAAAATGGTGCGATTTATTTCGAAGCTTTGAAATCATTGTTGAATACAAGGTATGTTGAATTAACAACCAACAGAGCTTATTCACAAGCTGAGATTGATGCAACACTTGTGGATTATGAAAATGCAATTGCAAAAACTGGTAAAGGCAGACAAAGTGTTTCGATTATTTTAGAGTATGCTCATATTCTTGCATTTTACGCCAATAAAGCAGATAAAGCAATCGAAATATTGACAAATTTAATGCAAACACCGGGTTTAACGGATATTCAAAAAGCACAATTGAAAATGCAACTTGCTGATGTTAATGTGCTTGGTGGAGATATTTGGGAAGCTTCTTTATTGTATATGCAAATCGACACCGATTTTAAATTTGAATCCATTGGTGAAGAAGCAAAGTTTAAAAATGCACGTGTTTTTTATTTTGATGGAGAATTTGATTTTGCACAAGGACAATTGAACGTTTTGAAAGAAGCAACTTCACGCTTAATTGCCAACGATGCGATGCAGCTGTCCGTTTTTATCACTGATAATTTTGGTTTGGATAGCAATTACACCGTTATGACTTGGTTTGCAAGTTCTGAGTTGTTAATTGAGCAACATAAATATGTGGAAGCCTTTCAATTATTTGATAGCATTCAACTAAATTTTCCATTTCATTCATTAGCTGATGAGATTTTGTTTCGTAAGGCAAAAGCAATGGAAATGCAAGGACAATGGCAAAAAGCGCTCGACTACTATGAGGATTTATTGAAATTTCATGGGCAAGATATCTTAGCAGATGATGCACTTTTCAGGATGGCAGATATCAATGATAATGTAATTTTGAACAAGGAAAAAGCCTTAGAACTCTACCGCCGATTGGCTATTGATTACAAAGGAAGTTTGTTTTCAGCGGAGGCACGCAAACGAATTCGAATTCTGCGTGGTGATAAAAATATAGAAGGAGATGACGATGAATTATAAAAAGTAAAAGTAAGGGGCAATAATTATTGCCCCTTACTTTTACTTTTTATGGCATTTCTCTTGTGAAAGCAGGAATACCAGTGATATCCATTCCTGTAATTAATAAGTGAATGTCGTGGGTTCCTTCGTAAGTAACAACTGATTCTAAGTTTGCCATGTGGCGCATCATAGAATATTCACTTGTAATACCCATTCCACCATGTATCTGACGTGCTTCACGCGCAATATTTAATGCGATTTCAACATTGTTTCTTTTTGCCATTGAGATTTGAGCTGAAGTAGCTTTACCTTCATTTCTTAGTTGACCTAAACGCAATGTTAATAATTGAGCTTTTGTGATTTCAGTAATCATCTCAGCTAATTTCTTTTGAGTCAATTGAAAAGCACCGATTGGAACATTGAATTGTGTTCTTTCTTTTGAGTAGCGCAAAGCTTGATCGTAACAGTCCATTGCAGCACCTAAAGCACCCCAAGCGATACCAAAACGCGCTGAATCCAAACAGCTTAATGGCGCACCTAAACCTGTTCTTCCAGGTAAAATGTTTGTTTTTGGCACTTTCACATCTACGAAAATCAACTCTCCAGTTGCAGATGCTCTCAAAGAAAGTTTTCCGTGCATTTCTGGTGTTGAAAATCCTTCCATTCCTCTTTCTACAACCAAACCGTGAATACGACCAGATTCGTCTTTTGCCCAAACAACTGCGATGTCAGCGAAAGGAGCATTAGAAATCCACATTTTGGCACCATTTAAAATAACATGATCACCAGCGTCTCTAAAGTTGGTAGTCATTCCGTTTGGATTTGAACCATGATCAGGCTCAGTCAAACCAAAACATCCCATCATTTCACCACTAGCTAATTTCGGCAAGTATTTCATTTTTTGTTCCTCTGTACCATATTTCCAGATTGGATACATCACTAAAGAAGATTGAACAGAAGCAGTTGAACGCAATCCTGAATCACATCTTTCTAATTCTTGCATGATTAAACCATAAGAAATTTGGTCTAAACCAGAACCTCCGTATTGCTCAGGAATATAAGGTCCAAAAGCTCCGATTTCACCCAAACCTTTTAATAAGTGTTTAGGAAAGGTAGCATTTTCAAAGTGCTCATCAATAATTGGAGAAACTTCTTTTTTCACCCAAGCTCTTGCTGCATCGCGCACTAATTTGTGTTCGTCGGACAATAAATCGTCCATTGCATAATGATCTGGGTGTGTGTACAAATCTGTTTTCATACTGAAATATTTTTAAGTGGTGCAAAAGTAAGTATTGTATTTATGACAAAGCAATCTAATTCTAATTAATTTTGTGGCCAATGATTCCGTATTCCATAGCTCTTTCCCCTGAATTTAAACTGCTTGAAAGAGAAGCGCAAATGAGCACCATATTGTTATCAATAGCCATTGTTAGTTTTCTATTTGTTGGTTGGAGTGGAATGCGCACGAACGGTTTCTTAAATCTATTGGTGAAAAATTTCTTCCGATTAAGCCCTAAAGAAAAAGAATTTAAAGAAACGCTAAAGATTAATTTTGGAGCCACCTTATTGTTATTTCTTAATTTTTTCATTGCACTTTCTTTGTGTTTTTTCCTTCTTTTGAGCCAACATATTTCCAAGGTCGAATCAAGTTTGTTTGCTTTACTTGCATCGACCGTATTTTTAGTAATACAACAGTTTGGTTATCGTTTTGTTTCGTTTTTGTCGGGTGAAAAGGAAGTGACGGAGGCTATTACAACCATAAATCGCAACACTTGGCAGTTTGGAGGAATTCTTTTACTCGTTCTTGCCACCACTTGGACATTAAATCCAAAGTTTCACGAATGGTTCGGTTACAGCTTTGTTTTTCTACTTTTTTTAATGCTTGTTTTGCGAATGACAAAGGGTTTACTTTTATCTTTAAAAAAGAGAATTCAGTGGTATTATTTTATTTTGTATCTTTGCACGCTTGAAATTTTACCTGCTTTCATTTTTTTAAGGTTAGCGTTTGGTTTTTTTCAATGGGAAATGTGATGGTTGAATTATATTAAAATCGTCTAAAATTGGCAATAAAAACTATATTAGTCTCTCAACCTAAGCCCGAAGGAGAAAAGTCTCCCTACTTTGATTTGGCTGAAAATTACAAATTAAAAATTGATTTTCGTCCATTTATCAAAGTTGAAGGAATCGACGGGAAGGAATTTCGTGCGCAAAAGGTAAATATCGCTGAACATACAGCAGTCATTTTAACATCTAAAGTGGCGGTCGATCATTTTTTCAGAATTGCTGAAGAGATTCGTTTTGAAGTTCCTGAATCAATGAAGTATTTCTGTATTTCAGAAGCCGTTGCTTTGTACCTTCAAAAATATGTTGCGTATCGCAAACGTAAAATTTTCTTCGGAAAACAAACCATTAACGATTTAGCGGATGTGATGAAAAAACACAAATCCGAAAAATTCCTTTTACCTTGTACTGACATTCTTCGCGACAATATTCCAATTACCCTCGAACAACAAGGAATGGCATTTACAAAAGTAATTCTTTACCGCACTGTTGCTTCCGATTTATCTGATTTAGAAGATGTTTATTACGATATGTTGGTGTTTTTTAGTCCAGGAGGAATTGAATCATTGTTTAAAAATTTCCCTGACTTCAAACAAAACGAAACGGTAATTGCAGCTTTTGGTCCAACCACAGGAAGTGCCGTTGTAAAACACAATTTGCGTTTAGACGTTCATGCTCCACACCCCAAAGCCCCTTCAATGGTTGGTGCAATTGAATTGTTTATAAAAGAGCAATTGAAGAAGAAGTAAGCACTTTTATTAAAACCTTCGTTTCAATTTTCTTGCTGAACGCCTGTTAAAACAGTTAAATCCATTATTTTTGTAGAATGAAAAGATGGAGAATTAAAGAAATTTTAGGCCAAGAAGGTCAATCATTAATCAATACAGAAATTACAGTAAAAGGTTGGGTACGTGCTTTTCGTTCCAATCGTTTCATTCAAGTCAACGACGGTTCGTGCATGGGAACAATCCAAGCAGTAGTTGATTTTGAAAAATTCGACGAAGCAATGTTGAAACGCATTACAACCGCATCCTCTGTTTCGTTGACAGGAACATTAGTTGAATCTCAAGGTTCGGGACAAGCTGTTGAATTACAAGTAAATACAATTGAAATTTTAGGTGATGCACACCCTGATGATGTTCAAAAAACAGTGATGCAACCAAAACGCCACAGTTTAGAATTTTTGCGCGAACAAGCACATTTACGGTTCAGAACAAATACGTTTGGTGCCGTTTTCAGAATTCGTCATTCAGTTGCGTATGCTATTCATAAATTCTTCAACGACCGTGGTTTCTTCTATTTGCACACACCAATTATAACTGGTTCAGATGCTGAAGGAGCAGGTGAAATGTTCCATGTTTCGACTTTAGATCCTAAAAATCCACCCTTAAACGAAGACGGTTCCATCAATTACAAAGAAGATTTCTTCGGGAAATCAGTGAACTTAACCGTTTCAGGACAGTTGGAAGCAGAATTAGCAGCATTGGCTTTAGGACAAGTTTATACGTTTGGGCCAACTTTCCGTGCTGAGAACTCTAATACTTCTCGTCACTTGGCGGAGTTTTGGATGATTGAACCGGAAGTTGCCTTCAATGACTTGAAAGACAACATGGACTTGACAGAAGATTTCTTGAAATATATTTGTTCATACATCCTTGAAAATTGCGCTGAAGACTTAAAATTCTTAGACGATCGCGACAAACAAGAGCAAGCGCAAAAACCTCAAAATGAGCGCAATGAATTGTCTTTAATCGAGCGTTTACAGTTTGTCATTAACAATCCATTCAAACGTTTGACTTACACGGAAGCGATTGAAGTATTGATGAATTCCAACCATTACAAAAAGAAAAAATTCAAATATCCAGTTGAATGGGGCATCGACTTACAAAGTGAGCACGAGCGCTATTTGGTGGAAAAAGAATTCAATTGTCCCGTAATCTTAACGGATTATCCAGCGAAAATCAAAGCGTTTTACATGCGTTTGAACGAAGATGGAAAAACGGTTGCAGCAATGGACGTTCTATTCCCTGGAATTGGAGAAATCGTTGGCGGTTCGCAACGCGAAGAACGCTACGACCAACTCTTGAAAAAATGCGAAGAGTTCAACATTCCTGCAGAAGAATTGTGGTGGTACATGGACACGCGTAAATTCGGAACAGTTCCACACGCAGGTTTTGGCTTAGGCTTCGAACGCATGGTAATGTTTGTTACTGGAATGTCAAACATACGAGATGTGATTCCTTTCCCAAGAACGCCACAAAACGCTGAATTTTAAAGATTGTAAACTTAGTTTTTATAGTATAAGTCCTCATTTGATTGTTCATCTGAGGACTTTTTTATGCTCAAATTTATTGAAAGCAAGATTCCTTGGTTCTCCTTTAGTTGTTCTAAAGTAAACTAATACGAATTAAAAGCTCTTCAATAAGTTTACCTTGTTAAGAGGAGTATTTATTGAATTTTTCAATCCTTTTTATCCATCACCAACGAATAGACCATCGGAATGAAATTCTTCAAATGTTCAATTCTGTAACGACTTGGTCCAACTTCAATTGTGTGACTAAAGCAATTATAGGGTGAATAATCGTATTCTTGAAACTTATTTAAAGCTAAATTTTCAGCTAATAGACTGCCCATAACTTCTCCAAAATCGTGATTCCACATAACGTATTCACTTCGGATTTCTGCATTTTTATCTGCATAAGTTCCAGTTTCATTTTCCATAATTGGTCCAGCATTAAAGTAGTTGTAAGCCACTTTTGAAAAATCATCATCAAACATCCAAACAACAGGATGAAATTCAACAAAGACAAATTTTCCTTTCGGTTTTAAAAACTGAGCGACCACTTTTGCCCAACGATTCAAATCTGGAAGCCAACCGATAGTTCCGTAAGAAGTAAAAACTAAGTCAAATTTTTCGTTTAAGACTTCTGATAAATCATAAACATTGGAGCAAATAAATCGCGTGTATTGTCCCGTTTTTAGTGCTAAATCTTTTGCTGTTTCAATTGCTTTTGGTGAAAAATCAACACCTGTTACCTCAGCGCCCATTCTACTCAATGAAATAGAATCTTGACCGAAGTGGCATTGCAAATGAAGAATCTTTAATCCTTTAATGTCACCTAATAAAGAAAGTTCGATTTCTTTCAGCGAGTTTTCACCAGCAATAAAAGCGGCATTGTTGTAAAAATCGGAAGCAATGTGCGTGTCAACTCGCCCATCCCACGATTTTTTATTTGTTTCAAAAAATTGAGTTTCTTTATTCATAACTAACATCCACTTGGTAAAACATCCGATCCAACAACTCTAACGATTTCACTTTCAGAAGCAAATTTTGAAAGATAAACGTAGGTTCCTGATTCATTGCTTAGAATAAAATCGGGGATTGTATCGTCATCTAAATAAGAAGCTAGAACAATACGAATTGATGGTGGTCCATATTCGCCAAAGGTTGGAACTTGCATCAATAATTGCGTTTTCTTCGCTCCGTTTTTATCCTTTGACTCCACAAAAAGCATATAGTTTCTGATGCCTTCTTGATCGTTTTCCATTACCTTGTCGCCAGTTGCATAAATTCGGTAAACGACATCATTCGATTTGATTGTTTTTTGTTCACTAGGAAGAAAACTTTCTGCCTCAGGAACTAAAGAGACTAATTTCTTTGGTTTCATTCCACCAATTGGATTCAACACAAACTCGCAATTGATAGGATCTGAAGGAACGGGCTCAATTCCTGTTGGCCTTTTTTTGTCGGAATCCACCAAATCATCAAAAACGCGCTTAAAGGTCATTTTAACAGCCTTTAATTCGATTTCACCAGCATCGTTTTTATAGAATCCAAGCCATTCATCCTTTTGCTTAATTTTTGGCAATTCATCGGTGTCGTGGTATCCGCCAGTTGGTTCAATGTAATAGGTTTTCAATTCAAATTCCAAAGGAAATGCTTCCTCATCCGGATTTGGAAAAACGCCCTCTGCGTAATCATCTGGTGGGTCGTTATTTTCTGCTTGTGACTCCATATTCATATTCTCATTAACAGCTCCACCTGCTGAAGAACCTAAATTACTTTCGCCGTTTCTACACGAAAAAAGGGATAAAAGTGATAATAAAACAATTGATTTTTTCATAAACTTAAATTAAGTAATTTTAGTTTGAGATTCTGTTTTCCAATGCCAAATCCACCAGATTAGAATTAGTACTGTGAAACTTACTGAAGCGATTAAAAAACGTTAAACCTTTTGTCTCTCAAATTTCTAAAAATAAATTCAAGAAACAATAGTAAGTGATTTTTATTTAAGAACGAAAAAAGAACACCCAAAACCTAATTAAAAATCAAACACTAAAAATCAAGCATTCTATTGTATCGCTTGCTCTAACAATTGTCCAAACCAGTAACAATCTTCGTAGGAATTATAAAGCGGTGCGGGTGCAATGCGAATGACATTTGGTTCGCGCCAATCTGCAACAACACCTAAATCTGAAAGTGCGTTGAACAATGCTTTTCCTTGTCCTTTTGCTTGAATGGAAAGTTGCGCACCACGTTGCGTTTTGTCTTTTGGAGTAATCAATTCAAACGTACATTTCTCCTTGTTTTTCTCTGAAATGTCTTCGATGACAAACTCTGTGAAAGCAGTCATTAAATCTCTTTTTGCACCAATTCTGTCCATACCAGCTTCTTCAAAAATTTCCAATGACGCCAATTGAACAGCCATTCCTAATACAGGTGCATTGCTCAATTGCCAACCTTCAGCGCCCGGCATTGGCTCAAACCCCGGTTCCATTTGGAAACGTTTTTCTTTGTTGTAACCCCACCAACCAGCGAATCGCGGTAGATTTTTATTATTGGCATGACGTTCGTGAACAAACATTCCAGAAACGCCACCCGGAGATGAATTCAAATATTTGTAACCACACCAAGCAGCGAAATCAACGCCCCAATCATGTAATTTCAAATTGATATTTCCTGCAGCATGCGCCAAATCAAAACCAACAAAAGCACCAACTTTGTGGCCAGCTTCTGTAATCGCCTTCATATCAAATAATTGACCGGTATAATAATTCACGCCACCAATCATCACCAATGCTAATTCGTCGCCTAATTCTTCGATTTTCGCTAAAATATCTTCCAAGCGAATTAGATTTTCACCTTCGCGCGGTGCTATTTCAACTAAATAATCGTTGGACAAACCGTGAAATTTTACTTGTGATTCCAAGGCATATTGATCACTTGGAAAAGCTTTTGCTTCGCATAAAATTTTCGTTCTTTTTCCTTTTGGTTGGTAAAACGAAACCATCAATAAATGCAAGTTCGTTGTCAATGAATGCGTCACCACCACTTCGATTGGTAGAGCACCTACCACATTAGCAGTAAGTTGCGTTAAATTTTCGTGGTAAGCAAACCAAGGTCGTTCCGCTAAAAAGTGTCCTTCCACCCCAAATTTCGCCCAGTTTTGTAACTCTTCGTTCACGTATTCCACCGCTTTTTTCGGCTGTAAACCCAAGGAATTTCCAGTAAAGTAGCGAACAGTTTTTTCGTGAAAAGTTGGTAAATTAAATTTTGAACGAAAATCTTTCAAAGGATCTTGAGCATCTAATTTTTGCGCAAATTCAAGGGTGTTTTCAAACAACATAAGCGGGTTTTAATTGTTACTTTTGTACTATTCTACAAATATATGCAAGAAATGACGACTACAAGCCCAATCAAAAGAGCAGTTTCAGAATCCTTATTTTCAGCCTCTAAAAAATTCTTTCCAGGAGGAGTTAATTCACCCGTTAGGGCCTTTAAATCGGTTGGCGGAACACCATTATTTATTAAAAAAGGAGATGGTGCTCGCATTTGGGACGAAGACGACAATGAATTCATCGATTTTTGTTGCAGTTGGGGTCCACTAATTTTAGGACACAACCATCCGCACGTTTATAATTCTATCGTTACAACCTTGCAAAATGGCGCAAGTTTTGGCGCTCCGACACGCAAAGAAAACGACCTTGCAAAATTCATTTTAGACCGAATTCCATTCATAGATAAAATGCGTTTTGTGAGTTCAGGAACGGAAGCTGTAATGTCTGCAATTCGTTTGGCAAGAGGATTTACAGGAAAAACAAAGATTGTAAAATTTGACGGTTGTTACCACGGTCACGTAGATGCTTTATTAGTAAATGCAGGCAGTGGATTGGTAACTTTTGGAACTTCTTCAAGTGCTGGTGTTCCCGAAGTTTTAGCAAATGAAACGTTAGTATTACCATTGAATGACTTGGAAGCATTGCGAACTTGTTTGGAAAATTACCACCACGATATCGCTTGTATCATCATCGAGCCTGTGCCAGCGAATAACGGTTTGTTGTTGCAAGACGGTGTGTTTTTGAATCAATTGCGCGAGTTGTGTACGGAATACAAAGTGCTATTAATTTTCGACGAAGTAATTTCAGGCTTCCGCGTTTCTTTTGGTGGAGCAGCAGAATTGTATGGCATTCAACCAGATATTGTAACCTATGGAAAAATCATTGGTGGAGGTTTACCAGTTGGTGCTTATGGAGCGAAGAAAGAAATAATGGCTTTTGTTTCGCCTGATGGTCCGGTTTATCAAGCAGGAACATTGTCTGGAAATCCAGTGGCAATGGCAGCAGGATTGGCGCAATTAGAGGTTTGTGCACAAGAAGATTTTTACGAGAAGCAAGAAGCAAAAACGAAGTTTATGGTTTCACAATTGAACGAGTACGCAAACGCACATAATTATCCAGTTGAAATCGTTTCGATTGGTTCTATTTTCTGGTTTTCATTCAACGGCCACAAAAAAATTCAAGCAGCAAGTCAAATCAATCCAGACATGAGTAAATTCAATGAATTGCATCATTTCTTATTGAACGAAGGCGTTTACTTTGGCCCAAGCGGTTACGAAGTTGGTTTCATTTCTGAAGCACATCAAGTGAGTGATTTAGAATTTGCGATTGAAAAAATCAAGTTGGGCTTTGATGCGATTTATGGGGGAGTTAATCATTAATACTAAGTTAAATGACATTAAAGGAAGCAATTTTACAAAGTTTAGAGGACATTAATGATTTAACGACCTACATGGATATTCATAATCAAATATTGAAAATGAAATACTATGATTATGGAACGGCAAAAACTCCTGCTGCTACTATTTCGGCATTATTGGGTGATTTCATTAGAAAGGGAGATTCTAGGGTTAAACGAATTAAATTAACTGGAGGAACTTATTCTTATTATTTAACTAAGAATGAAAAAGTTATTAGTGTTGATGTATTAACTGGTGATTCTCTTGATAATTCAGAAAAACTTTCTAAAATCAACAAATCAAAAACTTACGAAGAAAGAGATTTACATGTTTTATTAAGTAGTTTTTTGAAAAGTATTGATACCTATTCAAAGACTATTTTTCACGAGCAATCAAACGGAAAAGATAGCAATCAAATATGGACGCATCCTGATATGGTTGGAATTAAATTCTTGAATTTACAATCTAAAGTAAGCCAGAATTTTTTGAAATCAATTAATCGTGTCGATACTTTTAAATTAAGTTCTTACGAATTGAAAAGAGAAATAAATAGCGATAGTGAACTTAAGAAAGCTTTCTTTCAAGCAGTATCAAATTCGAGTTGGGCGAATTATGGTTATTTAGTCGCTTTTGAATTTAGTGATAGTTTGCAAGATGAAATGGCACGATTGAATCAATCTTTTGGAATCGGCATCATTCAGTTGAATGCAAATCCTTATCAAAGTAAAGTATTGTATCCGTCAGTTTTTAGAGATTTAGATTTTAAAACAATTGATAAGCTTTGTAAAATGAATAAAGAATTTGAAAAGTTCATTGAGCAAACAGAAAAATTGATGACAGCAAGTGAAAAATACATTTCTGGTGCTGAAAAAGAATTAGATGAGTTTTGCGATATGTATTTCAAAAATGATACTGAAATTGAAAATTATTGCAAGGAAAAACATATTCCAATTGATCAGGAGTTTGAGTCTTAAAAATGCTTAAAATCTCCATCCAAAAAACCGCTCTTCACGAAGTCGAAGCACTTCAAGCAATTTCAAGGTTGACATTTTACGAAACGTTTGCAGCTGTAAATACCGAAGAAAATATGTCACGCTATTTGGAAAATGATCTTTCCTTGGAGCGATTAAGTGAAGAATTGAGCAATCCATATTCGGAATTTTACTTAGCGTCTTTAGAGAATGAAGTAATTGGTTATTTGAAAATAAATTGTGAATCGGCGCAAACAGAACGAAAAACGGCAAATTCTCTTGAAATCGAGCGAATTTATGTTCGAAAAGAATTTCAAGGAAAAAATATTGGTCAATTGTTGTTGGCAAACGCTTTTCAAATTGCAAAAGAAAAAGGCAATGAAAATGTGTGGTTAGGAGTTTGGGAAGAAAACAAACGCGCCATTCGATTTTACCAGAAATTTGGTTTCGAGGAATTTGACAAACATATTTTTATGCTCGGCGAAGATGCACAAACAGACATTTTGATGCGGAAGAAATTAATTCAAATTGTACCATAAAAAAAGACAATAACGAAAAATTCCATTTACAGGAGTAAGATGGTGTTCAGCAATATTGAATTGAGAGACCAGATTCAAAAAGTTTAGAGATTTTTAATTTGGACAATCAAAATTAGAGTCGAGTAATTGGAGTCGGTTGTTGTTTTTAATTGTGCCGAAGGATTTGCTGTAGCCAGTTCTTTTATGTTCCCTGACTTAAAAGTTAATTTGTTGGAGTTATTTTAGAGATTAATTTATGGAACAATTTCTATCTCTTTATAACATGGTTTAACTTGGAAATTTTCCTTGATAATTCTGCGCAATTCAAAGTTGGAATTAACTTCTTTTCTAATTTAATCCAAAACATTTCCGCTATCAACTTGTCTTTGTTTTAATGAAAGGCACGAAAAAACAGCACCTTCCTTCCAAGATTTGTCTTGTTTGTCAACGTCCGTTTTCATGGCGTAAAAAATGGGAAAAAGATTGGGAAAACGTGAAATTCTGTAGCGATCGTTGTCGAAAAAATAAAGGGGAAATCAACTAATGGGAAACACAAAAACATTACGCTTAATACTTGGCGACCAACTCAATTTACAGCATTCTTGGTTTCAAAAAGTTGATGATTCGGTTGATTACGTCTTCATGGAAATTAGATCTGAAACAGATTATGTAAGACATCACATTCAAAAGGTAATTGGGTTTTTTGCCGCTATGCGCGAATTTTCTAAAGAACTTCAGGTTAATGGTCATCGAGTAATCTATTTTCAGCTCAATGATACGAATAATAAGCAATCGTTTGAAAGCAATTTAAATACCCTTTTAACGGTAGGAAACTATACTAAATTCGAATATCAAGAGCCCGATGAGTATCGTGTCGATGAACATTTAAAAAGCTTTTGTGCTACGCTTTCCATTCCTTTTAAATGTGTTTCGAGTGAACATTTTTTAAGTGAACGCCATTTTTTAAGTCAATTTTTCGAAGGAAAGAAAACTTATTTAATGGAAAGTTTCTACCGTCAAATGCGAAAAAATCATTCAATTTTGATGGAAGGTGCCAATCCTGTGGGTGGAAAATGGAACTTCGATGCCGACAATCGCAAGAAAATTCCAGCGAATCACGTGGTTAATTTGCCTCTAATATTCTCTAACAACACTTCAGAAATTGAAATCGAGCTCCGAAAAGCGAACGTAAAAACGATTGGAAATGTCAATTCAAAACAGTTTTTGTGGCCCATAAATCGTTCCCAATCTTTGGAACTTTTGGATTTTTTTGTGGAGCATTGTTTGCCATTTTTTGGAACATTTCAAGATGCGATGCAACAAAATCAATGGTCGATTTATCACTCGCGTTTGTCATTTTCAATGAATACAAAAATGATTTCTCCGAAAGAAGTGATCGATGCAGCTATTCAATCTTGGGAGAAAAACCCAAGCGAAATTTCACTCAATCAACTCGAAGGTTTTGTGCGACAAATTTTAGGATGGCGAGAATACATGCGCGGAATTTATTGGGCGAAAATGCCTGAATACGCGACGCTCAATTTCTTTGAAAATACTGCGTCACTTCCTGAGTGGTTTTGGACTGGAAAAACGAAAATGAATTGCCTTTCGCAAGCCATTAATCAGTCCTTGGATTTTGCGTATGCACATCACATTCAGCGCTTAATGATTACCGGAAATTTTGCCTTACTCGCAGGCGTAAATCCCGACGAAGTGGACGCTTGGTATTTGGGAATTTATATCGACGCTTTAGACTGGGTAGAAATCACAAATACAAGAGGAATGAGTCAATTTGCAGACGGTGGAATTGTGGGAACAAAACCTTATGTTAGCTCCGCAAGTTACATCGATAAAATGAGTAATTATTGTGGAAATTGCCATTATAAAAAAGAACTCAAAACGGGAGAAAAAGCGTGTCCATTTAACAGTTTGTATTGGAATTTTTACGACCGAAATGAGGACAAGTTAGCCAACAATCCACGCATTGGAATGATGTATAATGTGTGGCGAAAAATGGAGCAAGCACAAAAAACAGCGCTCCTCAATCAAGCAGAAATTTATTTAAGTAAAATCAATGAGCTATGACGAAAAAAGGAATTGTTTGGTTTAAAACCGACCTAAGATTACACGACAACGAAACCTTAATAAAAGCTATTGAAGAAAATGATGGGATTATTCCTGTTTATTGTTTAAATCCGCAAGAATTAAATGAATCAAACGGTAAAATAGAAAAAACTGGTGAATTTCGCTTAAAATTCTTATTGGAAAGCATCGCTGAATTAGATTTAAATTTGCGGAAATTAGGTTCAGGATTGTTGTTGTTAGTCGGTAATCCTTTTGAAGAAATACCGAAAATTGCCTTCAAATACAGCGCTCGAAAAGTGTATGCTAAACGTGAAGTTGCCATTTTTGAGAAACAATTAAATATCAAAATGGAGCAAGAATTGTGGAAGCAAAAATGCCTTTTCGAAGAGTATAGCACTAGCACTTTATACCTTGCTACGGATCTTCCTTTTTCGTTAAAAGACATCCCCGACGTTTTTACAAATTTCAGAAAACGTGTAGAAAAAGAAACTGAAATCAGAGCCGTTTTTGACACCCCAAAAAAGATCATTTCACCAACAATTCCTGCCTTAAATTTGCCCTCCTTTGAGGAGTTGGAAAGGGAAGAAAAACAAACAGATGAACGTCGAGTTTTAGTATTTAAAGGAGGAGAAAATACTGCATTGGAGCGCTTGAATTATTACTTATTTGAATCACATTTTATCAAAAATTATAAGGAAACAAGAAACGGTTTAGTGGGTGGAAATTACTCTTCAAAGTTCTCTCCTTGGTTGGCAAATGGCTGTGTTTCTTCGCGAAAAATTTACGCTGAAATTAAAAAATATGAAGCAGAATTTGGCGCAAATGAATCCACTTATTGGCTGATTTTTGAACTCATTTGGCGTGATTATTTTCGTTTTATTTTCAAAAAACACCAACACAAATTATTCACTTTTAATGGAATTTCTGGTCAGAAAAATATGCCTCCAACACCAAATATTTCGCTCATTGAAGACTGGAAAATGGGAAGAAGTGGCAATGATTTTATTGATGCAAATATGAACGAATTGCGCTTAACAGGATTCATGAGTAATCGTGGAAGACAAAACGTAGCGAGTTATTTCATCCACGAAATGCAACAAGATTGGCGAATTGGCGCACGCTATTTTGAGGAACAATTAATCGATTACGATGCGAGTTCAAATTGGGGAAATTGGGCGTATTTGGCTGGTGTTGGAAATGACCCTCGAAGTGTTAGACAATTCAATATTGAAAAACAAGCAAAGGACTATGATGCATCAAAAGTGTATCGGAATTTATGGTTAGAAAAAGTTTAAATGAACAAAATCGTTTAACTAATTAGATATTCCTTTTCAATTTTTTCATATTTCCGTAAAGCTCGCTCTGTTTTTTATTTAACTTAGTGTACTAATTACAATATCTTATGAAATTTCTAATGCTACTCGTAAGTGTGTTGCTTACTCAAATATCTTTTGGTCAAGAAACAGATGTGCAATTGCAAAAAGAAGCAAAACGCCGATTGAAACAACTTTCGACTGAAGAAAAAATAGCGCAAACGTGTCAATTGACCTTGGACGCTGTTCTAAAAGTCGATGAAAAAGGTCGAGGTTTTGAACCCTTACAATTAGACGAAGCGAAGCTAAAAGAAGTCGTAAAAACAAACGGTGTTGGATCAATTTTAAATGTAAGTTCACATACATTGGACTTAAAAACGTGGGCTACAATAACAGCAAGAATTCATCAATATTATCAATTGGGCGAAACGAAAACGCCAGTTCTTTATGGAGTTGATGCCATTCACGGTGCAAATTATGTGATTGGTGGAACATTGTTTCCTCAAGAAATTGGCTTAGCTGCAACCTGGAATCCTGCTTTGGCAGAGGAAATGGGTAAAATCACAGCCTATGAAACAAGAGCTTCTGGCGTTCCTTGGAATTTTTCACCAGTATTAGATTTGGGTAGACAACCGCTTTGGTCACGTTATTTTGAAACTTTGGGTGAAGATCCGTATTTAGTTAGTAAAATGGGTGAAGGTTTAGTAAAAGGCTACCAAGGAAAATCGTTGGACGACCCATACACTGTACTTTCTTGCATGAAACATTTTGTGGGTTATTCTTACCCAAATTCTGGTCGTGACCGTACACCTGCATGGATTCCTGAGCGCCAAATGGAAGAGTTGTTTTTGCCACCTTTTAAATCTGCTGTGGAAGCTGGCTCATTGTCAGTAATGATTAACAGTGGCGATGTCAACGGAATTCCGGGACACATCAATCATCATTTGATAACGGAAGTTTTAAAAAACCGTTGGGGATTCAAAGGGTTTGCCGTTTCCGATTGGGAAGATTTTAGAATGCTGCACACGGTTCACAAGGTCGCAAAAGACCAGAAAGAAGCCATCATTTTAGCTTTTAATGCAGGAGTTGATATGAGTATGGTACCTTATTACACAACTTATTCTGAATATTTGAAACTGTTTAAAGAAGCGGTGGAAGAAGGACGGATTTCCAAAAAACGGTTGGACGATGCCGTGGCGCGAATATTATTCGTGAAACTGAAATTGGGATTGTATAAAAAACAAGTTTACAATCAAGAAATGTATTCAAAATTTGGTTCGCAAGAGTTTAAAATAGCAGCCAAGCAAGCCGCGTTGGAATCAATTACACTTTTGAAAAACGAGAAAAATCTATTGCCACTTTCCAAAAACGAAAGAATTTTGTTAGTTGGTGAAGCTGCGGATAATTTGATTTTTCAAAATGGCGCTTGGACGCATACATGGCAAGGAGTTGATACAACTTACAATACAGCCGGTGCGTTTACCATACGTCAAGCCTTTGAGAAACAAATTGGTGCAACTAATCTTAAATTCTCAAAAGGGTACGATTTGTCATTAGTGGATGGTTGGGAAACGTGTAATTTGATAGATGTAAATTGGTTAAAAATTGAGGCTTCAATGGCAGATAAAATCGTTGTGTGTTTGGGAGAAATGCCAGCAACAGAAAAACCGGGAGACATTCGTTCATTGAATTTACCAGCAGCTTACGTTGAGTTAATGAAAGAAATAGCAAGTACTGGAAAACCGATTGTTTTGGTTACACTATTTGGAAAACCGCGTATTGTTCGAGAGGTTGAACCATTTGCGACAGCTATTTATAATGCGTATTTACCTGGAGATTATGGCTCAGAAGCCTTGGTAGATTTGGTTTTTGGCAAAGAAAACCCAAGTGGAAAATTACCTTTTACTTATCCGAAATACGATGGTGTGATAGAGCATTATGATTATACGAGTGCAGAAGCAAAATCAGGAAAAAATGAGTTGAACCAAGCACATGATCCGCAATGGCCATTTGGTTTTGGAATGAGTTATACTAATTTTTCATACACCAATTTGAAGCTTTCTAAAAATGCAATTCAAGGTGAAGATGACTTTATTACGGCTGAAATCACTGCTACAAACACAGGAAAATCGAAAGGAAAAGAAACAGTTCAGTGGTACATTACCGATGAATTTGCGTCAATTTCTCCAGCAAATAAACGTATAAAAGGCTTTGAGAAAATTGAGTTGAATCCTGGAGAGTCGAAAACCGTTAGCTTCAAAATTTCGACTTCTGCATTAGAATTCGTTGGACAAGAAAACAAGTGGATTACCGAAAAAGGAAGCTTTACGATTTCAGTTGGCGGACAAAAAGCAAGTTTTGAGTTGAAGTGAGGCACGAACCTTGTTTCAATTAAGCTACTAAAATTCGGTCAAATTTTCATTTACAAAAATTGTTTGAAGCCTACTATTTGTTTCGAAATGAATTGCATTCGAATTTAGTGAGGCAAATGAAAACTATCACAGCAGTAAAAATTTTTCGATAAAATAATGTAAGTTTCTATTAACATATCTTGTGTTACCAAAACATTAAAACGCATTATATTTACCTTTCAAAAACAAAAATGAAAAAAGTTCTGTTTATACTTAGTGTTTCAATATTTTTGCTGTCTTGTAATCGAAAAGATGAAAAATTTTGTGACTGTTTAGCGAAAAGTGAGGAATTTAATGTGATTAACCAATCTATTTTGAATGGTAAAACGGACGAAAAAACCTTGCGGAAAGCAGTTGAATTGAAAAAAGAAAAACAAAAAGTGTGTCAAGATTACGTAGACATGGATGGCAGTCAAATGTTGGAAAGAAAAAAAGAATGCAAGAAATAGTCTTGTGTAAAATGTTAAAGTAACTTTATGAAAACAGTACTTATTGCTGGCGGTTCAGGACTTATTGGAAAAAAACTCAATCAAACACTTTCCAAAAAAGGGTATAAAGTATATACATTAACGCGCACAGCGAAACACCGTGGTCAGATTTATTGGAATCCTGCACAACAAACGATTGAAGGGAAACACCTGGACAAAATCAATATTATTATCAATCTAACTGGGGAAAACATCGGCGAAAAACGCTGGACGAAAGAACGCAAAAAAGCTTTGAGAGATTCACGTGTTAAAACTACCCAGTTTTTACATAGTTTGGTGGCGAATATCCCCAATTTAGAATATTACATTTCAGCATCGGGTATAAATTGTTACCCTCAAGAAAATAAAATTCACGTTGAATCAGATGAATATGGCACTGACTTTTTAGCAAAATTGGTAAAAGAATGGGAAGCTGTAAGTGACTTGTTTACAAGTAATTGCAAGGTTGCAAAACTCAGAATTTCGATGGTGCTTTCTAAACGTGGTGGTGCGCTTGATAAAATGTTACTTCCTGTTAAATTAGGTTTAGGTTCTCCAATAGGTTCAGGTGAACAAATTATGCCTTGGATTCACATTGATGATTTATGTAACATGTTTGTATTTGCCATCGAAAATCAATTAACAGGAGTTTACAATGCCGCCGCAAATTGTGATTCAAATAAAGATTTTATGAAAGCACTTGCAAAAGCTTTAAATCGTCCGTTTTTTATGCCAAAAGTTCCTGCCTTTCTTTTGAAATTAATGCTCGGTGAAATGTCTGCTTTGGTTTTGGACAGCACCAATGCTTCGAATGAAAAAATCAAACAAGCAGGATTTGAATTTGAACATGAAGATATTGAAGCAACTTTGGCTGTATTATTAAAACGTTAAGTCACTGTTAATGTAAACATTGTGTTGTAAATATCCTTTTTTAAAAACCATTCTAAGCATATTTTTAATCGCCTAACTTCATCAAAAAAAACGATGGCGAAGAAAGAAAAGCTTTTTATATTAGATACTTCTGTTCTACTACATGATCATCAATCAATCACAAACTTCAAAAACAATAACGTAACTATTCCGATAACCGTTTTGGAAGAATTGGATAAATTTAAGGTCGGGAATGATACCAAAAACTTCTCAGCACGAGAAGTCATTCGTTTTATAGATAAACTTTCTGGAAATGGCTCGCTTCAAGAATGGATTTCACTTGGAAAAGGTTTGGGGAAATTCAAGATTGTAATGGATCATACACCTGTAAATATCAATGCTGAACAAGTTTACGCTTTTGGGAAAAACGATCACAAAATTATAAATGCAGCTTTATTTCTCAAAGAACAAGAAAACAAACAAACAGTAGTTCTTGTAACTAAAGACATTAATTTAAGAATTAAAGCTAAAGCTTTGGGTTTAGTGGCAGAGGATTATGAAACTGGAAAAGTAAGCAACGAAGACCTCAAAACTGAAAGCTCTTATAATATCGAAAATGTTGATTCAGAAATAATTAGAGAAATTTTCTTAAAAGGTAGAATTGAAGAAAATGGGATTTTAGGGGCGAAAAAAATGACGAATGGTTATTATATTTTAAAAAATGGAAAAACCTCATCGTTAGCATTTTACAATCAAAAAACTAATCAAATAGATCGAATAGAAAAAGAATTCGTTTATGGAATCAAACCCAAAAATGCAGAACAAGCTTTTGCTTTACATGCTTTACTAAATGATGATGTTAAACTAGTGGCTTTACAAGGAGTGGCAGGAACAGGAAAAACACTATTGGCACTTGCTGCTGCGCTGGAACAACATAAACAGTATAATCAAATTATTTTGGCGCGTCCCATAGTTCCTCTTTCCAATAGAGAAATTGGTTTTCTTCCCGGTGATGCAAACGATAAAATCGGACCTTATATGGAGCCCTTGTGGGATAACATGAAATTTATAAAATCACAATTTAGAGAAAACGAAAAGAAAAATCGAGCGATTCAAGAAATGCAAGATTCTGGTAAAATTATCATTACTCCACTTGCATTTATTCGCGGACGAAGTCTTTCAAACATTATGTTTATTGTAGACGAAGCTCAAAATTTAACTCCTCACGAAGTGAAAACGATTATCACACGGGCTGGCGAGAACACCAAAATCATTTTTACAGGCGACGTTCATCAAATCGATTCTCCATACCTGGATGAAAACAGCAACGGTTTGGCTTATTTGATTGACCGACTTAAAAATCAACCATTGTTCACAAATGTAAAATTAGAAAAAGGAGAACGTTCCGAATTGGCTAATCTAGCGAATGATCTCTTATAGAAATTCTAAATCGAAATTTGAAAATGATCAAAAGATATTCACTTTTGCATCCTTAGTCAATCTCGCGTTTTTTCATTGAACTAACCCATCCTGAAACAAGGAATAGTTGTGCAAATAAATAGGTGCTCATTACCCAAAAAGAGGCATTTGCAATTTCTTGGTAAAACATGTTCCAAGCCAATAAACTATCCGAAACAACGAACAAAAAAGCGCCTAATAGCAAAATTTCACCCTTTCTCAATGACTTTGATGCAAATAACTGAATTACAACAAACAGCATAGTAGATATTACAAAAGCATAGATGGTAACAGGGATTTTCATTGTTTCTAATTTTCCCCACATGGTCGAAAGAAAATAAAATAAATAAACCCCAATCAAAGTAAGGCTACCAAAAACCCAAGGATAGGAAAAAGAAGAATTTAGCTTTCTTAAAAATAAACGAATGTAAATGATGTGAGCTATCAAAAATGAAATCAAACCACTTATAAAAAACAGTTCGTTGTAGTCTGAAAAAAGAAGTAAAACATCTCCTAAAGTAGATAAAATTAAAGCTTGAACTAATATTCCTTTTCCTGAAAAATGCGAACGAGTAGTAGCATACATTATTAAACTTGGAATAAGTAATGGTTTTAGATAAAAGTTGATATCTGAAAATTTCATCCAAACAGTAATTAAATAAATAATGTAAAAAGCAAGCACGAAATAAAGTAGGTTCTTTTTCATATATTTGGTTTGGAGGCCTTAAAGCTAGAAGTAAATATAGTTTAAAACATGAAATATTTACAGTTTGTATTTAAAATTAGCATTCAAATCCTTTTCCAAAAATTCCTTACCTTTAGGCTTCAATTTTAAATTCAATTCCCTTGGCGAAAACTTTTGATGACAAAGGCGTAGCGGAAACCCCGTTGATGAAGCAGTATAATCAAATCAAAGCGCGTCACCCAGAGGCTTTACTGTTGTTTCGTGTGGGCGATTTCTACGAAACGTTCCGCGAAGATGCAATCAAAACGTCGAAGATTCTTGGCATCATTTTAACGAAACGCAAAAACGGAACGGCTGCTGAAATTGAGTTGGCCGGTTTCCCTCATCATTCTTTGGATACATATTTGCCAAAATTGGTGCGTGCGGGTCAACGTGTCGCGATTTGTGACCAATTGGAAGATCCAAAAATGACCAAAACGATTGTAAAACGTGGCGTTACGGAATTGGTAACACCAGGAGTTTCGTTCAACGATCAAGTTTTAGAACAAGGTAAAAACAACTTTTTGTGCGCACTTCACTTCGGAAAAGAAGAAATCGGAGTGGCATTTCTCGACGTTTCAACAGGTGAATTTTTAGTCGCTGAAGGAAACAAAGAATACATCGATAAGTTAATTAGTGGTTTCGAACCGAGCGAAATCATTTATCAGAAAAATAGAAGCAAAGATTTTCAAGGACAATTTGGCGAAAATCATTATACCTTCCGTTTGGAAGACTGGATTTTCACAACCGAATACGCCAACGAAAACCTCAATAAACACTTCGGAACGAGTTCTTTAAAAGGATTCGGAATCGAGAATTTGTCACTTGCAATCGTTGCTGCAGGTGCGGTTTTTCATTATTTGAACGAAAATCAACACCAAAAATTAGGGCACATCACTGCGATTTCCCGCATCGAAGAAGAGAAATACGTGTGGCTCGATCGTTTTACCATCCGTAATTTGGAATTGGTTTATTCAACCAATGAAAATGCAAAAACGCTTGCCGACATTCTCGACAAAACCTACACGCCAATGGGCGGACGTATGATGAAACGTTGGATGGTATTGCCTTTGAAAGATGAAATACCTATAAATGAACGTTTGGATGTCGTTGAATATCTAACTAAAAACGAAGATATTTCATACGAATTAGGACAGCGTTTGCGTGAAATTGGCGACTTGGAACGTTTGATTTCGAAAGTAGCGGTTGGGAAAGTGAATCCGAAAGAAGTGATGCACTTGCGCCGAACATTGTTGCAAATTCAACCGATTAAAAATCTTTTACAAGACAATAAAATTGCTTCCTTAAAAAAAATGATGGAGCAATTGAACACGTGCGAAACACTTATTCAGTTGATCGAGACGAACCTTTGCGACGAACCAGCAGGACAAATTGGAAAAGGAATGATAATTCGTTCAGGTTTTCATCAAGAATTGGACGACCTGCGCGAAATTTCCTTTAACGGAAAAGATTATTTGGAACGCTTGCAAGAACGCGAGGCGGAACGCACAGGAATTCCAAGTTTGAAAGTATCATTTAACAACGTTTTTGGTTACTACATCGAAGTGCGAAACACGCATAAAGATAAAGTTCCCGAAGACTGGATTCGCAAACAAACTTTGGTGAGTGCTGAGCGCTACATCACAGAAGAATTAAAAGAATACGAAAGTAAAATTTTAGGCGCGGAAGAAAAAATCTATGCTATTGAAGCGCGCTTGTTTCAAGATTTAGTTTTTGGAATGTCGGATTACATACATCCAATTCAACACAATGCAACTGTTATAGCACGTTTGGATTGCTTGTTTTCATTTGCACAAGTAGCCTTAGAAAATAAATATAATCGTCCTGAAATTAATAATGGATTGATATTAGACATCAAAAATGGCCGTCATCCAGTGATAGAAAAACGTTTGGCTTTGGGCGAAGAATACATTGCCAACGACGTTTTGCTCGACAACAACAGTCAGCAAATCATTATGATTACAGGACCAAACATGAGTGGTAAAAGTGCGATTTTGCGCCAAACCGCTTTGATTGTGTTGATGGCACAAATGGGAGCTTTTGTTCCTGCTGACAGTGCAAAAATTGGCTTAGTTGATAAAATATTTACACGCGTTGGAGCTTCGGATAACATTTCTTCGGGTGAATCTACATTTATGGTAGAAATGAACGAAACGGCGAGTATTTTGAATAATATTTCCGACCGAAGTTTGATTCTTTTGGATGAAATCGGGCGTGGAACAAGTACGTATGACGGAATTTCAATTGCGTGGGCGATTGCTGAATTTTTGCACGAAAACCCAAAAGCCAAAAGTAAGACCTTGTTTGCTACGCATTACCACGAACTGAACGAAATGCACAAGCGTTTTGAACGCATTAAAAACTACAATGTTTCGGTGAAGGAAATGGGTAAAAAAGTGCTCTTCCTGCGTAAATTAGTTCCTGGTGGAAGTGCCCATTCTTTTGGTATTCATGTAGCTCGCATGGCCGGAATGCCGAATTTTGTGGTGCAACGTGCCGAACAAGTTTTGAAAGATTTGGAAAGTTCGCATGCGAGTGTGGGCAGCAGTTCAAAAGGTAAGAAAACAACAAAAGAAGTCTTGAACGAATCGGCAAATATGCAATTGAGTTTCTTCCAATTGAACGATCCGGTTTTGGAAAATATTCACGACGAACTCATCAGTATCGATATCAATACCTTAACGCCTGTTGAAGCATTGATGAAATTACACGAAATCAAAAAATTAACGGGAGGATAGAAAATGAAAGAAGTAACACTAAAAAGTATGCAATGGAAAATGTTTCTATTGGGATTTTTCAAAATTCCGATATTGCATTACGTAAGACCTAGATTGATAGAAATCAACGATGAAAAAGTGGTTTTAAAAGTCACTTTACGAAGAAGAACTAAAAACCATTTGAACTCCATGTATTTTGGCGCATTGGCTGTTGGAGCTGATATAGCAGGCGGACTTCAAGCCTTTTATTTTGCTGAAAGATATGGTAAAAAAATATCGTTTGCGTTTAAATCGTCAACCGCTCAATTTTTGAAACGTGCAGAGACAGACACTTTTTTTGAAAGCAATCAAGGTGCAGTAATTGTAGCAGCGTTAAAGAAAAGCATGGAAACAGGCGAACGTGTTAACGATATCGTGAACGTGATTGCCAAAAACACCAACGGCGAAATCGTTGCGACTTTTGAAATGGGGATATCTTTGAAAGTGTTGTAATCAATACACTTTAAAACAAGTCTTTTTCAATTTCTAGATTCTTTATATTTCATAATTTTCTGTAAAAAGACAATTTTATCTGTTAAAATGGAGTTATTTCCTTAATTTCGTTTTGCATCTATGACCTCTGATACCATTGTTATTATTCCAACCTACAACGAGATAGAAAGCGTTGAGAAAATGGTGGACGCAATTTTTGCTTTGCCTTATGCTTTCGACATCCTTTTTATTGATGACAATTCACCTGACGGTACCGCAAAAAAAATCAAAGAACTACAAGCTATCTTCCCTAATCGAATTTATTTGGAAGAACGACCGGGAAAACTAGGTCTTGGTACAGCCTACATTCACGGATTTAAATGGGCAATCGCTAAAAATTATCCGATGATTGTGGAAATGGATTGTGATTTTTCACACGATCCGAAAGACTTAATTCGCTTGCGTGAAGCTTGTTTAAAAGGTGCTGATTTAGTCATTGGTTCGCGCTATGTTTCGGGCGGAAAAGTGAAAAATTGGCCTATGAAACGGATTTTAATGTCTTATTTCGCAAGTGTTTACGTGCGTTTGATTCTTTGGATTTCGATAAAAGATACCACCGCTGGTTTCAAATGCTACAAGAAAGAAGTTTTACAAAAAATACAATTAGACAACGTCACCTTTAAGGGTTATGCTTTTCAAATTTGCATGAAATATGCAGCTTTGAAACATGGATTTAAAGTAAAAGAAATTCCAATTACATTTATTGATAGATTGTACGGAGAATCTAAAATGAGCTCTGGAATTTTTAAAGAAGCCTTTTGGGGAGTTTGGAAAATGAAAAAAATGAAGTTATAAAATAAGCCATAACCAGATTCGTCACTATCAAGGATGAAATTTATTGGCTATTTCATATGACCATTAAAAATAAAATTAAATACATATGAATTATTTGTTGAGAAATGGATTAATCATCAATGAAGGAAAGCGTTTTCAAGGTGATATTTTCCTAAAAAATGGACGAATTGAAAATATTGGTTCATCGCTTTCAATCACAGAAAATTATACAGAAATAAACGCTGAAGGAAAATATATTTTACCTGGTTTTATTGACGACCAAGTGCATTTTCGCGAGCCTGGATTAACGCATAAAGCAACAATCGCAACAGAATCCCGTGCTGCTGTAGCTGGTGGAATAACATCGTTTATCGAACAGCCGAATACCGTTCCAAATGCAGTAACGCAAGAATTCCTTGAAGATAAATACGTAATTGCCTCAAAAACTTCCATCGCGAATTATTCATTTATGATGGGAGGAACGAATGATAATTTAGAAGAGATTCTTAAAACAAACCCACGAAATGTTGCTGGTTTAAAGTTGTTTTTAGGTTCCTCAACTGGCGATATGTTGGTGGACAGTTCCGCTTCTTTGGAGAAAATATTTTCCAATACAAATCTTTTAATTGCTGTTCACAGCGAAGATGAAACAACAGTAAAAACGAATTTGGAGCGTTTTAAAGCTGAATACGGAGATGATATTCCAGTGAAGTTTCACCCTGAAATTAGAAGTGTAGAAGCGTGCTATAAATCAACAGTTAAGGTGATTGACCTAGCGAAAAGAACAGGAGCAAGGCTACATGTTTTTCATATTTCAACTGCTAAAGAATTAGATTTATTTGAAAATAAACTTCCATTAGAGCAGAAAAAAATAACTGCCGAAGTATGCGTTCATCATTTGTGGTTTTCGGATGAAGACTATGCAACGAAAGGTAATTTCATTAAATGGAATCCCGCTGTTAAAGCTGTATCTGACCGCCAAGCACTTTGGAAAGCGCTTTTAGATGATAGAATTGATGTGATTGCAACGGATCATGCACCACATACTTTAGAGGAGAAAGCTCAAGTTTACACAAAAGCACCTTCAGGAGGTCCATTGGTTCAACATGCGTTAATTGCTTTATTAGAAAAATCTAAGCAAGGTGTAATTAGCCTAGAGCAATTGGTTCAAAAAACAGCGCACAACCCAGCGATTTTGTTCCGAATGGAAGACAGAGGTTTTATTCGCGAAGGTTATAAAGCAGATTTAGTGATTGTGGATCCTTCGAAATCAACGGTTGTCACCAAAGAACAATGTTTATACAAATGTGGATGGTCGCCTTTTGAAGGTGAAATTTTTTCGCACAGCATTGATTCGACTTTTGTGAATGGAAATTTAGTTTGGACAAATGGAAAGATTCAAGAAACTGGACTAGGCGAACGATTGTTATTTAAGGTTTGAGTCAACTTATGAAGGTTCTTTTTTCATTTTTAATAGCTTTTAGCTTGTTTTCATGCACTTCAACCAATAACTCCAACGAATTACTCGATGAAGAAAAAATGACTGAAGTGCTTCAAGAAGTAATGCTCTTAGAAAACTACTATCAAACGAAGTATGGAAGTCCGAGTGTGTACAAAGATGCATTGGATTCTTCAGTCGAAGTTGTATTTAAACGTTTCAACACCAACAAAAATCAGTTTTCCAAAAGCTTTGATTTCTATGCTCAAGATCCTGAGGTCATCAAGCGAATTCAAGCGAAAATCATTGAAAATTTAAATTCAAAGCATTTATAATCTTTAGCTGCAACTAAAACAACACGTGCTCTGAAACTATTGCGGTTCCAATAAATTGAGTTGCTTTTTGATCAAAAACGGTTGTGTTTTCGGTAGTTAAATAATGACAAGTTCCATTTTTTGAAAGTGTTTTTTCCATTTCTAGATGCACAAATAGATAGGTTTCTAATTTTTGTGCAACAATTGGACCTTGCGCAATGACTTTAATATTAGGGCCAACTAATTCTTGAATGTAATCTTGCAAAATTGGATAATGCGTACAAGCTAAAATAATAGTATCAATGGCTGCGTCTTTTACTAACAAACGTTCCACATCTTCTTTGACGAACATTTTTCCAGGAATGGTTTCGTGGCTATTGTTTTCTATCAATGGAACCCACATCGGGCAAGCGTGTTGAACAATTTGAATTTCGGGTGCGAACTTTTTCAATTCAATAACGTAAGATTCTGATTGAATGGTGCCGTTTGTACCGAGAATCCCAACATGTTTAGAAGTTGTTAAAGAAGTAATTTCTTCGGTGCTTGGACGAATTACACCCAAAACTCTTTTAAAGCTATCAATCAGTGGTAAATCGTTTTGTTGAATCGTTCGCAAGGCTTTTGCGGAAGCGGTGTTACAAGCTAAAATTACCAATGGACAACCTTGGTCGAATAAAAATTTTACGGCTTCTAACGTGAATTCATATACGACATCAAAGGAACGATTTCCATAAGGAGCTCGCGCATTATCTCCCAAATAAAGGTAATCGTAGTTTGGTAATAGCTTTCTAATTTCACTTAAAACGGTTAGCCCACCGTAGCCAGAATCAAAAACGCCAATCGGACTTTTATTATTCATATTTCAAAGCTACAAAAAAAGGCAACCATTTCTGATTGCCTTTTAAATTCGTGATTAAATTTCTTATTTTAAAGCTTCTGCATCCAATCTCAACACTTCAATTAATGCTTCTGCTGTACAGTCAATTCCGCCTTTGAAATAAAGTGCAGCTGATTCGTCAATCACGTAGCTCAATTTCTTGCGATCTGCAACGATTTCGATAGCTTTTTGAATTCTATCTAAAATTGGTTTGTTTAACTCTTCGTTGTAAACTTGTAACCCTTGCTCCAATTCGCCTTGACGAGCTTCGATATCTTGTTGTTTTTTCATCAATTTATCTTGCTCCATTTTCAATAAAACTGGAGACATATCTTTAGATGTACTTTCAAACTTCACGTAAGCTGTTTCAAACGCTTTTTGCATTTCTTGTAATTCTTTAATTCCTTCAGCTCTAAAATCATCTAGTTTTTTCATAGCGATTTTACGAGATTGCATCGTGTCTAGTAATTTTTGAGAATTCACATGACCAATTTTAGATTGGCTAAAAACACTCAAACTCACAAAAATTGTCACTAATAATAAAAGATTTTTCATTGTTTACTTTGTTAATTTATATTTATTTATCTATTCCCATTGCTTCTAACACATCATTGCTGATGTCAGCTTCTTTTGCTGCGTAAATCAAGTTGCTTTGATTGGCTTTGTCGAATACAAATTCATAACCGTCTCTTTTCGCTACTTTTTTCATTGCAGTCATAATTCTATCTTGAATTGGTTTAATTAATTCTTGGCGCTTCTGAAAGTAATCGCCCGTTGAACTAAAATGTTGTGTTTGTAAATCAATCGCTTCTTTTTCCAATTTTTCAATTTCTGCTTTTCTTTTAGCCTTCTCTTCAGCTGGCAATAAAACTTCTTCGCGCTCGAAGTTGCTTTTTTTCGTTTTAATTACTGTATAACGTTCTTCTATTTCTTTTGTCCAACGTTCCGCCATTTTATCTAATTTATCTTTTGCTTCCACATATTCTGGAACACTTTTCAAAATATAATCAGAATCAATGAACGCATACGTTTGTGCATTGGCAATTCGCATGCCAAAAAATAGAGTTAGTACCAAAAAAAACTTTAACATGATAAAAAATTTGTTTTTAAGGAACGGCGAAGATACATATTTATTGCAAAATGAATCATTACAATTCACCAAGATTCATACCAATGGAGAAACTTAATTTAGGATAAAATCCTTTTGTACTGATAGATTGATCGGAAGCTGAACCAAATCCTTTTGACCAAGAATCTAATTTATCAAATCCTAACCCATAATCTAAACCTAACATTCCGAACATTGGTAAGAATACACGAATACCAACTCCAGCTGTACGTTTAACGTTAAACGGATTGAATTTATCAAATGTTGGGTACGTATTTCCTGCCTCTAAGAACGTTAAAGCGTAGAAAGTAGCTGAAGGATTTAATGAAATTGGGTAACGTAATTCTAGCGTATATTTTGCAATAATGGGGTCGCCACCATTGCTCGAAATCGTTTGATCTTCATATCCTCTCAAGGCGATAATTTCTTGCCCTCCTAATTGATTCACCCCTGATAAACCACTTCCTCCCATGTTGAATCTGTCGAAAGGTGTAACTCCCCTTGCACTTGTATATGCTCCAATGTAACCAAAACCAAAACGCGGCATTAAGATTAGTTTTTTATCAGCAGATAAAGGCAAGTACCATTCACCAGTAAATTTGAATTTATAATATTCCAAATAATGGTAACGGTCTTTGTTGCTCATGTTCGCATAATCTTGCTCCTCACCAAATTTAGAATAGGGTAAAGTTGCTTTTGCTGTAAATGTGAAATTGGAACCACTTTGCGGATAAATTGGCGCACTCACTGAACTTCTTTGTAACACATATTTTAGAGCTATATCATTAGCAAATCCTTCTGTAAATAAAGGAAAACGGGTATCTTTTACAACGTCGTAATATTGATAACTAAATTCATAATATGCTGTAAAATAATCATCTGGAAATTTCTTTCTTCTTCCTAAACCAATTCCTGTTCCCGTAATTGATAGACCCGTATAGTTCGGATTAGTTCTTAAAAAACCATTTGAAGAAAGGGCTGTATTGTTAATCCAAAACGACAATGAATTTGGTTTTTTACCACCCAACCACGGCTCTGTAAATGAAAAATTATAGCCTTGGTAGAATCTTCCGTTTGATTGCGCACGGATAGAAAGTCGTTGTCCATCTCCCCCAGGAAGTGGCGACCAAGCGTCTTTTTTAAAGAAATTTCTGGTCGAAAAATTATTAAAAGTTAAACCTACTGTTCCAATAATTCTTCCAGATTGACCTGCTGTTGCTCCACCGTAACCACCAGAAAGTTCAACTTGATCGGAAGATTTTTCTTCGACAACGTATTCGATGTCAACTGTTCCCTTTGCCGGATTTGGCAGTGGATTCACTTGAAAAGCTTGTTCGTTAAAGAAACCCAATTGAGACAATTCACGTTGCGTTCGCATGATGTCTGCTTTATTAAATAAATCACCTGGCTTCGTTCTAATTTCTCGCAGAATCACAAAATCGTTTGTTTTCGTGTTTCCTTTGATTGTAATTGTTCCAATACGTGCTTCTTTTCCTTCAATAATTCTAATTTGATGATTGATTTGATTATTCGTCACATTCGTTTCAACTGGAATCAATTGGAAAAATAAATAACCTTTATCCATGTATAGGGAAGAAATATCTCTTCCGTCACCCGTTCCGTATAAGCGACCGTCAAAAAGTGATTTGTTGTATAAATCTCCTTTTTTAATCCCAAGAACAGAGTCTAAAAAAGAAGAACGGTATTTTGAGTTCCCTGTCCATTCTAAATCACCGAAGTAATATTTTTCACCTTCTGAAAGTTCAATTCTAATTTTTAAATTCTTTTCATCTAATTGATAAACCGTGTCTTTTGCAATTGAGGCATCTCTCAAACCAACTGCATTGAACTTTGCTAAAAGCGCCAATTTATCTTTTTCGTATGTTGTTTCTGTGAATTTAGAACGTTTGAAAATACGAAGAATTGATTTTTGCTTCGTGTCTTTCATTGCCAATTTCAATTTCCACATTGGAACTTCTGTATTTCCAACGATTTCAATTTCTTTAATTCCAATGCGAGCGCCTTTTTTGATGTCGATTAAGAAGATTTCAGAATCATTGATTAAAGTATCTCTTAAGCGATTGATGGTAACTTTCGTATTGTAGAAACTTTTTTCTCTGAAATAGCTTCTGATTTTACTTTCAGTTTGAAAGACTAAGTTTTCGGTGATCGTTTTTCCAGCGTAAAGAGTGATTTCTTCTCTTAATTTATCAGCTTCACGTTTGTTCACGCCTTTAAATCTAAATTTGGAAAGTTTTGGACGTGGCGCTAATTCAATTGTTAAATAAACAACACCAGCAATTTCTTTTTCGGCATAAATGGAAATGTTTGAGAAAAGTCCTTCGTTCCAAAGATTTTTAATTGCTTTATTGATTTGGTCTCCGGGTAAAGTGATTTTTTGTCCTTGTCTAAGTCCTGCAATTAATTTAATTGCCTGGTGGTCGTAGTTTTCAGCACCCAATACTTTGATTGGTCCGATTTCATATTCCTTAGGAACTTTATAACTAAAATCAATCTCACCGAGTGTGATAGGTCCTTCTTGCGCAAACAACGAGAAGGAAAAAAATAAAAATGCTGCTAATAATCCTTTCATTCGTTGGTGTTAATTTGTTCTGAAACCAATCCGAATCGACGTTCTCTTTGTTGGTAAGCTAAAATTGCTTGAAAGAAATCATCTCTTCTAAAGTCTGGCCAATGTGTTTCTGTGAAGTAAAATTCTGAATAGGCTAATTGCCAAAGCAGAAAATTGCTTATGCGATGTTCACCACTTGTGCGAATCATTAATTCTGGGTCTGGAATTCCTTTTGTTGTTAAGTGCTCTGAAATTAATTCATCTGTGATTTCATCTTCTGAAATTAATCCCGAAGCACGTTGTTCAGAAATCGTTTGAATTGCTTTTCTAATTTCCCATTTAGCACTATAATTCAATGCTAAAATCAACGTAATTTCTTTATTGTTTTTTGTTGTTTCAATTGCTCCTTTTAGACTATTCGAACAGTTATCTGGTAGCCCATCAATGTCGCCAATTGTTTTAAATTTCACACCGTTTTCATTCATTTCTTCCATTTCATTGGTAATCGAATGAACTAGTATATCCATCAAGCCGTCCACTTCTTCTTTTGGGCGATTCCAATTTTCAGTTGAAAAAGCATAAAGCGTTAGGTATTCAACACCAATTTCTCTTGCAGCTCTAATAGTAGCTCTCACCGAATCAACGCCATTTAAATGACCATACAAACGTGCTTCTCCTTGTTGTTTAGCCCATCTTCCGTTCCCGTCCATAATAACGGCAACATGTTTAGGTATGTTATTTAAATCAACAAGGCTTTTTAAATCTTCCATTGGCTAACGAATTGAACGAAAGTAATTAAACTATCTTGTGTAAACAATTAAAAAGTTATCGAACTTAACATGTCTTAACATAAAAAAAGGGATATGGACAACCAAATCCCTTTAATCTTAAGACTTTTTGAATCACTCAGCTAGAACAATCATTTTGTTATTCATCAACTCAGCAACACCACCATTGATATTAATTCTCAACGTGTTTCCTTTGTCAACTTTCACATTTTCGTTCAATTTCGTAGTGTCAAATTTTCCTTCTACTTCTACTTTAACTTCTCCTTGCTTCAAGCTAGAGATAATTGGCGCGTGATTATTTAATACTTGAAACATACCATCCAAACCAGGAAGAGTAACAGCGATTACTTCTCCAGTGAAAATACTTGCTTCTGGCGTGATTATTTCTAATTTCATTTTTCGTTTTTTAAGCTTCAGCTAACATTTTATCTCCCGCAGCGATTACGTCTTCAATTCCTCCTTTAAGGTTGAATGCTGCTTCTGGATATTTGTCAAATTTACCATCTAAAATATCGTTGAATGCTTTGATAGTATCTTGAATGTCAACTAATACTCCTGGGATACCTGTAAATTGCTCAGCAACGTGGAAAGGTTGAGATAAGAAACGTTGTACACGACGTGCTCTGTGTACTACTAATTTATCTTCTTCACTTAACTCATCCATACCTAAAATTGCAATAATATCCTGCAACTCTTTATAACGTTGTAAAGTGATTTTAACTCTTTGTGCACAGCTATAATGTTCTTCACCAACGATTTCTTGTGTCAAGATTCTTGAAGTTGAATCCAATGGGTCAACCGCAGGATAAATTCCTAACTCAGCAATTTTACGAGAAAGTACCGTTGTAGCATCTAAGTGAGCAAATGTATTTGCTGGCGCTGGATCCGTTAAGTCATCCGCAGGTACGTAAACCGCTTGTACAGATGTAATTGAACCATTTTTTGTTGAGGTAATACGTTCTTGCATCGCACCCATCTCTGTTGCCAAAGTTGGTTGATAACCTACCGCAGAAGGCATACGACCTAATAACGCTGATACCTCAGAACCTGCTTGTGTGAAACGGAAGATGTTATCAACGAAGAAAAGGATGTCTTTTCCTTGTCCTTCTCCGTCACCATCGCGGAAGTATTCTGCAATTGTCAATCCAGATAATGCTACACGAGCACGAGCACCTGGAGGCTCATTCATTTGTCCGAATACGAAAGTAGCTTTAGACTCTTTCATTTCTTCTAAATCGATTTTTGAAAGGTCCCAACCGCCTGCTTCCATAGAATGCATGAAGTCGTCACCATATTTAATAATTCCTGATTCCAACATCTCACGAAGAAGGTCATTTCCTTCACGTGTACGCTCACCAACTCCTGCGAATACAGAAAGTCCACCGTGACCTTTAGCGATATTGTTAATCAATTCTTGGATTAATACTGTTTTACCAACACCTGCACCACCGAATAAACCGATTTTTCCACCTTTTGCATAAGGCTCGATTAAGTCGATAACTTTAATTCCTGTGAAAAGGATTTCAGTTGCTGTTGATAATTGGTCGAATTTTGGAGCTTCTCTGTGGATAGGTAACCCACCTTCGTTACTCATTTCGTTGATACCATCAATTGCTTCACCAACAACGTTGAATAAACGACCTTTGATTTTTTCTCCTGTTGGCATTTTAATAGAAGTTCCTGTTGAGATAACTTCCATACCACGTGTGAATCCGTCTGTTGAGTCCATAGAGATTGCGCGAATTGCGTTTTCTCCAACGTGCGCTTGCACCTCAAGAACAACTCTTGAACCATCTGCTCTATATACTTCAAGAGCATCAAAAATGTTTGGAAGAGTAGTTCCTCTTTCAAAACGAACGTCCACAACTGGACCGATAACTTGTGAGATTTTTCCTTTAATTGATGACATCTAACGCTGTTTAAATTTGGGCGCAAATATACGTGTTTTATTTTAGAATTTTCAAGCATTTAATTAGAAATCGTTTGAAAATTAGATTGGAGGGGGTTTTGGGGAGGAAAAAGGGGGAATGATTAGTTGAGTTCTTCTTAAAAGTTGACGAAATGTTAGTTTGGGAACTAAAAAGAAGGGAGTGAGTTTTGTTTGATGTTTTTAACGGTTTCGGACTTGGCTGCTTGTTGAACTTTTTAAAATAAACCCAAATTTGAAGTTAAATTAATTTCTTTTATAAAAAACGTTTTTCGAAGAAAGAACTGAGGCATACAACAAGATCAGTGTTATGAAGCATTTTTTTAGTGTCCGTAATATCTTTTTCTTTCAACCCCATTTATTCTGCCATTTTTTATTTTGACATGAAGACACACATCTTTTTTAAATATGAGGAATTTTCGAATTGTTATACTACAGACTAACATTAATTCGTAATCCTGATTGTTGTATGGCACTTCAATTACATCAAAAGTTATCATATCAAAATTGCCCAAATTAATTTTTTGTTGATCAGTAGCCGAAAAAAATGGCAGGAAAGAGTTTTTAATCTCTGGAAGATATTTTTGATATTTATCTTCGAAGTCAGTGTAACTATCAATTTGGGATTGTAACAATTCTCCTTTATCACTATTAAAATAAACATCACAGAATTTTCCATGACCTTTATATTCTATCGAATTTTGATAACAACTTGTATTTCCTGTTATTGCTTCTATAAATGAATATTCCTCTTTGATTTTTTCAATTGTGTTCATGTCCTTATTCTTTGATTATTGTTGCACGTCTTGTAATGCTTTATAACGATTGGCAGCTAACCGCAGATGGCCCGTAACTGGCAATCTACGTGAGAACTGCATATCCAATGTAGAAAATTTTTCCCAGCGAACAACAACGGGCCATTTGAGGTTAGGTGCTGTTAGCGGTAGGCATTTTTTCATTAGTCTGTTAAATTTAAATTTTGTCTTAATTCGTATTCTACTTCATTGTTGTCCAAATCTGCTATTTTAATAAAGTTAAGTTTCTCAATAAGTTTTATTGCTTTTTCGTTTTGTTTAGTTGTTATAGCCCAAATGCGTTTTAGCCCAATATTATTTAGTCCAAATTCAATTGCTAATAACATTGCAAAAGTCATATAACCTTGCCCGCGGTATTGGGATAATAAAACACAACCCAGTTCCCCTTCGCCTTTGTCAAGTCCTCGGTAGTAACCACAAGTCCCAACAATTTTATTTGTTAAATTGTCAACAATTCCCCAGTGTATTGAATTTCCATTTTTATAGTCTACATTTATTTTGGCTTGCATTTCAATTGCTTGTGTCAATGTTGTGGCTTGAATAGAGTCGTAGAATGAAATTTCAATAATATCATTGATATCGGAAAATTGAATTTGTCTTAACAATATTTTGTCGTTCGAAAAACTTGGAAATTTGTCGTATGGTGGAAGTTTCATTTTGATTAAAGTGTTCGTATATGCTTACCGCTAACTTATAAATTCTCGAAACAACCTTTCGTCTAGCCATTTAGAATTTAGCTGCTTCTCGAAAGTTCGTTTCCTGTTAGTACTTCCAAAAATGTACTTTCTCCATAAAAAAGCTATTTCCTTGTTTCAAGTTCAAGAAATTGCATTAACCAAAAATCACTTCATAATTCACACTCCGTCCACCTTCCGCTGTTTGTTTTAAAATTCCTTTTTCAATTAAATCTTTTATATCTCTTAATGCGGTGTCGCTTGAGGTTTTGGTGATTTTTGCCCATTTGGTGGTTTTTAATTTCCCTTCAAAACCATCAAAAAGTTTATTGAGCATTAAGCGCTGACGTTCGTTTATTGGGGTGGCTTCGTTCCTTTTCCAAAATTCTGCTTTTTGTAGGATGGATTTCGTGGTGTCTTCGGTTGAAAGCATCGCATTTTTAAGGCATTCTAAAAACCAAAGCATCCATTCGGTGATGTCATTTGTGCTGTGTTGTACTTTCTGCAATATTTCATAGTAGCGTTTTCTTTCGATTAGAATTTGGCTTGACATACTGTAAAATCGTTCTCCACTACTTTCTGCGCGAGCAAGTAATTGGTCTGTTAACGCACGAGCTATTCGACCATTTCCGTCGTTAAAAGGATGAATGATGATAAACCAAAAATGAGCAATTGCTGCTTTCAATACGTTGTCAATTCCATTTTCAGCATCAAACCATTCTAAAAATTTATCCATTTCTGCTTTCACAAATTCTGGCTTCACGGCTTCATAGTGTACTTTCTCTTTCCCTATTGCACCAGAAACTATTTGCATTTCGCCAGTTCTATATTGCCCAACTTCAATTTTATACGGTCCGCTATAACCTGTTGGAAAAAGAGCTTCGTGCCAACCCAAAAGTCGTTCCTCAGTTAAAGGATCTGTAAAACGTTGTGTGGCATCGAGCATCATTTCAACTATTCCTTCTACATGGCGATTACTAGGTACGAGACCAACGGTATTCAATCCCAAACGTCTTGCAATTGAAGAGCGTACTTGGTCATAATTGAGTAATTCTCCTTCTATTTCTGAGGATTTTACGACGTCTAAAGTTAAGGCGGTTAGCGTTGCTTCTTCCTTCGTTGAAAAACCCAAGGCGTTCATTTGTCCAATGATTTTACCTTGCATCAATCTAACTTCGCCAAACAAAGAATTGATTGCCTTTTCATCCCAAGAAAAATCTGTCCAATTTTGATGTTCGTAGATGTATTTTGCCATCACTTAATTCATTTATGCGGTAAATATATGAATTATTCACCGCAAATTTGCGGAGATTAGAGCGTGTTTTCACCGCAAAACAAACTAAACCAAGAAAACTAGTTCATGAGAAATTAGTTCCCTCCTTGCTTTAACATGGTTTTACTACTAAATCAAACTAGTTTTAAGTACTATTTATCAAAACTTATTTACTTTCTGGCTATAACTGATAATTAATAATGGCTTTCAATTGCGAATTCGCCTCCGCAGATTGAACAAGTTCATCATTAACATATAATCTAATTTTAACATCTGATAAAGAATTTGGGTTTTCACCTTGAAAGAAAATATTTAGTTTTTTCTTAGTTTTAAAAGAATAGGAGAACTTATTGGAACTTTCTTGTTTCCATTCTGAATCTATCAGGTTTTTGGAGCTTATGCCACCATCTGAACCCGTCCATTGTATTAATATGGGATAGTGATATTCACTTTCAACTTCGTATCTTACTTCATTTTCTACCAAAATCTCTCTTTCACAAGATAAAACAGAAAATAGTAACATGAATATGAGTAAATACTTAGAGTTCTTATAAAGAAATGAAATCATAATTTTATTATTGAGTATCTAATCTATAAATTTAAGTGATTTTTTATATTTGAATGAAAACGGATATAATTTTTTGGTTAACAAAAATTATAATGTTATCGAATTTTTCTTGTCGGGTTTCTACTAATATCAATGAACGTTTCAATTGCCTTATAGAAAACTTATTGAAATCGTTGTAGGTTTAATTTCAGAAATGATAAATACCTATTTTCGGAACTTTATAAGATTTTTTGGCTTTCTTACCAAAAGATTTATCCTTCAATCAAATGTACGAAAACAAGTTGATGATAATTTAAATGCGTCATTCTGGTTCAACAAAAAACAATGTTAGATTATAAATTAACATAAATTAAACAGTTGATTTAAACACTTGTTTAAAACATGTGTTTAATTTTGAAGTACCTATGAAAAATGATATAACAACTGAGCAAAAAATAAAGGCTGCTGCAAAGGAAGTTTTTATTGCCAAAGGATTTGCAGCTTGTTCAACAAGAGAGATTGCCAAGGCTTCAGGAATGAATGTTGCTTTAGTGAATTACTATTTCCGATCGAAATTGGAATTATTTAAATTGGTTTTTCACGATGCAATGGAAGAGTTTGTTAATTCGATGGTGGAAGTATTTAGAACAGACAAATCGCTAGAGGATAAGATTCGTTTGCTAATTGAAAAAGAATACGATTTTCTGTCTCGTCATCCCGAATTACCTGGTTTTATAGTTAACGAGTTACACCGCGAAGAAGGGTATGAAGTAGATGGTTCGTACTTTGAAAAGGTATTAAACTCGGGAATTGTGGAAGAATGCCAACGCGCCGTTGAAGCTGGAACCATGCGCCAAATTGATTTGGTGAGTTTAACATTACTGGTCATGTCGAATTGTGATTTTCCATTTATGAGTAAAAATTTAATGAAAGGAATTCACAAAATGTCTGATGAAGCTTATGAAATACAGTTGAAATCCCACAAAAAAATTGTCACCGATATGTTAGTTTCTTATTTATTCCCACAAAAATCAATTTAATGAAATCAGTTTTTTTAATCCCTTTGAGTTTGATAGTAGGTTTGGTCGTTTCGACTAATGCTACAAATGCTCAAACCTTGGATTTAGCTTCCTGTCTAAAAATGGCGGACACAGCAAATATCCAAGTTCGCAATGCCAAGTTAGACATTGAAATTAATCAAAAGCAACGTGGTGCATATCTTGCAGCTCGATTACCACAAGTTAATTTTTCAGCGGACTATAAATACAACGCTAAAATTCCTGGACAAGTAATTCCTGCAGAAATGTTTGGTGGTCCTCCGGGAACTTTTACAACCGTTCAATTTGGTGTTCCGTTTGTGTTGAGTAATACTGTACAGTTAACCCAAGTTTTGTTTAATTCACAAGTAAACTATGGTTTAGCGGCGCTTGCTGTGAACGCTGAAATCATGGAAACGCAACAGCAAATGACCATTCAAGATGTGAGGTTTCAAGTTTCAAACACTTATTTTTTGATTCAGGGAATTATAAAGCAACTGGAATTTATAGATAGCAATTTGGTAAATACCAAGACTTTGATAAAAAATATGCAATCAATGGTTCAACAAGGTTTGGTGGTTCAAACTGAAGCTGACAAGCTAAAAATAAATGAATTGTCTTTGGAAAACTCGAAAGCTTCCTTATTGGCGACTAAAGATCAGTTAGAGTCATTAATGAAGATTTATATTGGTTATCCAAAGGAAGCTAGTTTAACTTTTGAAGCTGATAAACTTGTTGAAAAAACAATTCTTGTTGATCAAAACGAGACGAATTTCTTGGCTATTAAAATGCTTGATTCTCAGAAGAAAATGAATGCGGAAGAAAAGAAAGGAATTACAATGGGTTACTTGCCAAATCTTTCCTTTTATACGGCTTACAACTATAACATCAACTTAAAACCAGAAGATGATTTTAGAAAAGGAATTGACGGTGCGTTCATAGGTTTGCGCTTGGATTGGACACTTTTTGATGGCTTAGAAAAATACCACAAAGCTAAAATGAATCAGCTGAACAAGGAAAAACTTGATAATCAATACGATTTACTTAATCAACAATTAGAAATGACTGTTGACAATAATCGCAAACAAATCGAAGTAAAAACGGGTGCTTTAAGTGTCACCAAAGAACAATTACGACTTGCAGAAGATATCCATAAAAATGCAGTTTTAAAATTCAAACAAGGTATGAGTAGTTCAAACGACTTAATACTTGCTGAAAATGGATTGCAACAAGCACAAACAAATGTAGTTTCAGCCTACATTCAACTACGTCAAGCTGAATTAGAATATTTAAAATCAATTGGAAACATTAAATAAAAAGTCATGAACAAAAGAGTAATAATTATTGCACTAGGAGCTGTTGTTTTAGTAGGTTTAGGCGCGATGAAATTAATGTCAAATAAAAAAGAAGTTGAAGCAAAATTATACATTCGCGATGCTTCTGAAGCGATTCTTGTTGACGTGTCACAACCCACAACTCATACGTTTGAAAGTTCGCTTTCATTTCTGGGAACTTTTGATGCTGCTCATCAAAACAATATCGCTTCTGACGGTTCTGGTAAATTAATCAAATTGCTGGTAGAAGAGGGAGATGTTGTTTCAACAGGACAAACGATTGCAAAATTAGACGATGAGTTGATTCAATTGCAAATTCAAGAAGCTCAATTGAACTTGGAAAATTTGAAAAATGACAATGCTCGTTATTCTAGTTTGAAAAAAGACAATGTTATTGCAAGTGCTGAGGTAGAAAAAATCGAATTAGCAGTAAAAACAACAGAGGTAAAGATTAAACAATTGCAAAGACAATTAAGAAGTACAACAATTGTGGCTCCTTTTAGCGGTGTCGTTAGCAAGCGAATGGTAGATTTGGGTTCGATGGTTATGCCAGGAACACCGATAGTCGAGTTAACAGATATTTCTTCTTTAAAATTAACTATTTCTGTTCCTGAGCGCGATGTGCTAAAATTCACAAAAGGACAAGCTATTTCAGCACACGTGGATGTTTACGGAGATGTTGATTTTACTGGAAAAATCTCTCAAATTGCTGTGCAAGCAGATGCTTCACATAACTTCAAAATCCAAGCAACAGTTCAAAATTCTGGTGCAAATCGCATTATGGCAGGAATGTATGGTTCGGTTTCATTAAGTAATTCAAAAAGCACAACAGCACTTGCTGTACCTAGAAAAGCGTTGGTTGGTTCTTCTAAAAACCCACAAGTTTATGTGGTAAGAAATGGAAAAGCAATTTTAACTTCTTTCAATGCTGGAACATCAGATGGAGATTATATCGAAGTGATTTCAGGTCTTTCTAAATCGGATAAAATCGTAACGAAAGGTCAAGTGAATTTGCAAAACAATGCAAACGTAAAAACGACAAAATAATTAAGTCATGACACTTACAGAATTATCCATAAAACGTCCTTCGTTCATCATTGTTATTTTTACAATTTTGATTGGTGGTGGACTTATTTCCTATAATCAGTTGAGCTACGAATTGCTTCCTGATTTTTCTCCTCCGATTTTAACAATCACAACAACTTATCCTGGAGCTTCTCCTGCAACTGTTGAAAGCCAAGTTTCTAAACCTTTAGAAGATGCCTTAAGTGGTTTGGAAAACATCAATGAAGTAACCGCTTTTTCCTTGGACAATGCTTCGGTGTTACTATTAGAATTCAAAGCTTCTGCCGATATCGATAAATCATTGGAAGATGCGCAGCGGAAAATTAACAACATCCTCAATAAATTACCCGAAGGTTCTCAGACGCCAGTAATTGCAAAAATAGAACCCAATGCTTCGCCTGTTCTCCAAGTTAGTGCTATTGCCGAAAATATGGACGATCGCGACTTTATGGAGTTGATGGATGATGAAATTCTTCCCTTAATCAAACAAACTAAAGGTGTAGCAGAAGTGCAAGTAATCGGTGGTGAGCGTCGTGCATTTAGAGTCAATGTTGACAAAGACAAAATGAAACGTTATGGTCTTTCTTTTGCGGCAATTAATCAAGCAATCGCGGCTGCAAATGTTGAATTCCCAACTGGAAAATTGAAAAGTAACGAAGAACAAATGACTGTTCGTCTTGCTGGTAAATTCCAAACAATCAAAGATTTGGAGGAACTTGTATTGTATTCCAAAGGAACTTCTACAGTGAAGTTAAGTGATGTAGCTGAAGTTGTTGACGGAATCGAAGACCAAATTACAGTAAGTCGATTCAATGGTGTAAACGGGGTTGGTTTGCGAATCAAAAAGCAAAGTGATGCCAACGCTGTGGATATGTCAAAAGCAACTAAAGAACGTTTCAAAGAAATTGAAGAAAAGTACAAGAAGGAAGGTTTGAAATTTACGGTTGCAACTGACACTTCTATACCAACAATCGAATCAGTTGATGCTGTAATTCACGATTTAGAATTAGCAGTTATTTTGGTTGCGGCAGTGATGTTATTGTTCTTACATAGCTTGCGAAACGCATTCATAGTATTGGTTTCCATTCCAGCGTCTTTGATTTCTACATTTATTGCAATGTACCTTTTGGGATACACCTTGAATTTAATGACTTTGCTTGCGATGTCTTTGGTAATTGGAATTTTGGTCGATGACTCCATTGTGGTTTTGGAAAATATTTATCGCCATTTACAAATGGGTAAAAACAGACGACAAGCAGCACTTGATGGACGTAATGAAATTGGATTTACAGCTTTAGCAATTACACTTGTGGACGTTGTGGTTTTCTCGCCAGTTGTATTTATTGAAGGAACGATTTCCGACATTTTACACCAGTTTTCAATTGTCGTCGTCGTGTCAACCTTGATGTCTTTGTTTGTCTGTTTTACTTTAACTCCTTGGTTGGCGTCACGTTTTGCAAAAGAAATCAAGTTGAATCCTAAAAATCCATTTCAAGCTGTTTTACTTTGGTTTGAAAGACGAATCACGATTTTCACTGAACAATATGTGAAATTAGTAGGTTGGTCGCTTCGTCATAAATTGTTAATGGGAGGAATTATTTTAACCATTTTTATTGGAAGTATGGCAACTATGGGACTTGGAATTGTAGGTCAAGAGTTCGTTGCGCAAGGAGATCAAGGAAAATTTATGGTCAAATTAAAATACGATAAGAGTACTACTTTCGAAGAAAATAACGCCATAACCTTGGAGATTGAAAAGATGATTTTAGCACAGAAAGATGTGGTTGATATTGTATTTTCGAATGTTGGAGGTCCAAGTTCAGGGATGGGAGCAGCGTCTTTTGGTGCAGAAAACAAGTCCGAGATTACGGTGAAAATGAAACCAGGAATGCAAAACGTGTTCCCGACCATCACTTATATGAATGCGATTCGCGACAAAATCGAGGATAAATATCCAGGTGTTGAGGTGAAAACGATGAATATGGGGATGGTTGAATCGGAAGAAGCACCAATTGAAATATTCCTTTCATCGGATGACAGTGAGTTGTTGATGAAAGAAGCACGAAGATTGAAAGCAGCTATTTTGGATATGAAGGGAGCAAAAGACCCTACAATTTCTACGGATGATATAACACCAGAAGTTCGAATTGAATTAGATCGCACAAAGATGGGACAGTTAGGTTTACCAATTGCTGTTATCGGAATGCAACTTCAAAATGCCTTAACAGGAAATGATGATAGTCAGTTTGATGTGAAAGGTCAGGAGTATGACATCCGAATTATGATGGACAAATTTGACCGAAAAAATGTGGATGATATTAAAAGTTTAACCTTTACATCGAACGACGGTAAACAAATTTTGTTGAGTGAGTTTGCAACTGTTTCAGTAGAAAATGGAAATGGTTCTTTAGAGCGTAAAAACCGTATTTCAAACACTACAATTCGCTCGTATGTTTTGGGAACAGCGGCTGGAAATGTGTCAGCTCAAATTGAAGAATATTTAGAAGACAAACCACTTGACCCAAATATTCGTATGTTGTGGGGTGGAGAAATTAAACGTCAAAAAGAATCAATGGGAGCATTGGGAACAGCAATGGGAATTGGATTAATATTGGTGTATTTAATTATGGTTGCGCTATACGATAACTTCGTTTATCCATTTGTCGTATTGTTTTCCATTTTAGTTTCTTTGGTTGGGGCAATTTTGGCTTTGAATTTATCTTCGTCCAATATGGGAATCTTCACGATGTTAGGTATGCTAATGTTACTCGGATTGGTTGCGAAGAATGCGATTTTGATTGTCGATTTTACCAATCATTTGAAGGAAAAGGGCTACAATGTTTACGATGCACTTTTGGAAGCTGTGAGTGAGCGTATGCGTCCGATTTTAATGACAACCATTGCTATGGTAGTTGGGATGATTCCAATTGCAACTGCAACAGGTTCGGGTGCAGAATGGAAAAATGGTTTAGCTTGGATTTTGATTGGTGGACTTACTAGTTCAATGTTCCTTACAATAATCGTCGTACCAATGATGTATTATGTTGTCGATAAAATCATTGAGAAAGTAAATAACTTGAGAAATCGAGGCAAGGAAATCGAAAAAGAACCAGAGTTGATTGTATAATTCAATGTTAACCTCAGTTCGAATGAATTCCGAGTTTCAAAAATAATGTATTTACTAGTTACCTGAGTTCGCTTATTAAAATTGGACTCAGGTTAGTACAATTGGGAATAAACAATGAAGGTTTTTATAACTCAAATTGAGTTTAAAACAATTCTTTCAATTACTCCCGGAAAATAATTCATTTCTAAGTCGTGAATTTTTTCTGCCAAACTTTCTGCCGTTTCCTTTGAATCAATTTTTGTTTCAAATTGCACGATGATTTCACCCTTGTCAAACTCCTCGTTTACATAATGAATTGTAATACCTGATTTGGGTTCATCTGCTTCAATTACGGCGTTGTGAACATTCATTCCATACATTCCTTTTCCTCCAAATTTTGGAAGTAGTGCTGGGTGTAAATTGATGATTTTACTTGGAAAATAGTGTACAAATTCTTCTGGAACTTTCTTTAGAAAACCTGCAAGTATTATCCAATTTGTTTTATAATTTTCGCAAAATTGTATTAATTCAAGCGCTTCTATCTTTTTTTGAGTGAATAAATCAAAAGCTATTCCTTCATCTAAACAAAGTGTTTCTACCTTTTCATTTTCCTTTGTTGACAAAACGGCAACCACTTCTATTTGTATTGAATCTTTAAAATAATGAATAAGATTAATTGCATTGGTGCCTTTACCTGAAATGAATAAACTGAGTCGCTGTTTTGCCATACTGCAAAGATAATTCAAAAAAAATCCTTTGCAATTTTTGATAAAAAACCATCAATTGAATTCAATGTTTTTTATATAATTGATTCTTGACAAATTCGAGTATCTTTCCGCTTTCAAAATTGAATTAACATGCAAGAATATACAGAATACATTGGTTACGTGGCATCAGCACTCGTTTTGATTTCATTCATAATGAAAAAAATGACTTATCTACGCGTAATTAATAGCTTTGGTTGTGCTTTTTTCATCGTTTACGGAACACTTTTGGCCTCTGTCCCAATCGTTATTACCAACGCCGCAATTGTGATGATAAATATTTATTACTTGACTAGAAAGGGTGAATTTTGAACACAAAAAATAAATCTTAAAAAAGATTAATTTGTTTTTTTCTTCAGAAGTTCTTTTGTTTTTTTCTTAAATGCATCCATTCGAGGATGACTCACGCTTTTGACGTACGGATTGTTCGGATTATTTTTTTCAAAATCTTGGTGGTAACTTTCCGCTTTATAAAAAACAGTTAGAGGTTCAACTTGTGTTGTTATTGTTTTGAATTTACCTTCTTTTTTTAGCTGTTTGATATAATCAGTTGATTGATTTTTATCATAGCTATTGGAATAGAAAATAGCCGAACGATACTGTGTTCCAGAATCTGGACCCTGCTTATTCAAAGTGCTTGGATCATGCGAATTAAAAAAGACACGAAGCAATTCCTTGTAAGAAATTACTGTCGTGTCGTAGTGAACTTTTACTGTTTCCGCGTGACCGGTTTTTCCTGTGCAAATTGCCTCATAAGTAGGATTTTTGGTTTCTCCTCCAGTGTAACCAGATTCTGCATAATCCACACCTTTGACTGTCTCAAAAATAGCTTCTACGCACCAAAAACATCCAGAAGCAAAATAGGCATTTTTATATTTGGATTTGCTTTTTTGGGCATACGATGAACTAATAACCAAAAGAAATAAGAAGAAAAGCGCTTGTTTTAACATGAAACTAAAACACGCTTTAAGAGAATTTGTTTTAATGTTCTCTCATTTGATGTTCGATAATGATTGTAATCAAAATCCCAGTTAATACTGCTCCACCTACAATTGCGAAGCCTACTATTCCTTTGATTGCTAAAATTGTTAAAAACATATTTAAATTATTTATGAAGTAAATGTAATACCTAATTATTTGGTTTTCAGTAGTAAATGTTTATTTATCAAAAGACTTTGAACAAAACATGGTTTTCATCGAATATTAACAAATATTTGAAAATGAGATAATTATAAATTCATGTAATAATTGATATTAAATCATCTTAACAAATAAGATGAATAAAATTGTTAATAACCTACGAAAACACCTTCACAATCAATAATTTGAGTTAGATTATTGATAATCTTAAATGTAACATAAGTTGCTTAAAGTTTTCTTTAAAATACGGTAATTTGTTCAAATTTAAAATCATGCGACTGCTTTCTGTTTTATTTACTTTCATTTTCGTAACTCAATTATTCTTTGCTCAACAAAATTCCTTTCCTTATGAACTTCAACTAGTAGCCAAAACGGTCAATGGGTTCAATGGTTTGCATTCGTATGCTTTTGCTCAGTTGGATGGTAAAGTACTTTTAATCGGTGGACGAAAAGATGGTTTACACGCGCGTCAACCTTTCAATGCATTTCCTCAAAATCAAAATAATACGGATATCTATATTTTAGACATCAACACCAATCAATCTTGGACTGCGAGTATCAATGCTTTGGACGTTTCAATAAAAGAGCAATTACAATCAACGAATATGAATTTTTATCAAGATGAAGACACTTTGTATTTTCTTGGAGGATACGCTTTTAGTCCAACGGCAAACGACCATATCACTTTCCCGAAAATGATTTCTATCAATGTAAGTGGTTTAATCAACGCAATCATAAACGACCAAGTAATTGAAGGTTTTTTCAAACAAATGAGCGATGAGAATTTTGCAGTAACTGGTGGACATTTAGGAAAAATCGGAGACACTTTTTACTTAGTTGGTGGGCATCGTTTTGATGGTCGTTACAACCCGATGGGAAATCCAACTTACACACAAACCTATACAAGCGCTATACGTAAGTTTAAAATAAACAATTCAGGGACGCAATTATCAATTTCAAACTATTCTTCCATTGTGGATGAAGTTAATCTTCACCGACGCGATTACAATTTGGTGCCACAAGTTTTTACAAATAACGAACTTGGTTACACAATTTCTTCAGGCGTTTTTCAGATAAATGCAGATTTACCTTTTCTTTATCCAGTGGATGTGAAAGCTTCAGGGCATACCCCTATTACTTCCTTCAATCAATATTTAAGTAATTACCATTCTGCAAATGTTGGTTTGTACGATGCGGACATTGAAAAAATGTACTCCATTTTCTTCGGTGGAATCAGTCAATATTATCTTTCCAATGGAGAATTAGTAAATGACCAAACGGTTCCTTTTGTGAAAACAATAAGTTTAGTAAGTCGTGATTCAAATGGTGCGCTTCAAGAATTTGTTTTTGGAACTGAAATGCCCAATTTAGCAGGGTCAAGCTCAGAATTTATACCAAACAAAGCATTGGCTCATTATAGCAATGAAGTGTTGAAAATGAATGAATTCGTAGGTGATTCAGTTATGATTGGTTATGTTTTAGGAGGAATTTATTCCACAGATAAAAGTGCATTCACCAATAACAATACGGCAGCAACAAGTGCGAGCAATGTAATTTATGAAGTTTGGTTAAAGAAAAATTCCACCAATTCAATCACTACAATTGACGGTGTAAATCCATTTAGTACTAAAGTTTACCCCAATCCAAGTGATGGTGACGTGAAGATTCAATTTCAAGTGCCAACACAAGGAAACGTTGAGCTTTTCATTACCGATCAAAGTGGAAAAATCGTTTATGAACGTTATTTTGAAAAGGTTAAAGTAGGGCAAAAAGCTATTGATTTACCCAAAAAAGCGAACCTAACAAATGGAATTTATTATTTCAATTTTCTTTTTGAGGAGAAATATAGTAGTTTTCAAAAGGTGGTGGTGGTGAAGTAATCCAAAGACGTTTAATACCATAATTTATGTTTTCCGTTTGGAACATTTGTTTTGGGTAAACCATTGAAATGGTTGAAGATGTGTTTTGGGTGCACTCCTAGGTGAGGATTTAAATCCGCACCTAGGAGGCGATTACATAACGAAATAATCGTTTCAACGATTTATAGTTCATCCTCCGCCTCGGCGGATTAGCATCATTAAACCGGTGTAATTCCATAAATTTTATGTATTCCGTTTCGAATGAGTGTTTTTGTTAGATAAACCATTGAATCAGTTGAGGTATCGCATTTTGCGATACCAATAAATCAACTTCAAAATCATTTAATTGAAATGTAAAATCATTGGGAAATCGTTCTGGATTTCTTTTTACTTGTTCTCTCAAGCGTATAGTTTTTATCTCATAAAATGTAGCCAAGTCTTTATCAAGCATAACTTGAACACCTCGAAAAGATAGAATTTTTGATTCTATTTCAGTTATTGTAATTAATTCCATTTAGTAAGTAACTTAAATCTAATATTTAAAGTTAAGAAATATTATGATTATATACTAATCTAAATTTTGATTGTTTTTTCGTATATTACCAAGTCTGAATTTCGTTTCCGATCCCGCAATAGAAATTTATAATAAGGAATTAAAACGCCGTTAGAGAATCTATTTATTCTTCAACAATTCAATTACCTCATCTTTTTCTTTCAATAATTGCTTGTAAAGATTTTCGATTTTTTCAATTTCGGTGTTGTTGTAAGCGACAAATTGTCCACCGTGTTGCTCCTGAATATAATTATTAAAAATCAAGTTTTCGTTGAACGATAATAATTGACTTAAACCCACCGAAAGTGCTTTGGCAATACTGACCAATGTTTCAAACTTAGGTGATAATTCTCCCTTTTCAATGCGGCTGATTGTTTTTTGATCTACTTTAATTTCATCAGCGAGATTTTGTTGGGAAAATCCTTTCAGTTCTCTGATTTTTCTTACGTTTTCACCTAGTTCTTGATTTGTCATGCCTAAAATAGTTTTAATTCGCCTAAGTTAGAAATAAAATTGGGTTTATGTCTCACTATTTAAAAATAAATTTGTCCCACCTTTTATTAAAAAAGTCGCGTATTCTGAAAAGCGTAAGAGTAAGAGCTTTTTAAATTATCATCTGTGAAAAAAATTTTATTATTAGTGTCTTTAACCATTAGTTTTTCATCTGTAAAAGCGCAAGGTTTGAATATTGGATTATCTACTTTAGCTTCAATTGCTAAGGTTGACGTAAACTATCAACTCAATGAACGCTTTGATGTTGGTGCATTTTATGGTTTAGGTATTAAGGGTATTGGATTTCCTCATTATTTAGGAGGTGTCAGTAAATATCAATTTCAAAAAATTGATAATAATAAAGGTTTGTTTACTTCTTACGTAGGATTAACAGTTGGTTTATCAATTTCACCATCTTATGTTGAAGAAGAATTAAATTTATTTACAGGTCAATATACCTTTAAAGAATATGATGGTGAAAAAAAGTTTTGTGGATCAGCTTTTATAGGTGGGGAAAAGTTTTTTGGGAAAAGTGAAGTTTTTTCTACTTTTTCAGAACTTCATTTAGGGTATATGCCTAATTATCTTGCATATGGAATTAAAGGATTGTTAAATGCAGTTGACGGTCAAGGCGATAGTAACCCAAGTAAACATTCATGGTGGGCATTGCAATTTGGTATGCGATTTCATTTTGGGAATTAATTTGTAATTCGAAAAGTATCTAATTTGATTCTATTCAGTACCAAAATCTAATGATAAATAAGAATACTGTTATGAAAAAAATACGTCTTACATCAATCAATAATGAAAATGTAATTCATCCATCTGAATTGCTTTCTCCAGTCAATAGCTTTACAAATTTGATGAATCTTTTGGAAAATTTTGAAAAGATTAACAATGAATATTTGTCAAGACAAAGATTAAGAAATCAAGAACCTGATTTAGTGAAGTTTTTTGAGCTTCGTTTGTACGAAAGCAGGCATAGAATTTATGGTAATCAAGAAAGAAATTCTGTCATGATAGAATCTATGAGCAAGAAATCTCCTTATTGGATTGATCTTGTGCTCAATGTTTCGCCGTATGTTTTAGATATTCTTCACCTTGTGATTGAAGCCCATGAAAACGAAACGGAAGATAAATTAATTTCCATTTTATCAAAATTCGAATGGTTCGATTCAAAAACCTCTAAAGAACAAAGAGCCATTGTGCGAAATTTTATAAGAAGTTTCACTTTTATTCTTCGATTTGTTAGGATTAGTTTTAAGAATGATGATGAATAATTCTTGGTTGAATTTATGAAAAAATAAACAATTTAAAACAAAGTAACTAATGAAAAAACAATCAATTCTAATTTTATTATTCTCAATTCCATTTTTGGGAATATCTCAACTTTACACACCAGGTGCTGGTGTAACAGACATTGATGGAAATACCTATCAAACCATAATAATTAATGGCCAAGAATGGATGTCGGAAAATCTGAGAACAAACACTTATGCCAATGGTGATCAAATACCCAACGTTACGGAAAGTACTCCCTGGAGCAGTCTTACAACAGGAGCGTGGGCTCATTACAATAATGATAATCAATACGAAAATATATATGGGAAATTATATAATTGGTATACAACAGCAGACCCAAGAAATGTCTGTCCTACAGGTTGGCATATACCAACAGATTTAGAATTTACACAACTATTAGTTCATTATCTAGACCCAAGTTCTGTTGGTAACCAATACAGCTATATAGCGGGAGGAAAACTAAAAAAAGCAGGGACGCAAAATTGGGAATGTCCAAATTCAGATGCAACAAATGAAAGTGGTTTTTCAGCATTAGCAGGGGGTTATCGAGGAGGAAATGGTTTATTTAATGGTGTAGGTGAGGATGGCTCAATATGGACTTCTACTGAGTTTAATAATGGCGCAATCCCATTAACTGATGCTTATTTTCGATCATTATCATGTTATGGAGCCTCAACCTATAACGCGTTATTTCCCAAAAAAACGGGTAGAGTTTTACGATGTATGAAAAATAACTCAGTTGGTTTAAATAATATATTACCTGCTAATAAATATGTAATCAAGGTTTTTGATATAATGGGAAATGAATCGATTGAAAAACCAAATGAGTTACTATTCTATCTTTATAATGACGGTAGCGTTGAAAAGAAAATAATAATAGAAAAATAATTTATATAAAAGCTAATCAAAATTCTGAAATATAAGCATAAGTGTAACTATAGTTCCGACAAGCACTTCAAATACAAGCAATGCTTCAAAATAGTATTATTTTGAAAATTAAACTTTTAAGGAACTCTAGTTAACATCAATGGAGTATATAATGATTTTGTTTAAACCATTGATATGGTTTTAAATATGGGTATTTTCCCCATAGGTGTGGGTTTAAACCCACACCTATGGGGTACAAACGTGGGGATTTCACAATCGTTTTAACGATTTATTCGTCAATGAATTTCACAGTGTTAAACCCATGCAATTCCATAAATTTTATGTATTCCGTTTCGAATGTGCGTTTTTGGTGCGGTTAAACTATTGAAATGGTTTGGATAATTTGGGTCGGGTGCACTCCTGTGGTCGGGATTACATTGATTTATCCATTCGTAATGTTCTTTATTCGTATTAAGAATGTTTTTTTTCTTCGCAGCAGCGAATTTCACTTTAGTTAGTGAAATAGTTCTTTGATACAAGTATAAGAATGAAAAAAATCATTCAAACAGCCAATTATTAAGTTTTATAGCCGTCACAACAGCCAAATATCAATTAAAACAGCTGTTTAATTAGCTATATTTTATATGTTTTTAGCCAATTTCGGTACTTTACGAATAGTCCCTACTGCTTCATCCCACCTGGTTGGCAACAAAGTGGTAATTTTTGAACTGCTTCTTTCTTCGCCTTTTGATCATCGGCGTCGTAACCAATTTCATTAATGATTTCTTTGATTTGCGCTTCCGTTATTTTAGAGGTTGCGAATTTCACCGTTAGCTTTTTGCTTTCAAGATTTAATTCTGCAAATTTAATTCCGCTTGTATAGTTCAATTTTTCTTCCAAACGTGTTTTGCAATCACCACATTCCGCGGATGTTTGAATGATGATGGTTTTGAATTTTTCAGCTTTTTGTGAAAATCCAATTGTTCCAATGAAGATAAAAAGGGATAAAAAAAGTAAGTTTTTCATATTGTAAGAATTAATGATTGTGATTATCATGATTATTAAATTGCTCTTTTTTAACGTGTTTGTCTTTTTTTTGTGGAATTGCAAGCCGCAGTCCCGCATAGACATTTATTCCCATAATTGGTCCCCAAACATTTGTTGCATCAAAGGAACTACTGAATGGATTTTGAGCATCAACAATTGGGTTTTGCTGTTTGAAATTTGTCAAATTTTCGCCACCTAGGTAAATGTTCCATTTCTTGTAAACGTAAGTTATTTGTGCATTTACCATCGGATAAACCTGACCTTTTGTATTGAATAAAATCAATGTTGTATCTGCGCTACTGGTTTGAACAGGTAAACGAGAAGCTCCAAAAACAGAACAAGTTAAATCAAATTCCCAGCGTTTATTACGCGTTTTATAAGCCAAATTCATAAATCCGCGGTTTCTAGGAATCATAACTTGCTGACGCATTTCACCTCCGTATTCTGCTTTTACATCCAAGAATTTATAAGCCAAGCGAACATCGAAATTTTTAAAGGGAGACAAACTCAATTCGGTTTGAAAACTATTGGAATAAGACGCATTTTCTAGATTAGTGAAAACAATAGCATTTACACTTTCGTCTCGGTCAACCACTAATTGATTGGTAAAACGAGTGTGGTAATAATCAATACTGATTGATGCTTTTTGTCCTCCAAATTTAAATTCATGAACGATTGAAGTTCCTGCGTTCCAAGAAATTTCTGGTTTTGTTTCTGTTGGTGAAATCCATTGTTTGGAGTTGGCAAGCAAAGAAATGTTATCAATGATATAATTCGGCACACGCCAGCCCTTACCAATTGTGAAACGAATATCAGTAAATTCAGATGCGCTGTATTTCGTGTGAATTCTTGGTGAAAATTGACTACCATACAAATTGTGATAATCATATCGTACACCAAAAACACCAGTAAATCGCGAACCTGTAAACGTATATTCTCCGAAAACACCGGGAACAATTTCTGTTCGGTTTTGAACTAAAGAATCTGCTTGTTGGGTAATTGCAAGCGCAACCAAACTTCCTCCAATTTTGATTTTATGGTCGCTTGTGCCAATGATATCGTCATAAATGGCATTGATATATCCTCGTTTTTCAGTTCCATCAAACATTCGTAATCCAAATTGACCATCCATTGTTTGATACTTCAGATTGTAAAGAATTCCCAAAGAACGCATTGGTTTTTTACCAAAAAATCCTGTTTTTGCAAAGACATCGATGTGTCTTGAATTTAATAACACGCCATAATTCGCTGTAGGATTTACAATTGAAGGTTTTCCTCTGTAAAAACCAGTTTCTCCGCCTACTTTTCGATCTTGATAGGCATTGAATCCAAATTGTGCTTCGTTTTTCTTACCGTGAAACTCCCAGCGGTTCATAAAAGCTATATTATCGCCCATTGGTAAGTCGCGAAATCCATCGTGATTGTGGTCAATATTTCCATAAACAGTGGAAGCGTGCGCCAACCAACCAGTACTCCATTTTTCGTTCAAAACAGTACCCGCATTCAAGTTTAATTCTGAACGACCAAAAGCGTTTTGATAAACATTGGCATAAAATCGTTCCATTTCTTTGGGCTTTTTCAATTCTAAGTTCACTAAGCCCGCCATTGATTCATAGCCGTTAACAACGTTTCCTGTGCCTTTTGTAATTTGAATGGATTCTATCCAAGTTCCAGAAATTGATTGTAAGCCAAACGAACTTTCAAGACCACGCAAATACGGAATGTTTTCTAGTTGAATTTGGGTGTACACTCCATCTAATCCCATCATTTGAATTTTCTTGGCTCCAGAAACAGCATCTGTTATGTTTACATCGACTGAGGCATTTGTTTCAAAAGATTCAGAAAGATTACAACAAGCAGCTTTTCGCAATTCAGCTGAAGTTAATTCCTCGACATGTAAGGTTTTTAACTTCGCAATTCCATGTGAATTTTTACGGAAATTAACTACTATTTCAGGAAGAAGCTTATCAGAAAACAACACAACATTCAAAGAGATAAAACGATCTTTTTTATCAAGAACGATTGTATCTGAATAATATCCGTAAGCGGAAATGACTAATGTGTCGGGTAATAATTTAGGCAGAACAAGTTCAAAAGTTCCTTCTTCGGAGGAGACAACTCCTATTTTTGCTTGGAGTAATTTGATTTTCGCTCCGTAAATTGGTTTTTTGGATGTGGAATCGGAACCTTGTACCAATCCCTTTATTTGTGCTGTACTAATTGAGTAAAAACCAAAACTCAGCAGAACAGTTAAAAGAAGTTTTTGCATATAAATATTTAAAAGATTAAGACATTAATTTTCAGTCTAATCTTCTAAATTCTAAATACTCGTTGTTCGATAAGTAACGTTTTTCCCCAAGGCTTGGGCGGAGGATCTTTGCCTTTATTGGTTGGTAAAGTAGTCGTTGAAAGTGCTGAGTTTTCAGCAAATATTACTTGAATAGAAGGTGTTTGTAAATAGTATAAATCTGTAAAATGAAATTGATTCCAAGTTATGGAATAATCAAGTTTTAATTGAATTAAATCAGTTTCATCGTGGCAACAATCATCCTTTTCATTTTCCTCTGTTTGACAACAAGGAGGCAAGTCTGATTGCTCATTTTCACAATGATTCTCCGTATTTATGAAATAAGAACGAAATATTCCATCTTCTTCACAAGCATGTGTAAACACTGGAATTCCAATGTTTCCAATGAATAGGATTAAAGTAAAGAAGAAAATGAAAATGTTTTTCATGCGAGGACAAAGGTAAAGAAAGAAATTGAAGGAACAAAAAAAGGGATTCCGAAACGAAACCCCTTCAATTTAAGATTGTTAGAAATTATTTCTTAACGAATTTTTTTACTTGAACTCCTTTAGCATTTTGAAGTTTTACAAAGTAAATTCCTGCGCTAAATGAAGAAATATCAAGTGTTTTTGAGTTAGTATTTTTAACTAACACTTCGCCATTTACATTCATTACTGAATAGCTGAAATCACCCTCTGTGTTAATATTCAACACTTGGTCTGCTGGATTTGGGTATAAATCAAACGTTCCGATATTGTTTTCAGCTAAACCGATGTAATCGTTTGGCATATCTTTAGACAAAACCAAAGTGCTTTCATTGTTCAACAACGCAGAAGTTAATTTGATTGAAACAACAACAAAAATTGGAAGATTTGAGGTTGTATAGTCATAGTATTCGTACCATTCACGCGTTAAAGTAATTGGAACTTCTCCAAAAATTGCATTGTAAATTACAGTATTTAAAGTGTCTGTGATGTAGTATCTAATTACGTTGTTGTAATCATTTTGTTGAAGTCTTAAAGTACCAACACCATCAATAGTTGAATACGAACCACCATTTGCAACCGTATCAATTGGTGCAATTAAATTTTCATTGATAATATTTCCATCAAATGGATCATAAACTTCATCATTTAAAGCAAATGGGTAATTATTTAATTTTTGGTTATCCACATTCCATTTAACGAAAACAGTACCTAAACTAGGTTCAGAAAATACATTTCCTTGAGAAATACGCTCAGTTGCAGAAGAATTATAGTAAGTCGTCAATAACTCACCAATGCTGTATTTTTTAGTTGCATTAACAAAAATCGAATCAACTGTATTTGGGTCAACAGCTTCAACAGTTAAAGTCTTAGTTAACTCTTGAACTCCTAATAAATCGCTGTAATCCCAAGTAACACCCGTACCTGTAACGTTTTCGTATAGAACGGTATTTGAGTCACAAACATAAAGGTCAACAGTTGTTCCGTTTGCAGGTTCATTTGCAGCAGTCATCTGAGCAAAAGAAAACAAGGGTAAAAAACTTAAAGCAAGTAAAGATTTTTTCATAAAATGAAGATTAAAATGATTAATTGAAGTGAAATTTTGATTTTCAGTTCGCTAAAGTTACAAATTTTATAATTTCAGTGTGTTAAATTTAACGCTTAGTCACGGATTAATGTAAAATGACCATGGCCCGTAAATTTCTCATTGTAATTATCCACTAATTCATACTTGTAGAAATAAACTCCAGCGCTTACTTTCTTTCCATTTACAGTTCCATCCCACGATTCATTGGGTTCTTTTAACTCCGCTATAACGTTCCCCCAACGATTAAAAATTAGCACGTTGGCTGAAACTGCATTTTTAGTTTGAACTGACCACGTTTCGTTTACTGTATTACCATCCGCAGTAAAAACATTGGGAATAAAAAATTCTAAAATTGGAACAACAATCGTGATGGTTAATGTTTCATTATCGTCGCAAATTCCGTTACTCGCAATTAATGTAACGATGTAAATACCTTCATTTACATATATTTCCGATTCTGTACCAAGATTTGTTGTTGTTGATTGAGAATCATTTCCAAAATTCCAATTGTAACTTGTGGCGTTTGAACTTGTATTTGTAAAAGTAAATTCAGATCCAGGTGCTCCTGTGACTTCATTAGCTGTAAAACTAGCAATAGGTATGGGGATAACCGTAACTGTAATGTCACTTGTGTTTTCACAACCATTACTATCTGTTCCAATTACTGCATAAGTTGTGGTTTGAGTTGGAGAAACGGCTTGTCCATTTGTTAGTGTTGGTGTCCAAACATAAGAAGTTCCTCCACTTGCTGATAAAGTAGTCGATTGGCCTAAACAAATAGTTACGTCTTGTCCTGCTTGAATAGTTGGAAGCGCATAAACAGTTACAGGATTAGAAGCAATAGAAATACATCCGTTTGCTGTTTGAGTTGTAATTGTAACAGTGTAAGTTCCGGGTGCGGCATACGTATTGGAGACTGTTTGCGAGGTACTTGTGTTTCCGTCACCAAAATTCCAAGACCAAGAAGTAGCGTTTGAACTTGTTGTGTTTATAAAGTTTATAGTGTTTCCAATACACACATTAGTCGCTGTAAAACCCGCAGTTGCACCTTCATTAACGGTAATTTGACCAGTGAATTCATCGGTGCAACCAGTACTAGATGTGACTGTAAGTGTGACCGTAAAAGTTCCCGAAGTCGCATAAGCATGAATAGGATTTTGAGAAGTGGAAGGATTTGAGGCATCACCAAAATTCCAAGACCATTGGGTAATAGAACCTCCTGACTGAAAACTAGATTGATCGTTGAAAGATGATAGCGTATTTACACATACATTTTGAGCTGAAAAACTCGCTGTTGGAATACTTACTGGAACTTCTGGTGCAACAATTACTGAGATTCCTGGAATTTGGATTTGTGCCGTTGTTCCATTTCCTCCGGCTTGCATTCCGCTTTGTCCTCCAGTACCAGAAAGACCTCCAGTAACCGTTAAGCTTCCTGAAAAAGTATTTAGTGAAGACCAAAAAAATTTGATTCTTCCACCTGCGCCACCGCCTCCACCTTCTTTATTGTTGCTATTTTGACCTTTTCCTCCTTTCGCTTCTAAGGTTCCATTACCTGATAAATATTCCGAAACGACTAAAATTCCACCCGCAGAGCCTCCTCCACCTGCTTCTTCTCCGCAAGCAGCTGTAATTGTGTTTCCATCAACGTTCATTGTTCCATTGATAGTAACCGAGCTTGCAGTTATACTCATTGCCCCACCACCTGATGCGCCGTTACAATCTGAATTTCCACCTCCAGAACCCATAGCGATATCAGTTCCGTTTGCTGTTCCATTTGCTGCACCGCCATTTGCATTCCCACCACCACCACCAGCAGCACCATAACCACCGCCGCCACCCCCTACACTTCCACTTCCTGAGCCTCCAGAACCAGGTCCTGATTGATTTGCAAAACCTTGACCTAATCCATTAAATGTTCCGTTAAAAATAACTCTTCTTGCTTGTAAAACTACTGGTTGAAGTGCTGTCATATTAACAGTTGCACCCGTTTGAATCTCAATCCAATCAAAGTTTTGTGTTCCAGACAAATTTTGTGTTCCAGCAACAGATAAAACAGATGGAAACATTCCTGTTGGACCTGTAAAAGGAATAGTGGCAGGAGCAGCCCCAGCATTTCCGTAATATAAGTAAAGCGTTAAACTTCCATTCGCTGGAATACTTGGCATTTTTACCCAAATGTTGGTTTGAGTAGTGTTGATTCCACTTTCTATATAATATTCCAGGAAATTTCCGCAAGTTTCATAAGCAAATCGAATGTCTATTCCGCTTGCTTGCATTTTCCCTTGTGAAATAGGTGTTTGGGTGTCAATAAGTAACAAAGTTTGAAGATCAGCTGTTGTCGCTAAGGGTGTATTATTAGTAATCGTAATTGGTTTAATGTAATCCCAACCAATGTATGGACAACAAATATCTGCTAAGTCGGGAGCACAGTTTTGCGTTGTTACTGTGACTGTATCCAAAGCTGAGCAACCATATAAATCAGTTGATGTAACAACATAAGAATTGGTTGAGGATGGATTAAGTGTTATGGAACTTCCTGTTCCAACTGACTGATTGCTAGAATTAACCCAAGAATAAGTGTAGGTTGGTGAACCAAACAATGTGCTTGCTGAAAGTTGAACGGCGTCTCCTTCGCAAACTAAACTTGCGCTCGCAGTTGAAGTTACCACAGGGCATAAATTTACTTTTACTAAAGAAGCATATTGGGCAGGTGTTATGCAAGGAAAACCCGGATTTGCATAAACATCATTCCATTTACCATTATTCATTTGCATGATAGCCACATCTTCACCAGTAGAAGAACAAACATCTGATGTATTATTGGGTTCTCCTGGATTCCAATTCGTAAAAGTGCAAGGACTTCCATCCAACCAAACCCATGTGTTTTCAGTTGCTGCATCAGTGTATCCAATCCATAAACCTCCTGTAACGCCAGCAGTATTTGCAGCCAATAAAACCGCATCATTTTCAGCTTGATCACAGATTGTTAAAAGTGTGGCTCCAACTGCCGTTGCTTGAGCACTAGCTGTATTCCAATTACTTGTAGTCGAAGGATTGTAATAATATTTAGCACAAGGATACCCAACAACATTAAGTGGTATAAAACCTGCCTGTGCCATCGCGGCATCTAATTGTTGAATATTGCAAGTTGGTGATTGACCCAAAACATTAGTTGATAAAAGTAATAGTTGGAACAAAAAAATTAAACAAGACAAATTTTTCATAAAAATAAATTTCAGAGATTAGACTTAAAAAATTTTTCTAAAGTTGCCTCTAAGTCATTGAAAATTATGTTGTTCTACGACTAACAACATACCCAAAAATCCCAGCTGTAATAAACATGATCAAACTATAAATTGCTGGTGGAATACTCATGACACTATTATTTAAAACAGTTGTAGCAATAAAAATAGCCATCGTACCATTGTGAATTCCAATTTCCATACCGATTGCAATAGCTTGTTTTTTGCCAATGTTCAACATTCTTGGAATGAAATAACCAATTCCTAAACTCAACACATTGAATAAAAGCGCTGGAATACCAATTTGTTGGAAATACTCAACAATATGCGCTTTCTCCTTGATTATGGCAGAAACTATTATCAATACTAAAAACAGGGCAGATAAGATTTTAACAGGCTTTTCTAATTTGATTGAAATACTTGGGTTTTTTGCATTTACAATCATTCCAATTCCAACAGGGACTAATACTATTGCGAAAACCTCAATAATTTTCTTGAATTGTAAAGGAACAACTTGCCCCGATTCCATAAAATAATCAATGGAAAAATTCACAATAAGTGGCAACATCAAGATACTTAAAATACTATTAAAAGCTGTTAAACTGATATTCAAAGCAACGTCACCATTTGCTAAATGACTGAAAAGATTCGCCGTTGAACCCCCAGGAGATGCAGCCAATAACATTAATCCAACTGCTAATTCTGGAGCCAAACCAAAGCCTTTTGCGATTGAAAAACACACAACAGGAAGAATTATCATTTGACAGAAAAGACCTATAAATATGACTTTCGGAAATTTTACAACGCGCTGAAAATCAGCAATTGTTAAAGAAAGCCCTAAACCGAGCATAATAATACCCAATGCTACAGGCAGAAAAATGGTGGTTATTGCACTTGATTCCATTTGTAATTAATTTAGCTTTATAATTTATTATATTAAACAGTTGCGAAAGTCATTAATCGAGGCTTTTCATAAATTTAATACCGGAGTTAACTATTGTTAATGAGGATGTTAAATTTTTGGAGTAACGATGAGTAATGGATTTTGTAACTGTCTTTATTTTTTCTTTTTTTGTAGGTCAAATCCAACACTTGTATAAATCATCCTTCCAATCATTGGACCACCGAACACTTCACGTCTTTTCTTGTCTAAGATATTTGAACAACCTAAACGCACAATCATCTTGCTTTCTTTCACGTTGAAATTGTAGTTTAATTGTGCATCCCAAATGTGATAAGAAGGAATTTGACCCGTTCCAAAGGTACTTTGCCATTCGAAACCGTTAACCCATTGAAAATTGGTTGTGAATCCAAGGTTTTTCCAAACATTTTTGCCTGTCAAACCTACGTTCACTTTGTGAGGCGCAGTGTTGAATCCTGGTATTAAATCTTCTTCCAAGGTTTCAGTAATTAAATTTGCGTAAGTGTAATTTGCTGAAACTTGGTAGCCTTTTGGCAAGTAATAAGCTAAGGATAAACCTCCACCCATTGAATTAACTTTTTTTGTGCTATTCACTGGAACTTGGTAAACACTGTAATCTTTTGTTACAATTGCATCAAAACCACTTTCTTCTCCAGCAATTGCGCCATCTAACGGAGCAACAATTCTAACATCTGCGATGAAATTTGTGTATTCATTATAATAGAAATCAGCATCGATAAATAGTTTTCCTTTGATCACTCCACGGTAACCAATTTCGATTGTTTTCACTTGTTCTGGTTTCAATTTCGCATAATTCGCTTTTTTCAAAATTGCTGGGTCGATTGCATTCAAATCACCATTTAAAGCGGCTAAACTATCATTGAAAGTTGTAACTGAACTAAGTGTATAAACATTGTCATAACCGTTTAAGTTTCCAAGTAAAGTTATTGGTCCTAGATTAAGATTAATGTATTGATTTTGAAGGGTTGGTGTTCTAAATGCCGATTGAACACCCACGCGAATATTATTGTTTTTAAAATTCGTTGAAACAGAAAGACGAGGAGAAAATTGCGGTTCAAAATTTTGATTTTTATCCACTCTAGCCGATGCATTAATTACTAATTTATTCTCAAACAAACGTTTTGTTCCCTGTACAAAAGCTCCCATTTCCCAAAGCGATAATTTGGTAAATTCTGCGTTTCTATCAGCAGAACCATTTTCTAAAGTATCTGCGAAATTTACAAGTGTATCTGTAAAAATTGTTCCATAAGAACGAGGAGAGTAATACCTAAAATTTCCTCCCACTTGTAAATCCATCCATTTTACTTTGTCAAATTTATATTGCGCATCTAAATGATAAAATGCAGAGCGGTCAACGAATTTTGAACCATTTTGTAAATCAGCGTTGTTAGTAATTACATTTTTAACACTGTCATACGCGGCAGTTCCAGGTTGATACCAAGAATTATTGGCGTCAATTAAAGCTGCATCCATTGATGTTTGAACGTCCGCAATATTGGCATCATTTGCATAATCATTATTTAAACTAGAAAGTGTATTAAAGAAAGTACTCAAATAGGTTGGTACCCAATTATCAGCAATCGAAGCTTTTGAAACATTGATTCCTGTGAAAACCGCATCGTACGAATTTCCAGCGTTTTCAAAAGTTCCATAGGCTTTTACTAAGAAATTTTTTCCACTCCATTCAACTTTGTGTTGTTGGAACATGATATCTTTGATAGAATAGCGATTTGCACCTTGATAAATTGCAGTTCCTAAACCAAACTTTCCTGTGTAAGAAATTTGTGAATTTGGAGACAATTTATAGTGAAGACCCAAACTTGTTTTGAAACTTTGAACATTGTTATTAGCCAATTGATTTTCAAAATAACCAGGAGCAACAACGTTTTTCACATTCAACCCTTGTTGTCCAACAACTGGATTGAACTCAATGTAGTTATTCAAAGCCACCCATTGGTCGATGTCTTCTTGCGATTGAGTTTGATCAAATTGTAATTTTGATACGATATTGGAAAGATTCACATCTGCAGAAATGTCTCCATAAATGTTTGAAGCGCTATCATCTGCAATCCAATCTTTCATTTGCATAAAAGAAGCTGTAAATTTTACCGCAAATTTTTGATCTTTACCAAAAGCCTCGGCATAGCGCACATTTCCTTCCACTAAATTGCGAGTTCCTGTTTTTATTTCAGCCGAAAGACCTTGGTAATCGTATGGATTTTTAGAAATCATATTTACAACACCCTGAAATGCATTTGGACCATACAAAGAAGAAGCAGGACCAGTAATAATTTCCACGCTTTCAAGATCTAAAGGATTTGCACCAACAAGATTTCCAACAGGAAAATTCAAACCTGGCGCTTGATTGTCCATTCCATCCACAAATTGAACGACACGAACCGGAGCAGTTGTGTTAAATCCACGCATATTCACTGCTTGAAAACCAGCACTTGAACTAGAAATATCTACACCTCTCAAGTTTTTGAAACCCTCATAAAAATTTCCACTTGAAGTAGATAAAATTTGTTGTGACGTCAATTTTTGAATACTCACGGGCGATTCAAGAATTTTTTCAGAGATACGTGAACTTGAAACTACAACTTCGTTCAATGAAATAACCTCGTTTACTAAAGAAATTGAAAGTATTGGATTTGAATTTATATTAATTGATTGGTTAAAATCTTGATAACCTGCGTTACGAACGGTTAAAGTTTTTTCCTTGTTCCCTTTCGAAAAATCTAGTTGAATGGTAAACTTTCCTGCGTCATCGGCAATCGCACCTTGATTCGTTTCTGTTAAAACAATTTTTGCAAAGGAAATTGGTTTTTTGGTTTCACTATCAGTAACGACTCCACTAAAGTTTTTTACTTGTCCAATAACGTTACCTCCAATGAAGGTTAAAACCATTATTAATGCTAGATTTTTGAGGATTTTAATCATGATTTTTGGTTTAATTTTTCCCTAATTTAAAAATTAATTTAAACATTTTTAACATTCTTTGTTAATTTTATAAAAACTGAAAATAAATTCTACATAACCATTTAGATGAAAATTGTTAAGAGAAATGAATTCAAAAACCTATATTTCAGTAATTTACGTCTAAATATATTGTTATGAAAACTTTACATTTTGTTTCTTATTTTTTAAAAAGAAATGGTTTGATGTTTATCATTTCTCAATTCTTCTTTTCTTTTTCTTTTTTGGCTCAATTTCCAACATCAGGAACAGGAGTTTTTGATATTGAGGGTAATTTTTATTCCACTATAATTTTAGAAAATGAGCAAGAATGGATGGCAGAAAATTTAAAATCAAAATTGTTCTCCAATGGAGATTCTATTCAAAATCTAGTTCAAAATAACGCTTGGCAAGTTGCAAATACAGCAGTTTATTCGACTTATAATGAAAGTAGTACGAATAATGAAATTTATGGAAATCTTTACAATTGGTTCGTCACAATTGACGAAAGAAATGTATGTCCTTCGGGTTGGCACGTACCTAGTGATGACGAATGGACTGATTATTCTGATTTATTAGGAGGAAATGGCGTTGCAGGTGGAAAAATGAAAATTCAAGACACACTTTTTTGGAAGGCTCCAAATTTGGGAGCTACTAACGAAAGTTTATTTTCAGGTCTTCCTGCTGGTTGTAGATATGACGGAGGGAATTTTGCAAACATAGAAAAATATGCTTATTGGTGGACTTCAACTCAATTGGATAATCAATTTGGATGGTTTCGATCTGCGAATTATTTAAGTGACAATTTAGTGAAAAATTATGTAAAGAAACAATCCGGTTATTCCATTCGTTGTTTGAAGAATAAAGCGATTTCAATCAACGAAAATGAAAAAGAACTAACTTTTTCTGTAGCACCAAATCCATTTAGAGAAAACATTACAATTAAATCGAAAGAAATCGGAAAAATATTGTTACTTCAAAATATTCATGGAGAAACAATTCAAACAATTCAGTTGAGTTCAGTTTGTGAAGTGTTTGCATTTGAACAACTTACTAAAGGAATCTATTTTATTATAGATTCTTCAACAAATACAAGGATTAAACTATTAAAACTTTAATTTTATTTACTTTTTATTGTTAGTGTCTTAATTTTAACTTAATTTAGGAAAAAATTAACTGATATGAAGAGAATTTTATTTGGATTAGTTGTAACGCTTGGTGTAAATAATTTAGGTGCCCAAGTATCAAATAACAATGGTCAATTAGACAATTTGGAAGAACTGTCAACCAAGTTTACTATCCCGATCACTATGCCCGACGGGATCCAATTGATGACAGATGTTTATTTACCAATTCTCCGTGACTCATTGTTAGTAGACGTAGATATTTTGGGTACAACTGTCCCTATTCAAATTTTGAAAAAAGGCGTGCAATTTATCATGTACGATTCAATAAATGGTCAGCCAAATCCAAATCCGTATCAGTTACCGATGGTTTTTTCGAGAACTCCATACAACAAAGGAACGTGGGACGGAATCGCTTCACCTATAAATATGTTAGGTTATTGTTACGCTGTTCAAGACATGCGCGGAAGATATACTTCAAAAGGAGTTTATTTACCGCTTTATTCAGATGGTTGGAGCAAAGACCCATATCACCCAACTTATGGACATGTTTTAGACGTTACACCACTTTCCGATCCAAGAAACGGAAATAAACACGAAGATGGATACAATTCTATTCAACAAATATTGAATCTTGATTGGTCGTTTGACAATGATCAAAATGGAACACCAGAAACAACTGCAAAACTAACCAATGGTAGAATTGGAATGTTTGGTGCATCAGCATTAGGTTACAATCAATATCAAGCAGCGGCTGCAAGAAAAATAAATCCAGATGAACCTGGAATCAAGTGTTTGGTTCCGATAGTTGCAACGCAAGAATTTTACAAAAGTACAGGATTTCAAAATGGTGTTTTTAGAGATCGCTTAGTAAATGGTTGGTTAAAAGGTCAAATTTTTACAGGTACAGATGACGATTTGAATGAAATAGACAATGATATCGATAACGACTTACATTCAGCAACAGATTATGGTTTACCTAACAAATTTGTAGCTGCAGCCAACGCAATTGACCATTTTGCAAGTGTGCGATATTTAGGAGGACCAGCTGGATATTACCCTAACAGTATCGGTCGAAAAGACATGGACGCCTCCCGTGCTCCAGTTAATGCACAAGGGTTAGGTGATATTAATGGAACAGTAAATCGCTACACAAACATGGAAACACCTGCTTATCATTTAACAGGTTGGTGGGATATTTTCACAGATGGACAAATTGAAACATGGAACTTAATGAAACAACATTTAGATCCAACCAAAAAGAGTAAATACCTACAAAAATTAATAATTGGTCCTTGGGCGCATCAAACGGTTGGGGGAAGAGTTACTGGAGATATGGAATACAAAGAAAACGTTAGTAGTATTCTTGGAATTGAATTGGGAGCGTTTTCTCAGACTGAATTACCTTTGGCAAGTGCTGTAAACTCTGAGTTGATTCAATGGTATCGTTACAATTTGAATTATGATTCAACACAATATTTGGGCGAACCAAAAGCATTCATCAAAGCATCAACGGAATGGAGTAACGCAGGTTTAGTGCAAGTTAGAGTACCAGCCGAAGATTATAAAATTCCACTGAATGACTTGATTAGTTTTTTAACAGGAGCTACAGATTTACCCGGGTTAAAAGTTGCGATTCGAGCTGCAAATTCAACAGATCCAATAGGCACTATCCAAATTTATGACATACCTGCTACAGGTGAACCTTTAATCACAGGTTTAGAGGGAGCTGAGGTTTCAACGGTTGAATACAAAGATTTTGATGCTGTTCCAGACATACGTTTTTATGTTGTTGGTCCTGTGAATGATGGTACAACTGTAAACGATGCAGTTGGAAATTATTGGTATGGAGCAGATGAATTTCCATTAACTACAGGTATAAACTGGCAAAATTTTTATCTACACAAAAACGGAACGGTAAATACTTCTCAACCTACAAACGATGAAGGATTCAGTATGTATTTGCACAATCCAGATGATCCCATTCTAACGATTGGAGGAGCAAACATGATTGTTAGAACTCCTGACGGTTTACGCGATAGCCAAGGACAATTTAATTTAGTTGAATGGGCAGAATACACAATGGATCGACCAGGAGTAATTCAATTTGAAACGGAAGTACTTCAAGATACACTTTGTGTTGTTGGTTTTCCAGAGGCAACAATTTATGCTAAATCAAATCCTTCTGGTGTAACTTCTGGTCCTACAGATACAGACTTCTTTGTTCGTGTGGTAGATGTATATCCTGATGGTAGAGAGTTGTATGTAGTTGAAGGATGTGTAAATGCAAGAGCCAGAAACTACGCCCGTTCAATCGTTGAGGGTCAAGAAGATGATAACGCAGTTTTTGAAAACATAAACATCGGTGAGATTTATGAATATTCATTTAGAATGATGCCAATTGGTTACACTTTTGGAAAAGAACATAAAATGAAAATTTTGATTTCTAGTTCAAATTATCCACGTTACCAATCCAATCCTAATTTACCTATCGAGCCAAACGAATTCTTTAGAAGAAGACCTGGAGATGGTAGAACTTACACCTTCGAGGGTCAAGAAATGGCTCCACGTGTGGCTATTAACCGCATTGCTTTCACACCGGAATATGCAACACGAATCAAATTGCCAATTTTAAATCAACCCTTCGTAAGCCTTAGCGAATCAAAACCTTTAATTACTGAAGGCGCACAAATGAGTGTTTATCCAAATCCTACTCAAAATGAAGCAATTGTTTATATGAATTATGCCTCTGAATTCAACGTTGCTTTGTACGATTTATCTGGAAAACAAATTTCAAGTACTGATTTTCAAGGTGAACAAACAACGGTAGAATTAAATACACTTAAAAGCGGAATCTATTTAATTACTGTTAAAGATGCTAAAAACGGCAATCAACTAACTTCACGTGTGGTTAAAAACTAAAAACAGATTTATTTCAAAACCTCTTCTTTTTCAGGAGAGGTTTTTTTATGCCTTTAAAAAAGTGAACAGTTTTTATAAATTCTTGTTTCAGAAGTTATGAGAAATGAATTAGAGCTTAAAAACCTTCGACCTAAAATCACCATTGAAGCCAAAGAATCAACTGAAATCGAATTATTCCAAAATGAAGTTTTACGACCTATTTTGAAGTACCAGCACGCGTTATTTGAAATGGAATTAGAATTTAATCCGCTCATTCAGAAAATCTTGTTTCAATCTATACCTGAAGATAAAAAAAGAATGCAGCTGAAAACTTACCTTATTTCAAGTAAAGAAGTAAAATTTCAGCTTTTAGGGCACGTTTCAGGGATGTTGACAAATGAAGAATTCCAATTTTATAAAACTTTTAAAAAGGAAATTGACAAACGTATTTTTGCAATGATGATTGATCGAGTTCTGTCAATAACATTTTATACCAATTAACAATAACGTTGTAATATACTAAAATATGTTTGGTATAATACCTCCGACAAAGCGAAAACGATTTTGCAAAATAAATTTGAATTTTCATCTGCCGCTTCGGAGACATTTTGAGCGTTCGTCGGTGTTAAATTTCTAAACCGCCTTCTCGGTTTACCACATTAATCGTTTAGGCTTATAAATTGTTTTTTAGAAATTTGGCTGTACGAATCAATTAACTAATTGTTTTCAAATATTCCAAATTATCGAATAAATACTCTCTTGTTTATTCTTCTTTAAAACCTTTATAAATAAGCATTTAGAGTTTGTAAATTAGATTCAAAATCCTACATTGCATAAAAATCCTGAATGTCTTTTAACAAATTCGATGAATCAGCGGTTGGTAAAATTCGACCGAGATTCAATTTTGAAACTCCTTTAAAAAAAGAGGAAATAATGGATTTAATTCATTCACATGGATTAACTGACCCAACGATTGTTTGCTCTAAATATGGACGATTTATTCGCTTGAGTATACCGAAAAAGGCGCAGCACACCTGGTCACCAGTGTTGAATTTGTCATTTGATCAACAAGAAAATAGAACTTTAATTCGTTGTTTGATTGGTCCGTCAGAAACTGTTTGGCAAAGCATATTGCTGTTTTATATTGCTTTTTCGATTCTTGGTTTTTTTGGCTCAATTTACGCAGTCGTTCGATGGAATTTGAGTGGCTCGATGGATTATTTATTCATTATACCACTATCCATCACTTTTTTATTCAATATTTTTTTAGTTAGTCGGCAAGGTAAAATAAAAGCACATTTAGAAATGTTGCACCTCTTGCGATTTCTAAGAAAAGCTGTAGATGAAATAGAATTTAAGCGTATTGAAGAGAATTAAAATATCAACCCACAATTACCTTTACTCTATATTCGATGCTGTCTAATTCGTAGATGATATAATAAATTCCTGGAACAGCCTTTTGAATTTGGAAGTTGTTTCCGTTGTAGTTAATACCAACATTTAGCCCTAAAGAATTGGTGATTTTCAAGTTTTTACAATTGCTTGGTAATGGCAACCATTCTTCGTTTCTAATTGGGTTTTTAAAAAATACTTTAACTGACTCAGCAAGAAACAATCCACAATTAGGAGCATTTTGTTCCGATTCTTCTGTTAAAACTCCATTATTTACCGACCAATTTTCCCAAGTACCTCCTGTTCCTTCGTTCCAACTATTCAAATTAAATGTTGCACTTCCATCGATTGTTCCAAAGGCTTTATAAACCTTAATCGCTTTTCCCGATTGATTCCAAGTCAAAGGAACATTCGCACTTAATTCTTCAGGAAAATTGTTTTCAACTTCACAATTTACTGACAAAAAATAAGCCTTTTCATCATACGCAGGATACTCGCCATAAACAGTTGCCAAACCAAAAGTGTCGATACAAACAGCCACATATTCATCGCAGGCAATTCCGTGAACTTGATTTCCCAATTCGTTCGCACGTGCCATAAACACCAATTGACGACCCTTTCTATCCGGATTATCGTAATGCGTATCAGTAATAACATTTGTTAAGTAAGGAGCATTTAAGAATGGGAGATTTGATACAGTTACATTAGTTGAGAAAGGATTAGCTAAAGCAGTTGAACTTGTAACAGTTCCATTTTCTGCTGAAAAGTAGGTTCCTCCTAAAATTGCCATACCTGCACTAATACCACCTACTACAATTTTTCGATTTACAATTCCTTGATTTATCAAAGTTGAAACCGGCGTATTTCTCCAATAACTGATATAATTCCATTGGTCGCCACCTGCAAACCAAATCGCCTCTGCTTTTTGAATTTTATCTAAAACATAGGTGTCTGTGGAAGCACTTAAATTATTAAAAACTATTGTCTCAACTGAATTTACAGATACACCTAATTCTGAATATAAATAAGCATTGTAGCCGTTAGAACCACTTGCTCTCAAGACCAACACATCACCTCCATTTGCTTGCTGCAAAAACCAACGCATCGCATTGTCTTGTTCACCAGCTCCTCCCATCAAGCAAGTCCCTCCTTTTCCATTAACCAACATATCGTTCGGATTTCCTGTAAAATAGGAAGTATAACTCTGCCCAAAGCAGTGATTTAACCATAGAAATAGGTACAAGAAAAAGTTCTTCATGGTTATGAAACTCCAACTTTTTTCAATGCATTTTCAAAAACACTATCATCTTGTGCGCCTGAAATGGCAAATTGATTATTGATAACAAAAAACGGTACACCTTTCACTCCTATTTGACTAGCGTGATAAATGTCTTCATCAACTTCATTTGAGAACCTATTTGATTGTAAAATTTCTTTCGCTTCCGATGGATTCAAACCACAATTTTCTACAACCTTTAACACGTTTTCATCCTTAGACAAATCTATTCCATTCGTGAAGTATGCAAGCATTAAAGCTTCTTTCAATTCTGAACTTTTACCGAATGATTTACACCACTGCCACAAGCGATGAACCTCCAATGTATTGAATGACAACGCTTTTTCAAAGTGAAAATCAATTCCATAATTTTTTGCGTTAGCGGTTAACTGCTGTTCAATTGCATTGATTTGTTCAAGCGGAAAATTCTTGCGTTTTGCCAAGTATTCTGAAGATGGAATTGCTTCTCCTTTTGGAAAGTCAGGGTCTAATTGGAAACTATGCCACTCCATTTCAACTTGATCTTGTAAGTTTAGTTTTGCAATTGCATGTTCTAATTTCTTTTTTCCGATAAAGCAAAATGGACAAACTATGTCGCTCCAAATATCAATTTTAATTTTTTCCATGCTATTATTTCGCTTGTTTCAAAAGGGTTTTCCCAGTCATTTCAATTGGTGAAGCGATTTGCATACGGTGAAGAATCGTTGGCGCAACATCAGCTAAAATTCCATCCATTAATTCAATCGAATGGTCATTGGTTACTAAAACAACAGGGACTGGGTTTAAACTGTGGGCAGTGTTCGGACTTCCATCTGCATTAATGACATAATCTGCATTTCCGTGATCGGCAATTACCAAAAATTCGTAACCTAAATGTAATCCAGTTTCAACTACTTTTTGCAAGCAAGTATCAACAGTTTCAACCGCTTTTACAACTGCTTCATAAACACCTGTGTGTCCAACCATATCTGGATTAGCAAAATTTAAACAAATAAAATTGGGTTGTTTTGCTTCCATAAACGCAACGATTTTGTCGCGAACTTCAAACGCACTCATTTCAGGTTGTAAATCGTAAGTTGCTACCTTGGGCGAATTCACTAAAATGCGATCTTCTAGTGGAAAATTTGTTTCTCTTCCGCCGTTAAAAAAGAAAGTAACGTGCGGATATTTTTCCGTTTCAGCAATGCGAACTTGCGACATTTCAACTTTTGAAAGTACCTCACCTAAGGTATTCGTTAAGTTATCTTTATCAAAAACAACATGCATATTTTTAAAGGTCGCATCGTAATTTGTCATTGTGCAATAGTACAAATCCAAGGGCTGCATTTCAAATTCTGGAAACGCTTTTTGTGTTAAAGCAATTGTTATTTCTCGCGGACGATCGGTTCTGAAATTAAAATTCACAACCACATCGCCATTTTCAATTAAACCTTCTGAGTCAATCAAACACGGTTCAATGAATTCATCTGTAATTCCATTATTGTAGGAAGAACTCATTGCTTCTTGTGAACTAGTAAAAGTTGTACCAATTCCCTTAGTCATTAAATCATACGCTTTTTTAACACGCTCCCAACGGTTATCTCTATCCATTGCAAAATAACGTCCGACCACACTTGCAATCTTTCCTGTTGAAAGGGTCAATTGTTCTTCCAATTCTTGTAAAAAACCTAGTCCACTTTTTGGATCGCAATCGCGTCCATCTGTAAAAGCATGTATGAAAACTTTCTCTAATCCATGGGTTTTAGCCATTTCACATAAAGCATATAAATGTTCTTGTGAGCTATGAACACCACCTTTTGAAACCAAACCGATGAAATGAATCTTAGAGTTGCGTTTTTTCGCCTCGGCAAAAGCGGCAAGTAAAGTGCTGTTTTGTTGAAATTCCTTATCGCGAATGGATTTATTGATGCGTGTTAATTCTTGATAAACAATCCTCCCTGCTCCAATATTTAAGTGACCAACCTCCGAATTTCCCATTTGTCCATCGGGAAGTCCAACGTCTTCTCCACTTGTTTTCAAGGTTGCGTTCGGATATTTCTGCAATAAACTATCCATAAACGGTGTGTTTGCATTCGCTATAGCGTCTGATTTAGAGCCATTTCCAATTCCCCATCCATCTAGAATTATTAATCCAAATTGTTTTGTCATACGGGTAAAGTTACTTCAAAAATACTGCCTTTTGGTTCATTCGGTCGGTAAGAAATTTGTCCACCGTGTAAGCGCACAAATTCACTGACGATGTATAAACCTAAACCACTTCCTTTATTGGTTCTTGTATCTTCATTTCCAACACGATAGAACTTTTCAAAAATATTTTTATGCTCCGCTAAATCGATCCCAGGACCTGCATCTTGCACACCAAAAATGAAACTTTTTGCAGTAGCTTTTGAATAAACTTTAATTTCTCCATTTTCGCCAGCGTATTTAATGGCGTTTTCAATCAAATTGGTTAGAATCGTTTCTAAAAGAAATTGATCGGCATGAATAAAAGCATCGTTTTTCAATTCCAAGGTAATGAATGGTTTAGTGGTGCGTTTATGAAAACGTTCAACGATATTATTAGCAAAATCAGAAAACTGAAATGAAGATAAAATCGGTTTTAAGGCTTTGTTTTCGATTCGAGTTGCATTTAAAATATTTTCAATCAATTGCTCTAAACGGATATTTTCTTCAATGGCGCGTTGTGTTAAATCTATTCTTTTTTCGTCCGGTAGATTTTGTCGTTTCAACGTTTGAAGAAATAATTTTATAGAGGCTATTGGTGTTTTTAACTCATGTGTCACTGACAATAAAAAGTTTGATTGACGAGCTGACAATTCCATTTCTTTTCGAATGGTATTTCGAATGCGCATTAAACCTAAAATCAACAAAATGAAAAAAACAGAACCTTCACCAATAATCATCAAAACGCGACGATTCAGGTTGTTTTTTGCTGGTTCAAGTTCTAAACTCAATTGAATTAAATGGAATCCCCACCAAGAAAATTGTAAAACAACGTAAATGCTTAAGATGTAAAATAGAAGATTAGTTTGTTTACGCATTTAGCTTTGGAAGTAATTAAAACTGACTACAAAATTAAGCTATTCTTTCCGAATTGGATAGATTGGATTTGGTTTGTTTTCGGCAAATTCGAAAAGGTAAAACTGAACCAAAAAAAACAGGAATATCGGATTCGAAAACTGCTAAACGTTTTTTTCTTTCTCAAATTATGGAGCAATAATGATTGTGAAATAGTGATTTCGATCAATTAATTCAACGTGAATGACATTGTCAATAAGATGATCTAAGTGAAAATCAATCACGATTTGTTTTACTGAAAACAGTTTATTTCACTATTTATACAATCCATAATTCAAGCGCAAACCGAAGTTATACATTCCTACGTCGTTGAATAAATAAGGTCGAGCATATAATTTGAAGTAAGGTTCAATGCTTACAAAAGCTTCATTTTTCAAAGGAATTTGATATAAGACACTTAGTAGTGGTGCACCATTAAAAAGTAGCACATTATTCACTTCCAAATTTTCAATAGTTCCATTTCCATAATAAACTGTCCTTGAAGAATTATCAGCAAAAGCTTTTGAGAGTTCCAATCCAACATTGATGTGGAAGTTATTATAGATTTTAAATTGAAACATAATTGGAACGTGAACTTCATGGAATTGAATTTTTCCTTCCATTCTTGATTCGGAAATATAACCTTGTTGTGGGTCAATGTCAGAGCCAAAAATAAGGCCAGTTTGATTGGAAGCGCTATTTATAAATCCGTATCCGATTCCTGTTCTGAAAACTACTTTCTCGGAAATTTTTCGATTGAAATTAAATCCAACAGAAACACCTAACTTTTTCGATACAGAATCTTCACCAACAGGCATGTTTTTTCGTGCGAAAACACCCGTTAAATGAGGCTGAACATAGAATCCAAACGAATTTTTTGCTTTCGTTTGGCTAAATGCTAACGATTGAAGTAGAATGAAAAGTAGCGTAAGAAATCTCATAAAATGAATTTGTATTTTTCACAAACGCTAATTATAGGGAAATAGTGTTTAATGAATTGATGACTTTGATTTGCTCAGCCACCAACTCATTCACTAATTTCTATTTTACATTTTGAATTTTACATTCTACATTTCAGTTTTTCTCCTTCCTCACCTCACACCATTTCCCTGGTAAATACGCCATAATTTGTTCGTTATACATCGCAGAAGCAAACGTAGCTGGCATAAAATATTTTCCATTGTAAGCGGCAATGCATCGGATGGTAACGGTTTTTGTTTGCCCCGGACTTAGGTCTAAATAACTGTAAACGCGGTCGTCGCGGAAGTCTTGATAGCGCACTGAAGACTCATCGTTTTGTCCATCCATTCGTGCGTTGCTGATTTCCCAACCAGCTGGAAATACTTGCGATAAGGACAGCTCTTTATAGGTTTGCGTTTTACTTAAATTTTTGAGCGTTGTCTCGACTTTAAACTCCATTCCTTGCGTGATTTTTTCCAATTTAAGGGAGTTGCTATCTTGATCCACATAACGTACATTCATTGCTAATCCATTGCTTTTCGCTTTCTTTTTACCTTCCATCGGAATGCCTTCTGAAGTTAAAGTAACATACAATCGTTTTCCTCCTTTATTCGCAATTTCAACAAGCTTGTTTTTACTCAAAGGCGTTCCTTTAAATTCCAATTTTGAAAGTGTTTTAGTGAAACTTGCATTTTGCCAATCGTCGTTTTCTAATCGATAACTGTAGCTCGATTTAGCTAGCGGTTCTTTGCCTGTTAGGGTACAAATTGCTAACAAGCCATAAGCAGTTTCTTGTGTACTCAGCCACGTGTCAGAACGCATTGTTTCTGCCAACGAATATAAAATTTCATCGGCTTTTTTGCTTTGTCCCAATAACTCTAAGGTCTCCAGAATCATAGCTTTGTCGCGGAATGCAGACCCAAAAGTTCCTGAAAGTTCGCGGTAACTACTTACGTCTGTACTCACATTTTGAATCAATTTCAAAGCTGTTGGTTTTTGTCCTGCAAGTGCATAAGCTGCTGCCAATCGCCATTTTGCGCTTTTTGTCAAATTACTGGTTTCACGCAAACGATTCATTGCGCCGAGTTCTGCTTTTCCAGCTAATGCGAGCGTGTATAAACGATACGCTTGGTTGTGTTCGTCGCTTTCCAAACGACCGTAAAATGCACCCGACGACCAATTTTTGGCTTTTTCTTGCTGGTAGGCAATCCATCGTTCTTTCATCGAAGCTGGCAATTTGAAACCAGCATTCTGAGCTTCAATCAAGAAATGTCCAGCATAAGAAGTTCCCCATTCATTTTCGTTGCTTTCTCCCGGCCAATAAGCAAAACCACCTGATGCTGTTTGAAATTGTTGCAAGCGTTCAATCGCACGTTGAATGTTGTAATTTGTTTCCGTTTTTTGTTTTTCTGTCAATTCCATCAAAGCGTTCAAATACAACTGAGGAAAAACAGAAGAAGTTGTTTGTTCCACGCATCCGTGAGGGTAAGCAATCAAATAATTTAATCGTTTTTCCAAGGCAATCGAAGGCATTGTCGAAACTTCAACCGTGATTTTATTCGTGCCAGCCATCCCCAACAACTCAAAAGGTAATTTGAGTTTTCCTCCACTTTCCAACGTATGAACAGTACTTTCCACAATTTTTGGATTTGAAGGGCGAATGTCAACTTGTAATTCTTCGTAAGCTGTTTCTTTCCCTGAAATCGCTTTAATTTTAAAAGTTCCTACTCCGATTTTTTGTTTGATTTTCACTCTGAAATAGACAATTTTATCCCCGTTTTCAACAAATTCAACGTACTCCGTTTTTTTGCCAATTACTTCAAAATAGTCATTTGTCTCCAACGAAACATTCACTTTTCGAACGTGATTTTCCATTGCAAAAACGGTAACTGGCAAACTGATTTCTTCGCCAGGACCTAAAACGCGTGGCAATGTTGTCAATAGCATCAAAGGTTTGCGAACGAACACCGTTTTTTCCGCATTTCCATACGCTCCATCGTTGTTGTGCGCCACCACCATAATTCTAACCGAACCAATGTAATTTGGTACGTCTATTTTATGGGTTTTTTCTTGCCCAGCTTCTAAAGTAAACGGACCGATAAATCGTACCATTGGTTTGAAACGATTCGCTTTTGGACCAGCACCATTTCCCCAATCGCCGTCGCCACCAATAGTCAGCAAATTGTCCAATCTTCCTGCGTAAGCACCAATTACATCATCGTACATATCCCACGTTTTCACACCTAAAGCTTCTTTCGGATAAAAAGTTGGCCACGGTTGTGGAGTTGCAAAACGCGTTAAATCCAACAATCCATCGTCTACTATTGCTAGTGTATAAGTCATTTTTCTGCCCGATTTTTCACGCACTTTGATACTTGCCGTTGATTCCGGTTTGATGACTTCTGGCGCATTAATCACAGGATCGATATGGGTTGTAGGATCGTCCACACGAATTGGAACAACGCCATACATTCTAATTGGCGAATCGTTTTTGGTACTTGCGTGTGGCTGAATCATTGTCACGTGAACATAACAACTTGGCGCCATTTCTTCACTTGCAATGAAATCACAGGTCGTTTCTCCAGCTTGCGTTTTCACCCAAAATTTCTTCAAAACTTTTCTGCTATTTTCAATCGAAACCAAAGCCCTTCCTGACTGTGGTGAAGGAAAACGCAATTGAATTTTTTCACCTTTTACGTAAGCAGTTTTGTCTGTTGAAAAATTCATCATTTTCGCTTCTTCATTTTCAGAACGGTTACCTCGTTCCCAATATGGCCAATCGATATTGAGAATTTTTCCTGTTTGATGCTCCCCTTTTTCGTCGGTAACAGTTACCAAATAACGTCCATATTCTGGGTAATTTACGCGGAAATAGAAATTGCTTTTGCCGTTTTTAGTGCTCAATAATGTATCTTTCACAGCGATTGTCCCCGAACGGGAAACGTAGGAATATAAATCTTCATCAGATTTCTCATACCACGAGCGCCATTTGATTTTATAGACACGCACACGCACTTTCTCCACGTTCACGGGATTTCCTGAAGCATCGACAGATACCACGTCGAAACGGTGATTTTTGTTTGTCACCAGTGATTCGTCGTAATCTTTTAATGAAGGAGTTTTCAATCCCACATACGTTTGGTAAGGCGAATAAATTTCTTGAAAGCGATCGATGCTGAAATCACCACTTTCTTCAAAAACTTTGACAATGTAATTTGCTTGTAATTTTCCAGGTGCTCCGCGGTCCAATTGAATTTTTGTTTTTGGTCGCGCTTCGCCTTTTTCGTTCAATTTTCCTTCAAAAATTGTTTCTACATCGGAACGAAAAGCACGCAAAGGTGAATCGAAAACATAGTCTTTATATGCTTTAAAGGTTGTGGTTGTCGGAAACATCGCTACTGTAATTGTTGCTTCGAGATTTTTAGCAATTGCTCCGTGCAACCATCTTGTTTTGAGATAATTTGACGAATCCGCAGAACCGTTGCTTGCAGTCTTAAACTCAATTTTCAGGCGATTCGGCTTGATGGTTTCGATTTTCAATGTTTTGGTAAATGTTTGATTTCCAACAGTTGCAACAGCCGTGTAATTTCCTGTAATTGCTTGATGGTCGGTTGCTGTTCTAAAATCGTAAATCCCGTTGACATTTTTGGTTTTTGTACTCGTGTAAATCGTTTGACCAAATGGATCCTGAATATCGAATTGTACTGGATGGTTTTTTGGTAACTTATTCAAGCGATCTCCCAACATAAAGCAGAGATACAAAGAATCGCCAGGTCGCCAAACACCTCTTTCGCCATAAATGTAGCCACGAACCCCGCTTTCATTCACTTCACCATCCACATCAAAACGATTGAGTGCGTTTACTTTTCCGTCGCGTAGTTTCAAATAGCCGCGTTGAGAACCGTTCTTAGCAACCATCAAAAATGGCTTTTCGTTAAGTTTAACCTCTAACATCCCGTTTTCATCTGTTTGTCCAGCTGTTATCAAGTCTTTTGAATACGTATAAAACTCGACTTGTGCTCCTTTCACAGGTTCGGTTGAAAGCATATTGTTTACGAAAACGTGACCTTTTTTATTGTCATCAAGTTTGAAGATTAATCCTAAATCTGAAGCAAGAATATTTCTACTTTTTGCTTTTCCTTGGTAATAATCATCACTACAAGCACTTGACTCATTATCGTAATAGTAATACCAAGAATCGAAGCCATCGTCAAAATCACCCCAAGACCTCCAGTAATCTTCGTTCCAACTATCTTTCTTTTCGGTTGTTGCCGTCTCTTCTTCCGTGATTTCACAACCGCAATCGGAGTCTTTTTTATTGAATTTAATACTAACTCTATAAATTGCTCCAATTTGAGGTTTAATTAATTCATTTAAGTTTAAAACGTGGTGCATCCAAATTTTACTGTTATAACCTGGCTCTTTGTTTAGGAAAATTGTTTTCGTTTTTATGATTTTACCAAAACGCGTTAATTCATCGTTTCCATCAAGGTCGTTAACTTGTAAAAAGTGATGAACATTGTGTTCAAAAATTCGAACGATTCTCACTTCAACTGACTTTAAACCAATTGATTCAAACGGAAAAATCAAACCTTGCGAATTTGGTAAAATGTTTCCTATTCCTTTGATTCGAATGTTTGGTTTAGGCGCTTCAAAAAATAGATTTTCTTCAGAAGAATTGAGTAAACGATGCCCGCTAATGTTGCTAATTCCTGAGTGAATTTTTACTTTTCTTATACCTGTAATTCTATTTTTAAGAAATAACTTTACAGTGTTTTCTTCTATTGAAAATGTCGGGTTTTCACCTTCTAATTCAATTAAACCTGTTAAATCTTGTTCGCTAGCAATGGGTTCTGAAAAATTCAATTCTATCCATTGATCTTCTTCTTCATACACTTTAGCACTCAAAAGGTAATAATCTCCTTTTTTTGGAACATCGACTTTTAATTTTCCACTTGAAAAAGATTTAATTGGTTTTCCGTCCCATTTTATGATTACCTCTGAACTTACATCCTTTCTTTGAATACTATCAACAGTGAAATTCCAAGTATTTTCCTCATAATCTTCACTAAAAGTCAAAGGCAATTCCTTTCCATCTTGAGTTGCAACAATTACTTTTTTGAGTTGGGCTGTATCTTCAAAATCAGTTGTAGAAATTTTTCCTTGCAAATATTTGTAGTCTAGGCCTTCGTAGTAGTAATCGTTTAATCCATTTTCTTCGACGAATATTTTTTGGGAATACGTTGCAAATTGAAAATGAAAAGTTTGGTAATCACTTTTAACCCTTGAAACTAAGTCTAAATCGAAATAAACATCATAAAATTGATTTGCCTCTAAAGGTTCTGAAGGCTGAAACTCAACCGTTCGTTCACCCACCCAAACAACTTTTCCTTCAACTGCGGGTTCAATTTTAAATAGTTCTTTGTATTTCGCTGAGTCTAAAACATCTACATTTTTGATGTGATCTTCAGTCAACTCGACTTGAATTGTTTTTTGACGACTAATCATTCCGGAAGTATATCCCGAAACATAGTTTGAAAAGTAAGGATCTACTTTTATTATTTCATGCTTTCCTGTTTTACAGGAATTAAACAACACCAAACTTGCAGCGAATAAGAAAGCAAAGGAAAACAACGAATTTTTCATTTTGAAACATTTTAACTCATCAAAATTCGTTGCAGAATAATTCTTAAAACATCAGTTTATGTGAATGTAAGCTTTGGTCGATTAAGTGTTGGGAAATTGGAGGTAAGTGATTTTAGTAATATTTGAGATGAATTAAAATTTGTTGGGATGAATTGTAATTCATCCCAACAAATTGCTAAAATCAATCTTTTAATTTAATCTAATTTCGGTGATTTTTATATTCTTTTCACTCCAATCAAAACAGCCACCACTTGGGTGCTCATACTTTATAAATACCGTTTTTGGCAATGTTGTAGTATCACTTAAAATGGTATTTGAAACAACTTCTAAAGCTCTATAAGTTGAATCTCCAATCATTAAAAAATACACACCGCTACAAGGAGTCATAGTCATATCTCGATCGATAATGGTTACTTCCGTAAAATCATCTAATCTGTTTTTCTTACACGATTGTAGTGCAAAAAATAAAACCAACATCACTCCTATATTCTTCATTATATATTTGTCTTACTGACAAAAATACACATTAAAGAATTGGTGTACAAATTATTAACTCAAACAAGTTACTAATCCAACGAACCAATCATTTTAGATGGATCTACATATAAATCGTATTCTTCGGAAGTTACGTGACCTAATCCAACTGCTGCTTCTTTCAAAGTTGTACCATTTTTGTGAGCGTATTTCGCAATTTCTGCAGCTTTGTAGTAACCAATTTTTGTATTCAAAGCGGTAACTAACATCAATGAATTGTCCAAATGTTGTTTTACCATTGGTAAATTCGCTTGGATTCCAGCAGCACAATTGTCTGTAAACGAAACACACGCATCGCCAATTAATCGAGCAGATTGTAGAACATTGTAGGCAATTACAGGTTTGAAAACGTTCAATTCAAAATGTCCGTTTGAACCAGCAACAGAAACTGCCATATCGTTACCCATTACTTGCGCACAAACCATAGTCAAAGCTTCTGGTTGTGTAGGATTTACTTTTCCTGGCATAATTGATGAACCTGGCTCATTGTCTGGAATGATGATTTCACCAATTCCGCAACGCGGTCCTGAAGATAACATACGAATATCGTTTGCAATTTTCATTAAAGCAACTGCTGAACGTTTCAATGCTCCTGATAATTCAACCATTGCATCGTGTGCCGCTAATGCTTCAAATTTGTTTTTTGCAGTTACAAATGGTAAACCTGTGAAGTCAGCGATTTTTTTAGCTACCAATACATCATAACCTTTTGGTGTATTCAATCCTGTACCAACAGCAGTTCCACCTAAAGCCAATTCAGTTACTGCTTCTAAGGCATTTTTAATACAACGAATAGAATTATCGATTTGTGCAACATAACCACTAAACTCTTGTCCTAAAGTTAATGGAGTTGCATCCATGAAGTGCGTACGACCTGTTTTTACAACGTTTTTAAACTCTTCCACTTTTGCTTGTAATGCATCACGTAAATGCAACATTCCAGGAATTGTTGTTTTAACTGTCATTTTATAGGCAGCAATGTGCATAGCAGTTGGGTACGTATCATTCGAAGATTGTGATTTGTTCACGTCATCGTTTGGATTCAAGATTTTTTGTTCGTCCATCAAACTTCCTCCTGTAATCACATGACCGCGGTTTGCGATAACCTCATTACAATTCATATTTGATTGCGTTCCTGAACCTGTTTGCCATATAACCAATGGAAATTCTGAGTCGTGTTGACCTGTTAAAATCTCATCACATACTTTTGAAATTAAATCGCGTTTTTCAGATTTTAAAACACCAAGGTCATGATTTGCATGTGCTGCCGCTTTTTTCAAATAAGCGAATGCATGAATGATTTCAACAGGCATCGAACCTTCTGGGCCGATTTTGAAATTGTTTCTTGAACGCTCCGTTTGTGCTCCCCAATAACGATTTGCAGGTACTCTAACCTCTCCCATCGTGTCTTTTTCAATTCTAAATTCCATTTTTTGTGATTTGTTTATTTTTATTTTTAATTTTACACATTATTCGTTCACAAAAATAATAGAAGATGAGCACTTTTGGTATTGTATTGTTTCTTTTAATTGGTGGAATGGCATTTTGGTTGCTAGTTTTCCTAATGGCTTTTATTTTACCTTATTGGATTACATTAGGTTTATTCGAGCAATTACGTCCTAAACGTATTTTCGAAGAAGAAGAAAAAGCTTAATTTCTTTTAAGTTTTATGATATAGAAGACTGTTGATTAATTTCAATGGTCTTTTTTTCTGTCAAATTTTTTCCGTAAAATACTAATCATTTCATTTTCCTATTTCGAAATAGGAAAAAATAACTAAACAAAAAAGCCTGATAGTAAACTACCAGGCTTAAAATTTATTAATTAAGTTTAATTAATTAAGTATTAAATATTTCCTTTATCTCTAACTGCGTAAGCGATGGTTAAAGCTTCAATATCTTGTAATTGCTTACGAATATCAAATATTAATCCCGTTGGGGCGTTTCTATCAGCTTTAAAACAAGTAATTACAGTTTCCAATGGAGCAGTCATTCTAGATGGTTTTTGAGCAAACTTGTCTAGTTTCCATCTACCGACAGCGTTTGTAGCATAAAGCCCATCAGGTGTAGCTTGAACAACGTTATCTAAAGATAATGCATAACCCATTTTAAAAGCTTTCGCTCTATTTGGATTTCTTGGTGTTCCTAAATACAAGAAATCAATTTCAGAACGTTGTTTGTAAGGAGTTAACTCTGTTGTTCTCGAACCTTCTGGTGACTCTACTTGAACAGTTGGATCCGTTTCTTTTGAGGTTGTTGCAACCATGAAGAAGAACAATAACATGAAAACGATATCTGGTAACGATGCAGTGTTTAACGCAGGTCCAGCACCTCTTCCTTCTTTTTTAAACTTTGACATAATGTTTAATTTTTAGGAGTTACTTCAATGATACGACCTGGATAAAGAATTTCAAGTAAATCGATTTTAGACTTATCTTTTGGATCGTTATCTTGCGCAAATCTTCTTTTTAAAATTCCGTAATCTTCATTGAATAAACGCATACATTCTTTATTGCGCAGCTCAAACAGAGCCTCTTCAATTTCGTTGTGAATTTGAGTAAAGATAGAATAAGCAGTTGCTTCTTGAACTTCGATTCGAACGTGTGCCTGAACACTTAATTCGCGAATCTCAGATTTTCCATACAACTTAATTGCATTTTTCTTTTTATTCCACTCATCATAAGAAGCCAAGAAAAATTCAGTTAATTTCTCATTTCCAACAGCTTCAGCTTCTTCAATCTGCTTGTCTAAAGCAGCCATACTTTGATCACACAATGTTAAAGTTGTTGTTGAATACATAGGGAAGTTATTCGTAACATCATTAACTTTTTCATTTGTTTGATAAAACTTTAAAACGAAATCGGAAATTTTACTTGGATCAGAGAAAACCACCCCCCTAACCATTAATTGGTTTTGGTTGTTTGCTCTAATTGATAAGATATCTCTCTCTTGAACTTCAGTTTTATCAAGAGGAACGTCTATTTTTTTCGGAATATTTCTGATATAAGCCTGATCTTTATCCATTGTTGTTGTTACCAAAAAGAATAACAATAACAAGAACGCGATGTCAGCCATCGATCCAGCATTAATTTCAGGTATTTCTCTTTTTGCCATGGTAATTATTTTCTGTATCTACCCATTAAAGGGCCAGCAATTACTACAAGTACACCAATAATCAAAATCACACCAACTGTATAAAGTCCTGCTGTTGTTGTTAAAATCACACCATCAGATACTTTATTTCTTAATGCTAATGTTTCATTTGAATCTGTTGTTCCTCCGAAATAAAATACAATATAAACTAAAATTGAAATAACGATTCCAATAATTGCCATAATTGTTTTCTTTGGATTTACAACCAATTGTAAAAGGAAGAAACCTAGAACAAAAACTACTGCTGCTATTAGAATAAAAAATGTAAAATAGATAGCTGCATTCATTTTCGAGCTTTCTCTAAAAGCTTCTATTAACTCTTTTCCATCCGTTACAGCAGGACCAGAAAAAAGCATTAAACTTAAACCTACACCTACTACTACTAATAGGATACGGAATACGTTTAATATTAAGTTTATTTTATTAGCATTCATCTGCTATAAGTTTTAAAAGTTGAATTACTTCGTAATTTTATTTTTGATTAACATATCTATCAAGCTGATAGATGCGTCTTCCATTTCATTAACCAATCCGTCAATTTTAGACGTAATATAGTTGTAGAAAATTTGTAAGAAGATCGCTGAAATCAAACCAAATACTGTTGTTAACAAGGCAACTTTAATACCATCCGCAACTGTTGTTGGAGAAACCTGACCATCTTTTACGATTTTATCGAACGCTTGAATCATACCAATTACTGTTCCTAAGAATCCTAACATCGGAGAAAGTGCGATAAATAACTGTAACCAAGATAAACCTTTTTCTAAGTTACCCATCTGAACACCACCGTATGCTACTACTGATTTCTCAACCATATCTAAACCTTCTTCTGAACGGTCTAGACCTTGGAAGAAAATTGATCCGATAGGACCACGAGTGTTTCTACATAATTCTTTAGCCGCGTCAACACCTTTAGTTTTTAAAGTTGATTCTACTTCACTTAAGAATTTGGTTGTATTAATTGTTGCAATATTTAAGTAAACAACACGCTCGATTGAAAGTGCCATACCAATGATCAAACAAATAAGTACTGGAGTCATCCATAATACATCACCTTCGATATACTTTTGTTTTAAAGTTTGAACGAACGTTAAAGTTGGTTCTTCTTCAGCTTCTTTAGCTGGTTCTGCATTTCCTTCTTGTGCTGCTTCTACCACTTCAGTGTTATTTGTTGCAGTGTCTTCTTGCGCATAAGAAGATGAGTTAAATCCAAAGCTTAAACTTAGTGCAATGGCTAGGGAACTAATTATTTTTTTCATAGGGGAAAAAATTAAAAAAAACGTTTCTATTTTAAATTATTTGAGCCTCAAAAATAGTATTTTTTTGAATTGTAGCAATCTTTAAAAAAAAAATGTCAAAATTAAATTTATGTTAACATATAGATGATAGCAATTTCAATAGCTCATCCAAACTTGACTTGGTCAAAACAAAATCTACTTTAACTTCTTTTCTTTTCGCAAATTCTGATGTTGAATTACCCCAAACTATTACCTTAGATTCTTCACTTATCTCATTGATTGTTAGGAATGCATCCAAATTGCTTGGGCTTGTGAAAATGTAAATTTGACACTTACTAATTTGAATTTCTTTCAATTTTGTTTTGTAAACAACTTGATTTATAACTTGAATTTCGGGTAAAATCGTTGAAAAAGTTCCCAAAGAAATATTCGATTGAGGAAAAAAAACAATTCTATTTTTCACCCAATTTTTAAATTCTTCTGCTGTTTTTTGGGGATTTCCCGCTTCGTTGCCGACAAATTCACACTCAATTCCTAGCTTTTTGAGTTTAAAATTGGTTGTTTCTCCTATACAAGCATAAATAATAGTTGGTTTTTTTGCTGCTTTTTCAAAATAAAATTGAGCAGAACGAATGCTTGAAAAGAAAACGATATCAAAATTTGATTCTATTTTAAATGGAATCGCTTCAAATTCGATTAAAGATTGTGCTATTAAAACTAGCTTTTTTTGATTACAATAGTGAACTAAAGATTCACAATCGTCGCTGTTTTTGGATATGAAAATCCTTTTCTTCATTTACTTTGAAAGCGAATCAACTATCGTTTGAGCTAATTGTTCTTGATTTTCATATTCAAAAGTAAAATAGTTTGCTGCTTCACTTGAAGTTTTGGCGTGTGCAACATAAACTGTTTTACCATCACAATAAACTCCTAATGGTAATTGGCAACCACCTTCCAATAAGCGCAACACATTTCTTTCTAATTCGATTTTTTGTGCAGTATAAGTATGATTCAAATTGGAAAGAATTTCTGCTAAGCGAGAATCTTCTGTTCTAATTTGTAAGCCAAGAACGCCTTGTGCTGGTGCTGGAACGAAAACTGTTGGGTCAAGAACTTCAACGTGTAGATCTGATAAATCCAAATTCAAACGATTAACTCCTGCTTTTGCTAATAAAATAGCATCGTATCCTTCTGTTTTCAGTTTTTTGATTCTTGTAGGAACGTTTCCTCTTAAGTCTTTTATTTGTAAATCAGGACGAAACGCTAGTATTTGTGATTTTCTTCTAGCTGAAGAAGTACCAATTACTGCATTTTTTTTTAATCCCCACAATTCGTTTGTATCAACAGCATCTGGATTTGTTAATAACAATTCAGATGAATCTTCACGATCTGAAACAGCTGCTATCATTAAACCTGCTGGTGGAGTTGTTTCTAAATCTTTGTGTGAATGAACAGCTAAATCAACTTCTTTTGACAATAAAGCTGCTTCAATTTCTTTGGTGAAAAATCCTTTCCCTTCTAATTTGTCAAAACTTAAGTCTTGTATTTTGTCTCCTTGCGTGTGGATGATGTTAATTTCAACTGTGTGTCCTAGTTTTTCTAATTCTTCGCGTACAAAATTTGCTTGCCATAAAGCCAAATCGCTACCTCTTGTACCAATTTTAATGATTGAAAATTCAGACATTTTTTAAAATTATTTCTTTTGCTAATTTCATTGGCCCGCTTATGTATTTCTTCTCCATGTAGCCAATTATTTTTTCCAACACTTCTTTTGAATGTTCGTCCAAACTATCTAAATCATTTTTGAATACTTCAGAAAAAGCAGTGTTTTTAATTTCTTTAATAGATTGAGGAACTGTTTTCATTGCTAGTTCGACATTTCTTTCTTTTAAAAGGTTTTCGAATTCAAGCATTGAGGTTGCCAATATTTTTTCTACGTGTTGAATTTCTTTGGATCGTTCTTTCAAATTTTGATTCGAAATTTTCTGTAAGAAATCAACAGATATATAAGTAATATCATTGTTCTCCAAAATCACAGGGTCTAAATCCTGAGGAATTGCCAAATCTATGATGATTTTGTTGCTTTTCTCTCCTTGTAAAATAGCGTCGTATAATTCAGGAGTAATAATATGAAAATCTGCACCCGTACACGTAATAATTACATCAAATCCTTTGTCGTAATATTTCAATTCACTCAATGAGAATGCTTCACCTTTAATTTCAGAAGCGAATTGTTTTGCTTTTTCTAATGAGCGATTGAAAACCGCAAAATTTGTAAATCCGTGTTTTTTCAAAAATCGACTCATTGTTGTATTTGTCATTCCTGCACCAACAACTAAAATGCGCGCATCCAAAGGAATGTTTAATTTTTTCAATTGATGGTATGCTAAAGATACAACTGATACTGGTTTTGTAGCGATGCTCGTTTCGGTGTACACTTTTTTCGCTGTTTGAATCACTTGTTTCATTAAAAGACGAATCAAATCGCCTGTCAATTTTAAATCGCGGCAATGTTCATAAGCTAAACGCACTTGCGTAATTATTTCACGTTCACCAACAATCATTGAATCTATAGAAGATGCAACAGCTAAAGCGTGCTCAACGGCATTTGTACCACTGTAAGATTCCACCTTTTCAGCAAGATCACTAATAACGTCATCAGATAGATTAGGAAAGGTAGTTTGCAATAAAGACTTTACAAAAAGGTCATCAATTTCTTGATTTTTCACAAACGTCAATTCAACTCTGTTACATGTGGAAAGAAAAAACAATTCTGAAATTTCGTGTGAATCCTTTACTATGTGTAATCTTTCGCGTTGCAAATCTTTTTCAATGTGCATCAAACCAATCTTGTTTACTTCAAGGTTTCGATGTGTAAATGCCAAGATGTGTAAATGTTGCAGCACGAATCTTTCTATTTGAGATTACAAATATCGTAGTGCATTCATTTCAAATTGTCATAATATTGTCATAAAGTCTAATTTAGATTATGTTTAAATAAGCGATTTGTACTTTTTTGCTATTAATTTTGGAAGAAACAAAGAAGAAATTATGAAAACTTTAGCATACGAACAAATTATTTTTGACCTTGGTGGAGTGCTAATAGATATTGATTATCAAGCAACTGAAAAAGCTTTTGTAGAATTGGGATTAAAAGATTTTGGTGAAAAATACTCCCAGCTAAATCAAAACGATTTGTTCGATAAATTGGAAATTGGTGAAATTTCAGCTCAACATTTTATTAATAAAATTCTTCCTTTATGTCCTGAAGGTACAAGTCCGAACAAAGTTGTTGCCGCTTGGAATGCTATGTTAGGTGAATTTCCGAAAGAAAAAATTGAACTATTGCATCGTGTAAAAAGTCGATTACCTATATATATGTTAAGTAACACGAATGAAATTCATATTCCAAAAGTCTATGAAGCTTGGGACAAAGTTTCCGATGAACCAATGAGTGCGCTTTTTGATAAAATCTATTTGTCTTTTGAAATCGGAAAACGCAAACCAGATGTATGTACTTTTAATTGGGTTTGTGAGTCTTTAGCAATAAATCCTTCAACAACTTTATTTATAGATGACAGTCCGCAGCATATAGAAGGCGCAAAAAAAGCAGGTTTACATACTTATTATTACCAATCAAAGACAGAGTTTTTAGATTTCTTCAATAAGTTATTAGCAGATTAGGTGCTCATTATTACCATAATGTTAAGTTGAATTACCCTTTAAATTAACGGCTTGTACCTAGAATAAAGCTCAAAACATCCATTTCAACTGAGAAAAGCGCAGTATTGTTAAAGTCAAGAAAAGTATAATTCCCTGTAAATTAGAGGGGTTGACTTAATTCAGTTGATAAATAATGAAGATTTATTTTGTTATTTGAATGTTTGTTTTTTTCTTTGCAGGCTGAAACCAATAAATTAAAGAAGATGTCAGAAATCAAAGCTAAAGTAATCGCGATAATCGTTGATAAATTAAATGTTGAGGAAAGTGAAGTTACAAACGAAGCAAGCTTCACGAATGACTTAGGTGCCGATTCATTGGATACTGTAGAATTAATTATGGAATTTGAGAAACAATTCAATATTTCTATTCCAGATGATAAAGCAGAAGGTATTCAAACTGTTGGTGACGCAATCACTTACATCGAGGCTAACGTTTAATTATTACGATTACAACAAAAACAAATTATGGAATTAAAAAGAGTTGTTATTACTGGGATGGGAGCATTGACTCCAATTGGAAATACACTTACTGAATACTGGGATGCATTAATCGCAGGAAAAAGTGGTGCTGCTCCAATCACTCAGTTTGATGCAACGCTTTTTAAAACTCAATTTGCTTGTGAAGTAAAAGGTTTTAATGTGGAAGACCACATTGATAAAAAAGAAGCTAGAAAACTAGATCAATTTTCGCAATATGCCATAGTTTCTGCAACTGAAGCTATGGCGGATGCGGCCTTAATGGAATCGAATCCAAACTTAGATCGTATCGGTGTAATTTGGGGTTCAGGAGTTGGTGGTCTTAAAACTTTTCAAGAGGAATCTAAAAATTTCTTTGCTGGTGATGGAACTCCACGTTTCAATCCATTCTTCATTCCAAAAATGATTGCTGATATCGCAGCAGGTCACATTTCAATTAAATACGGTTTACGTGGTCCCAATTATGTAACTGTTTCAGCTTGTGCTTCTTCTACAAATGCAATAATCGACTCGTTCAACCTTATCCGTTTGGGTAAAGCTGATGCAATCGTAACAGGTGGTTCTGAAGCAGCAGTAAATGAAATGGGTATGGGTGGGTTCAATGCACTTAAAGCTTTATCCACACGAAATGATTCTCCTGAAACTGCTTCTCGCCCTTTTGATGTGGACAGAGATGGTTTTGTTTTAGGTGAAGGCGCTGGTGCTTTAATTTTAGAAGAATACGAGCACGCTGTAAAAAGAGGTGCTAAAATTTATGCCGAAGTTATCGGTGGCGGAATGTCAGGAGATGCTTATCATATGACAGCTCCACACCCAGATGGAATTGGCGCACGAAACACAATGCTTGCAGCGATTGATGATGCAGAAATTAGTGCATCGGATATTGATTATGTAAATGTTCACGGAACTTCTACTCCTCTTGGAGATATCGCAGAAGTAAAAGCTATTCAAGCTGTTTTTGGTGAACACGCTTACAATTTGAACATTAGTTCAACGAAATCTATGACAGGACATTTATTAGGTGCAGCAGGTGCAATTGAAGCTATTGCTTGCGTAATGTCTGTAGTTCACGATATTATCCCCCCAACAATAAATCACTTTACAGACGATCCTGAATTAGATTCAAAGTTGAATTTTACTTTTAATGAAGCTCAAAAAAGAACTGTAAATATTGCTTTATCCAACACGTTTGGTTTTGGTGGACATAATACGAGTGTGATTGTTAAAAAATTTAAATCTTAAATTGTTCTGAAAATTCCTTTATTTTCTAGTAAGAGGACAGAGGATGAAATCAAACTCATTCATTTCATTCTCAAGCGCTTTGGTTATAAACCAAAAAATGTCACCTATTTTCAAACGGCGATAACTCATAAATCATTAGTCAATGATTCTAAAAATGATGTTTCGAATGAACGCTTAGAGTTTCTTGGAGATGCTATTTTAGATGCTGTTGTTGCAGAACATTTATTTTTGAAATTTCCAGAAAACGACGAAGGATATTTAACAAAGCTGAAATCGAAAATTGTCAATCGAAAAACACTTTCTGATATTGGCGAAAATATGGAAATTAGGCTTGTTTTAAATTATAATAAAACGAGAACTATTAATGTTTCCACCTTAGAAGGAAATGCATTTGAAGCGATTATTGGTGCGATTTATTTAGATGGTGGTTATGATAAAGCAAAGCAATCCCTGAACAATTATGTTTTTCGTAAGTATTTGAATTTCAACAAATTACTTGAAGAAGAAATTGATTTTAAATCCAAACTGTTCATCTGGTGTCAACGAAAAAAATTGCATTTGGATTTTATAGTTGTTAAGGAACACCACGAAAATGGTCAATGGAATTATGAAATTAAAGTTGTCATCAACCACAAAGAGTTTGGACGAGGAATTGGCTTATCGAAAAAAACAGCCGAACAAGAAGCAGCAAAACAAACGCTACAATTAATTGGAGAAATTTAAAAGGCGACTTTAAATTTTTACTTTCTTAATTCTGAACCAATTTTGTTGCTAATAATTTGATTTTTAAGCAATATTTTTTCAACTTAACGCAATTAAACACGAAATAAAAGCCATAAAAACCAAAAAAGGAGCTCATTTCTGAACTCCTTTCTGTTGGCCCATTAGGGCTCGAACCTAAACTCTTCTGGACCAAAACCAGACGTGTTGCCAGTTACACCATGGGCCAATAAACATTTGTGTAATCGCAAATGCGAGGGCAAATTTATAAACAAATTTTAGATTCATTTCACTTTTTTGAAAAAAGTTTTTGAAAAGTCTAGTTTAATTAAACCTAGAACATAATTATTGTTGAAAATCACCTATCTAACACATGTTCTAAATATTTACTTTTTTTCTTCTTACAGTTAGCTTTTCATTTTTTTGAACAAGCAAAAACAAAGACAAACGATATATTCTTAAATTCGCACTACCAAAAACAAAAAATAATTCCCTTATGAATTACAATAAATGGAACACCTTATTAGGTTGGTTAACTTTTTTAGTTGCATCAATCGTTTATCTTGTTACACTTGAAGACACCGTAAGTCTTTGGGATTGTGGAGAATACATTACAGCAGCCTATAAATTGGAAGTTGGTCACCCTCCAGGCGCACCGTTGTTCATGGTGTTAGGTCGTGTGTTTTCTTTCTTTGCGGATAAAGAAAGTGTTGCTTTTTATATCAATAGTTTATCAGCGATTTCAAGCTCTTTGACTATACTTTTTATGTTTTGGTCTTTAACTTTATTGTTAAAAAAGATAATTGCGAAAAAAGTAGCCGATTTATCTTCTGGTGAACAGGTAGCTATTTTCACTGCTGCTGCAATTGGTTCTTTGGCCTACACTTTTTCTGATTCTTTTTGGTTTTCAGCAGTTGAAGGTGAAGTTTATGCAATGGCATCTTTATTTACAGCTGTTATTTTCTGGGCAATGCTCAAATGGGATGAAGAAATGTCTTTAGTGCAAAATGGTGAATTATCGCTTGAAGCACGACCAAATCGTTGGTTGTTATTGATTCTATTTTTATTAGGTCTTGCAATTGGTGTCCATTTACTTGGAATCCTAGTTGTTCCTGCAATTGGTTACATGATTTATTTCCGAGTTTATAAGACGGTGGATATCAAAGGTTTTTTACTGACTGGTATTTTATCTGTTTTCATTTTAGGTTTTATTCAAGAAGCAATTATCCCAGGTACCATTTCATTAGCTTCATCATTTGAAGTTTCATTCGTAAATGATTTAGGCTTACCGTTTTTCACAGGTACGATTTTCTTTTTCATCACTTTGGTTGCTGCTTGTTTATACGGTGTATATTACGCTAGAAAAAAAGGCAAAACTATTTTCTATAATGCCATGATGGGATTAGTTTTCTTGCTAATCGGTTATGGTTCTTTTGCTGTTATTGTGATTCGTTCAAATGCCAATACGCCTTTAGATGAGAACGACCCTGAAAACTTAGTGACTTTACATTCCTATTTAAAACGAGAACAATACGGTTCAGCTCCAATTCTTTTCGGAAATTACTGGAATTCTTTGCGTACAGGTGAAGTAATGACAGAGGAAGGACCTCAAATGACTAGTCGTGATGGATGGAAAGATTTATCTCCTTATTACTTGAAAAGATTTGTAGTATTAGAAAACGATGTTCCAGTTAAAGCATTTACCAAAGAAGCAGAGGCGCAAGAATGGGTTAAAAAAAGTGGTGGGGCATATTCTATCGAAGAGAAATATTTTGAAAGTAATGCCTCAATTCGTATCGGTGCTGTAGCTACTTACTCGCAATCGACTTTCTTCCCAAGAATGTACTCAGGTGACAACCCAATGCATCAGCAAGGTTATGAAAGCTGGTCAGGTTATGACCCAACAGATGGTAAAGAAACAGAAATTGGAAGAGATGGGAAAAGACTTCCAACTTTCGGTGAAAACTTGAATTATTTCATACGTTACCAAGTAAATTGGATGTATATCCGCTATTTCATGTGGAATTTTGCAGGAAGACAAAACGATATTCAAGGTCATGGTGATAACATGCGCGGAAACTGGATTTCTGGTATTTCATTCATCGATGAAATGCGATTAGGAAGTCAGGAATATGCACCTACTTATACTACCCAAAATCCTTCACACAATAAATTCTATTTCTTACCATTAATCTTGGCCTTGATAGGATTAGTTTTCCACTTTATAAAAGCTCCGAAAGATGCTTTTGTGGTTTTACTAGCATTTATCTTTACTGGTTTAGCTATTGTGGTTTACTTAAATCAAAAACCATTTGAGCCAAGAGAACGAGATTATGCGTATGCTGGTTCATTCTATTTCTTTGCAATGTGGATTGGAATTGGTGTTTTTGCAATCTATGATTTCATTCAAAAACGAAATGTAATCAAAAACCAAATCTACTCTGCCTCCCTTTCAGGTTTAGTTGGTGCAGTAGTTCCTTTACTTATGCTTTCTGAAGGTTGGGACGACCACAACAGAAGTGGAAAAACAACAGCTCACGACTTAGCTTTAAACTATTTAGAGTCTTGTGAGAAAAACGGAATCATGTTTACCAACGGAGATAATGATACCTTCCCACTTTGGTACATGCAAGAAGTAGAAGGAAAACGTACAGATGTTAGAGTTTGTAACCTTTCATTAATGGGAACAGACTGGTACACCAATCAAATGAAAATGAAAGCTTATGAATCAGAACCACTTCCAATTAAATTTAGAGAAGATCAAATTCTGATGTATGCAGGTAATACCGACCAAATCTATTTCTTGTCTCTTCTGGAATTATTCTCAATGAATCCTGGAGAAGACATTTTGGAAAAAGTGATTGATATGCGTTTGAAATACAACAAAACACAAGCGAGTCAATCTTTGCGTTATTTTGATTTTAAAGCAACTGAAATTTTAAGTGGAATTGCTTGTAGTAATGCAGAAACAATCCAGGCTAAAACACAGTTGATGACTTCTGATTCAACAAATTTGAAACAAAGTATAATCAAAAAGTACATTGGTTTATTGAAATTATACGATGGAGCACGAAGCGGAACTGTTACGAACATGCAAGCGGCAGCTCAACCACTTCAAGAATTAATCGAGCAATTTGAAATGTCATGGTCTTCTGTTGATTTACAAGAAGCAATGGCATTCGTTCGCGATGATAAAAATATGATCATAAACGAAGGTAATCGTTTATCTTTCTTCCCTTCTGGACGTTTCTCGATGAAAGTAAATAAGGAAAATGTGGTTAAATCTGGTGTATTAACTAAAGCAGAAGCGGCGAAGTGTCCTGATAGAATTGCGTTTGAATACAATACAGATCGCGATCGCTACCTTGCAAGAGACGAGGCAATGATGCTAGACATAATTGCAAATAACGACTGGAAACGCGGAATTTATTTCTCTAGCAGCCGTGGCTCATCGCTTTCGATTGCTTTATTAAGTGCAGGTCACATTAAACAGGTTGGTTTAGCTTACGAATTTAGCCCATTAAAAGAAGAGCCTGTGTTCTTTAACGTAGACAAAATGTATAAACACATGACGAAAACGTATAGTTGGGGTAATATGGCAGATCCAAATGTTTTAACGGATTATTACGCACGTCGTCATACCCAACAATATAGAGTTAACTTCTTACTTCTTGCGGAACAATTATACAACAAAGGACAGAAGAAAAAAGCTGTTCAAATTTTAGATATGTCGTTGGCTATTATGCCAGTTGAAACAGTAATTGATTTCGCTGAGGTGAATGCTTATGACGGAATGAGCTCATTGAAAATCAACGCAACTCACATGAATTTCAATTACCAAGGTCAAGATATTCGAGCTAAATCTAGTGGAACGCTACATGAATATGTGCAGTTATACTTCCTGTTAGGAGAGAAGAAAAAAGCAACCGAATTAGGTATGAAATTGATGAAAAATTTTGAATCAATATTCAATTATTTTGACCACAGTAAAGCAACATTTGCTGGAAATCAAGAAAATGCGGAAGATTTGTATGCTGCTTTAGATGCTTCCTTCAAAATGTATGTAATTGCAGCTGACAAACAATTAGGTGACTTCAACGGTCCTTTAGCTAAGTATATATACAAGAAAATCAATAATGTTTATAAGAATGTGATGCCTCGAATTTACAACGAGTTAGAACAAGCAGCTAGCGATAATGGAGAAAGTGTTTCTAGTGGAACGATGGGTAACTACGCAAGAATGATTGTTGGTTTGCAGATGAATTTAGGTGCGATGGGCGAGCATTATGGATTATTAGCTCCAAGTAATCCACCAAAACAAGCTGCTCCGTCTGCTTCATCTGTTGATATGCAATTAGGAGCGGGACAAGTTCCTACAGATACAATGCGTTAATTTATGCGCTTATTCCGAAGTCCATATATAGCTCGTTTCGTTTTTAGAAATGGGATTTGGAAAGGAAGGGATAAGCGTGCTATTTATTTAACATTTGACGACGGTCCGCATCCGGAGGTAACTCCTTATGTATTGGATATTCTTAAAAAAAATAAAATTAAGGCAACATTTTTTTGCGTTGGAAACAATGTAGAAAAATATCCAGAAGTTTACCGTCGAATTTTAAAAGAAGGGCACCAAGTTGGAAACCACACAATGTTTCACGAAAATGGAACTAAAACTTCTCGGAAAGCGTACACTGATTCTGTGGAAAGAGCTGCAGCTATTATAGACTCGGAATTGTTTCGACCTCCTTATGGAAAGTTGACACCTTTTCAATTTAAATACATTTTTAGTTCCTTAAAGAAAAAAGTGATTTTTTGGACCTGGTTAGCTTATGATTTTGACATCAAACTTACTGGAAAAGAAATCATTAAGAAAGCAGAAAAAATTAAAGGTGGTGATATTGTTGTTTTTCATGATAGTATGAAAGCTCAAAAAAATCTACAAGAAACCCTAGAAGCAATAATTGGGATGCTTCAAGAAAGAAATTTTCAATTTAAAAACACATTCTAATGGATTACTTCTTTGAGCATTTACTTTCTGAGTTTCAATTGCCTTTGCGCAATCCCGTTCTGCTTTTCTCCCTTTTATTGTTTATTATTCTTTTATCGCCAATTGTATTGCGTAAAGCTCAAATTCCTGCGATTATAGGTTTAATTATTTCAGGTGTAATTATAGGCCCTCATGGATTAAGATTAATTGGTGAGCGTACAATGGAATCAGAAGGTTCTATCAAATTATTCTCTACAATTGGTTTGCTTTACATCATGTTCATGGCAGGACTAGAACTCGAAATGAACCAATTTAAAAAGTATTTAAACAAGAGTTTAACCTTTGGTTTATTGACCTTTGCTATTCCAATTGCACTCGGTTATCCGCTTTGTTTGTACGTTTTACATTTATCTCCAATGGCGAGTTTACTGACGGCAAGTATGTTTGCTACACATACACTAGTAGCTTATCCAATCGTGAGTAAATATGGTTTATCGAAACATTCTTCTGTTGCAATTACCGTTGGTGGAACCATTTTAACCGATACAGCAGTTCTTATCATTCTTGCTATTATCTCAAGCGCAACCCATGGAAGTCTGGATTTTGCTTTTTGGGTACGTTTAGTGACATCATTAACTATTTTCTCACTAATCATGTTCTTGATTATTCCAAGAGTAGCAAAATGGTTTTTTAGCAAATTGGATAGTGAAAAATCATCCCAATATATTTTTGTGTTATCTGTTGTTTTTTTCGCTGCCTTTCTAGCTGAAGTTGCAGGTGTAGAGCATATTATTGGAGCTTTCGTTGCTGGGCTGGTGCTCAATCGTTTGATTCCACATAATTCTATTTTGATGAATAGAATAGAATTTATTGGCAACTCTTTGTTTATTCCATTTTTCTTGATTTTTGTGGGAATGGTTGTTGATTACAAAGTGTTTTTTCAAGGGACTTGGCCATTGGTTATAGCTGGAATTTTAACTTCATTTGCGATTTTTAGTAAGTGGTTAGCGGCTTTGGTAACTCAGCTCATCTTCAAAATGTCCAAAATTGAACGTCAAATCATTTTTGGTTTAAGTACTTCTCATGCAGCTGCAACACTTGCAATTATTATGGTTGGTTACGACGAAGGACGCGGGATTTTAGATATTAATATTGTTAATGGAACCGTGCTGCTGATTTTGTTCACTTGTATGACAGCATCTTTTGTTACAGAAAGCGCTGGTAAAAAGTTATTGATTCAAATTTCAGAGAGTAGTGATTTAGACCAAAATGAAACAAAATTGCGCAACAAGCACATTATGGTTTCAATGAATGAATTAAAAGGAAATGAAACTTTGATAGAATTTGCCTTATTGGTTTCTGACCCTAAAGTAATCAATCCGCTTTCTATTGTAAGTGTTTATCCTAATAATGACAAAGCTGAGATAATGATTCGGAAGTCACGAAAATCATTGGAGGACATTGTGAAACATTTTTCAGGTCACGAAGCAAAAATAAATACTATTGCCACTATCGACCACAACCTTTCTTCAGGAATTGCACGTGTTTCCAAAGAGTTAGTGAGTGATATTATCATTTTGAACGATAGCCGTCAAATGTCCTTATTAAAACGGATTGTTGGTGACGATAGAGCTCATTTATTAGATGTTTGTAACAAAACTATATTCTTTTGTCAACTAGACAAACCAACTGTGAGCTATGATAAAATTGTTTTAGTTACTCCACCCCTTTCTGAGTTGGAACCTACCTTCAGTCTTTGGGCAGAGCGCATAATACGACTTGGAAAAGAATTGTCTATCGATGTGGAAATGTATGGAACAACTGCTACTTACGAACGTTTTCAAAAAGTAGGTGTAGCGAATAAATTAGATTTTTCAGCCAAATTGATTGAAATTGAAACGACAGAAGATTTCTTTTTATTGCATACAAAATCACCGAACAATATCGTAGTATTTTGCTCATCGCGCGTTGGTTCAGTTTCTTATGAACCACTTATTGAAAGCTTTGCACAAAAAATCGAAAAAGCTTGCCCGAATAACGATACGATTTTCATTTACCCAGGAATTGAAGCTGAAAATTATTATTCTTCCTACCAAGATATTTCAGCTAATCCTATCAGCGCGGGTGTAGAGACCTTCCAAAAAATAAGCCGCGAAGTAGGAAACATCTTCAAAAAATCAGATATAGAGGAAGAGGAGAAATAGCAATATTCAAATTAACATCTAATCAAAAGTCGAGTAAAAGGATGCTATAAACCGTAAAGTTTTAACTCTAAACTATAAAATTTCACATAGTCGCTTCAATGTTTGGATATTTGATATGAAGGTTTGAGTATAACAGTGTATTTACTCTTAAATTCAAATAACAAATACAATCTGATTTTTATCATTTTAGGCAAGTTAACCAAAAAATCCATCATAAAAGTTTGCTGAATTGAATTAATTTAAAAGCTATCGTTATTACAAAATGTATCTTTGCACGATTGTGAGCTACTATAAAGAAATATATAATTACACGTTTAAATACAAAACAACAGCATTCATCGTCGTGTTATGTAACTTGTTGTTTGTTATCTTCAACTTGCTTTCACTCATTCTTTTCATTCCTGTTTTACAATTGATTTTTCGCAAACCAGAAGAATTAGTGACGGTGCTTGAGCCAAAATTTGAAGGCGGATTTTTTACAGTTTTTAATTACATCAAGGACTACTATAATTTTTGGATGTACGATTTAGTAAAAAACGACCCAAAAGACGCTTTGTTTTTCGTTTGTATTTCGGTTGTTGTGGCGTTTTTTCTAAAAAATTTATTTCGATATGGCGCTGTTTGGTACCAATCTGAATTGCGAATGGCAGTTGTGAGAGATGTACGAGACGCCTTATTTTTAAAATCTTTAGAACTTCCTCTTTCGTATTATTCCAATGAGCGAAAGGGTGATTTGATGGCACGCATGAACAGCGACGTAGGCGAAATTGAAGTGGCAGTCGTGAGCTTGTTAGAATTAATTTTCAGGGAACCTTTAGCAATTATCATTAATGTGGCTTCTTTGATTTATTTAAGTCCTGAACTCACATTGGTTTCACTTTTTTTATTGCCAATTTCAGCTTTTGTAATTTCTAGAATCGGGAAAAGCTTGAAACGTACCGCTAAAAAAGGGCAAGAACAACTTGGGTTTTTATTTTCAGCAATGGACGAAGGTTTAAGTGGAATTCGCATCATTAAAGCGTTTAATGCAATTCCTCAGTTCTTTTCCAACTTTAAGAAATTAAACCTTCAACATCAACAATTGGTAACGCGAACATTCAGAAAGAAAGACTTATCACCACTACTGAATGAGTTTTTAGGGTCTGGTGTTATGTTGAGCCTGGTGTGGTTTGGAGGAAAGATGATTCTTGAAGCAGACAAGGAGGCATTGACAGGAGAAGTGTTTTTAACTTTCGTAATTGTTTTTTCTCAATTATTGCGACCAATTCAAAGTGTGTCCAATAACATGGCAAATATGACAAAAGCACGTGCTTCACAAGATCGCATCAATGAAGTTTTAAATGCTGATGAAAAAATTGTAGAAAAAGAAAATGCACTTGCGATTCACGATTTTAACTCGGAAATAACTTTCAAAAATGTTCGTTTTCAATATGGCGACGAGCCTGTATTAAACGATATTAATTTGACCATTAAAAAAGGAGCAACTATTGCAATCGTGGGCGAATCGGGAAGCGGAAAATCAACAATGATGGATTTATTGCCGCGATTTTATGATGTGACGAGCGGTCAAATTTTAATTGATGGGAAAGACGTCCGCGATTTAAAAATCATGGATTTGCGTGGCTTAATTGGAATTGTTTCCCAAGAATCAATTTTATTCAATGTTTCGGTACTAGAAAATATTGCTTTCGGTGAAGTGAATCCTGATTTGGAACGAGCTAAAGAAGCAGCAAAAATTGCAAACGCACACAATTTCATTATCGAATTAGAGAATGGCTATAATACAATCATTGGTGAACGTGGAAATAAACTTTCTGGCGGACAAAAACAACGCATAAGTATTGCTCGTGCCATCTACAAAGATCCAAAAATTTTAATTTTGGATGAGGCGACCTCAGCTTTGGATACAGAATCTGAAAAATTAGTTCAAGAAGCACTCGAAAAACTGATGATAAACAGAACTTCTTTCGTAATTGCTCACCGTTTAAGTACCGTTAAAAACGCCGATGAAATCATCGTTATATCTAAAGGAAAAATAGTGGAGCAAGGCAGTCACGGTATACTAATGAGCATAAACGGACATTATTATAAATATTCTTCGCTGCAAGGTTTAGTCTAATTTACAATTGTTAATATTTCACCTTTACTGTTTTTTATGATAAGTTATACTTAACTTTGATTAATTATTTTAAAATTTTTTATGTCTTATCAAAACGTTTCTTTCTCCAAAGACCACAATTCAGAATTCTACAAAGTACTCCGTCAAAGGGTAAATAATTACTTCAAAACCAAAAACATAACACGACACGCTAATGCAGCAATGGTCTTCAAAACGATAGCATTGTTATCATTATACTTAATTCCATTTGGTTTTTTATTCGTGTCAGGTCTTAGTAGCTGGATTTATCTTTTAATGTGGGTGTTAATGGGTATTGGAATGGCTGGTGTAGGTCTTTCTGTGATGCACGATGCTAATCATGGAGCTTATTCGCGTAACGAAACAATCAACAAAATTATAGGTAACGTTCTTATTCTTTTGGGTGGAAATGATGCCAATTGGAGAATTCAGCACAATGTTTTACACCATACATACACTAATGTAACAGAGATGGATGAAGACATTGACGCACCAACCTTTTTATTGCGCTTTTCGCCACACAAACAACGCTTTAAAATTCACCGTTTTCAACACATTTATGCTTGGTTTTTCTACGGTTTGATGACTTTCTTATGGTTCGTCACTAAAGATTTCAATCAAGCAGCTCGTTACAAAAAAATGGGTTTAGTAGAAACACAAGGAATTACTTATCGTCGTCACATGATTAACATCTTAGCAAGTAAAGTGATTTACGGAACTGTATTTGTTATTCTGCCTTTCTTGTTAAGTCCAGCTTCTTGGTACGTTACTTTTATTGGATTTTTCGTGATGCATTTTATTGCAGGATTAACGTTAGCTGCGATTTTTCAACCAGCACACGTTGTACCTTCATCCAATTACCCAATGCCCGACGAATCTGGGAATATTGAAGCGGATTGGGCAGTTAGCCAATTGTACAATACAGCAAACTTTGCTCCTAAAGCGCGTTTATTTTCTTGGTATGTTGGTGGATTAAATTTTCAAGTTGAGCACCATTTATTCCCAAACATTTGTCATATTCACTACAATAAAATATCTAAAATCGTTAAAGAAACTGCTGAGGAATTCAATTTACCTTATCATTCTTACAAAACATTTTATGGTGCACTAAAAGACCACACAAAAATGTTACACGCATTGGGAACTAAAGACTTCGCTCCAGCAATTCATTAATAGCAATGACTTTCGATTCGTTTTTTGACTATTGTATTTCAAAAAAAGGAGTCCAAGAAACATTTCCTTTTGATGAAACAACCCTAGTTTTTAAAGTAGGTGGAAAAATGTTCGCCCTAACAGATACTGTTGAATTTGCAAGTGTAAATCTAAAATGTGACCCAGAAAGAGCAATCGATTTACGTGAACGTTTTATGGCAATTCTGCCTGGTTATCACATGAGTAAAAAACATTGGAATACCGTTCAAATACAATCAGATGTTGATGACAAATTATTCATTGAATTGGTTGATCATTCATATGATTTAGTTGTTACATCTCTTCCGAAAAAAGTGAGAAATGAAATTGAGATGGGATAAATTCATTTGGTCCGTTCGTCTAGCCAAAACACGTTCTATTGCCACCGAATTATTGGCAAAAGGAAAAATAAAAATCAATGGAGAAAACGTTAAACCGGCCAAAGATGTTAAAATTGGCGACGTCATCAATCTCCATAAAAATTCAGCTGTCTTTTCATTTAAAGTGCTTAATTTCTTGGATAAACGCGTAAGTGCCGCCTTAGTGACTGAATTTATAAAAGATATTACACCAATAGAAGAAATTGAAAAATTTAAGAATTACCAGGCTGCACAACGTATTTACCGCGAAACAGATGGAAAACCAACCAAAAAAGACCGCCGCGATTTAGATGAGTTTTTAGAGGATTGGGAATAAAAACTGAAGAGCAAATTTTGGTATCCAATAATGATCGATATAAATCGAGAATCGCATAAAACTAATTCTTTCTTTTTTGTAAAAAACTTACTTCTTAAACTAAACCCTACCCTTGCGGCGCACGATTTTCTTTCAACGTTGAGAAGAAGATAATTGCATAGCCAATTGTCAACATTAAATGGAAAGGAACCATTCCAAAGTCGCCATAGATTGCACGATTGACAGCCGTGAAACCAAACACCAACATCAAAATTCCTTCAGCGATATTGATAATCGAAAGGCTCTTTTTATCGTATTTGTTTCCTTTGAATTCGTCTTTTTTGGCAACGTTGAATTTTGGAGTCCGAACGAACGAACTTTTAATACCTAAGTACCCTTCAATTACCGCCACAGCGTTGCTCAAAGATAGCGCCATTGATACAGTTAAGAATTGGAAGAAACGTCCCACAAAACGGATGAAATTAGAGAAACCACTTCCGTTTTTGTCGCGGTAAGAATTCCAATAGTAAAATGCAAGGAAAACAGTACTCGAAATAAAGAACGCTCCAAACTGGATTACTAAATTTAAATCAGAGAATGAATCTTTGATGTGAAGCACAAATAAGCTTAAAATCGAAAGAATCAAAATGAATACGAATACTGATGAATTGAACAAATGTGCCAAACCGTGAACGCGATCACTAAATTTAATTCCTTTTGTAGTTAAAATACGTTTCCACATTTTGATGAAAACCTCAGCTCCACCTTTCATCCAACGATGTTGTTGACTTTTTAACGCCGACATAGTTATTGGTAATTCAGCAGGCGCTTCTACATCTTCTAAATAAGCGAATTTCCAACCTTTCATTTGTGCGCGGTAGCTCAAGTCTAAATCTTCTGTAATGGTGTCGTGTTCCCAACCTCCAGCGTCCTCAATGCACGTTTTACGCCAGATTCCAGCGGTTCCGTTGAAGTTGATGTAATGTCCATTAGCAGTTCTTCCTCCTTGTTCGATTGCAAAGTGACCATTCAAACCAAAAGCTTGTAATTCAGTCAATAAAGAATATGTTTTATTCAAATGTCCCCAACGTGTTTGAACGACACCAATTCCATCTTTGAAATAAGGCATTGTGCGTTTCAAGAAATCTTTATCTGGAACGAAATCGGCATCAAAAATCGCGATAAATTCACCTTCTACACGATCCATTGCTTTGTCCAATGCTCCAGCTTTGTAACCTGTTCTGTCTGTTCTGTGAATGTGTTGAATATTGATCCCTCTTGCAGCAACTTCTGCTACTTTTTTAGCGATGATGTCTTTTGTTTCATCCGTTGAATCGTCTAAAACTTGAATTTGAAAGCGATCTCTTGGATAGTCAAATTCAGCAATTGTGTCAATAATTCTTTCTGCAACATACATTTCATTGAACATCGGCAATTGAACTGTAACAGAAGGTGTAGTTTTTGGGTCGTAAACAGGCTTTAGCTCTGCCTTTTTCTTTTTGCGATTACGAACATAAGCAACAGCTAAAGTCATTTGCACGCAGCTGTAATAGAAAATCAACAATAAACAAAGTCCGTATAAACCAAGAATAATTTTTGCAGTTAAATGCGACCAAAAATGTTCTTGAACGTATTTTTTTCCTGACTTTAAAGTAACCGTTCTATCTCCCCAATTAAACAACCAAGAAACTTTAAGATTTACAAAAAATGGTTGTCCAAAGGTGAAATGTTCTAAGTGATCTTGAGTAGTTTCAAAATTAAAAGTCTCAGAGCGATAATCTCTATCAACAATACTTAATTCGCATCTACCAATTGGTACATTTTTGAATACAAATCTCCCGTTTTCATCCGTTCGAGCCTTGAAAACTTTCCCTGATTTCCCTGATTTCAAGGTTACATCTACCTTTTCAGCGTCTCGTTTAGTTTTATAATCGTCCAAATATCCTTCCACAATTTTTGAAACTTGTGCATTTGATATTCCAATAACGAATACAAATAAGGCTAGAAATACGTTCTTCATACGGGGAAATTCAATAGTAATTTTTAAAAAGAAAAAGCAAATATAAATTTAATCTTTCATTAACGTCATTTCATCGACTAAGTGTTTTGCTCCGGAGTAAATATCCATCACCCACATGACGTAGCGAATATCCACAACAACGTTTCTACAACGGCTTGCATCAAACATATAATCGCTCATCGTTGACTCCCAAGTTCGGTCGAAATTCAAGCCCATTAAATATCCATTTGCATCAATAACTGGCGAACCAGAATTACCACCTGTCGTGTGATTGGAACCGGTGAAACACACCCATAATTCTCCATCTTGTGCGTAATCTCCGTAGTTTTTAGCAGCGTGTAATTCCAACATTCTTGGAAGCAATTCAAAGTCTGGATTTCCGGTATTGTATTTTACAACAATTCCATCTAAGGTTGTGTGTTCTGTGTACATCATCCCATCTGTTGGTGATGAACCTTCCAATTGACCATAAGTAATTCGCAGTGTACTGTTTGCATCTGGCCAATGTTTAGCATCTGGAAACATCACAAATTTCCCTTCTACATAAAGCTGTAGCAAAGCAGTCATTTCAGTTTGATATACTTGAAATCCTGGAAGTACGTTGTTTCTAAATTCGTTTAAGTGTTTCGTGTAATGCGCAAAACCGAGGTCAGTTGTAATTTTCTTGATACTCTTTTCAGAAAATTTATCAAGGAAAGCAAGGTAGCGTTCTTTATTCGTAAAAATAGATTTCGAATAAATTGTCTTTGCTAAATTTTCAGCGTAAATTTCTGCTGGTTCTTTCGTTTCAATTTTTAATTGTTTGTAATATTCTGCTGTTTGAAGTGAGAAAATTTTCTCGTCCACCTTCGCATCATAATTTTTAAAGAATCCTTCTGCACTTGTTTTTAATTTATCAATAACTGATTTTAACTCGCCCTTTACTTTGTATTTTGTGTAGTTGGTAATCAAATCATTCAGTGAACGTGCCAATTTAAAATATTCAGGTCCAACAGAAATGTACTCAACGCCCATTGCATATTTGAATTCTAAATCCGATTTTGCAGCAACCAAGGCATTCATTTTAGCAACAACTTCTGCGTATTTTTTCCATTCTGCCTTTGAATTTGCACTTTCTACGTATTTCTTTTCTTGCTCGATTTTAATAGAAACAGCATCTAATTGTTTTAATCCATCAATTTGTCCAATCCATTTTTTCCAAGCGTTGGCGATACTTGCCTGCTTTGCAGAATATTGAATACGGATTAAATCGGAACTTTTCATCCCTTCATTGATTGCTTCCAATGACAAATCGCGCATTTTGATACGAGCAGGGCGTTCTTTTTCGACAATGAATTTCAAATAGCTAGAAACTACGTGTTGCTCTGTTTGTCCGGGGAAACCATATACCATCGTAAAATCACCTACTTTTCTATCTTTAAATGAAATCGGCAAATAATGAAGCGGCTCATAAGGTTTGTTGTCCTTTGAATAAGGTGCTGGTTTGTTGTCTTTTCCTGCATAAACTCTGAAAACAGAGAAATCACCCGTGTGTCTTGGCCAAACCCAGTTGTCGGTATCGCCACCAAACTTTCCAATTGAATTAGGAGGGGTTCCAACAAATCGCACATCTAAAAACGTTTCTTTCACCATCATGTAGTAATCGTTTCCATAGTTAAACGGCTTGATTTCAGCTTCGTAATGCGTTCCAACGACAGCTGCGGCACAAAGTTTTTTAATGTTTGCTTGAATAGTTGCTTGGTCGTTTTTAGAACTTGCACCTGCCATAACTGTAGCAGTCACATCCTCAATACGTACAATTCTCAATGCTGTTAAACCCGGATTTGGTAATTCTTCTTCTTTTGTTTTTGCCCAAAATCCGTTTTTTAAATAATCTTTTTCCAAGGAAGAATGCGACTGAATTTGCGAGTATCCACAATGATGATTCGTTAAAAGTAATCCTTGTTTTGAAACTAATTCTGCCGTACAGCCACCACCAAATTGTAGGATGGCATCTTTCAAGCTCGTTGAATTGACACTGTAAATTTCAGCAGCCGACAATTTCATACCTTTTGCTTTCATATCTGATTCGAAAGCGGCAATCAACGATGGAATCAACATTCCTTCTTCGGCACGCACTACAAAAACAGAAAAATAAACGATTAAAAAAGCAGATTTTAAAAAGGAAAATTTCATTTTTTAAGAATTTTAGATTTACGAAAATAATTGTTCTCGTTGAATTGAGGTTATTTCATTTTAAAACTTGGGTATTTCAGAAATATAACTTTCAGAAAATGACCGTTAAAAACACTTGTTTCTGAGCTAAAAATTTCAAGAAAAGTAATAAGATGATCTGATTTCAATGAAATCACTTCTTGTATCCAAGCTGTTTGCGTTCAACTTGAATATTTCGTTTTTTATCCTTTTGAATCTGATACTTCAATACTTGCTCAATGTCATCGAATTTATGGTTATAACGGTTTTCAAGGTCTTTTAATTGTTAAGTAAGTTATTGAAAAAAGTTAAGTGAGATTCAAAAACTATAAATAATGTAATCCAAATCTAAAGTATCAAGTTTATCACCTTCACTCCACCACCAAAATATAATTGTTCTTCTTCCCTTTTCCGAGCAATACGTATTTGTCGTTGATTAAGTGCTCAGCAGTTATCACAAAGCTTTCATTTACTTTTTCTTTGTTCACTGCGATGGCGTTCGCTTTCAATTCGCGACGTGCTTCACCGTTTGATGCTAAGAAATTTGTTTTTGCGGCCATTGCTTCCACTATGCTGATGCCATTTCCGAATTCTTCACGGGAAATAGTTGCTTGCGGAACCCCTTCAAACACACTGAAAAAGTCTTTTTCACTCAAGGATTTTAAATCTTCAGAAGTCGATTTTCCAAACAAAATATTACTTGCTGAAATCGCTGCTTGCAATGCTTCTGCTCCGTGAACACGTGTTGTAATGTCTTCTGCAATCGCTTTTTGTAAAATACGCAAATGTGGTGCTTCGTTGTGTTCTGCTTCCAATGCTTCGATTTCTTCTTGCGAACGCAAGGTAAAAATACGGATGTAATTCACTGAATCGGCATCGCTGGAATTCAACCAAAATTGGTAAAATTGGTAAGGACTTGTTTTTTCAGAATCCAACCAAACGCTTCCGCCTTCCGTTTTTCCGAATTTCGTTCCATCCGCTTTTTTAATCAAAGGTGTAGTTACAGCATACGCTTCTCCACCCGATTTTCTGCGAATCAATTCTGTTCCTGTAACGATGTTACCCCACTGGTCTGAACCGCCCATTTGAACGATGCAATTGTGGTGAAGATTCAAATGGTAGAAGTCATAGCCTTGCACCAATTGGTACGAAAATTCAGTAAAAGACATTCCCGTTTCCAAGCGTTTTTTTACAGAATCCTTTGATAGCATGTAATTTACAGTGATGTGTTTTCCAACGTCGCGAATGAAATCCAAAAAGCTCATGTTCTGAAACCAATCGTAATTGTTCACCATTTCAGCAGCGTTTTCACCAGAAAAATCTAAGAATTTCTCCAATTGCGATTTCACACAAGCCACATTGTGATTCAACGTTTCAGCATCCAATAAATTGCGCTCTTGCGATTTTCCTGAAGGATCGCCCACCATTCCTGTTGCGCCACCAACCAACGCAAATGGTTTGTGTCCCGCACGTTGAAAATGAACCAAGGTCATGATTTGCACTAAATGCCCAACGTGTAAGGAATCAGCTGTTGGATCGAAGCCAATGTAACCGCTTGAACGCTGTTTTAAAAGTGCTTCTTCCGTTCCAGGCATGATGTCGTGAATCATCCCTCTCCATGTTAATTCTTCAATAAAGTTCGTTGGCATTTTATTTCGTTAATTCTTTGAATACTTCTTCTAATGTTTTTTGCTCGATTTTTAAGGTCAAAATCAACCAATTTTCTTTTTGTGCAAATTGTGCGACTTCCTTACGTAAATCAACCTCTTCTACTGTTTCTAACAACCAGCCATTTTGAACCGATTGTACTTTTCTCACTGCAGGAATTTTAGTCAATTGCGCTTTGGAGACTTGTTTGTCAAATTCCACATAAACCGTTTGATGGTCGTTTTCTTTTTGCAAAGACGCAGCTTTATCATCGGCAACAATTTGTCCTTTCGAAATGATGACAATTCGGTCGCAAATCGCCTCTACTTCTTGCATGATATGCGTGGAAAGCATTACCGTTTTTTCTTTTCCGATGTTTTTAATTAGCTCGCGAATTTCCACCAATTGATTCGGGTCTAAACCTGTTGTAGGTTCGTCTAAAATTAATACTTCTGGATCGTGAATAATCGCTTGTGCCAATCCAACACGTTGACGGTAACCTTTTGAAAGTGCGCCAATTTTTTTGTTTTGTTCCACTTCCAAACCAACCGCATCAATCATTTCAGCAACGCGCGATTTCAGATTTTTAATTCTGTAAATTCCACCCACAAATTCCAAGTATTCTTTCACATACATATCTGTGTAAAGCGGATTGTTTTCAGGTAAATACCCAATGATTTGGCGCGTTTTCAGATTTTCCACATCGACTTTCATTCCAGAAACATACACTTCACCAGAAGATGCTGGGATGTAGCCCGTTATGATTTTCATCGTTGTTGATTTTCCGGCACCGTTTGGACCTAAGAAACCAACGATTTCGCCTTTTTTTACAGAGAAACTCACATCGCGAACCGCAGCTTGTTCTCCGTAGTATTTGAATAAATTTTTTACCTCTATTGACATCGTGGGCGAAGTTAGTGAAAAGTTGCTGAAATTGCGAATGTGGGAAAGCACATGAAAAATGGAGTATGGGAAATTACCTTTAAATATGAACACATCTTCACTTCATGTTCACGAAAATATAATTTAGTGGACACGAAAAGCATTTTTATTCAAAAAATGGACATATATTTGTGTCATGTTCACTAAAATACAAAAAAATGAACACATAAAAGCATGTACGATAGACAAAAACCATATAACGACCTTCCTGATTTGCCCTTAAAGGAAAACATCCTCGACATGGAAATCATGCAAAAATGGGGCTTAGCGAGTCGTGCTTTAGCGGAATTGAATAAAAACATTTATCGCATTCCGAATCCATTTATGTTGGTGAATACCATTTCCTTGCAAGAAGCGCAAAGTTCGACGGCAATTGAAAATATTTTTACTACAGAAGACGAGTTATATAAAGCGGTTTCTAATGCTCAAAACGAAGAAAAGATAAATCCAGCAACAAAAGAGGTTCTGAACTATCGAGAAGCGCTTTGGAGCGGATATAATTCGTTGAAAACAGAAAATGAACTGACTGAACAAACGATTATTTCCGTTTTCCAAAAAATCAAAAACACCACACAATCGTTTCGTTCACCACAATCTCAAGTTGTAATTCGTCGTGGAAACAGTGATTTACGACCAGGGGAAGTGATTTATACGCCACCAAGAGGAGTTGGAATTATTGAACAGAAAATGGAGAACCTATTAACTTTTCTAAAAGATGATAACGGAATTGATCCTTTGCTAAAAATGACAATCGCTCACTATCAATTTGAAGCAATACATCCATTTAGTGATGGTAATGGAAGAACAGGACGTATTTTAAATCTTTTGTATTTGATTAATCAGAATCTGCTTTCACACCCGGTTTTATATTTGAGTAAATACATCATTCAACACAAGGAGGATTACTATCATTTATTGGCTGGAGTTACGCAAAGAAATGCATGGAAACCCTGGATAATGTATCTGCTAGAAGCTGTTGAACAGACTGCAAAACACACCAATTTTTTGATTGACGAAATCATGCTACAACAAGAAGCGACGTATCAATATGGAAAAGAGAATCTAAAATGGTACACGTATGAATTGAATCAAGCTTTGTTTTCGCAACCTTATATCAAGCAAAAATTAATAGGCGAAATTTTAGGTGTTACTAGTCGCACAACCTTAACGAAATATGCAAAAGAACTAGTGAAATTAGGAATTGTTTCAGCGCAACAAGATGGGAAAAACGTATTCTTCATAAACAATGATTTGATGCGAATTTTGTCTGGGAATTGAATTAGTTTTCAATCAAACTTTTTTCGTTAATTTTATACTGTAATACAGATTTTATGTTGCGCTTCCTTTTCACTTTTTGCTTCCTACAACTTGTAAATTTCTTATCATTTGCGCAAGAAATTCATCAGGATTTTAGAATAGATTGTGATACAAATATCTATTTACTGGAAGACTATCAAGATTCTTTAGCTTTTTACGAAAAAGAATTTGGAGGGAAGAAAAAAATTAATATTCGAGATAAAAAACTGAAACTTGCATTTTATGTTGCTCTTCGTCATTATCCAGAGTTAAAGGATGTTTCCATTAAAGTGGATTTGAAAAAAATAAGTGCAACAATGATGGCTCAGCCTACTTACAGTTTTTTGTTTCATAGAAAAGAAAAGCGCCATTATCAAATTATTGTAAACCGAACTCAAGCAAATAATGGAATGTACTACAAAGACTTAACTTTTAACTCGCAAGTGGGGTGGATTGGTCATGAATTTGCACATATTTTAGATTACACACAAAAGACCAATAAGCAGCTTTTAGTGTTTATTTCAAAGTATGTAAGTTCAAAAAAAGAGCTGAAAAAAACCGAATGCGAAGCAGACAGAATAGCAATTCGACATGGTTTAGGGAAACAATTATTGGAAGGAACAACCTTTTTTTACAGCAATAAAAGAATCTCAAAATCCTACCGTGAAAAGAAAAAAAGCTACTATTTATCTCCTGAAGAAATCTTAATAGAAATGGCCGAGAATTGTGAATGAAAGAAAAAGAATTTAGTCATAAGGATAATTTCAATTTCTAGAAAATTACTTTAAATTGTGAAAAAATAGTATCCTATTCAAGAAATATTTTAAAGTTAGAGATTTAATCTTCAATTGTTTTATTAACTATTCTAAGTTTGTTTCCAATAATTTTTTAATCAATTTTTATCTCAAAAATCTATTTAATACATAAAAAAATCTATTCAACCGAAAGAATAAGTCGTTTATGATTAATATTTTAAAAAGGACATTTATTAAATTGATTGGTTAACTAAGAAGAAAAAAATTAAACACTAAATATTTCATTTACAGCAGTTTTTTTTAATCTTATAATTATATTCGAAACTTTAGCTAACTGGACTTTCTGAACAGAAAAATCAATTTTATATAGAAAATAACAAAAACAAATTTAAATTAATCTTAAGTGACAAAAAAAGTCGTTTTAATAGTAAAAATTGACCACAAAAACTAAATTTAGAAACCATTATCCTTAATGTTCTGAATGAAACGAATCATGTTTTGCTGGTTTTACACTCTTCTTAAATTTTAAAGCACATTTATCTTGTTCATCTAAACAATAATTATTAATTTTCAATTAAGTATCTTTGCAAACTAATGATGAAACCAAGAAGAAATTCCCAATCAAAAGATGGGACTGCACCGAAAAAAACGGTAGCAAAAAAACCAACAACAGAAGTTAAAAAGCCATTTGTAAAAAAAGATGGAAATAAAGACAATTCAGTAACTGCAAGAGACAAGCGAAAATATATTGATTACAAAATCAAGGTAAAAAAAGGTGATCCGCTTCCATCTTTCCGCGAGGACAATATCCGTTTAAATAAATATTTATCGAATGCTGGAGTTTGCTCAAGAAGAGAGGCAGATGTATTGATCGAAACAGGTGTTGTTTCTGTAAACGGAACAATCGTAACTGAATTAGGTTACAAAATAAATCAAGGTGATGTAGTTCAATACGATGGAGAGACGATCAACGCAGAAACGAAGCGCTATGTATTATTGAACAAGCCAAAAGGATTTATCACCACAATGGACGATCCACGAGGAAGAAAAACGGTGATGACTTTAGTCGCAAAGGCTTGTAGAGAGCGCATTTACCCTGTTGGACGTTTAGATAGAGAAACTACTGGTTTACTATTATTTACAAACGATGGTGATATGGCTAAAAAGTTAACACACCCGCGTTATCAAGCTGTAAAAATGTACCATGTTGAATTGAACAAATCAGTTGCAAAAGAAGATTTGGAGAAATTGTTAAATGGTGTTGATTTAGAAGACGGTAAAACCAAAGTTGACAAAGTTGAATACGTAGAAAACGGAACGTCTAATGAGGTTGGAGTTGAAATTCACTCAGGTAAAAACCGAATAGTCCGACGATTGTTTGAAGCTTTAGGTTACCAAGTGATCAAATTAGACCGCGTACAGTTTGGTGGATTAACTAAAAAAGATTTGCCTCGTGGATATTTCCGTCACTTAACTGAACAAGAAATTGCATTTTTAAAAATGACGAAGTAATGAAATTAATCGCTTTATTTTTTCTCTCAGGAATTCTACTTTGGTCGTGTTCTGATATACCAAAATTTCAATCTGAAAATCCAAATGTAGCTTATTTTTATCCTTTAGATACCGTTCCAAAAGTGTATTTATACCGAGATGTAGCAAGGGGATTGGAAGAGGAGTTTAACCGTATTTACACGGTTACAGATAACGAAGGTGAACATTTAGTTGTAGAAAGATACGCTAGTGATGGACGTTTATTGGAGGCAACAAATTACAATATTGATTCTTTAAACATCCAAGATCACATGGTTGTGAATTTTAAGAAAGAAAAAGAGAAATCAACACTTTACAAAAACACCTTGTTTCCAATGAACTTAAAGTCTGAAACTTGGTTCGCGGTGAAATTCAAAGGGGTTACAGATTCAACTGTCATGATTAAAGAAGTAAAACGAACGTTTAAAAAGAAGAGAGAAATAGAGGTGATGGGTGAAAAAGTGGAAGCGCTTGTTTTTAACGAAAAAGTGAAACTTACTGTAGTAAATCCGTTTACAAAAAAAGAAGAATCTCGAGAAGCGAAGGCAACAACGTATTTTGCAAAAGGTTTTGGACTAGTGGAATGGCATAGTGCTAGCAAAAAAGTACATTACCGATTGGAACGAATTTTAGAACAACGTGAATGGGTTAAAATTATTACTAGATGAAATTAGCAATTTTTGTTTTTATAAGTTTGATTAGTTGGAGTCTTAGCGCTCAGTATAAACCATATAAAAAACCAAAACCAAGAAAAGCGAACGCCTCAGGAACCATGGATATATCATGGGGTTATAATTTAAGTTCCTATACAAAAAGTACCATTCAATTTGTTGGTGCTGGTTACGATTTTAAAATTGCTGGCGTAAAAGCCGAAGATCGTCCTTCGAAAGATATCAAAACATACATCAATCCAAACACAATCACTGTTCCACAATTTAACGTTCGTGTTGGATACAATTACAAAAACAATTGGAATGTTTCTTTGGGTTATGACCACATGAAATATGTTATGGTTCACAATACACCGTATCTTTTGACTGGAAGAATTAACCCTGGTGTTGATAACGTCACGAATTGGTCGGGCACTTACGCAGGCGACTCAATCATGACAAATGGACAAACTTTTCATTACGAAAACACAAATGGGTTGAATTACATTCGTTTTGAAATTTCAAAATTACGCGTTTGGAATAGATCTAAAAGTGGCAACTTTGCTTTTACCACTTTGGTAGGTGCTTCTGCTGGTGCGATATTAAGTTTCAATGATTTTACTTTTGCAGGAAGAAAAGATTTAGCAACGGTTTCTATGTCTGGAATTGGTGTTTCAGGTCATTTAGGCGGAAGATTTGAGTTTTACAAGCGATTTTTTGTACAGATGAATGCTGCAACAGGATTCTTAATGCAATCGCGCGTTAGAACTCGTCCAAATGATTATGATGCTTATGCACGTCAACGTTTTGGTTATGCTTCAGGCGCAATTGTCGTAGGTGGGTTTATTTATATTCGTCCAAAAAATGATTGTAATAGTTGTCCTAACTGGTAAAAAGTAAAAGATGAAATACCTTATCGTTGGTCTTGGAAACCCTGGTTTAGAATACGAAGAAACGCGTCACAACATCGGGTTTAAAGTAGTAGATGCATTAGCCAAAGAATTGGGCGATTCTTTTAGTTTGAATAAAGCAGCTTTTCGTGCAGAGGTAAAATACAAAGGAAGAATTTTGGTGCTTATAAAGCCAATTACTTACATGAATCTTTCTGGCAAAGCCGTGAATTATTGGATGCAAACGGAGAAGATTCCATTAGAAAACATAGTGGTTATAACAGATGATATTGCTTTGCCTTTTGGAAAATTACGTATGAAAGGTAAAGGTAGCGATGGTGGTCACAACGGACTTAAAGATATTCAAGCGACATTGAAAACGCAAGAATATGCTCGTTTGCGTTTTGGAGTAGGAAGTGATTTCGCAAAAGGTCGCCAAGCAGATTACGTTTTAGGAAAATGGATAAAAGAAGAAAATCTTGACTTACCTGAAAGAATTTCAATTGCAACTGAATTCATCAAAAGTTTCGCAACAATCGGTCTTGGAATGACGATGACAAATTGGAACGGAAAATAACTATTCGTTTATTTTTCTTTTACGTTCTTACGCTCATAAAAAAGCCTTTTTCCTAACTCTGTTTCACTAAAAACGGGTGGACATAACTCGTCTGGAGTGGTACAAAAAGGAACATCTTTAACCTCGTATAATCGTTTGAACGTTGTTTGTAAGGCCGCCAACCCATATTGACCAAAAACAGTGTGTCCACCTTCATACATCTGCTCTTGATATTCTTCAAAAGTGGTGATATAACCAGAATAAGAGTTTGCATAAGGACACAAAATCACTTCTCTTTTTCCTTCTTGGGCATATAATTCTTCTATTCCTTTTTTCAATCGGCGACCAGCAGTTGTGGTGATTTCAAAAGGAATACTGACAAGAACCAAATCGCCTATTTCGACAAATTGTACGGGTAAAACTTGAGGTGACCATGCTTGTTCTTTCAGTGCGTCGCGATTAGCGTAAAGCTTAAAAGTAGCAATGGTCGGGTCAACAAAATTTGGAATTGGAATTTTCTTCACATTTTTTGCTCCCAATAGTCGTTTGCTTCCAGTTTCTAGCGCTATAGCCTTTGGACCTTGAGCCTCATATTTTTCGATTATTTTTTGTGAATCTTCAGACCGAATAATTCGAGCTTTTGTAAGTTCATACGCCTTAAAAATTCGAATCCAGACTTTGGATAACTTAACAACCATTTTTGGTGCCGCGGGACCGTCCATCAAAGCGCCACCCAACATATCCATACCAATACATGATGGACTTGTTTTTTTAATATCAGCAGTGTGGGTATAAAGGGTGTCAATCAAGATAGATGAGAAATCGAAATAGCGTAATGCACAATGGATTTTACTCTCAGCAACGAAATGTTGATCCTTACTTTCAATTAATTCTACCGCTTTTTTATACTGAAGTAAACCATTGTATTTAGCACTTTCAGCATCGTCAGGAAATTTCCCTTCCCAATAACCACGCTGCCAATGTCGTTTTGGGTTAAATACAAATTTTGGTGTGACATCTCCAGCTGTTCCTTGCGCAAAAGCACCAACGAAATCTGGATTTAATTTTAAAAAATGGTTCTCTAAATAAGTAGCAGCATATCCTTTGTTATCTGCATTTATCGCTGTTATGTCGTTAGAAATACTTGTTGCATGGACACCAAACCAATTCAATGAACCAAGAGGAAGGCTATTTTCTCCTTTAAATTGAAGTAAAGTCATTTCGCGGTTTACTGCTAAGTTACGTTGAGAATGGGACAATGTAACAACATCTTCATTGCGATTATATGCGGGCAACGAACGATTAAAAGCAACTTCCCAATCTTCTGGAAAATACCCCTTACTTAAAGAAATCGAACAAGGAACTATTTTTTGATTCGCTTTAATTATTGACTGAGCAATTTGCCAACTTAACCATTCAAAAATTTCAGGAATGAAGCCAGGCACTGACATATTATAAGAAGCGTAATGACAATAACCTGCTGGTCCACAATGCGTATGTTGTGCCATTATAAGTACATTTTCCTCATTAAATTCTTGGGTTTCATCGCTTAGTTGTAAGATATCAATTACTGCACTTTTTAATTCAGATGGAATAAAACACAGTTCGCATTCAACAATCGCAGCTTTTTTATCAAGCTTGTCTTTTAATACAAAAGTGCGAGCGTATAGTTTGGTTTCTACTCGTTCTGAAACATTAAATGCCATACTATATCCTAGCATTCCTCCACCTTTTTTATAGATTGTAATATCTGTTTTATCCAAACCTACACTAAAATTATTTTCTTGTGAATAGACTGAACCTGAAACTAGAATAAGAATAAAAAAAGATAAAAATCGCAACATAAAATTGAGAGATGAGAACTTTATAAATTTAGCAATTAAAAATTGTGAAACAGAAAACTTGAGTAAAATCTTTTTTATTCAAATTGAATATTTAATTCAAAAAATCGTTTCAGAAAAAACTAATTACCTTCGTACCTCTATGGATATTTATTCTTCCAAACAACGCTGGAAAATTGCACTGATTTTGATATCACTCTTAATCATAGGTACTTCCCTGTTTCTATCCAATTCAATGGTATCTAAAATAGCGGAACGCGAACGAGATAAAGCCAAACAATGGGCTGATGCCATCAAAAAGAAAGTTGAATTAGTGAAATTAACCACCCAAATTTTCACTGCACTTCGTGAAAAAGAGCGCGAAAAAATTCAAACTGTTGTTGACGCGCAATTAACCATTTTGAATCCAAGTGATTTGTCATTGAATCAAGATATCGACTTCGCATTAAAAATTATTGAGTCAAACAAGGACATTCCTGTGGTTTTATTGAACGATGATGGAACGCTTTCACAGTATCGTAATTTACCAAAAACGTCTACAAATGATTCTGTCCCTTCAGATGAAGAAATTGTTGCTTTGGCAAATGAATGGAAAAAAGAAGGTCGGTTTTTTACAATAACTGTTTTTGGTGACATGAAAATGGATTTTGTGTTTGGAGTTTCTAGCGAATTATTGCGTTTGGAACACGAAAGTGATTCCTTGATACAATCTTTTAATAAAGAATTAATTACCAATAAAACCTTGATTCCTGTTCTATTGATGGATCAAAACAATAAAATTGTTGAAGCCACAAATCTGCCTAAAAATCAAATATCTTCTAAAAACCTAGCACAAACAATTGCACGTTTTAAAGAACAAAATGAACCTATTCGCATCAATTTTGGAACAGGCGAAAAAATTCTTTATTTCAGTGATAGTCCAGAAATCAAGCAATTGATATGGTATCCTTATATTCAATTTGGTGTAATGGGATTGGTTGTTGTGGTTGGTTATTTGATGTTTTCTACCTTCCGAAAAGCAGAACAAAATCAAGTTTGGGCAGGTATGGCAAAAGAAACAGCACATCAATTAGGTACTCCTCTTTCTTCGTTGATGGCTTGGTTAGCGTATTTGGAATCTACGAACACCGACCCAATGATTGTCAACGAAATGCAAAAAGATTTAGACCGCTTGGAAAAAATCACCGATCGCTTTTCAAAAATTGGTTCAGGTTCAAAATTAGTCAACGAAGACCTTGTTATCACCATCGGAAACAACTTGGAATACTTGCGTGCACGACTTTCAGACAAGGTGGTAATTGTTTTTAAGGTATTGGATGAAGAACCTATTTTTGTACCTCACAATCCCTCGTTGATAGAATGGGTGGTGGAAAATATTTGTAAAAACGCAGTAGATGCCATGGGCGGAAAGGGTAATCTTTCGATTGAAATGCAAAAAGTTCCAGAATGGATTCACATCGATATTAGCGACACAGGTAAAGGCTTAACTCCAAAGCAATTTAAAACCATTTTTCAACCTGGATTTTCAACTAAAAAACGCGGTTGGGGTTTGGGATTAACGCTTGTTAAACGCATCGTGGAAGAATACCATAAAGGCAAAGTTTTTGTGCTGAAATCTGAAGTTGATAAAGGGACGACTTTTAGAATTAGTATTCCACTTTAGGGTTTAAAAACCAATAAGATAACATCTATTTCAATTGTTTCATAGCCTCTTGAAACTCATTATCTAAAGGATTAAAAACCGTATAAAATCCTTTTTCAGTCCAGATTTGTCTTGCTATTTCTGCTTTAAGCACTTTAGCGATGAGTTTTTTACTGTAATTAAATTCACTAGGAAAGAACTCAACCTTATAAACCTTGGTTCCGAATTCAGCTAGGCTTTTTGCAAGCGCATCATCAACAAAAAAATTCTTATTGAATTCCTCTACCGATTTCCATTTGTTTCGTTTGTTTTTAACAAAATCAAAAGAAAAGGCTGAAACTGCTCCACTCCATTGTAAAGTTGTAAAATAGAAACTCGTTCCGCTGGAATCATAAGGAACAAAAACATCTGGAGTAATTCCTCCACCACCATAAACTGTTCTTCCACCAATGGTTTTGTATTTTAAGGAAGGAATGTAAATGCTGCTATCTGGCTTGTATAATTCACCATTTGCAAACCGTTCTTCGTCTTCCATATAGTCTTCGTAGCTTCCTTTATACGGACGTTGAATGCATCTACCTGAAGGCGTATAATATCTTGCCACTGTGATGCGTAAATTGCTTCCATCTCTAAGTTTGCGGTCTTCTTGCACCAAACCTTTACCAAAAGAACGTCTTCCAACGATAATTGCACGGTCATTGTCTTGAAGTGCACCAGCTAAAATTTCACTTGCTGAGGCCGAAGATGAATTTATAAGTACAACCGTTTTCGTGTTTTCTAATATTCCTCCAGATTTAGATTTGTAAACTTCTTCTTTCGTTTTTCTTCCTTTCGTTTTTAAAATAATCAAACCCGCTTTAAGAAATTCGTCTGCTATATCTGTTGCGGAACTCAAAACTCCCCCACCATTTCCTCTTAAATCTAGTATGAGTTTTTTCATTCCTTGTCGTTTTAGACTACTTGCAGCCACACGAAATTCATCCGCTGTAGGAATGGAAAACTGATCTATTAAAATATACCCCGTTGTTGCATTTACCATGTAAGCACATGTGATTGTTTTTATTGGAATAACACCTCTTTTTATCTTAATGTCTAGTTTTTTAGATCCCCTTAAGACTTTAATTTTAACAAAAGTTCCTTCGTCCCCCTTGAGTTTACTCATTACTTTTTCATTGGTAATTTTCTTTCCTGCTACCTTTTTTCCATCTACTTCAAGGATTTTGTCACCTGATTTGACACCGGCAATATCAGAAGGTGTATCTTCCATTACGTGTGAAACACAAATAGTGTCGCGTAAGATTAAAAACCTAACCCCAATTCCTCCGAATTTTGCATTGATAGATTCGTTTACAGCTTTCATGTCTTTCGCAGGCATGTAATTACTGTGTGGATCCAATTTATGGAGCATTTCGGAAATAGTGCTTTCGAAAATACTGTCTTTGTTGACTTTATCGACATAGCGCGAGTCTAACAAAGTCAAAATATCCTCTAGTTTTTGCACCTCAGCTTTATTGCTAGCAGACAAACCATTCATTGGTTTTGATAATTCACTGCCTAACCAAAGTCCAATACAAAGAAATAAAGCTAGTAAAATAGGAAGTGTATAATTTGATTTTGGAGCTTCAGACATTGTCAATATTTTGAATTTGTTCAACTTCTAACCCAGCACTTTTAAGAAAATCTATTCCGGAGGTATCTTTGTATGCTTCTTGATAAACCAATCTTTTTATGCCAGATTGAAGCACTAATTTACTGCAATCTTTGCAAGGAGAATGCGTCAGATACAAAGTTGCATCTTTACAGTTATTTGTTGATTTTGCCACTTTCAAAATTGCATTTGCCTCTGCGTGAAGAACATACCAATGCGTTTCACCAATTTCGTTTTCACAACAATTATCAAATCCGGCGGGCGTACCGTTGTAACCGTCAGAGATTATGATTGCATCTTTCACGATGATTGCACCAACTTGTTTACGTTGACAATGGGATAGCTTAGCCCAACTTGCTGCTAATCGTAAATAGGCTCTATCATAGCGCGCTTGTTTTTCGTCCTTTTCTTTCATTTTCAAAGCATAAAATTAAGTAATTGCTACTTGTGTGGAACAAAAAACTGTTAAATGAATTTTCGTACCACTAATTTACTTTGAGAAATCAATGCTGGTAGAAAGGAGCAATCATAAAGTAAACTATAACGCCTGTAACAGCAACATAAAGCCAAATAGGGAAAGCAAATTTTGTCCATTTTTTATGTTTTACAAAATCTCCCTGCCATGCAAACAAATAGGTAAATAAAACGATAGGAATTACCGCGACACTTAAAACAATATGCGAAATCAAAAGCGGAAAGTAAACGCCAGGTAAATCACCTTTATAAGCAGTTGAATCGGAAGTGATGTGGTAAGCTACATAACACAATAAAAACAAAACGGAAAGAAACAAGCTTGCTTGAATCAATGTCTGATGAAGGTTGACATTTTTATTCTTTATTGCAATCAGTGCTCCGATTAAAAGAACGGCGGTTAATCCATTAATTCCAGCATAGAACGGTGGAAGAAAGGATAAATCATAGCCAGGAATTTTCACTTTAAACAAGATTGCAACAGCCACTGGTATCACAATCGACAATACAATAATTAATTTACGTACGTTTTTTACTTTATCGGGGTGCAGTGACGTTGTACTCATCTTCTAATAGTTTAAATATATCTTCTTTTAACCTTTTATATTCGTTTTTGTTCACTGAACCATCATATCCTGTAACGGCATAGACTCCACGAACATATCCTTTTTTGTCAACTAAAGTAAAGGCTCCTGAATGTGCATATCCACCTTCTGCTTCTTCATCTCTGCCTGCAAAAGTTTGAAAATTTTCAATTCCAAGTCGGTGAGTTTCTGCTTCATCACCTGTTAAGAATGTCCAGTTTTTTGCCTTAATTCCATTCTTTTTCATGTATGCTTTTAAAACAGAAGGCTGGTCGTTTTTTGGATTGATTGTAAAAGAAATAAATTGGATGTGTTTGCTTAAATCTTCTGTTTCTTTGTTTAAATTCTTTAATTGAGAATTCATTATCGGGCAAATCGTTGGACAAGTCGCAAAGAAAAACTCAACAATCCAAATTTTGTTTTTGAAATCTTTATTTGTAACTAAAACGGAATCTTCATTAAAATAGTTGAAAGGAGGAATAGTTGGGTAAAGTGTATCAACAACTGTTTTTCCATCTACTTTTCGATAAGCTAAATCAAAGTTTCCGATGTAAGGAAGTTTTGTCTTCGGTTCAGATTCACAAGCTGTTAGGAGCACAATAATTCCTAAAATAGCACCTAGAATTTTCATTTTGTTTTGTTCTTCTTGTCGTATTGTTTTTGAAGTAATGCTATATGCTCCTTCATTCTTCTTACAAGTCCTTCTTCATTTCCAGGTAAAACCATGCGCAAATGACCTTCTTTATCCAACAGAAGTATCAGCTCTTGAAAACCTTCGCCACCGTAATATTTGTCTCCTTTTTGAACTAAGTTTTGACCATTGTGTTTGAAGCTGTAAACCGATTTAGCGTCGCCTGTTGCAATCATCCAAAGCGAAGGGTCGTAGGATTCAACATTGTCTTTCAACGCATCTTTTACAACTTGCATTTCATCTTCGGGTAATGGATTTCCTTTTCCATCTGTTACGAAAGAAATGATTTTTACTTGCTTGAGTTTTTTGCGTTTGTTCTTACGGATGTGTTGGTAAATCATTTGATCTACATGCCAAAAAGAAATGGCGCAATCTTCAGGACAGGTTTTTTGTAAAGTTGTTATAACAAGGACTTCTCCTTTGAAATCTGCGAATGAAACATCTTTACCATCAATTTTAAATGGTGTTGACTTCACGAGACCATAATCGTCTAATTCCTTAAACTTATGTTCGCAACCTCTTGTACCGATGAGTACCAATAAAAAAGCCGGTCCGAAAATAAGTAGAAAAGCGATTGCTACTTTACTTCGACCGGCGAATGTTTTTTCCAAAATAATTAAGTTTTAAACTCCGTATGTTGACCAAGCTTCACCAACTGCTAGTCCTTCCCAAAGAGCAATAAAAATTAAATAAGCTAAGAATAAAATATAAGGAACTAGAACAACATATCTCAATGTTTTTTTCTCGTCTCCTAAATGCATAAATACCATTACAATATATCCTGCCTTGAACAATGTCATAACAATAAATGACCATTTTACGATCGGCCACGCATCTGAACTTTGTTTGATAAATGCACCTAAAGCAACTTCTACAATAGTAATCGCTGTAAGAAGAGCAGTTACAAACCAGATTTTCTTGCGAATCGCTTTACCTTGTTCTTCTGAATGATGTGTGTGTAAAGAATATTCTATTAAATCGTCTCTTTCCATGAGTTCTTTGTTTTAAAAATTATACTAAGTAGAAGAATGTGAATACAAAAACCCAAACTAAATCGACAAAATGCCAATAAAGCCCTGTTTTTTCTACCATTTCGTAATGACCTCTTTTGTGATAAGTTCCAGCCATTACACCGATACAAATCAAGATATTGATCATAACACCTGAAAAAACGTGGAATCCGTGGAATCCAGTGATAAAAAAGAAGAATTGACCATATTGTTGCGGTCCATATTCGTTTTGTTTCAAATTAGCTCCGTAGATTACGCGGTTAGGTTGCGCTGAATACAATGCTTCGTAATACATTTTTTCAGCTTTTTCACCTTCAATTGGTTCATCTCCCACTTTATTTTTCTTACCGTCTTGTTTGATGATAAGTATCATGTGCTCATCCTTTGCCTTATTGATTTTAGCAATTGAACCATCATGTAACAAAATTTTACCATCGTACAAGTGACCTTGCTCAGCAGCATGTTGGAACGTGTGCATCAAATCTTCTTTGATTACATCGCCTTTTTTATGGTGTTTTCCAGCCATTTCAACTGTAAAATTTTCAATTTCACCAAAATGACCTCTAACAATTGCTTGTGATCCATCTGCTAATTCGATTTTACCAAATTCAGAACCATGGATAAAGTGACTCCACTCCCATGCTTGCGAACCAAGGAAGAAGAAACCTCCAATAATGGTAGCAATCATCCATTTAGTTACTCCTTTTCTATCCATTCTATGCCCTGCCTCAACAGCTAACACCATCGTTACAGAAGAAACAATCAAGATAAATGTCATCAAAGCAACATAAATCAAAGGATAACCGTGACCTAAAAAAGGTAAAGAGTTAAATGTTTCTTCACCAATCGGCCATGCTTCTTGAGCATTGTGACGAGTAAAACCGTAAGCGATTAGTAATCCTCCGAATGTCAATGCATCCGATACGAGGAAAAACCACATCATTAATTTCCCGTAACTCGTTTGAAAAGGTGATTCTTTACCTCCCCAAAGAGCCGTGGCATCAAGTTGAGTTGTGTGTCCTGCCATTTTTTATGATTTTTTTGCAAGTTTAATGAATAAAAACCAAAAAGAGTATCAAATAAATCCACAAAATGCCTAAAAAATGCCAGAAAATTGCTCCGAGTCTCAAAGAGAGGTTATTTGCGGAGTTGAATTTGCCTGTAAATGAGTAAATTGAGACTTTTATTAAATAAAACATTGCAAAGAACACATGGACTAAATGAACGATACTTATTAAGTAAAGAAGCGAAGTTGCTGAATCGGCTGTTTCTGTAGCTTTAATTTGTAGATAATTAGAAAGTTCTTTTCCTTGATAATGTAATTTTCTGTTTTTGTATTCCAATTCTTTTCCTTTGAAATACACATGAAAATCTTTTCCAAACTCTCCTCGAACGAAGAAATCTCCTCTTCTGTCAGCTATATTCATTGCCAAATAGCTCAAGCGCATCTCATCAACATATTCCATTTTCGTTGAGTCGTTTTTGAATAATTGTTTGCCTTTGATTTGAACTGGCTGATTTTCAAAATAGATTTCAATGTTTTTGTCATTGTTTTCAACTACTAGTGCATCGCGACCTTTAATGTCTGCAAATTGATTCATGTATGTTCTCAATTCCTCGAATTGCTGATTAGTCATTTCCTTTCCACCAATCAAGAATTTGTTACCATCGACTTCAATAAAATCACCTTTGTATTTTACTTCAAAGTAATCACCATATCTTCCGTCAGTAACAATAATGTGATTATTGATTGGGTGAATTCCCCCATCTATTAATTGATTGTAGCCTTTTACTTGAAAATACATAAACGCGATTCCAAGCGCAACTGTTAAAGCCATAAAAACTTTTAACAAACCTTGATTGTCTTTTTTTGCTGCTACAATAGCAAAAATAAACGTTAAACTACTAGCAATTATACTTCCTGTGCTCAGCCAAAACCCCGATGGAAGTGGGTATTTCAACCAGAAAGAATCTCCCATCATTACAATGTAAGCAGAGGTGAATCCAGCAAAAAGCATGATAATACTAAAGATACCTACGTAAACGAGGTTCTTTTTCATTTTTTCATTGACAATTGGGTCAATTTCGTTGGTGTAATCCATATCTATTTTATTAAAATTATTTGAGCAGTTCGTTCAATACTTCTTGGTTTCTGTCAAAGACATAAACAAATTGTATGATTGGTAGATAAACAAACGAAGCAAACATAAGTTTTCGAGCATCTGCAACTTCACAACTAATATACAAGCGATAAGCATAAACGAAGAAACCAATTCCTAAAATGGAAGCAATTATTAGTGACCAAATTCCTGTCCAATCTAATAACCAAGGAACTAAACTAAATGGGATCAATGCCAATGAATAAAGCATAATTTGAAAAGCAGATTGTTTGGATTTTCCTGATTTTGAAGGTAAAAGCGAAAAACCACCAGCTTTGTAATCATCGTAAAGTACCCAAGCAATCGCCCAAAAATGTGGAAATTGCCATGTAAACTGAACGAAAAACAAAATTCCCGGAAGAAAACCAAATTTATCTGTTGCTGCAATCGCTCCTAAAAATGGTGGAATTGCGCCAGGGAAAGCACCTACAAAAACCGCCCACGGACTTACGCGTTTCATTGGTGTATATATAAAAACGTAAGAGAAAAAAGCAATGAATCCAAGTAATGCGCTTTGCCAATTGATTAAATAGAGTAAAATTGAACCAATAACTAATGAAAAAGCACAAACAATATAAGCCTCAGTGAGACTCATCCAGCCTTGAGGTAAAGGTCGATTGATGGTGCGTTTCATTAATTTGTCCAATTCGCGTTCCCAAATCTGATTTCCACCGTTGGAAGCGGCGGTAACAAGCGTTCCACCAATCATCAAGTAAGTGATTTCTTTCCAATCAGTTCCACCAGCAAATAGATAGCCAGAAAGCGCGGAGAGAATAACAAGGAAAGAAAGTCGAAACTTGGTAAAAACCAAATATATTTTAAAAATGGAAGGCTTTGTAATTGTTTCTGTTGTCATCGAGCGCAAAATTACGAATTTATTAATCGCAGAGGCTTGATTTGATTCATTCCTTCTTTAATGTTACTCAAGTCACAAACAATAAAAGTTAGGTGTTGTTTGCTTTTGTTTTCATTCGATTGACCTTCAAAAAGTGATTACAAATAGTTAAAAAACTCTTTTTTGGTTGGTTCTTCTTGGAATTTACCAGAATAAAAACTTGTTACAGTAGCCGAAGTTTCGTCTTTAATACCTCGAGAAGAAACACATAGATGTTTAGCATCAATAATTACTGCAACATCTTCTGTTCCTAATATTTTTTTTAGCTCTTCACCTATTTGGTTTGTCAAACGTTCTTGTACTTGTGGTCTTTTTGAGAAATAGTTTACAATGCGATTTAACTTTGAAAGACCAATAACAGCACCGTTAGAAATATAAGCAACGTGTGCTTTACCCATAATTGGAACAAAATGATGTTCGCAATTACTGTAAAACGAGATGTTTTTCTCTACCAACATTTCATTGTATTGGTACTTATTTTCAAAAAGTGCAATTTTTGGTTTGTTTGCCGGATTTAGACCAGAGAAAATTTCCTGCACATACATTTTAGCAACACGATAAGGCGTTCCTTTTAAACTATCGTCGCTCAAATCTAAACCGAGTGTCTCCATAATAGCTTGGAAATGTTCAGCTATTTCATCAATTTTCTCAACGTCTGATTTATCAAAAGCTGTCGACAACATCGGCGTTTCAATTGAAGTTAAAATGTGCTCATCACCAATTTGTTCGTGAAGTTCTATTACATCTGAATTAAAATTAGTTTCCATATCGTTTTTTTAAGTTATGATTGATTTTGTTAGTCACGTAAAAGTATTAAACACATTTATTTCGGTTTTGTTTAATTATTTTCGGTAAAGATTAAACAAAAACACAGTTGTTCTTTTTTAAATTAAAAATCAAAATCAATGATTTTCAATTATGTAACTGATTTTTAAATAAATAACATTTATTATTATTGAGATTTTTTGGTGAAATGCAGATTCTTTTGTTATTGAAACCAATCCAAGAGTGAAAAGCTTAACAAATTTTGTATTTTTGAATAAATCAAAATGACCTACTAATGAATCAAAATTTACTTAATCCCAAAAAGATGCTTGCATTACTTACATTTTCAGTAGGTTTTTCAAGTTTATCAACAGCACAAGCAATCATTCGTGATACGCTTTTTTTTACTGGTGGAGAACAAAATTACACAATTCCATGTGGTGTGAGCTCTGTAACAATTGATGCTTTTGGAGGAAAAGGCGCTAATGGAACTAACGGAGGAAACAATTCAATTGGTGGTGTTGGTGGTATAGGAGGTCGTGCGCAAGGTGTTCTTTCTGTTACCAGTGGACAGTCTTTTACTGTAGTAGTTGGTGGACAAGCCACGGGAATAATTGGTGGCTATAATGGCGGTGGTTTTGGTGGTAACGCAGGAACATCTTTTGGAGCTGGTGGTGGTGGTGGCGCTACAGATATTCGATTAGGAGGAAACACAATTGAAGATCGAATTTTGGTTGCTGGAGGCGGTGGCGGCGGAGGTACAGTTGGTTGTGAATCTACAAATGCAACTGGTGGCGACGGAGGACTTGGGGGCGGAGGAAATGGCGTTAATGGAAATGATGTAAGTCAAACAATTAATGAAATTTTGGTTTCAGCAGGTGGAGGAAGAGGAGCTATTGGAATGACTGGTGGTGATGGAGGTGTTGGCTGCAACGGATTTACAGGAACCCCAGGACAAAATGCAGTGGGTGCGTTTGGTGGTGATGGGGGAATTGCACCAACTTGCTGTTGTTTTGCTTTCCCTTCCGTACCCAATGGAGGCGGTGGTGGTGCTGGATTTGAAGGAGGCGGTGGCGGAGGAGGCGGTTCTGCTGGAAATGTTGGATGTAGTACGAATGACAAAGGTGCAGGCGGTGGCGGTGCAGGTGGAACAAACTATGTAGGCTCAGGTTTCACTGATCCAGTAATGGTTAATGGTGTAAACAATGGAAATGGTTATGTTGTGTTTTCATATCCAAACCCTATTCCGAAAACACCAGAAACGACAGGTTTTGCAACAGCATTTTGCGCAGGTACAACTGTTTCTTACGAAGTAACACCTGATCCTTTAACAACAGATTATACTTGGACAGTAACCGGCGATTTAACAATCGTTTCTGGTCAAGGAACTGATTCAATAACAGTTACTGGAACTGGAAATAACGGGACAATTTCTGTACTTGCTTCTAATGCATGCGGATCGAGTTTAACTTCTACACCGATTACGGTTTCAATCAACCAAAATCCAGTTTTAACAATTGCAACAGGTGATTTTTCTGTTTGTCCAGGTGAAGAGGTAACATTGGAAGCTTCAGGCGCAGATACTTACGTTTGGACTGGTGGTGTTGAAAATGCAACAGCTTTTATTCCAACTTCAACTCAAACTTATACAGTAACTGGAACTAATACAGCAACTGGATGTTCCGCTCAACAAAGTCAATTAGTGACAGTGAATCCTGTTCCAAATCCAACTGTTTCATCAAGTTTACCTAGTCCATTTTGTGCTGGCGTTGATGTAACCTTAAATGGAACCCCAGCAGGTGGAACCTTTGCTGTAACAAGTGGGGATGCGAATGCATTGACAGGAAACACATTCAATGCGAGCGCGCAAGGAGCATGGGTAATTTCTTACACGGTGACAAATCCACAAGGCTGTACAGGTTCAAATACAATTAATTTATCTACCAATTGTACAGTTGGACTTTCTCAATTAGACATGAATACGCTTGTAAATGTTTATCCCAATCCAACAACGGGTCAATTTAAAATCACAAGTGAATTGAATGAATCTGGAGAATTACAACTATTCAATCAAGCGGGACAATTAGTTTATAAAAAGTCTCTTCAAAACTTAAAAGAAAATGACATTGATATCAAAAACTTAGAACCCGGAATTTACAACTTACAAATGAGTTCTAAATCTAAAAAAACCACTGTTAAACTGAATGTAATCAAATAGTTAACAAACAAATCTTTCTTAAATGCTATCTCTTTTTTGGGGTAGCATTTTTTGTTTTATTCAAGTAATTTTTGTGAGATTGTTGTTTTAAACGTTTGTGAATTATCATTCAGACGTACACTATTTCTGAAAATCAAGGAACTACTCAAGGTGAGTGCTTGTTTTGAATAGTAGCAAACAATGAACTCTATTGAATTTTATGGTTTTAGTTAATGAACTGAAACTGTTGATTTTAAAACTTATCTACCGTTTGCTTTCAGATTAAAAATATCCATTTGATAAAGGAGTTAAAATTCTTCGATTCGAGTTGTAAGTGTTTGATAGATAGTAATTAAGAACGGATTCAGATTCAACGCATTTTTACAATTCCTCGAAATCCACCAATTCTTTTAAAAAAATATCTCAGGCAATCACTATTTTATACAATATTCAAAGACTTGTGTTTACTTCATCTTAATGGTAGAATTAGTACTGAGGGATTTGTGGCTTTTTTAGGTCACCGTCCTTGGATTCGAACAAGGTTTTATTAAACTTATTTTTCAAGGTTTTTAATAAAACCGCAAAACTCAACACTTTTAACGAAAAAAATCAGGGTTTACCCCGATTGTGCAAGTGGTATTACTAATCTAACTTTGGTAACACCTTAACCACTAATTACGAAATAGAAACACAATTTTTCCTCTTCTTTTGTATCTTTGGTAAAGATTCAATAGAAAGCCAAACAACAGCTTTAAAAGTGTAGCATTATCCTTTGGCTTGCTTAAAGGAAAGAAATTTTAAACAAAAACTTATCAATTGCTGAACTTTTTTAAAATTAACATATCGTTCAGTCTCGGTTTTTTGCCGAGGATAAAACCTGTTTTTTTTATTGTTTTATTGTTTTTGTCTTTTTTGAATACTTCAAAAGCTCAAGAAAATTTGGTGCCTAATGGGAGTTTTGAGGATTACAATTGGTGTCCAACTTGGTCTGGTTTTTATATCAATGCCTGTAAATATTGGAACTCTCCTACGCAGGGAGGCTCTCCTGATTATTTTAATGCTTGCAGTACAGATATTGATTCATTCGGTGATTTGCAATTCAGCGTCCCTAACAACTATTATCCAGGAGGTCAAATGGCTCATTCTGGTGTTGCTTATGCAGGAATTGTTTTTGCTCAAGACGATCCTGGTTCGCCAACATTTTCAGAGTATATTCAAGTAAAACTGAGTACTCAATTGAGTTTTAGGAAATTTTACAAACTTCAGTTTTATATAAACAACTCTTCACAAAGTAGATGTTCAAATTCAATAGGAGCATTGTTTACACAAGATGAGCTTGATTTGAATACGGAAAACGTAATTCCGCTCACACCTCAATTTCAAAGTGACTTGAATTTGTTTTTTTGTGATACAGCAAAATGGTATGAAATGAATTATGTTTTTCAAGCAGAAGGTATAGAAAAATTCTTGACTATTGGTGTATTTAATGAAATGCCAGAAACTTATGTTATCGATGAAAATGGTGTTGTTCAACCAATCGGGGATCGTTATTATTACATAGACGATGTTTCTTTAGTTGAATTGGATTACCATACATGGGTTGAAGGGAAAATACCGAATGTAATGACACCCAACAATGATAACATAAATGATATTTTCACTTTCGATAATGAAATTGTTATGGCTAAAAAATTATCGATTTTGAATAGATGGGGAAATATTGTTTATCAAACCAACGATTTATTTTCTTGGGATGGTACTTTTAACGGCAATCCTTGTTCTGATGGCGTATATTACTACATGATTGAGGTATCAGAAACAATAAAAACAAACGGGTTTTTGACTTTGATAAGGTAAATACCTTGTCTTATGAAAATTTTAAATTTTAAATGGATTATTGTTCAAACATTGTTTTTGTTTGGGCAAATTACATCCTATGCTCAGTCGACTAGTCCAACAAATACTTGGCTTGCGGGAAGATACCTAGGATTTGACGCTTCCAATGGAACCAACCCTTTGTTGTTCCGTACAAACAACCTGAATCGCATGAAGCTCAATGCTACTGTGAGTTACCCAGTAAATGGTTACGCAGGAGTGAGAGACGGATATTTATTAATCGGACAATCAATAGGGGGGAATTACACTTCTAATACAGAAGGTGCAGCCTCTTTGTTACATCTCAATGGTAGAGTTTTTTCTACCGGAACTATGGCTTTTTTGGGTTACCGCCCTTGGATGCAAACGGGAATTACGATGACAGATAATGATGATTTGTCTTATTTTGGCTTGAGACAGGTAAATGGTTTAATAGATTTAACCGAAACAACAATTACTTGGTCGAATGATAATGATATTCCTGGTGATGTTGGTCCTGATGATATGGTATTTAGATTTTTAAATGAACGAACTGCTCTAAATACATTTGGTTATATCCCCAATTGAGTAATCGATTGGGGATTTTTTTAGGAGCTAAAAATCATTAGTAAAACCTCCAACACCTTTTCGCTTGCTTCAATGTGTGCCATGTGTCCTGCGTTTTCGATGATAAATAGTTGGCTGTTGGTTCTTTCTTGGAGTAGAGGGGCTGTTTGTTCTTGCAAAAAATCAGTGGCAACTAAACGGTCTAAATCACCATGGATAAGGAAAAAATCGCTTGGTTTCGCACTTACTAATTCGCTAAAATCTTTGCGTTCACGCATCGCCAGGGCAGCATAGGCAATCGATTCCGGCTCAATTTTCATTGCCTCTTCCTTCAAGGCTTCTATTTCATTTTGAAACAACTCCACCTTACCAAAAAGATTCGGAATCGCTTCATTGATAAAGATTTTTTTCGCTTTGAAGGCAATTTCAGCTACGCGCACACGGTCTTTCTTTTTCTGTTCATTGTCCGCCCAAAAATTAGAGTTCAACAAAACTACTTTTTGGCAATTTCCCAATTGTTCTTTAAGTAAGAGCGCCACGTAAGCACCCATCGAATGACCAATCACAGAGAAGGAATCAACAGCTAAAAAGGTGAGTACAGCTTTCACTTCGTCCGCAAAAAACTGCATTGTCGGCACATCACTCGAATCAGTCAGCGACGAATTTCCATGACCGGGTAATTCAATAAAAACCTTGCGGTAGTTTAATTGCTGTAAATCAAGGTAATTCCACATGGAATTGGATTCCAAAAACCCATGCAGAAAAACAAGTGTTTCTCCTTCGCCTTCAATTGAATAATGTAACAAGTGGCTGAAAATTAAGCGTTCATTAATTCTTCTATTGCTTCGGCTTCCAAAGGAATGTCTTTCATCAAATTGAAAGGAGCACCCGATTCTTGTACCACTAAATCGTCTTCCAAACGAATCCCTAAACCTTCTTCAGGAATGTAAATTCCGGGTTCACACGTAAACACCATTCCCGCTTGGATAGGTTCGTGCCACAAACCAACATCATGCGTATCTAAACCTAAAAAGTGTGAAGTTCCATGCATGAAATACTTCTTATATGCTGGCCAATCGGGATTTTGCGTTTTGATGTCTTCCATTGAAATCAAACCTAAATTCACCAATTGCTCTTCCATCAAATGTCCCACTTGTTTGTGATATTCTGCCATAATCGTTCCTGGAACCAACAGTTTTTCAGCCTCTTTTTTTACGTGGAGCACCGCATTGTAAACTGCTTTTTGACGGGCAGTGAATTTCCCACTCACTGGAATACAGCGCGTTAAATCCGAGGAATAATTGGCGTATTCTGCACCAACATCCAACAAAATCACGTCGCCTGCTTTGCATTGTTGGTTGTTTTCAATGTAATGCAAAACACAGGCATTTTTTCCAGAGGCAATGATAGGCGTGTAAGCAAAACCTTTGGAGCGGTTGCGCAAAAATTCATGTGCCAATTCTGCTTCAATTTCATATTCCCAAACACCCGGCTTGATAAATCCTAATAATCTCCTAACTCCAGCTTCAGTAATTTTACAAGCACGTTGCATCAATTCGATTTCGATGTCGTTTTTGATAGAGCGAATTTTATGCATTATCGGTGCAGACTTCAACACCTGGTGAGCTGGAAAATCTTGTTTTACTTTCTTGATGAAACGATCTTCACGGGTTTCAACTTCAGTGTTGGCGCGCAAATGTTCATTGGTATTCAAATAAACACCTTTCGCTTCCGCCATGAGTTGTTTAAAAATCGTTGGAAATTGCTGCAACCAATAGACCGTTTTAATTCCCGAAGTTTCAAAGGCTGCTTGTTTTGTCAATTTTTCACCTTCCCAAATCGCAATAAGTTCACTTGTTTCTTTCAAAAAAAGCACTTCGCGGTGAGCAGGATTACTTGCATTGGGAAATAAAACTAAAATCGATTCCTCTTGATCAACACCTGATAAAGCAAGAATATCTCTGTGCTGTTGAAAAGGCATTGTACTATCTGCACTAACGGGATAAATATCGTTTGAATTGAAAACAGCTAAGGTATTTGGTTCCAATTGCGCGACAAACTTTGCGCGATTAGAAACATATAATGAGGAATTTATGCGATCGTATTTCATGCTTTTGTTTTTTTGATTTGCTAAATTAAGAAATCTAAGGTTTTACCTCAGCTTTTTATGCTTAACTTTCCTTGGTTATCATAAATGGAAACCACCTCAAAAATGAAAAAAACACTGACTTTCGGACTTTTCTTACTTTTAAACTTTGGTGCATTGGCAATTGGTTCATTACTAATGGGCTCAAGTCCAGTTGCAAACGAATGGTATGTTGAACTAAAAAAAGCACCTTGGACACCACCGGGTTGGGTTTTTGGAGCAGCTTGGACTTCGATAATGTTACTATTCACCGTTTATTTAACCCTTCAACAACAAGCAAAACTTACGGACAAACGTTTTATATTTCTTTTTTCCTTACAATTTCTAACAAATGTACTTTGGAACCCTCTGTTTTTCTATTTCCATTGGACTTTTCTAGGAATGCTTATTATCTTTTTATTATTTATTTCACTCGTCTTGATGTTATTCTACTTTAAACCAAATGGCTGGAAATCAATACTCCTTCTACCCTATTTAGTGTGGTTGACGATTGCGTTTTCGTTAAATGCTTATGCTTGGTGGATGAATTAAGGAATCAAAAACTATGAACTAAAACTACCATTAAAAACATTTTATTGCAAGGAAAAACTGCATAATTAAATAGTTAGTGAATTTAGATTTCAAAACCTATTACCGATTTATAAGATTTACCACCGTTACCATAGCATAGCTTTTACCAAACTCAGCCCTCTTAATTTCTAAACGACACTGTATTTTTCTATCTTTGCCCACGATGATCTAATTTAGAATTCCCTATGTCAAAATTCCTTTTTCTTCCCGTTATACTGTTTTTACTCTCGGCGTGCGGAATTGAAGATGCGGAACCTAAGAAGTCAAGTGAACTTATTATCGCATCCGATTTTTTAACAACAAAAGATACTCTACTTTTTAGTAGCTTTTCAAAAGCAAAAAACATTCGTGTTCGAATCCGATTTCTTTCTTCAGACAGTATTCAAAAACGATTAAAACTTGATGGGTACAATTCAGACTTCGATTTAGTTTTTGTAAAATCGTTGGTTTCAGTTAAAAACTTAAAATCTATTAATTTTCATCATTTATCAAAAGAAAACATTCGTACATCACTTTTTAATTTTAGTGCCTTTCAAAACAATTCTTGGTTTGCGGTAGGACATGATCCTTATGTTTTTTCTTACGTTCCAGATACCTTAGACCTTCCAACGAGCTACTCAGATTTGACCAAAAAATTCAATTACAGCTGTTTAAATCCGGACGAAAACAAAGTGCTTTTAGCCAATATAAAATACCTGACGAAAAAGAAACCCAGCTATTATTCCAAGTGGAAAAAAGCATTTGAACGCAATTATTTACCATTTAATGCTGGAACGGATAGTTTGCCTTCAAAGCAATTTATGCTTGTTAAATGGTCGCAATATGTAGAACATCCTTTTTTCAAAAAGAACAGAAAAAGAACCGTTAATTATTCATTGACAAATTCAGCACTTTATGCAGATAGAAAAAGTATAGCTATCGTATTAGAGGCAAAAAATTTCAAAAATGCAATACTGTTTTTAACCTTCTTAAATTCAAAAACCAAAAGTGCTTATTTCTATGAAAAGATGGGTGCAATTCCAATGCTAACCAAAGGGTCAAGTTATGACGATGAAAAAATTAGTGGAATGCGCATTTTATCTATTCATGAAGATTCACTTCTTATGAATTTATAGCTTATTTTTAACGTTTATTTACGGCATTATTTTTGCTAAAACCGCATTTATGAATTCATTAGTATCAATTATCACAGGAATCCTTTTATTTTTCACAACATCCATTGAGGTTCCTTACAACTCTATTCAAAAAGCTATGACCTCAAACGATGCAAAAGCTATCGTTCAAATGGGAAAAGATAAAGTATTGTTGAATATTCTTGGTAAAGAAGGAGCTTATAATCACGCGCAAGCTGAAATGGTACTCAATGAATTTTTCACCAAAAAACCCAAAGGAACCTTTGTTTTCGTCTTCAAAGGTAAAGAAACCTCAGACGGCGTTTTTACAATTGGTAAATACACTTATGGTAAAGAATCTTATCGCACTACCTTTCATTTTCGGGCTGAAAAATCAGAAGCAAAACTGGAAAGTCTAACGATAGAAAAAGAATAAATATCCTCCTCGATCAATCCTTTAAAATTATCGTTTACTTTAAATTTTAACGAATAAAGCAAGTTGATTTTAAAACTTATTTCTCACGTTGCTTCAGCAAAATTTTCGTGGGGAAATAAGAAAATAAAACACTCAAAATACTCACTGAAAAGAAGACTAAAAAGAAGTCGGAAAGGGAGAAATTAATCGGAAAAGGAATATTAGGTCCAGGGATTACCAACAATGAAAATTGAAGTTGCAAAAAGCACACAAGGTAACCTACAATAAGTCCAGCAATAATTCCAATACCTGAAATCAGTAAGCCTTCAAAGAAAAAAATCTGAAACACACCTTGTCTGCTCAATCCTATACTTTCTAAACTGCTGATGTTTTCTTTTTTCTCAATGTAAAGCATTGTCAACGACGCAATCAAATTGAAAGAAGCCAAAATGAAAATGAAAATCATGATGATTACAACCACCATCCGCTCGGATTTACTGGTTTGAAAAATCAACTCATTTTTTTCAAAATTTGTTTTCACTTGAAAATTAAAACCCAACACTTGTTGTATTTTTTGCTTGGCATCGTCATTCCTAAATCCATTTTTAACTTGTACATAAACATGTGTCAACTCACTACTGTAATTCAATAATTCGCGCGTTGAAGCCAATGACCACATTAACTTATCTTCATTCACTTCTTTGTTGTAATTCATCGCGGCAGAAATGAGAACAGCTTGTGTATAAAACGGATTTTTTCCTAATCGAATTTTTATGTTGCGTTTAGGCGCGTAGATAATCAAACGCTCTTCATCGCCATCTCCGCCCATAATTCCGTCGAGTTTATTGAATAAATCAACACCAATTATTCCAAAGTTTGTCCCTGTTGTTTTGTCTTCAAACTTTAATTTTCCTGCCCATAAATGTTGGTCAAGTTGAATGGTGTTAAGGTAGTTTTCTTCCACTCCGATAAGCGTTGCATTGACCCATTTTTTTTCATGTCGAAGCACCACAATTTCCTCAATAACCTTGGAATACGATTTAATTTCAGGTATTGAAGCTAATTTTTTCCAATCAATTTCACGCTCGTCAAATGTTTTTCGTTTATTGGCAACAATTGTTATATCTGAATCGAATTCACTATAGAGCGTTTCAATCATTTTTTCAATGCCATTGAAAGCAGAGAGAATGATAACTAAAGCAGCTGTTATTACAAAAACGCCAACAGTAGAAATGCGCGAAATAAGTGTAATAATATTCTTTTTTCGTCCGGAACGAATGTATTTTCGCGCTATGTAAAAGGGAACGTTAATCGCTTACTTTTTTAAGAGTTCACTGATTTTCATCGCATAATCCATTGAATCATCTATGTGGAAAGTCAATTCAGGAATCATGCGCATATTTTTTAATCGACGTCCAACTTCTCCACGAATTTTTCCCTTATTGACAAGAATATTTGCAAGCACTTTTTCTTTTTCAGGTCCAGCGAAAACACTCAAGTAACATTTTGCGTAAGAAAGGTCGGAAGTTACGCGAACAATGGTCACTGTAACCATAGCACCTAAGCAAATTTCTGCTGCATTTCGTTGAAAAAAAGTAGATAATTCCGCTTGAATTACTGCTTCAATTTTATTCTGTCTGATTGAACCCATAGTGCAAAGTTAAGAATAGTTGACATATCTCACTTGTAAGTCAAGGGGCTTTTCTGTTTTGTGCAAATTATTATACGGCATAAAAGAAATATTATTATTTCAATTACACACTTTCATCACTTCAAGGTAAGAAAAAATGAAACATTTTTAAAATAGGGGGTATTCTAATTTTTTGTATTTCAATCAAGGTTCAAATATACCATAATCAATTTCAAGGACGACATTTATTACGTAATTTGGTGTAATCGGTTGGTATTGTTTCTTTACACAAAAATTAAAAGGCACAAAAAAAGGGTGTGAAAAAATTCACACCCTTTATATTTTAAGAAAGTTTATTCTTAGTTTTTGATGAATTTAACTGTTTCAACACCGCTAGCATGAGTTACGTTAACGAAGTAAATTCCAGCTTTCATTCCAGCTAAATCAAAACTAAAGTTAGAAGAATTTGTAGCTTCTTTAGAAGCAACAACTTTTCCTTCAATGTTTGTGATTTCAACTTTAGAAGCTTTCATTGAAGCAGAAATTCCTTCAATTTTAATTTCGTCATTTGCAGGGTTAGGTGAAACAACGATTGGTGCAATAACTTGCTCAATTGTTCCCGCTGTTCCAACAACGATTTTATAACCTGTGAATTCTGTATCTTGGTCAACTCCACCAATAATTGGTAAAGTAACTGTAGCTGTAATTTGAATTACAACGTCATAGGTTCCTGCAGTTGCAGTTGTACCAAATACGTTTGCACAACCATTTGCACCACCTGGATACTCACAAGTAGATTGGCTACATACGTAATCATATCCTGCTGGTAAACCAACAACATCTGTTACAACAAATCCTTCAATTGGAGAACCAACGAAATTTCCAGTTGGATCTAATGACTCTGTTACCTCAGCAGGAACTTTGAAATTCAAATCTGTCGAATAGAATAAATTTTGTGTTGCTGGAGGAAAATTTTGAATAGTATCTGGCCAAGCACCTAAAGTAGAGTCAGCATACTGTGGGTTTGGAACACAAGATTGCGCTTGTACATTCATAGCTGCAACAACTGCAACCGCAAAAGAAAGTAATAGTTTTTTCATAAAATAGTTTTAATAATTAAAGCAAATGTAAGAAAAAATTAGAATTAGATTATTTTTGACGGAACATTTAGGATTTCAAGTAATTTAATCTAAGTCTTTACGTGCAGTATATTCCTTTAAATCAACTTATCACAGCTTTTGGAGTACATCCTTTAGATGAGAAAGCGTTGTTTATAGATCGACTTAAAAACTCCAATCAATTAGACTGGGAAATTCAACAAGTCATTGATTTTGTGGAGATTCAAAACCAACAAACGCTCGTTTTAAATGCTTGGATTGAACAGCACGAAGACTTAAAATTATTACTGCTTTCAGGCAAAGCCACTAATTCCTTCAACGACAAATTTAAATGGAAACAACATCAATTTTTTAATGCTTTTAAAGTCTATGTTTCTTCTTTTTTTGATATTCTTTTACTTAACAATAACGCATCGAATTCACTAGAAGATTGGGCAAAAATTTTCTCTTATTTTGAATTGATTGAAAAAGAGCAACGCTTTTACTTAGAGCAAAAATGTTATGCAATAGTAAAAGTGGAATTGGATAAATCTTTCCAATCGATAGAGAATCAATTGGAACGCAAATTATTTGAATCTAATTTTAGTTTTTTGGTTTCAACACCTGTTTTAACTCTTCATTCTTTTTTATCAACTGCTTCAAATCACTTAAAAATTGATTTTGTAGAACGCGTTTTAAAACTCTTTAAGCATCCTTTTTGCACAGCTAAATTAGCGAATTGGGTGTTGTTGCAGTTACAAAAGATGAAATTGAATGAACAACAAATCATTAGTTTAAACGGTATTAAAGCAGCAATCATTTCAGGAGAATATACATTTAGTGAACCTGAAGAAGTAATCAGCAACAAAAGAGTTTATAAAAAGCCGTACCGTTTCGTTTTGTTGTTTGGAGCAATCCTAGCGTTTCTTGTATTTATATATAAGTACGATTTCTCTATGAAACCAGAATTAATTCACGAAGGTTCAGCTCTTAAATATTTTTCTGTAAAAGAACGTAAAGAAATAGATTCAATAATTCGTTCAATGGACTCCATTCCAAAGATGCAAACGGACCCAAGCTATTACAGCACAGGCCTAACAGTTTTTATTCGTCAGGCTTTTGAAAATAAAACAGCTGAAAAATTATACCTCGATTTTGAAAAAGACAGGGATTTGCATTATGCCGCTTCTTATGACACTTCATTAAAACTAAACACGAAAGAATACAAAGGTCTTAGTCTAAAAAACACAAAAGTTTTAGCGGAACGAAAAACAGCATATTCATTTGAATTGAAAAATGAGTCAGAATATGGTTTGCTTATTTTATGTTGGGAAAATAGCATTGGAGGAAATTGTTTTTCCCAAATTCAAGCGCCAAAATCAACTTTTAATTTTCAAGCTTCTAAAAATGATTACTTTTTGATTTTACCTGGTTTTGACTTTGGGGAAATTCCTTCAAAACAGCAAGCTGACTTCGATTTACTGAATTATCATTTTGGTAGTATCGATTTTAATTTTGAATCAGCACTGCAACAATACCTTGTTTTAAAATCACCGCAATCAACAAAAAATAAAATCTTAATGACTGGTAAGAAGGGGGATGTGTTAGACATAATGGACTCAAATGGAGCTTTTGAAAGAAACTAGTATTAAGTTTTCAAAAGCCAACAAACGAAAAACGTGTAACTTTGCAACATGATTTTATACAGTGTAACCGTAAGTATTGATCCAACCGTTGCAGAAGATTGGCTAAGTTGGATGCGAAAAGTGCATATTCCCGATGTGATGGCAACGCAGTGTTTTACCGAAAGTCGAATTTCAAAAATTTTGGTAGAAGACGAAAATGGTATTTCCTACTCAGTTATGTATGTTTGTCCGAGCCAAGAGCTAATGGATGAATACAACAGCAAACACGCTCCCCGCTTACAAAAAGATCATTCACAGCGTTACGATGGTCGTTTCGCAGCTTTCAGAACTTTATTGAACGTCATTGAAGAATTCAAATAAAACGAATAACACTAAAAGTGATTTTGTTCGTCCCAAAAAACATTTAGGTCAACATTTCTTAAAAGATAAACCTACTTGCCAGAAAATTGCAGATCAATTAACAAATCATCGTGGTTGTATGAATGTATTGGAAATTGGCCCAGGAATGGGAGCTCTTTCTGATTTTTTAATTGCCAAAGAAGGTTTGAATTTAAAATTTTTGGATGTCGATCAAGAATCCATTGATTTTCTGAAAGTGAAATACCCTGAACAAGCTGATAATATTCTTTACGGGGATTTTTTAAGAATCAAAATGGAACCAATTATGGGAACAGAACCATTTTGTGTAGTTGGAAATTTTCCTTACAACATTTCTTCTCAGATTCTTTTCAAATGCTTGGAATACCGCAACCAAATCCCAGAAATTATGGGAATGTTCCAAAAAGAAGTAGCAGTGCGTTTGGCTGAAAAACCGGGTTCAAAAGAATACGGAATTTTAAGTGTTTTTCTTCAAGCTTATTACGATATTCATTATTGCTTCACAGTAGATGAGCACGTTTTCATTCCACCACCAAAAGTGAAATCTGGTGTGATTCGTTGCACAAGAAATGAACGCGATCAATTAGGTTGTGACGAAAAGTTATTTTTCCAAGTTGTTAAAATGGCCTTCAATCAACGTCGAAAAACCTTAACTAATTCCATCAAGCAACTTTTACATTCGAACAAACTTCCTGAAAAATTCATGACTGAACGCCCTGAGCAATTATCAGTTGATGATTTTATTGAATTGACGAATATTGTTGCGGGGTTTCAACTAGAGAAAATATAATATGATTTTTCATTGAGAATGTATGCCTACATTAAGGATTAATCAAATAAACATAACTATTAAATGATTTACTTAAGTTGAAGTTGTAAATTTCTTTAGCTCTTATTTTTTGCAAGGAATCTAAATGTCTTGTTTGAGATTCATGTGAAAAATACTTATTAAGTGCAAATAATGTATAACATCTATCAATTCAAGAATGTATTTTCTCCTATTGATAGCTCATAAAGATAGGTGTCAAAACAATCAATCATTTTTAAATCTAATCAATTATTTCTCTCACCTCAAACACAGTACAATGCACATATTCTTCCCCTTTTTTCAAAACATTCTTCGGGAAATTGTCATGATTGACGCAATCCGGAAAGCCTTGTGTTTCGAAGCAAATAGCCGGGAATTGAGTTTCAAAATTTACGTCCTTTACATATTGAGGAGTATAGACAATACAAATTGGTTGATTGCTAAAAACTTCAAGTGAAATGCTAGCTTCTGCGGAGGCAAGTTTCACAATTGGCACTGCTGTTTCCTCCATCAAATACACCGTATCTAAAGGCGTAAAATTCGAATTGATTTCTCTTTCAATTAGATAGTCTTCTGAGCTAGGTGAAATTATTCTTTTCTCGCCTGTGGGCAACAAATGTTCGTCCAACACTAATTTTTCTTTGGCGTTTATTTGAAGCGAATGTGTTAGAATTGAAGATTTTAGCCCGAGATTGAAATAAGCGTGATTGGTTAAATTAATAAGTGTTTCGGTTTGAGTAGAAGCTTTGTAAGTAATTTCTAATCCTTGATTAATCGTTAATTCAAATTTAGCTTCGATGTATAAATCTCCTACAAAACCGTCTTCATTTGATTTTAAATCGCAACTTAACGTTAAAAATGATAATTCAGCGTCGTTTTGATAGGCAACGAATTCCCAATTTTTAAAACTAATTCCACTTTTTCCGCTGTGAAGTAGAATTTCGTTTTCAGGAATCGATTTATCAATTAAATTGTTTCCTGCGTTTCGAATTCTTCCTGCAAATCTTCCAATCGTTTTCCCGAGATATTGAGTGTCTCTTTGAGTTTCATCAACATATTTTTCTTGCGCTGCATAACTCAAAATCAATGGTATTATTTCTCCTGATTGTTTGGTAAATGAAAAAGAAACAAGTGTTGCACCTATGGTTGAAATCTCACAACGCAGACCATTTCGATTATTTAATTCAAATATTTCAGGCATCTACAAAGAAATTAAAGCGTGATGAATTTAATAAAATAGTAATTAAGTATAAGAAAGTTCCGCAGGATTTGAAATCCTGCGGAACTTTCGTTGGAAACACTTCGGAACTTTCGTTATTTCTTTCAAAAAAACAAACTCAAATAAAACTAACACTATAATTCGTGACAAACATTTCTAATCCTTTCATCATGGATTCATCATACTTCCACCCTCTTTTTTACGCATTTCATGGCCTTTGCTGAACATTTTCTGAACTGCTATTTGCCCGTTGGGCGTGTAAATCGTGAATAATCCATCTTTCAATCCATCTTTGTAACTGATTTCGTGCATCACTTCTCCTCTGCGACCAAGTTGTTTGAAAGTGCCGTGCAATTTTCCTTTTTTGTATTCTGAAATGATTGTTGGAACAACTCCTCCAGGATAATAATCATACCAAGTGCCGTGTTTTACTCCATTTTTATACTGCCCTTTGGCTTTGATCTGAAAGTCAATTTGTGAGTAAGCTTCATATTTCCCGTGCGGCTCGCTTACCGTTTCTTTCATTCCCATGACAGCAACGCCGTTTGAATAATTTTTACGCGTAAGAATTTTATAGTGATTTACTTCCTTTAATCGTCCGTTGTTGTAGTAATCGCGCCATTCTTTGACTTGTAAATTCTTTTTGTAGTGACCTTCTAAAACCAACGTTCCATCTGGTGTGTATGAAAACCATTCGCCATTTAACATTCCTTTTTTGAACGTCGATTTATTCTTTAGTTTTCCATTGTCCCAATAGTTTTGCCAATCTCCTGTTTCTTTTCCTTCGTGGTAACTTCCAGCCATTAAAAGCGTTCCCGTTTCATACCATGTTTGCCATAAACCTTCTTTTTGGTCGTTTACGAAATCTCCTTTTTTAAATTCTTTGCCATTTTCATACAAATAGCGCCAAGTTCCTGTTTTCTTTCCTTTATCATAGTTTGCAGTGTAGGAAAGACCACCATCGGGATAGTAATATTCCCATTTCCCATCTTGTTTATCATCTGCAAAAGAACCAGTCATTTCTACATTTCCATTTTCTGTGTTCCAAGTCCATTTTCCTGTTTTCTTACCTAAATTATAAGTTCCTTCAGTATCGATTTTTCCTTCCGAATAGTAAACTACATAATTTCCATGTAAGGAGTCATTGATGAAATTCTCCTTTTTCTCTAAGGTGCCGTCGAAGAAGTAATATTCCCAAGGGCCATTTTTCTTTCCATTTATAAACTCACCTGCAACAGACAATACTCCATTTGCAGTTCGTTCTTCAAAAATTCCAGTCTTTAAACCCTCTTTAAATGTGTAAAGTTCTTTGGCAACCCCATTGGTGTAAAACGATTTAATAAAGCCATTTCCGTCTTTTACTGTTTGTTTATGTAGGGAGTCTTCCTCCCAAAAAGAACGAAGGTAAACGGTATCGTTTATCACTTCTTCTGTTTTCCAAGCACGCCCATCATTGTAGAAATATTCCCATTTTCCATCGGGACTTCCTAAAATGTAATTTCCAGATACGATTAATTTTCCGTCTTCATTGTATTCTTTGAAAGTTGAATCGGGAACGTTGTAGGTGAAAAAACTTACTGTTTTAACTTTCTTTGAAGGGAAATAAACTATTTGTTTTCCGTGAATACGATTGCGGTAATGCATACGGTCTTCTTCTAGAATTCCGTCGTAAGAATAAAATTGCCAAAGTCCATGTTTCTCTGTTTTATTCAAAACAACTTTTTCTTCGTTGACATAATAAGAACCAATGGCTTGTAAATGTTTTTTCTGATTATCCCAATAGATTCTTGCTTTCGGAGAAAGGTTTTCCTTCAATATTTTTTCATATTGACCGAATGTGAGATTTAGGGAAGAAATTAAAAAAAGAAACGCGATAAAATGTTTGAATTTCATAAGTGTATTTGACTTTTATTAACCTGCAATGTACAGGAGTGTTACAAGTTTTTGATGAAATTTTGAAGAATAAGAAAAATTCCGAATAAACTAAAAATGATTCCTATTAAGCGATTAAGTGCGTTAAGAAGATTGGACGTAACAAGCGGTCGTAATTTTTTAGCTGCTAAGATTTTCAGTATATCAATACCAAAAAAAGTAATCAACACAATACATACAAATAGAAATTCCCATGGAAAACTAGATTTTGGAGGAGAAAATTGGGTTGCTAAGGACATCACACTCATCCAATAGAAAATAACAAGTGGATTTGCTAGATTCAACAAGAATCCCTTTAATCCCAATAAAAAATAATCTTTAGTTTGAGCAGGTGTAGCAGCAATTGAAGCTGTTAATTCTAAAACCTCAGGATTTTCAAGATCTTTAAAATTATTTTTCTTTTTCAGTAAGTTAAATATACCATAAGCAATAAAAATAATGCCTCCGACGAATCCAAAAATGATTTTGTTATCGCCAGAATCCAAACTTTTCAATTGATCGACGAAAATCGCAGCAAAAAGAATATACATTACATCGCTCAATAAAACACCAAAATCTAAGGCCAATGCCGACTTAATCCCTTTGGTTATACTTGTTTCAAGCAACACAAAAAACACAGGCCCAATCATTACGCTGAGCAAAAAACCAATACCAAATGCTTGTAAAAAGAACTGCATACCACAAAATTAAGCTTATTCTAAAGTGAATTACCAAACAAATTATTGATTGTTCCCCATTCAATTGTGAATAATTCAAGTAATCTCATTAACTTTGCGCCCATAATTAATATTTTTATGAGAACTGGTCTTGCGAATCAAAAATTGGATGCTATAATTTCTAAGGTTGAACAACACGGTGTTTCCGCGCCAAACTTAGTTGACGATTTAAAAGATTTACGCGAATCTGCATTGTTAGAACAAGATCCTTTGGTTGTAAAAGTATTGCGTTTAACGTATGAGTTTTTAGCTGAAAACAATGCGTTTGGCGTTGAAGCTCAGTATGAAGAAGACGAAGAAGGAAATGAATATCCTATCGAAATCGACGACAAAGAAAATCTATTGTATTTGTTGAATCTTCTAAAAAATGCGGAACACAAAATCAACCGCGAAGAAATTAAAGATTACAGAACTTCTCTTAAAATGGAGTTGTATTAATTTCTAAAGTTACTTTAAGTTTTTTATTATCACCCTTTCAATTAAAGGCAAGATTATTTAGTCATTGTTTATTCTTGTAAGCTATACCTTAAAAACAGTATGGTTTATGAAATTTTCAATGTTTAAAAGTAAAATGATTGTTTGCTTTTAATCACGTAAACTTTTTCAAATTTGTGGTAAATACAGAAATTATGAAAATTTTAAACGTAACGATTCAAGCAATTGTTTTATCAGCAATCGTGAGTGCCTGCGTTCCTTCTAAAAAATATAAAGAACTTGTTGCAAGAGAAAAAACGTGTGCTGAAGAATTAGAGAAATACAGAAAAAGTAGCGATGAATTTGAAGCGGCTTCCAAAGATTTAGGCACAAAATATGACATCGCAAGTAAAGATGTTTCCAAACTTAAACAAGACACAACAAGTTTAGGTAACACTTTGCGATTTTTAAAACGCGATTACAGCCAACTGTTAGAGCAACACGAATCACTTGAAAAATCGTTTGATAAACTGAAAAATCTGAGTGCTAAAGAAACAGCTACTTTGCAATCAGAATTGGAGGCGAAAAATAAAGAATTGCAATCGAAAGAAAATGCACTTTTGAAATTAGATCAAGAATTAAAAGCCAAAGAAGTTTTATTAAAAGAGCGTGAGAAACGTGTGAATGAATTGGAAGAAGCAATTCGTAAAAAAGACGCAATCGTTCAGTTATTGAAAGCGAAAGTAGCCAATGCACTTGTTGGTTTTGAAAACAAAGGTTTAACTGTAATTCAGAAAAACGGAAAGATTTACGTGAGCTTAGAAGCTAAATTGTTGTTTAAATCTGGAAGTACTTTCGTTGAACCAGAAGGGAAAGTTGCTTTAATTGAACTTGGAAAAGCATTAGAAACAGAAAAAGATTTAGAAATTGTCGTGGAAGGTCACACGGATGCTGACAAACTTACAAGTCCAACTTCACCAAAAAACAACTGGGAACTTTCTGTTTTGCGTGCTACATCCGTTGTTGAAATTTTATTGGCAAATTCAAAAATGAATCCAAGTCAAATTATGGCGGCAGGTCGCGGAGAGTTTTTTCCTGTAAGCACAACAGACAAAGCAAAGAATCGTCGCATTGAAGTTATTATTTCTCCAAACCTAAACGAATTATTTGAAATTATTTCCAATGAATAACAATGGCAACTAAGTCAATAAAGCTAAAGGACAAACAAAAAGTAAGCGAAGTAGCAACAAAAGAAGTTAAAACAAAAGAAACTTCTTCTCGCTCGAAATGGCTAATCATTTTAGGGATTATTGCCTTAACTTTTATTGCTTATTTACCCGGTTTTTCGCCCGAAAAGGAATTTACGAATTGGGACGACTTAGGCTATGTTGTCGATCAACCCTTGGTGAAAACAAGTAATCCTGATAGTTTAAAATTACTTTTTGAGCCATCAACTCAAGTCATGTTGAATTACCATCCTTTAACGATGTTGACATTGGCTTACAATTATTCAAATGCGGAATTAGACATTCAACCTTATTTCAAAACGAATTTATTTCTTCACCTTCTAAACACTTTTTTAGTTTTTTTAGTACTCTTTAAATGGAGTAAAAGTTCGCTTTATATTGCTGGTTTCGGCGCATTGATTTTTGGAATTCATCCGATGCACGTTGAAAGTGTTGCGTGGATTTCTGAACGCAAAGATGTCCTTTATTCCTTTTTCTTTTTGCTATCCTTACTCAGTTATTTGAGGTACCTCGACCGTCAAAAAATCGCTTGGTTACTTGTTGCTTTTGTATTGTTTATAGCCTCTTGTTTAAGCAAAGCAATGGCGGTTCCGCTTCCACTTGTTTTTCTTTTAGTCGATTTCTTGTACAAAAGAAAGTTTTCAGTAGCTGTAATCTTGGAGAAAATTCCATTTTTGGCACTCTCCGTTTGGTTTGGTTTAAATGCTGTTAAAATTCAGTCCGCTGGTGCTATTGCAGAATTTGAGGTCTTCACCTTTTTTGAACGCATCATGTTTGCCTCTTATGGATTTATGATGTATTGGGTTAAATTTTTTGTACCTGTTAATCTTTCCGCTTTTTATCCTTATCCAACTTTTGGAGAAGACAAAGCATTACCACTAATTTATTCTATTGCGCCCTTTATTGTGCTTTTACTTGTTGTAACTCCACTCATTTATTTTTACAAAAAGCAAAAGTCGAATTTTAGAATTTACCTCTTCGGAATGGGGTTTTTTGTTTTAATGATTGCTTTGGTCTTACAGTTTATTTCTGTTGGTTCGGCAATTATGGCGGATAGATATGCTTACATTCCTTACATCGGAGGAAGTTTTATGCTCTTGACTTTCGCTTTTAATTACCAAGAAAAACTTAAAAACAAGTTGTTAATTCCAGGAATTTTAGTGATTTATTGTTTGTTTTTACTCGTTAAAAATTACCAGCAAGTTGCAGTTTGGACCAACTCTGAAACTTTGTGGTCAAATGTAATTGAGCAATATCCTTTTGTAATCGAACAAGAAGGAAACAAAGTATTTGTTAGGCAAACAGGTGTTGAAGTGGCGCATAAAAATCGTGGGAACTACTACCGAGAGAAAGGAAGAATGGATTTAGCATTTAAGGACTACGACATTTTAGTAAGTGCACGCGTGAAAGACCCATTGGTTTACAGTAATATGGCGAATATGTATGCTTTAGAAGGGAAATTTCAAGAGTCGATTAATATGTACAAAATTGCTTTGGAGCGTGATTCTAGCACCTTTGATGTATATCTAAATCGTGGAATTACCTTTACAAAAATGGCTCAGCGCGAAAATGCAATTAAAGATTTTAAGAAAGCTTTAACGATTCAACCGAAAAATCAAATGGCTTTATCGAATCTCTGTTCAGAATTAGTGAATAGCAGCAATTTTAAAGAAGCAATCATTTATTCAAATTCGCTAATAAAATTATATCCAGCAAGTTACGACGGATATTTCTACCGCGGGACAGCGAATGTTAATTTAGGAAATCATACAAGTGCATTGGAAGATTTGAATCAATCTATCAAACTAAATCCAAACTATATGTATAATTGGTTCAATGCTTCTGTTTCTTACAAAGCAATTGGTGATTTAAAGTCAGCACTTGAATATGCCTTGAAAGCTAAAGAATTGGGAATGGAAGTTAATCCTGCTTATTTAGAGAGTTTGAAGTAATTAGCGCAACACATTCACGTGTCCCGTCATCAGTTGTTCAATTTCCCGATTGGGTTTATAGATTAATTTCCAAATGTAAGTTCCGTCTTGTACTTTTTTACCTTTGTATCTTCCGTCCCATCTGAAATTCATGTCTTCTGTATAATATACAGATTGGCCCCAGCGGTTAAAAACTTCTAATTTTATCCAAGCCACACCAACAAAACTACCTAAGAAGAAATTATTGAATCGATCATCGTCAGGAATGAATGAGTTTGGAATGTAAATGTAAAGTTCTTCCTTTATAATGATTTGCTTTGTTATCGTGTCTTTACAGCCTTTAGCATCTTCAGCAATTAAAGTTATGTAATACACACCAGCGGTATCAAAAACGTGACTTGCATGCATTTGAGCTGAAGAACCTCCATCACTAAATAACCATTGAAAATCGACAGCATTAAGCGAAGTATTTTGAAATGAAATGGGTAAATCCTCTGTTAAAGTTTGGCTCAAAATGTTAAAGTCAGCAATCGGTCTAACTACAGTAATCGGAGCAAAACCAGAAACTGTAAATGTATTACAACCATCCGTTACTTGAACTTCATAAAACCCAGTATAGTAAGCTCTTACCCACGTTGAGGTGGTGGTTGCTCCATTGTGTGTCCATAAATAAGTGTAGTCTCCAACTCCTCCAGAGGCAGATACATAAACATTTGCACTATCACCTGGACAGATTTCGATTGGTGGATTAACAGTTACAACCAATGGTGGTGCAGTGATGGTATAAATTATAGTATCTGAAATCGATGAACCACAATTATCGTTAACTGTAACAACATAACTAGTTGTTGCAGGAGGATTTACAGTAATTGAATTTATTGAACCTTGAGCTAATCCATTTAAAATTCGCCAATTGTATGTATATACGCCTGTTCCACCTGTGACATTCGCGGTAAAAGTATGCGTTATGAAAGGACAAACCTCTGTAATATCTGGAATTGGGGCTAATACAAGAGGAGTATAAACAGGAACTTGGACAAAAACTGTATCATAAGCTGCTGCTCCCAAACAATTATCGTTCACAATAATAGAATAATTTCCTGAAGCATTTGGAGAAATACTAACGTTAGAAGTGGTTTCACCGGTACTCCACAAATAAGTATAAGGGCTTATTCCACCAGTAACAGTGGTGTTTAATTGAATGTTGTCACCTGGGCAAGCAACGGTAGGATTTGAAATATTCGCCTGTAAGGTAGCAACATCCTGAAGGAATAAGTTAACTCCTATTGGTGTAATATTTCCACAAGGATCTGAAATTTGAAAAGAGATATTAATTGTTTCTGAACCTTCTACTAGGTCATCGAACAAAGCGTCAACAGTAAAGCTTACACTTGCTTGCCCAGGACCAAATGTTATTGAAGAAGGAATTGTTGTATAATCAACTCCATTGGTTGCCGTTCCAGTTATGACAATGGGAATTGTTAAAGGGGTTTGAAAGTTATTTTCCCTCGTTAAAGTTACTGTTGCAGAAACACAACCCTCAGCCATCCAATCTGGGTTTGCATAAAACTGTTGTGAAACTGTATGTGTCACAGCAATTGGCGTTTCTGAGGTTAAGCTGTTTGCTTCTAAAAAAATTCCAGAATCCCATTGTCCGTCACCAACATCGGCAACTGCAATAACTAAATGGTAGGTTTGACCACATTGCACACGCGAAACAGCTTCAAGTACATCCGTAAAACCATCGTATTGAATATAAAACGGGTTGTTGTTGTATGGTGCTGCGTTTCCGTCACCGTTGAAATTATAAAACTGAGAATTGGTAATTGAATTTACGTTGTTGATTGAAACGATACTGCCATTTGATGGAAGTCGGGCAATATTTTGAAGACCTGTGATTCCTGGTCCAGAGATAAAGAAACCAAAAACGTCGTTATAACTTGTATTATTCGGAGGTGCAAATTCTGGATATTCATCTGAGCCAAAAACATATTTGAAACGAACCGTATCAGAAAAAGGAATGAAATCAAATTCTAAAATTGCTGCGTTAAAAGTTTGAGTTGTTCCTCCAATCAGATTTGAAAGTATGGTAGAACCACCAGTATTGTTATCCATTCCACAACCAGCTTGATTATTTGGGCCTTGTGGACCGCTTCCATTGTTAATTACAGTTCCTGTGGTAAGCACAATTCCTTGGTCGATTCCTAGGTTGGTTCCGGTACCAGTAAATGAACCGATTGCTGAAGGACTTCCATTATACATGATGTTTGAAACCAATACTCCTGGACCAATTAAAACGTTCTCTACCAATGCTTGAGGACTTTGACCTGTGTTCGTTGTAAGCTGTGAAAAAGCAGGGAAGGCTAAAACCAGTCCCAAAACAGTAGTGATATGTCTTAATAAATTCCTCACAATTCCTTATTCTTTAACGGATAAAATCAGAAAACGTTGTGATTTTTACTAAAATTAAGGATTTTTTGTGAAATAAAAAAAGACTGCCCTTTTGAGACAGTCTTCATATTATAAGGTAAGCTTATTATTTTCTGATGAAAATTGGTTTGAATGTAAACCAAGACAATGCAGAAAAGAAAGGAATAGGAGCTAAAATAAAAAAGTAAAAGTCTTTGTAAAGCTCGGCATTTTCATTTTTAAATGTTAATTCAGCATCAACTTTAAACATAATTGAAAGCGCAAGTGCAATAATTGCAGCACTTAAAATAAAACCATTTACAAATGAAGCAATATTTTCATTTTTTATCAATTTCGCAAGAATGAAATAAACCAAACAATTAGACATTCCTATTATCATGTTCACTCCAAGAAGGTATGTTATAGAGGCATGTTCAGAGAAGTCAGCCTCTAAAGGAGAGTACTTGAAAACAAAGAAATAAGCAACGCTGATAATTGTTCCGAAAATACTTGCTGTTAGTCCAGCAAAAATGACATTTTTTATCATATTTTAATTTTTGATTGCATTAATAGTCGCTGTAATTTTGATGTTATCAGCAACTTCATTCCCCTTTACACCTACACCAAAATCTGTTCTATCTACATTGAACTTCGCAACAAAAGTACCTTTATTTCCTTTTTTAGAAAATGTAAAAGGAATACTAACCGTTTTAACGACACCTTTTATTTCTAATTTTCCAGTCGCTTTATAACCAGTTTCTGTTTTTTCGATTTTATCAGAAACAAAAGTTACATCTGGAAATTTACTTGCATTAAACCATTCACTTGAAATAGCGTGTTTATTTTGAATACCATTTCCTGTGCTAATTGATTCAACACGAATAATTAGATTAAACTTAGAATTTGAAAGGTTAGCACCATCAAAAACTATCGAACCACTTATGTCTTTAAACACTCCACTCACATCTTTATTTGCAAAGGAAATGGAGTAATTATCTGAAATTTTCCATTTTTGTGCATTCAACATACTTACGTTTAAAAGGAACAGGAACAGACCGATAATTTTTATTTTTTTCATTTTCTTGTTTTTTTTTGCCTAACAATTAGTTTTTAGATACTTCTAAATCAGCATTTAAGTAAACTTCATCAGCAACAACTGTATTTGGCATAGTTGCTCCAACTCCATATTCTGATCTTTTAACCATTCCTGTAATTTTCAATCCTGCTAAATCTGCACCAGCTCTATTTTTTGTAGTTCCTGTATGAACACCCGCTAACACAACTGTTTTTGTAACACCGTGCATCGTGAAATTTCCTGTAATAACGTATTTATTACCTTTTGCTTTTTTCACTGAAGTACTTTTGAAAGTGATTGATGGGTATTTTTCAACATCAAAGAAATCAGCAGAACGTAAATGATCATCACGCATTGAAAGGTATGTATTAACAGTTTTGGCTTCAGCTGTTAATTCAATTGTTGCTCCAGAGAAATCTGCGTTTGGAGTAGTGATTTTAACATCGAATTTGTCGAATTGACCAACGGTTTCAGAAATCCCCATGTGTTTTACAGTAAAACCTAAACGAGAGTGACCTGCATCCAAAGACCAAGTTGAAGCTTCTAATACAACAAATGAAACCAAAGCAAATGCTGCTGATAAAGTGATAAGTAATTTTTTCATGTTTTTATTTTTTTAGTTAAACAATTATTTGTCTGCAAAGTTGTAAACTCTTTCTAAATTGAATAGTTGACATAGGTTAAGATGTTTTAAAAGGACTTTTTTGTACTTCAAAATCTAACAAATGTTAAATGATAAACAAGAATTGTAATGAAAGAAAGAATGTTACGTTAATAGACTTAAAGACTTCCAATTTTGGAATCTTTGTTCATAATTAAGTAGTTTAGGTTGGTTGAAAGAGGAGTGAAAGCTCCTCTTTTTTTGTGAACTAAAACGAACTATTCGAAATCTTTAGCTATGTGAATTTTCCTTGATTTGCAATTAGCGTTTTATTTTATTTCAAACAAACTTATATTTACTTTTGTTATCACAACTTACACATCCACTTATGTCAAGCGAAAAATCTAAAGCCTACTGCGTCGATTTATTAAATAGAAAACGATTTCCAACTCAAGAAGTGTCCATTGGTAAAGTAAAAATGGGAGGTTCAAATCCTATTCGGTTACAATCAATGACCACTACTGATACAATGGATACTGAAAAATCAGTTGCGCAATCTATTCGGATGATTGAAGCGGGTTGTGAAATTGTAAGGTTGACCGCACCGAGTAAAAAAGAAGCAGAAAATTTAGGTGTAATTCGCCGCGAGCTAAACAAATTGGGGTATCATGCTCCACTTGTTGCCGATATTCATTTTACGCCAAATGCTGCAGAAATTGCTGCTAAGTTGGTTGAAAAAGTTCGTGTAAACCCTGGAAATTATGCTGACAAAAAGAAATTTGAAGAAATAGATTACACTGACGAAAGCTACCAAGCTGAATTACATCGTATTGAAGAAAAATTCACACCTCTTGTTCTGCTTTGCAAAGAGCATGGTACCGCAATGCGAATAGGTACAAATCACGGTTCACTTTCTGACAGAATTTTAAGCCGCTACGGGGACACACCTGAGGGAATGGTAGAATCTGCAATGGAATTCATCCGCATTTGCGAAAAAAACAACTACCACGAATTAGTTATTTCCATGAAAGCAAGTAATACCTTGGTAATGGTTCAAGCCTACCGATTATTAGCTGCGGAAATGTTAAAAAATGGTCGTTCTTATCCCCTACATTTGGGAGTTACCGAAGCTGGAGACGGAGAAGATGGACGAATTAAATCTGCGGTTGGAATTGGAGCCTTACTCGAAGATGGTTTAGGTGACACTATCCGTGTTTCATTAACAGAAGAACCTGAATATGAAATTCCAGTTGCTCGAAAATTAGCTGAAAAATATACTAATTCAGCAATTTATGAACTCCCTAAATTTAAAGGTGAATTGCCTTATGATCCATTCAGCTACGAACGAAGACACACAAACGAAATTCACAACATTGGTGGAAAGCACGTTCCAGTCGTGATTGCAGATTGCGCTAAAAAAGAAAAAATAAGTCCAGCAAATTTCTTTGGATTTGGCTATAATTATTCGGTTCAATTAGATAAATGGAACTTGCAAGATTTAGCTGCAGATTATGTTTATATTGGACAAAATCAACTTGAATTTGAGGTGCCTGGAACTTTAGGTGTAATATGCGATTATAAAAATTGGATAACTAATTACAGTACAAAATCAGGGTTCTATCCTTTGATTTCGAAAGAGGAGCTTACAGAAATAAGCAGTGACCAAAGTGCTTTTCTCGTTCTTCAAGCAGAAGAAAATCTTCCTAAAAATTTAAATCAATACAAGAATTTGGTTCTTGTTGTTGGAACAAAATACGCCAATAAAACACAGTTAATTCGCTCATTCTTGTTAAAAATTGCGGATTTAAAATTAAATCATCCTGTAATTCTACAAATTGAATCTAGCGAAAAAGATACTGAATCCTTTCAATTAAATGTTTCAAGCGATGCCGGTTCAATTTTAATTGATGGTTTTGGTGATGGATTATGGATTCAAGGCGAACAAGCACCAACTTTTATCAATTCCACCGCTTTTGGAATTCTTCAAGCCACTCGAACACGTATTTCTAAAACCGAATATATTTCATGTCCTTCTTGCGGTCGAACTCTATTTGATTTGCAAGAAACAACCGCCAAAATCCGTGAACGTACTTCGCATTTAAAAGGTATTAAAATCGGAATTATGGGTTGCATTGTAAATGGTCCAGGAGAGATGGCTGACGCTGATTATGGTTATGTTGGAACTGGTCCTGGAAAAATAAACTTATACAAAGAGAAGACTGTTGTTAAGAAAAATGTTGCAGAAACCGAAGCTGTTCAAGCACTCATCGACTTGATTAAAGAAAACGGCGATTGGGTAGAAGTTCAAGCATAATTTAATTTTACAGTAAATCTTTTAGGTAAAATCTAACTAACCTGATTTAAAAAAAAGGAAGATCATCTATCTCAAAGTTGTCTTAAGGAACTATTTTGGCAATGTTTTTTAAAAGAAAAAAGTTTCCTACCAAAGGTATCAACTATGAATCAACTTTTAAAAATGTATTTAGTAGTTTTACATGACCTTCTAGCAGTAACGGTGGAAATTATATTCTGTTTTATTCATTGACTTGAAAATATTTCTTTTTTAGTCTAGAATCATCTGGGAAATTCAAAAACAAAAATTAAACATTACCCTAATTAATCCACAATTAAGTAGTTTTGTTCCCTAAACTAAAATAATGAAAAAGTTTATTCAAATTCCACTAATGATTTTTCCTATGTTGGTATTTTCCCAAGTTCAAGAACCAGTAGCGCCAAAGAAACCAAAAGCGTTAACAATGCATAATCACACGCGAAATGATGATTATTATTGGATGAACGAGCGCGATTCTAAACCTGTTTTGGAGCATTTGGCAAAAGAGAACGCCTACAACGATGAATATTTTAAACCAATTCAAGGTTTGGTACAATCGCTAATGACAGAGTTTGACCAACGTATAAATCCAAACGAGGTAAGTGCACCTTTTGTTATGAACGGAAAAACCTATCAAGTAAAAAGTATAGAAGGAAAAGATTATCAGCAAGTTGTGCAAATCGAAAATGGAAAAGAGATTATTTTCTTCGACGAAAACGAGCGTGCAAAAGGAAAATCTTTTTATGAATTGGCAGACTGGAATCCTTCTCCAAATAATGAAATTTTAGCCGTAAGCGAAGATTTTGTGGGCAGAAGAAAATACAATATTACTTTCCGCCAGAATAAAACTGGAAAATTCTTAAAAGACAAAATCAGCGATGTTAGCGGTGGTGTAGTTTGGGCAAATGACAATAAAACGGTTTTCTACGGAAAAAAGGATTCGGTTACGCTACGTGAATTTCAAATTTATCGCCACGTTCTTGGAACTGACTCTAAAACAGATGTACTTGTTTATGAAGAAAAAGACGAAAAATTTGGCGTTGGCGTAGGAAAATCAATCACTGACAAATTCATTATGATTTATTCGTATAGTTCTACAACTTCTGAAATGCAATGGATTGATGCTAATAAACCTTTGGATAAACCAACCGTATTTCTTCCGAGAAAACAAGGTCATTTATACGAAATTGCGCACCATACGGATGGTTTCTACATTCTTTCAAATGATAAAGCAACCAACAAACGCATTTTAGTTTCAGTAACTGCACCAACATCCCTTGAAAGCTGCCAAGAATTAGTAGCTCACAATCCAAAAAACTTGCTTGAAGGTATTTCAGTTTTCAAAAATTTCTTGTTGATTGAAGAGCGAACAAACGGTCTGAGAAAATTGAAAGTAAGAAATATAAAAGACAATTCAGAGCGCTACCTTTCAATGAATGAAGAAACGTATTTCTTAGGTTTGGGCTTAAATGATGATTTCAATACCGATGAAATTTTCTATTCGTACAATTCAATGACGACGCCTTCAACTGTTTATAAATACAACATGGCGACGGGTCAGCAAACGGTTTGGTTTAGAAAAGAACTATTGGATAAAAACTTTAAACCAGAAGATTATACTTCGCAGCGTATTTGGGCTACAGCGAATGATGGCACTCAAATTCCAATTAGTTTAGTGTATAAAAAAGGAACGGATTTAAAAAATGCACCGTGTTTATTGTATGGTTATGGTTCTTATGGTTACACACTTCCTGATGTTTTCAGTGCAACAAGATTGAGTTTATTGAATCGTGGTTTTGTTTATGCTGTTGCACACATTCGCGGTAGTAAGTATATGGGTGAAGAATGGTACGAAACGGGAAAGTTTGATAAAAAAATCAATACGTTCACTGATTTCATAAACGCAGCAGAACATTTAGGTCACCGTGGTTATTGCGACAAAGATAAGATCTATGCGCAAGGCGGAAGTGCCGGAGGATTATTGATGGGAGCTGTAACCAATATGGCGCCATATCTTTGGAAAGGAATCGTTTCGCAAGTTCCATTTGTGGATGTTGTAACGACTATGTTGGATGAATCTATTCCATTGACAACTGGAGAGTATGAAGAATGGGGAAATCCTAATGATCCATATTATTACAATTATATGCTGAAATATTCACCGATTGATAACATTCACCGAATGGATTATCCAGCTATGTATATTACAACAGGTTACCACGATTCGCAAGTGCAATATTGGGAACCAATGAAATACGTTGCGAAAGTGCGTGAATACCGAACAAACAAAAATCCATTGGTGTTTGAATGTAATATGGATGCAGGTCACGGTGGTGGTTCTGGGCGCACACAAGAGCGTTTGGAAGTTGCTAAAGTTTATGGCTTTATTTTGAGTTTAGAAGGAATTTCAAAATAGGATTTTAAATGTTGAAACACAAGTGGGAAAGTTAAAACACAACTTATTATTTTTTGATTTTCATGAGTTTTAATAATTTCAAATTGAGCACTTTAAAACTTGGTGTTTTTACTTTGATATTCTTTTCTTCAGTTAACTTTTCTAGTGCGCAAGACGATAGTCTGGTTATTGAAAATTTCAGAGATAGAAAGGTTATTTTTGCTGATTTAGGTTATACAACTGCGCCCTTTTTTCTGCGTTATCCTTACACTTCTGAACTAGGAAAACTAAGCTATAAAAATAATTTTAGACTATTTATGGGGCTTGGTTTTGCCTACAAATGGTTTTCGATGCGTGTTGGTTTTCCAGTTTTAAAATCCTTTCGTTCGGTTGAAAAATATGGTGAAACCAAGCAATTCAATCTAGGTTTTGATTTTTCGTTTAAAAATTGGTATTATGACTTTGAGTTTAAGTCAGTTTTGGGTTATTCCATCCAAGATGCCAATCGCTGGGATTCAACCTATACAGAAGCAAAACCAAATCAGAATGAAGCATCTGTTGGAACTTTAAATTTTGCTTTGAACGCTTGGTATTTTGGAGATAAAAACTTCAAAATGAATGCCTTGATAGGAAAACGTGCACATTATATTCGTCGGGTTCACACCTGGTATGTGAAAGGAACGGTTAATGTTTTTGGTGCCGACAACAATGGAGTTCCGTTGATTCCCGCTGCTTTACAAAATCCATCGAATTCGAAAACACTATCTTCCACTTTGTCCTCTTTTGATTTTGGGGTAATTCCGGGATACGCTTATGTGGACCGTATCAAGAATTGGCAATTTTCTGGTTGGTTGGGACTTGGCGGTGTGATTCAATCTAAATTCTATACAGTTTCCGGAGGTCCAAGAGGATTTTTAGGTTTAGCACCTCGCTACGATATTCGTTTGATGGGTGGCTACTCACGTCCAGAATATTTCATTTTCTTACTTACCGATTTCGACAATAAATCCATTCGCTTCTCTGATTTGATTTACCGTCAATATTTCTACAGCATCAAAATCGTGGGCGGTTATCGATTTCCTGAGAAAAGTAAAAAAGGAAAGAGGAAAAATTGATTATTGAGGTTACTTTCCAATACAATATGTCACTTTCTTTATATATAAAGGATTGCAACGGCTTGAGGTACAAAATAGCTACAAAAACTACTACAAAACCCTATTATTAAATATGAGTTAGTATCAGTCCAAACTTCGACATTTATCCATTTTCTTTGGTATATTTGAAAAAGCCAAAACAAGAAATTTTTTACTAAAAGTCAATTAAGAACCAAAATGTTTGAACAAACCTTTAAAAATATAGATGATATTCTGCATAAAGATGCTGGGTGTGGGAGTGAGTTAGATTATGTGGAACAAACTTCTTGGGTATTGTTTTTAAAATATCTGGACGATTTAGAAAAAGATAAAGCCACTGCTGCTGAATTGATGGGTAAAACCTACACTCCAATTATTGATACAGAATTTCAATGGAATGTATGGGCAGCACCAAAAGGAGCAGATGGGAAAATTGACCACCACAAAGCATTAACTGGCGATGATCTTGCTGATTTTGTGAACATACAACTATTCCCTTATCTGAAAAAATTTAAGGCGAATGCTGAAAGCGCAGCTACCATTGAATATAAAATAGGAGAGATTTTCAGTGAGCTAAAAAACCGCATACAAAGCGGATATAACTTGCGTGAAGTAATTAACCGTATTGATGAATTACGTTTCCGTACCCACGCTGAAAAGCACGAAATGAGCCATTTATATGAGGCGAAAATTCAAAACATGGGGAATGCCGGGCGCAATGGTGGCGAATATTACACCGTTCGACCATTGATTAAAGCTATTGTGAAAGTGGTTAATCCTCAGATTGGTGAAACTGTTTATGATGGTGCAGGCGGTAGTATGGGGTTTTTGTGTGAAGCGTTTCTTTATATGCTACAAAGCAAAGGCGGTTTAGAAAAATTAAGTACCAAAGAAACAGAAATTCTTCAAAAGAAAACTTTTTACGGAAAAGAGAAAAAATCACTTGCCTATATTATTGGTATTATGAACATGATTTTTCACGGTATTGAAGCACCAAACATCATTCACACCAATACGCTTGCTGAAAACTTAGCCGACATACAAGAGAAAGACCGTTACAATGTAATTTTGGCAAACCCTCCTTTTGGCGGTAAAGAACGTGCTGAAGTGCAGCAAAATTTCCCAATTAAAACAGGGGAAACGGCATCCCTTTTTATGCAACATTTCATGAAAATCTTGAAAGCTGGCGGAAGATCTGGGGTAGTTATTAAAAATACTTTTCTAAGCAATACAGATAATGCGAGCGTTGCAATACGAAAAATGTTATTGGAAAATAACAATTTACACACTATTTTGGATTTGCCCGGAGGCGTCTTTACGGGTGCAGGTGTAAAAACGGTAGTATTGTTCTTTGAAAAAGGAAAACCCACGCAAAATATATGGTATTACCAATTAAATCTTGAACGTAACTTAGGAAAAACCAATCCGCTTAATGAAAATGACTTAGCCGAATTTATAAAACTTCAAAAAACCTTTGGGGAAAGTGAAAACTCTTGGACACTTTCGATGGAAGATGTAATAAAAGCTGGAGATTCTTATGATTTAAGCGTAAAGAACCCAAACAAGAAAGAGGAAGTCGCATTACGCCAACCGCAAGAAATTTTAGAAGAAATGAAAGCGTTGGACGAAGAAAGTGCTGGAATCTTGAACTCAATCAAAAAGTTGTTTTAGGTATGGAGACTAAACCTATTTCTTCCGACTATAATAGTTTATTGAATCAAATTTCAACAACTTATAATTTAGGTAGGCAAAAAGCTGTAATGGCAGTGAATACCAATATGGTGGAAACCTACTGGAATATAGGGCAATACATTGTGGAGTTTGAACAGGGTGGGCAAGTAAAAGCACAATACGGTGCAGGCTTGCTCGAAAGATTATCTAAAGATCTGTCTATTGAGCATGGTAAGGGTTTTAGCCTTAGCAATTTGAAAAGAATGAGGCAGTTTTATATAACTTATCCAATTAGTGCGACACTGTCGCACCAATTGGGATGGTCTTTAATTGTTGAGTTAATAAAAATCAACGACCCTTTAGAACGCTCGTTTTATGAAAAACAAAGCGTGCGCGAAAATTGGAATGTGCGTGAGTTAATAAGACAAAAAAAATCTTCACTTTATCTGCGTCTTGCTGCATCTAAAGATAAAGAAGGAATTTTGAAGTTAGCCTCGAAAGGACAAGTTTTAGAGAAACCAGAAGACCTCATTAGAGAACCTGTAGTATTAGAATTTTTAAAGATTCCCGAGCCTTATCATTTGAATGAAACAGACTTGGAAAAGCAATTAATAGAACATTTACAACATTTTTTACTGGAACTCGGTAAAGGCTTCGCATTTATTGGCAGACAGTATCGCATTACTTTGGGTAACCGAAATCATTATGTTGATTTAGTTTTTTACCACCGTATTCTTAAATGTTTTGTACTCATTGATCTCAAAAGAGAAGAGGCAGGTTATGAAGATATTGGACAAATGAATATGTATCTAGGTTATTTTGAAAATGAAGAAAACACCGAAGGCGACAACCCACCAATTGGTATCGTATTGGCAAAAGAAAAAGACGATTTATTGGTAAAATACGCCATGCACAACGTTTCCTCTCAACTTTTTGTAAACAAATACCAAATGTACTTACCGCAAAAGGAAGAGCTACAAAGAGCAATTGAAAACCAACTAAATCTAAAAGATGAGTGAGATGAAACAAGGGTGGGAAATAGAAGTGTTTGAAAAATGCCTTGAAAAGGTTTCTTACACTAATAAAATTCAAAGAAAGGATTTTAAAGAAGAAGGCATTTACCCAATCGTTTCGCAGGAAAAAGATTTTATAAATGGCTTTTGGGATAATGAAGATGATTTATTTAAAGTTGATAAACCAATTGTAATATTTGGTGACCACACGCAGGTTATAAAGTTTGTTGATTTTGATTTCGTATTGGGTGCTGATGGTGTGAAAATTCTAAAACCAAAGAACCAGATTGATCCGAAGTATTTTTACTACTTTTTACAAAATATTGATTTAGGAAGTTTGGGATATGCACGACATTATAGGCTCTTGAAAGAAATAAATGTTACTTACCCAAAATCTCTTCCCGAACAACAACGAATCGTTTCCCTTTTAGACAAAGCCTTTACTGTCATTGACAAAGCGAAATCCAATGCTGAACAAAACCTCAAAAATGTGAAGGAACTTTTTGAAAGTTATTTGCAAGGAGTGTTTGAGAATGGGAATTGGGAAACGAAAACTATTGAAATGGTTTGTGATGAAATATTTGCAGGTGGTGACGCACCTAAAAACAATTATTCATTAGAAGAAAATGAAAAACACTTTATTCCCATTTACGCAAATGCTGTAAAAGACAGAGGACTCTATGGTTATACAAATTTTGCAAGAGTAACAAAACCTTGTGTTACAATAGCAGCAAGGGGAAGCGGAACAGGACACACAGAATTAAGAAACGAACTGTTTTTGCCCATTGTTAGGCTTATTGTTTGTATTCCTGACACCAAGCAAATTTCAACTGAATTTCTCAAATACACGATTGATAACTTAGTAATCCAGCGTAGCGGCAGCGCCATTCCACAATTAACTGTTCCAATGATAAAAGAATATAAAATTCCAGTTCCAAGCATTGAAGAACAAAAGCTGATAATTGAAAAAGCAGAAAGCCTACGATTAGAAACCAAAAAATTGGAAGCCATTTATCAGCAAAAAATAAATGATTTAGAGGAGTTGAAAAAATCGGTTTTGCAAAAGGCGTTTAGTGGGGAGTTAAAATTGTCTGAACCTTTGACTTCAACTGATTGAATTGATTAACTATGATTAAAGAGCAATACAAATATTCTGAACTGACTTCCAAAATTATTGGGTGTTCAATGGAGGTACATAAGATCTTGGGTAATGGTTTTCAGGAAGTCATCTACCAGAGAGCATTAGCAAAGGAAATGATATTACAAGATTTATCTTTTGCGAGAGAATTTGAAATGCCGATTTTTTATAAAAAAGACCAAATAGGAACAAGGCGAGTTGATTTTTTAGTACAAGAAGTGATTTCAGTTGAACTGAAAGCAATTGTAAAATTAGAAGATGTGCATTTGGCACAAGCCATTAATTATTTGGAAGCATACAATCTTGAAATTGGAATGCTGATAAATTTTGGAGGAAAAAGTTTGGAGTTTAAACGGCTAATCAATTCAAAATTTACTCAGCAAAATCAAGAAAATCAAAATAGTCAACTTAATCAAAGGTTCAGACAATGAATCACAAAATATCCATACGTTTTTTTGACGACCGTGAAGTTCGCGCCGTTTGGGATGATACAACTTCCAAGTGGTGGTTTTCGGTATTGGATATTGTAGCAGTGCTCAATGATCAAAGCGATTATACTAAAACACGTAATTATTGGAAATACCTAAAAGCTAAACTGAAAAAAGAAAACAGTCAAGTGGTAAGTGACACTACCCAGATGAAAGGCATTGATTATTCTTATTACTACGAAGAAAATTAAATTATGAACGAAGCAGAAACACGAGCAGAATAAAAATGAAAGAACCACAACTGATAGAATTGCTTGACAATTTGGTTAAACAGCCAAAGGAAAGCGAATGGGTGGAGTTCAAACTGAATTTCCATTCGGAAGAAGAAATTGGAAAACGCATTTCTGCTTTAGCAAATGGTGCTGCCATTCATAATCAGGATTATGGTTATTTGGTTTTTGGTGTAGAAGATGAAACTCACATTATCAAAGGAACTACTTTTAAGCCTAAACATCATAAAAAAGGTAATGAAGAATTAGAACATTGGTTAGCGCAACGTTTAGACCCAAGAATTGACTTTAGGATACACGAATTTGCATATGATTCTCAAAGAACTATTGCATTATTTGTCATTCCATGTGCCCAAAATAAACCTGTTGATTTTTCGCTTGTGGCATATATTAGAATAGGAAGTATTACACGTAAATTGGCTGATTTCCCTGATAAAGAACGTAAAATTTGGCGTAAATCAGGAAAGCCTTATGAACTTGAAATTGCTAAAGATAACCTATCGGTATCTGATGTTTTTCGTTTATTGAATACTGAAACCTATTTTGATTTGATGAATTTACCTTACCCATCCGATCAAAATGGTGTAATTGAAAAATTCATAAATGAAAGTTTAGTAATTAAATCAAATGGATACGCTATTACAAATCTTGGTGCTATTTTATTTGCCAAAAACTTGACTGAGTTCGAAACCGTTCAGCGAAAGTCTGTTCGGGTGATTGTCTATAAAGGCAAAAATAAAGTAGAAACGATACGTGAACAAATTGGAGGAAAAGGCTATTCGATTGGTTTTTTAGGTTTAGTGGAATGGATAAATAGCCAATTGCCTGCAAATGAAGAAATAGGAAAAGCACTTAGAACTGAATCAAGAATGTACCCTGAAATATCAATTCGAGAGTTAGTTGCAAATGCTTTAATTCACCAAGATTTATCCGTAAAAGGATTTCCAATGATTGAAATATTTAGTGATAGAATCGAAATTTCAAATCCGGGAAACCCAATGATAACTCCTGATAGATTTATTGACTCCTACATTTCCAGAAATGAGAAATTAGCTGATATTATGCGAAGAATGGGTTTTTGTGAAGAAAAAGGTAGTGGCTTAGATAAAGTGATTTTTTATAACGAATTGTACCAACTTCCGCCGATAAATGTAATTACAGATGAAAACAGAACGAGAGTTACTTTATACAGTTATAAAAAACTTAATGATTTAGATAAAAAAGAAAAAATTAGAGCTTGTTATCAGCATGCTTGTTTAAAGTGGGTTTCAAATGAAAAAATGACTAATCAGAGTTTGAGGGAACGTTTTAAAATTAATGACCATAATTATTCAATTGCCTCAAGAATTATTAGAGATGCGTTAGAAGAAAAAATAATTAAAGAAGAAGACCCCGAAAGTAAATCGAGAAAATATGCAAGCTATTTACCCTATTGGGCTTAAATTCTTATGTGACGGTTATGTGACAAATGGTTACTTGCTAAAAATTAAACCTTTGATAATCAGCGATTTATTATGTGATGTTTATGTGATTTTTTGTCCTTTACTTTTTAAAGTTAATTTCGTAAGGCATTATGTAAGATGTTATCAAAAAAGATGGGCTAACTATTCTATAAAGCAAAAAGTGTAAGAAAACGAGGTTTTGCTTTATAGAATTTACTTTATAGAATTATATTTAAACAACAAAGAACAGAATATCAGCATATTGTATTAAGACAAGAAAATTAAATATAGAGGCTTTAATAAAAAAGAAATTTTATGAACGAAGCAGAAACACGAGCAGAACTAATAGATCCTAAGCTAAAGGCTTGTGGTTGGGGTATTGTCGAAGATTCTAAAATTCTTCGTGAATACAACATTACGGACGGTAAAATTCAAACAGGCGGAGGTCGTTCAAAAAAGATTATTGCCGATTATGTATTGGTTTATAAAGGAATTAAACTTGCGGTAATAGAAGCTAAAAGTGATGAACTCGGAGTAGGTGAAGGCGTTGCGCAAGCAAAACAGTATGCTGATAAATTGAAGTTAGAAACGACTTATTCAACCAACGGCAAAGAGATTTATAGCATTTGCATGAAAACAGGTGCAGAGGGATTGGTTAATGATTTCCTTACGCCTGAAGAACTTTGGAATAAAACTTTTTCAATTGAAAATGGAAAATTGACAATTGAAAATGAATGGCGTGAAAAGTTTGCATCAATACCCTTTGAGGATAAAAGCGGTTCATGGCAATTGCGCTATTATCAAGAAATTGCAGTGCGAAATACCATTGAAGCAATCGCAAATGGGAAAGATCGTATATTATTAACCCTTGCAACAGGTACTGGAAAGACAGCAATAGCTTTTCAAATTGCTTGGAAATTATTTCAAACAAGATGGAATTTATCAGCCAAAAGTGATAATTATTCAGCAAGAAGACCACGTATTTTATTTTTAGCAGATAGAAACATTTTAGCAAATCAAGCATTCAATTCTTTTTCTGCTTTTCCAGATGATGCTTTGGTTCGCATTAAGCCAAGCGAGATCAAAAAGAACGGTAAAGTACCTACGAATGGTAGCATTTTCTTTACCATTTTTCAAACCTTTATGACAAATGCAAAAGTTATAGAGAAAAAAGAAGAGCCTGAACAAATAGCAATGGCTGCCGAAGAAAAACCCGTTTATAAGCTTGAGCAATTTAATTTTGGTCAATATCCAAGCGATTATTTCGATTTTATAATTATTGACGAATGTCACAGAGGTGGTGCAAATGATGAAGGAAATTGGCGAGCAATTTTGAATTATTTTTCTCCTGCGGTTCAATTAGGTTTAACAGCCACACCGAAAAGACAAGACAATGTTGATACCTACAAGTATTTTGGGGAACCAGTTTACATCTATTCACTTAAAGAAGGTATCAACGATGGTTTCCTAACGCCATTTAAGGTTAAGCGCATCAAAACAACACTGGACGATTATATTTACACAAGCGATGACCAAGTAATTGAAGGCGAAATAGAACAAGGAAAAACCTATAAAGAATCGGATTTTAATCGCATTATTGAAATCAAAGAACGGGAAGCAAAACGTGTCAAAATTTTCATGGACGAAGCGAATCAAAATGAAAAAGCCATTATTTTTTGTGCTACTCAAGAACATGCGGCAGCAGTGCGTGATTTAGTAAATCAATACAAAAAGTCTTCAAATCCAGATTATTGTGTCAGAGTTACAGCCAATGATGGCGACATAGGTGAAACGTTCTTAAAAACCTTTCAAGACAACGAAAAAACAATTCCAACCATTCTTACAACTTCGCAAAAATTATCGACTGGAGTTGATGCAAGAAACATTCGCAACATTGTTCTGATGCGTCCAGTTAACTCAATGATTGAGTTTAAACAAATCGTTGGTCGTGGCACACGTTTGTTTGACGGCAAAGAGTTTTTTACCATTTATGATTATGTAGATGCTTTTCATCATTTTGCTGATCCTGAATGGGATGGAGAACCGATAGAACCTGAACCAACAGACAAGCCAAAACCACCAAAACCGCCTTGTAGTGTTTGTGGACAAAGTCCTTGTAAATGCGAAAAACCACCAAAACCACCTTGTGGAATTTGTGGAGAATACAATTGTTCTTGCAACAAAAGACAAAAGGTTAAAATCAAATTGAAAGACGGCAAGGAACGAGAAATACAATCAATGATTGCAACATCATTTTGGAGTGCAGACGGTAAACCAATTTCAGCAGAGCAGTTTTTGAACAACCTATTCGGAGAATTGCCAAATCTTTTCAAAAATGAAGAGGAACTAAGAAAAATCTGGAGCACCCCAATGACTCGAAAATTACTTTTAGAACAACTTGAAGTAGCTGGCTTTCCGAAAAGTGATTTATTAATCGTTCAGCAATTAGTGAATTTGGAAAAAAGCGATTTGTTTGATGTTTTAGAATATGTCTTCAATGGTAATTACAACTCATTAACCAGAGAACAGCGTGTTGCAGCATCACAAGCAACCATTTTTGCCATTCTAAATGATAAACAAAAAGAGTTTATTGAGTTTGTTCTGAGTAAATACGTTGAAACTGGCGTGGAAGAACTCGACCAAGAAAAACTCCCTATTCTTTTAACAAACAAATACCAATCTTTAGAAGATGCTAAAGAAGTTTTAGGCAACGTCGGAGACATTAGCAAACTTTTTATCGAGTTTCAGAAGTATTTGTACGAGGAGAGGGTGGCGTAAAGCAATTTACTTTCCGATACAAAACTTACTAAAGATATTCCCTAATAAATCCTTATCAATTTGGATTTCTCCAGTGATATTTCCCAGTTGGCGCATCGCTTCTCGGATGTTCATTGCGATGAAATCTCCGGTGGTTCCGTTGTCTAAATCGAATTGGGCTTTTTCAAGTGCATTTGCAGTTTTGAGTAGTGCTTCATGATGGCGCGCATTGGCAACAATAGTTTCGTTTTGTAAGTCAAAAGAGCCAATGATTAGTTCTACAAGTTTAATTTTCAATTGGTCAATTCCCAATCCTTTTTTGGCGCTTATCGCAATGCTATTTTCTACTTCAATGCTATTGATGTCAACTTTGTTAAGCACCAATAGTACGTGTTTATCAGGGTGAAGTTTGATTAAATCAGTTTGCCAAGTTAGCACTTGCAAAACATTTTCTGGATTGCTTGCATCTGCCATACATAAAACAATACTCGCTTGCTCTATTTTTTGCTGCGAACGTTCAATGCCTAAAGCTTCAATCGTTTCGGTTGTTTCGCGAATTCCAGCGGTATCAATTAAGCGAAACAGAATTCCGTCAATGTTCAATGTTTCTTCAATGACATCACGTGTGGTTCCCGCAATATTTGATACAATTGCGCGGTCTTCACCTAATAATTGATTTAGCAAAGTACTTTTTCCTGTATTGGGTGCACCGACGATTGCCACAGGAACACCGTTTTTGAGTGCGTTTCCAAGTGCAAAAGATTGCGCCAAACGTTTCACAATTTGCAGTACTTCTGCGACTAAGGCTTTCAATTGTGTGCGATCAGCAAACTCCACATCTTCTTCTGCAAAGTCGAGTTCAAGTTCAATCAAAGAAGCGAAATGAATTAGTTTTTCGCGCAAATCGTGCAGCTCGTGAGAAAAATTACCTCGGAGTTGGCGAAGCGCTATTTGATGTGCTTGTTTGGATTGAGAAGCGATTAAATCTGCAACAGCTTCTGCTTGGGATAAGTCCAATTTCCCATTCATAAAAGCACGCTTTGTAAATTCACCAGGTTCTGCCAAACGACAATCAGCACTTACTAAAGTTTCTATAATTTGTTGCTGGATATAAGGAGAAGCATGACACGAAATCTCCACGCTTTCCTCACCCGTAAAACTTTTACCTGTATCAAAAACACTTATTAAAACTTCGTCAATTGTTTCACCTTTTAGTGATTTGAACAGTCCAAAATGAAGGGTATGAGAAGCTTTATCAGTTAACCTTTTACTAAAAAATTGTTCTGTTTTCTGCTTTGCATTGATTCCAGAAACACGAATGATGGCGATTGCACCAACTGCGTTTGGAGTGGCTAAAGCACAGATTGTATCGTTGTTTATTGACATGTTACAAAATTAACTTAAAAACAAAGAGTCATTATTTATTAGTTTCACATAGAAATGAGAAAAAAGCACAAAAAAAAGGCACTCAGATTATGAATGCCTTTTCAAATATGCTTAAAGAAATATTATTTCAATTGTTTTTTGTCAGCATTTTCTTTATACCAACCTTCATTATCTTTAACTTCAACAGGAACAGTTGACGCTGCATTGAATTTTCTTTGCAAGTTCATCCAGTAACCAAATCCAACAAATCCTAAAACTATGACAATATTGTTAAAGTAGTTTCCAACTATATCGTAAAACAAAAATAATTTTTGAAATAATTGTTCGTTGAGGGCATGAAAGAAATCTGTTGTGCTCATATCAAATGATTTTAATTTGTTACAAAGTAAAACAATTTTTTAGCAAAAAACAAGTGCAATTAAAGTATTTGTTTTCACCACACAACTGTAATCTTACCTGTCGATTTACCACTTTCCAATAATGCATGAGCTTCTCCTATTTTAGAAACAGGGAATAAGGCTCCAACTTGCGGCTTAATTTCTCCTTTAAGAAATAAATCTACCACTGCGATCAAACAATCATGTATTATCATGGGACGGTTGTCTGCAATTTTTAACATGTTAACGCCTAGAATATTTTTTGAACGCATCATTAAACCAATTGGTAAAATCAAACCCATTTTTCGAACAAAGTTCAAACTTGAGAGGAAACCAAATTTTCCACCAACTAGTTCTGATCCTCCAAAAATAAATAAGCGTCCACTTGAACCTATTAATGCTAAATCTTTCTTAAAAGTAGAACCTGCAACAGGATTGTAACTTGCGTCCAATCGATCGCCTTTCAAGTGGGTAAAAATCGCTTTTTGGTAATCAGTTTCATTGTAATTCACTACGAAATCAGCGCCAAGATCTTTAACTAATTGTGTCTTACTTGCATTGCCAATTTTTGCTATTACATAAGCTCCTCGACGTTTTGCTAATTGTATTAAAATTGTTCCTACACCTCCAGCAGCAGCATGTATCAATACTTTATCTCCTTTCTGAATTGGAGAAAGTACATCAGACATGTAATAAGCAGTTACAGCTTGTGTACACAAGGCCATTACCGTTTCGGCGGGCATATCGTTTATTGGAACTATTCCATAATCTTTTGCTATTACATGCTTTCCATAGCCACCAAAACGACAAAAAGCTAAAACACGCTTACCTAATAGTGACGCATTAACTGCTGAACCAATTTCAACGATTTTTCCCACCAATTCATAACCTATTACAGAAGGCATAGGCGGTGCCTCACGATAGAGTCCATTACGTGCCATAACATCCGCGTAGTTTAGTCCAAAGGCTTCACTTTCCACTAAAACTTCATTAGATTTTAAAATTGGAAGGTCAAGAGATCGACGCTCAAAAGCATTCTCTGCTGCACCTTTTTTGATTAAATAAATTGCTTCGGTTTTCATCTATTTCTTTAGAATTTAAATTTTAACTAGTATATAAGCTGTAAAGTTTACGAAATACGAATAGAAAACCAACTTTTATTAAATGCATTATAGAAAATTTGAATCTTGTTTTTTTGTACTATCGTAAAATGGGTACTTATAAATTCATTTTATACTGCAACAACAATTTTACTTAAACTCAATCAATATTTAAATTTGATTGAGTTTACTTGTTTTCATAACATAAAAAAAGCCTGTAAAATCAATTCTACGGGCTTAGATTTTAATTAGAACGGTTCTTTTTAATTCTTTACAAATCTTTTTGTAATTACACTACCTTTCTCAGAAATTACACTTACTAAATAAATGCCATTTTTGAAGGTTGAAATATCTATTGAATTAGAAACGAGGGACTTTTCTGCAATCAATTTTCCATCGAGTGAAAGAATGTTTACTTTCTCGAAGGTTGGTTTTTCGAAAGTCAATACATCGCAGGCTGGGTTGGGGTAAAATAATAAGGTGTTATTGTTCAATTCAGTTGCACTTGCGCTTGGATCGAAGGCGTAAACTCGTACATAATCAACCGTTAATTCAGCTGGAAAAACAGTGGTCGCATCAGGATAACCAGGCCAATTTCCACCCACGGCTAAATTTAGAAGTAAATAAAACGGTAATTGAAATTCTTCAGTTCCATTCACGCCATTTGCAATGTTCAATTGAAAATACAAAATGTCGTCCATATACCATTTAATAGCTAAAGAATCCCAAGTAACGACATAGTTATGATAAGCAGTAACATCAGCGTCTATAACGCCTCCCATGTAATTATGACCAACGTTATCCCAATGAGCAGTTCCGTTGATTTTAGGGTTGTTGTTAATGTGTTCCATAACATCAATTTCGCCACATCTTGGCCAACTAACTTGATCTATGTTTGTTCCTAACATCCAAAATGCAGGCCATAAACCTTTTCCCATCGGGGCTTTTAATCGTGCTTCAATCTTTCCATAGTGCATTTGAAATTTACCTTTTGTGATAATTTTTGCAGAAGTATATTCATTCGTTTGAAATTGTTCTTCACGCGCTGTAATAATTAATTCACCATTTGAAATACTTAAGTTCGTTGGACTATCGGTATAATATTGTGACTCGTTGTTTCCAAAACCCCAACCACCAATGTCTTTTGTCCATTTGGCATTATCGAGTGTTGTTCCATCGAATTCATCATTCCAAATCATTGTCCATTGTGCTTGACTCATAAATGCAAGTAAAGTGAAAATGGAAATTAGTTTTAGTTTTTTCATGGTTGAATGTTTAAATTTTTTCCCTCCTTGAGGAGGGATAAAGGGAGGTGACAAATTTTCTAGTATTCAAAAAAAGGAGGGTCGCCCCTCCTCCTTCATTCATCAATCAATCAAATCTTAATTTTTAATTATTCTTACAACTTTAACCGCATCATTAGCAAATACATTGAATGTATAAACTCCTGGCGTGAAGTTTTCAAGATTAATTTCTGTCTCATTCATTTCTATTTTTTTCGTTACAATTAATGCACCTAACATAGAATAGATTTCGATTTTTTCAATTTTATGTTCACTTGATACCGTTACTTTAGAATCAGCTGGATTAGGGAAGATTACTAAATCCGAATCTGTTAACTCACCAATTCCGATTGAACAAGGTGAACATCTTCCGTAAGTATTTGCAACAGCACCTTGACCTAACAACCAACGACGATTTGCGTAAGTTGAGTAGTCAGTAATTGGTGCACAACCAGCTCCATTAACCATTTCTTGAATCAAGTTTTCAACTACACCATCTTTCACTAACAAATATTCTAATGTATCGTTTGGTGCTGGAGAAATTGTGAAAGTATATGTTCCGTCACCATTACTTACAGCTGTTGGACCAAAGTTTGGATTCCATTGCCAGATTGGACCTGTTAATTTAACAGTTGTTGCAGGTGTACAAACTTCAGTTGTAATTACGATATTTGGATAAGAACAAGGTACACAACGGTCGTAACTAATGAAAACATTCCCCGAACCTACTACCCATTTTCTATTAGCATAACCAAAGAAATCAGTTACTGGTGCACAGTTTCCTCCATTTTGCATATCAGCAACTAAACTTTCTTGAACACCGTTAACTATAATTAAATATTCCATATCTGTTGTTGGCATTGGATCTAAAGTGAATGTCCAAGTACCATCGTTGTTATTTACAGCAAAAGGTCCAGCAGTTGGGTCCCAGCTCCAGAAAGGTCCAGTCATTCTTACCTCGTTTGCAGCAATTGAACAAACATCAACTGTAATTTGAAGACCTGAAGCAGGTAATGCATACATTTTTAAATCATCGAAATAGTATGTTTTCTCACCAGCTGTAGCACCGTTAACGCCATAATTAAAGAACACGGTTGGTTTGTCATATGTGTAAGCCAAATTGATAGCTGCAGTTCCAGCACCTTGATTTGCAAAATCGAAAGTTAACGTTTCCCATTGACCAGCAACAGTTGTCACAGCATCTGTTTCAACAGTATGAGTATTGTTTCCATGTTCTTCAACTTTCAAACGAACTGTGATTCCTGCGTCTGGTGACCATACTTTCAATGTCATTTTTTGGTTTGATGCAGTAAAAGGAATTGGTGAAGCTAAACCTAATTCAGCTGCAGCAGTGATTGTTGTTCCAGCCCAAGGTTGAGCAGTTGCAGATTTAATCACTTTTACTACTGTATTATTTGCGTTCGTTGGATCTACTTCAATAGTAGACGCTTGAGCACCTTCGAATCCGATTACACCGTACTCGATTGTTGAACCTTCAAAGGTTACAGGTAAATTCATTTGTGCTAAAGTTACAACACCACAAGCCACACATTTATCCCAACAGAACGTATACGTTGTATTTGTTGCTGGAATAACCAATTGACGGTTAATATTTCCATTGTCATTGATTCCACAACCATTAGTAGCAATCAAGGATGATCCACCACCTTCGTTTGTTCCCCAATCACCATTTACAAATTTGTAAAGTTGTGTTGTTCCAATAGCAGAGGCAGGATATGTTACTGCGATAGACCATAAACCATTTCCTAAATCTGTCATTGCACAAGCTGCATTTGCAGGAGACCAATCAGGCAAAGAAGCCCCAACTGTTGTGAAGTTACCACCAACGCGAATTCCATCTACATTTAAGGTAGCACCACCTGCAAGATATTCAGTTACATCCACTTGATAAGTAACAGTTACAGGAGCAGGAGGTGCAGATACGAACTCTAAATCATCGAAATAATAAGTTTTAACACCTGCTGTTGCGCCATTAACACCATAATTAAAGAATACAGTTGGTTTGTCATAAGTATAGGCTAAATTAATAGCAGCTGTACCTGCACCTTGATTTGCAAAGTTAAAAGTTAGCGTTTCCCACTGACCAGCAACTGTTGTAACTGCGTCTGTTTCTACAGTATGGGTATTATTAGCATGATCTTCGACTTTTAAACGAACTGTGATTCCAGCATCTGGAGACCAAACTCTCAATTTCATTGATTTATTTGTTGCAGAAAATGGGATTGGAGTTGCTAAACCTAATTCAGCAGCAGCAGTAATTGTTGTTCCAGCCCAAGGTTGAGCAGATGCCGATTTGATCACTTTAACAACCGTATTAGCTGCGTTCGTTGGATCAACTTCAATTGTTGAAGCTTGAGCTCCTTCGAATCCGATTACACCGTACTCGATTGTTGAACCTTCAAAAGTTACAGGTAGGTCCATTTGTGTTAAAGTTGAACCTCCACAAGTACCACATTGACCATAAGTGTTTGTGATTGTTAATGGATCAGTTATTAACCATCTTCTGTTTGCATAATTTGCATAATCAGTTACTGGGGCACAAGTTCCACCGTTAACCATAGCTTGAATTAAATTCTCTTGAACGCCATCTACAATCAAAAGATATTCCATATCTGCTGTTGGCGCAGGATTGAAGGTAAAAGTCCAAGTTCCATCACCATTGCTAATCGCAACTGGTCCTCCTGTTGGATTCCATCCCCAAAAAGGTCCTGTCATTCTTACTTCAGTTGCTGGTGTACAAACTGAAGTTGTAATCGTCAATACTTGTGAAAAAGCATTAATGACTGAAAACAACGTCAGAAAAAGGGCTAAAAATGCTCCTTTTGTGAAAAAAAAATTTTGTTTCATAGTGTTTTGATTTATAATTTGATGCTAAATTAAAATAAATTATTGTAAAATATACAATAAGTATAAAAAACATAATTTTTCTCTTTTATAAATTGATAAACAACTGAATATTAAGATTGTTTTAATTTTTAGTACATCAATTCAAAAAAGTCAATTGAATTCTTAGTGCACTTGAAATAATTAGAGTTGCTATGGTTAAAGCTATTAATAGGTCAATTACCAAGATTACATTTTAAATTGATAATCCTTTTTAGCAACTTGATTCGAGTATTCTTTTTTGTTAAAAGAAAATAATTTCGCTGGACGATGCTTTACATTTTGTTGTTTTTCATCGTGCGCAATCATTGGGACATACTTAATTTTCTTTCTGAAATTTGCTTTATCCATTTCCGTTTCAAGCGCAAATTCATATAATTGTTGCATTTCATTCAAAGTAAATCGCTCAGGTAATAAATCAAAGCAAACTGGTTCGTTAAGTAGCTTTTGTTTTAATAACGCATAAGTTTCGGAAAGTATAAAGTTATGGTCAAAAGCTAATTCAGGAATTTCATCCATTGCTGTCCATTTTATATCATCTGCCCAAGAAGACGCTTTAATTTCAAAATCTTCGATACGAATCAATGCAAAATAAGCGATTGTAATTACACGACCTTGAGGGTGACGATTTGGTTTGCCAAAAGATTGCGATTGGTGCATTTGAATGTGTGACAAACCTGTCAATTCCAACAAAATTCTTTCGGCTGCTTGTGGTAAATCCTCTGTAGGATAAACTAAATCACCTGGTACAGCCCAAAAATTTTCATAAGGCTCAATTGCGCGTTTAATCAATAAAGCTTTTATTTTACCTTCTGAATAGCCAAAAATGATACAATCAACCGAAAATGCGGAAGTAAAAAAGTCGGAGAAATTAATAAGATACATACCTTAAGTAGTCGTTATTTACAATACGTAAAATTAATGGCTATTTTGTTTCGTTGAAGAAAAATTATTGACTCCTTGTTTTTTTAATTCTGAACTCACTTTCCAAGCAAAAAATGCGAGATATGCAAAGCACACAACTCCAACAAAGTAAGAATATTGAATTCCTAAAACTGATTCAGACGCCAATGCCCCTTGAACTGTTGAAATAAATCCTCCTCCCATAATCATCATAATTAATAAACTGGAAGCTGTATTCGTTTTATCGCCCAGTCCTGCGATACCAAGGGTAAAAATACAAGGCCAAAGTGTGCTACAAAATAATCCTACAGAAATAAAAGCAAAAACACTTGTCATTCCAGAAGCAAAAATCCCAATCAATAAAGCAATAATTCCTAAAGTGGAATAAATTAAAATTTGTTTTACTGGATTCCCATCGCTCAATTTGTCAGCTGCAATTAAAATTAAGACAATTCCCAAATACGGATAAAAAGACTCTAATTTATTGCCAGCTAAGTAATTTACAAGAAGAAAAATACCAAAAGCGACAAATGGTAAAACAACTCCCAAAAGTGTTTTCATACTTTTCGAAAGATTAAAAGCTCCTGCAGCAGATGTCCAACGACCAATCATTAAACTTGCCCAAAACAAAGAAACATAGGGTGCAACTGCATTTTCAGCTGTTCCCAATTTTTGGTTCATAAATTCAGGTAAATTACTTGCTGTTGAAACTTCTACACCAACATATAAGAAAATAGCAATCATTCCGAGGATAACTTGTGGGTATTTTAAAGTTGCAAGAATATTACCACCTCCATTATCTGATAAACTATTCTCATCTCCCAATCTATCTGGAACCGAAGAGAATTTAAAAATTATCGCAGCAACAAGAAACGCTGCACCTAATATTAAATAAGGTGTTTGAACCGCTTCTAAATTTAAATCTGTTGTACCTGAAACCCCACCAAAAATGGCAAAAGACACAATTACGGGACCTATTGTTGTGCCAACGTTATTAATCCCACCAGCTAAACTCAAACGAATATTTCCTTTTTCAGGATCCCCCATTTGAATTGCCAAAGGATTGGCTGCAATTTGTTGAAGCGAAAAACCTAAGCCAACTGTGAACAAACCCGAAATTAATAAAATGAACGACGCATTATTGGATGCCGGGATAAACAATAAAGTTCCTGCCGCTGAAATAACTAAACCTAAAGCTAAGCCATTTCTATAACCGATGAGGTTCAAAATATCCTTTTTAAGAATGGATGAAATTGCAAAATAAAGCAAAGACCCAACGGTGTAAGCAACGTAAAAAGCAAATGAAATTAATTGCGACTGTAATTGAGAAAGGTTAAGTGCTTTCTTGAAAACAGGGATTAAAATATCATTGCTTGCAGCAACGAATCCCCAGAAAAAAAAGATAGAAATGAGCGTGGCAAATGCGCCAATATTTGTTTTTTTCACAGCTTAAGATTAAAATTATTGTCCAAATTACAATAATTAAAAAATCTAGCTCACTTTAGGAAGAATATTTTTTTTGAAAAACTTAGCTTATCCTCTAATCAAAACTTAATTACAATCCTTGGAATTCAATTCAAGAAAGAAGAAAAAATCTAGAAAATTTAGCCTACTGGGTAGAAAAAATTGAAAAGAAAAGTGATGATTAAAGCTAAAGACCATCCACAATAGACTTCAATTGGACGGTGTTTGTTAAGGTATAAACGCGATGAAATCGTTAAACCAGATGCCGCAACCGCAGCAATCAATAACCAAAATGGAAAAAGGTTATGTTCTAAAATAAACGCGATGAAATAACCAACCAAAATTCCAGTTCCGCCCGCGTGCATCGAAATTTTTATCCAACGATTGATAAACATAAAACTTGCTGTCACAATTGCACCGGAAAGGGGTAAAGCATAGAAATATTTTGGCAAAACGTTATTGGGAGCCTTGTAAATAAATAATCCAAACAACACAATACAATAAGCAAACATAACTAGCAGTGGAATATTTCGCTCCCGTTGATTTTCCATATCTATGGTTGAAATTATATTCTTTTTGTGCAAAGCAACAAAAGATAAACCTGGTAAAAGTGCACTGAAAATAGTAAAAATGGTAAACAATTGCCATTTCAATTCATGAGGTAAATCGAACATTCCCAGCTCATTTAGAACCTTTTGTTGCGATTGTAAAAATAAGGTGAAATACAATCCATAAACAGGCATTAACAAGGGTAAGAAAACCCATGAAAAGAAATGTGCAAAAATCGCTCTCATTTTAGTTCTTTTCGCATACGTGCAACAGGAATATTTAATTGTTCTCGGTATTTTGCAACCGTTCTACGAGCAATATTGTAGCCTCTTTCGTTCAATAAATCCATTAATTTTTCATCGGTTAATGGATTCCGTTTCTCTTCTGCTTCAATAGCTTCGGATAGAATTTTCTTCACTTCGCGTGTTGAAACCTCTTCTCCACTATCGGTTGAAAGTGATTCAGAAAAGAAATATTTTAATGGAAAAATTCCAAAATTAGTTTGTACATATTTGCTATTTGCTACACGTGAAATGGTTGAAATATCCAACTCAACGATGTCAGCAATATCTTTCAAAATCATTGGGCGCAACTTAGTTTCGTCACCTGTTAAGAAATAAGCATGTTGATAATTCATAATTGCACTCATGGTTAACAAAAGCGTTTGTTGGCGCTGTTTAATCGCATCAATAAACCATTTTGCACTATCCAATTTTTGGCGCACAAAAGTCAAAGCATCTTTATCTGATTTGGAAGCTTTTGCTCCTTCAGCATAAGAACGCAACATCACTTCGTATTCTTTACTAACTTTCAATTCAGGAGCGTTTCTACCGTTTATTGATAATTCCAATCTTCCTTCATTTTCAAACAACATGAAATCGGGAATAATTTGTTGGTAATTCTTTGCCGACTCGCGCATTGAACCACCTGGTTTCGGATTTAAGCGAAGAATTTCATCAATAGCTTCTTTCAAATCTTCATCTTCAATCTCTAATTTCTTAGCGATTTTATCGTAATGTTTTTTGGTAAATTCATCGAAGAAGTCCTCCAAAATTTTCTTGGCTGTGTAGCGAACGATATCGCCGTCTTGTTTTCGTTTGATTTGAAGCAATAAACACTCTTGCAAGTTTCTAGCGCCAACACCTGCAGGATCTAATTCTTGAATTAAACTTAAAATAATTGCAACCTCATCTTCATTTGCTTCAACATTCATTGAAAATGCCAAATCGTCCACAATTGCTTCTAAATCGCGGTTCAAATAACCAGATTCATCTAAGTTCCCAATTAAAATGTCTGCGATTAAAAATTGTTTATCGTCTAAGTCTAAAAGGTGTAATTGTTCGGTTAATTTCTCTTGAAAGGACTGCTCTCCTGAAAGTGGAATTACGCGTTCTTCATCGTCTTTAGACGAATTATTAGCTTGTATTTTATAGTCAGAAGAATCGTCGTCTAAATAGTCTGATAAATCAAAATCATCGTCATTATCGGAATCATCATCAAATTCATCATCAGTATTATCGAAATCGTCTTCTTCTTTGTCCTCACCTTCTTCTAAGGCAGGATTTTCCTCAATTTCTTGTTTGATGCGTTGATCTAATTCCATGGTTGGAACTTGCAACAATTTCATCAACTGTATTTGTTGAGGCGATAAACGCTGTTCGAGACGTTGTGCTAATTGCTGTTTGAGTGCCATAGTAACTTGCTATTTCCCAAAGTTACATTTAATTGATTATTTTCTGCTTTATGACTTGGTAAATTTCAAAAGTTGTTTTGTCATAAACGTAAATCAAAACGTGCATATTCTCAGGGCTGTAAACTCCATCTAATTGATTTGGAACTACAAAACTGTAATTAATGTAGTATTTACCATTGATTAAATCACTCGCTTGCAGTGTTCTTCCAAAAGCTTGATTGTTTAAATTTCCTCGGTGAATGTCTCGATGTATGTAACTTTCGTTGTGCGAGTTATCACTCATTTTTTGATCTCCAACCAATGAATCTTCAATAATATAACCCACAATTGCTAAGTCATTTGTAATTGAAGCGTTTAAGTTTTCAATTTCCACATGTAAAAAAGCTCCTTTTGTTTCTTCGTAATAATTCAATTTCGATTGCATATTTACGTTCAAAACGTTCTCTGCAAGTTGAGTGCTAACCATTGATGACCACGAACCTGGTCCTTGAAAAATCGAACCTGATTTCACACGATTTACAGTTCCTCTTGGATTTCCAGGAAAACCATCGTCGTTTAATCCAAAGTAAAGACCTATTTCAATTCCTTGAGCGTTTGTAAAATCAATTGGATATTCAGGTAAAGAAACTGTTTGGAAATCTCCTTTTCCGTCTGGTCCAGCATGAATCGAAGCTGTAAAAACGCGAGTTGGATTATTCTCATGAAGCAAATGTGCTAAATCTGCTGCTGCTGGACAAAACACACATTTATGACCTGTAAAATCCTCGATGATTATATTTCTGTTGCTATTGGTGTTCGGTAAAAACTCAGGCCATTCATTTGCTACATAATCGCTCCAATTTCCAGGATAAAGCGTCGTATCCAAGTCTAAAACTTCAACTTTTGGATAAGGGTTTGAAACTCTGTCGCAACTGGAAAAAATAAGAGTAGAAAGAATTAAGCAACTAATAATTATATTTTTCATAGTTAGAAACTTTGAGTGAAACTTAAGGTTAAACCATTGTTTGCGGGCACAAATCGACAAACTCCTCCAACACAAAATAAACCAGCTCTTTGTCTTCCGTAGGAAACAGTAAATCGTGTTGCCTCACGAATATATCCGCAAGTAATTATTGGATAATGTACTCTTTTTTCTGTGTTGGGATTACCAAAATTATATTGGTTCATAAAGCTGAAAAAGTAGTTAGGAGAAATTGTGTATTCCAACAAAACGGTTGCCCAATCACCTTTGTCATTAATTCCGCCGCCTTCTTTTTTGCGCAAAAATAAACCTTGGAATTCCGCTCGTATGGAGTTTTTAGTGTTGATTTTATATGCTAGTTCAACAACACCAATATGTGAAGCAATAATTCCAGAAGCATCATTTGATATTTTTGCCACATCGTTGTTAATGTTGATGTTATAATAACTTAGAATGAAGTTAAACTGTTTGTTTATTTTCTTTGTTATGTTGAAATTTATATCTCTCCAATACAAGCTATCACTTTTATCAAAAGGAACAGTTCTATAATTTACGCGATTTGTGTTTCCTGCAAAACCTGTTGTATGACGAATAGGTTCGAAAGTTGTTGAAATATTTCCGCTTAGCGTTAGTCCTGTTTTGCCCCCAAGCTTAGATCCTTTTTTAAAGGTATAAAGCACATCAACTTGGTAGGCAACTTCTCCGAGAGGTTGTGTTGCATAAGGATACAAGGTAGAAACCAAATTATAAGTATGTGTTTTATTTAAAGAAGGCAAATAATTAATGAAAACATCCTGTAAATCTTTTGTTCTATCTGAGCGGAAACTCATGTTGTCTACGGATTTTCCTGAAAAAAGTATTCCTAAGCCTTTCTGAACGTATGTGAAATTAAAAACACATGCATGACCCCAGTTGTAATTGTATAAATTATCGCTTGAAGGATCTTGCTCTTTCTGAATGTATTCAACGTCAAAGTAAAAGTTTTTGTAATGTAGTTTCGTTCTTCCTCCGTATGCACCAACATTTTCTGGAAGAATTAAATCGGGATTATCATCGCGTTGATATTTACTTACGAAAGAACCACCGAGAACTACGTCTAAAGGAAATTCCTTCATCTTCGGAAAAGTTTCATTGAGGTGAACTTCTGCATCGATTGCACGAACAATTCCATCACTTCTTTCAACGCGACCTTCACGGAAAGTTAAACGCTGATAACCATAAACAGATTTTAAAGTGACTCCTTTGTAAGGTCTAACAATTAAACGAATTCCATCCAAAACATTGTCATAACCAAGTGCACGGTCTTCGTATGAACGTAAAGCAAGACCGGTTCCAAACTGCTCGTAAATAGAGCCTAAGGTTACATCAACAAAATCATTCGCATAACCAACATAGCGCATCCCAATTCCTGTTCCGTCAAAACGATCTGGATAACCTTGAATTCTTGGTAAATATGATTCAGCTCGCATTCCAGCACGAAAATTTCCGTTCGTGTAGAAAACATTCATATAAGAGTTCAAAAGCGCTTTTTCAGGAGGTTGATTTGCACCAATAACAGAATCAGCATTTAAATATTGGAAAGTACTTTCTATGTTTCCTGAAAACGAACCTTGACTAAAATAGTTGAAAGAAAAAGCAACAACTAGTAGACTTACGAATAATTTTGTCATCAATAATTTTTTATTTTCCAGTCAATTTTTTTATCTCTTGATACAATTTTTCTTCGTCACCTGGAGCATAATTATTGTGCGAATAAACAATGTTTCCATCTTTATCCACTAAGAAAGTATGCGGAACATTGTTTACACCCATCGCTCTTTTGAAGTCTCCATTTATGTCCATCCAAACTTCATATTCCCAAGCTTTACCATTTACATAAACCGAAACTGCGCTTTTTGTTTTTTCATCATCTATTGAAACAGCAACTAAAGTAACCCCCGTTTCTTCTTGCCAAGTTTCATATAATTCGTGGATTGTATTTAATTCTTTTTTACATGGAGAACACCAAGTTGCCCAAAAACTAAACACAACTGGTCCTTTGAATAAGTCTGCTGTATTTACTGATTTGCCATTCATATCCTTCAATTTAACAGAAGGAACTTTTTTTACTGATGTAGTGTGTTCTTCTGTTGTTTGGGAGAAACTAGCGAAAACAAGAAGGCCAAATGCTAGTACTAAACTAATTTTTTTCATGGTTTATTTTTTTGTTTATCGGGTTTTCAAAAACCTTGCCGAAATCAAAGTTAGAAAAAATTAATACATCTGTAAATCTTTGTTAAATTTTGATTATTGTTTTTATTCTTATATATTTGTTAACAATATTAGATATTATGAAAAAAATATATACTATACTTTTTACCCTTTTCTTAGTGACTTCTTACGCTCAAGTTACTATTACTTACGATACGCAAACAGAGGATTTATCTGGTCAAACCTACACAATGGTTGCTCCAAATCATCAAGTTTTTGATGTTCCATTTCATATTAATAATGAAACGGGATTAACAAAACAATGGAGAGTTACTCGCTACCAATTAAATGTTCCAACGGGTTGGTCTGACTATCTATGTTGGGGACATGGAACAGATCCTTTTGGTGGAACATGTTTTTCTTCTGCACAAATGAACGCAAATCCTTGGACTTCTTCAGCTTCTCAGTCTTTGCAATTTGATGTTAACGATGGTGAATTTGCTAAATTAAAAGCAACAATAGATGCTGATGATTGGACTAGCGGAACAGCACATTACAGATATTATATAGTTGAAGGAAATACAAACATTGACTCTGTGGACTTAGTAATTCAATTTACTGCTAGCGTTGCACCAATCAAAGAGCCAATTTCAGTTTCTATTGTTCCTAACCCTGCTACAGACTTTATTCAAATTTCTATGAACGGAATCGAGTCTGCATCTTTTAAAATGGTTGATGCTCTTGGTTCAACTATTATCAAAGAAACAATTAATTCAAATAAGAAAATCAACACTTCTGATTATAAAAGTGGTTTGTATTTTATCGTATTTGACATTCCAGGCCAAAAGCCTATCACACGAAAAGTGATTATCAAACATTAATTTTTCGTTACCTTTTATTATTTTTTATAGGCGAAAATTACTTTGCCTAACTTCGTATTATGTTTAAAAAAAAGAAATTTGACCGTGGGTCAGGAAAAAAAAGAAGTGCAATTACAACCATCATAATTAAAGTTTTTGAACGCAATCCAGAGCAAGAACTCACTCACAAAGAGGTTTCAACGCTTGTAGATGCAAGAGATCCAGCTTCTCGCCAACTTGTATTCGACACCTTGAATTTATTGGCAGAACAAGGGACATTTAAAAGAATAAATCATTTCACTTTCAAATTAGCAGCAGGAACCTCCAATTATTTTGAAGGGACAATTCAAATCACCCAGCGTGGTTCTGGATTTGTTGTATGCCAAGGTAGAGAGAAAGATATTTTTATCGCTCCTCAAAATATTGGTCAAGCAATGAATGGCGATGTCGTAAAAGCACGCGTATTTAAACAAGGGCCTAAACGCGATGAAGGTGCCGTAGTTGAAGTAAAAGAACGTGAGCGTGTACAATTTGTGGGCACACTTCATTTTAGAGAACGCAACATTTTATTGATTCCAGACAGTAGCAAAAGTGGAATTGAAATCATCATCGCAAAAGAAAACCTCAATGGCGCCAAAGAAGGAGAAAAAGTTCTAGCAAAAATTATTGCTTGGCCAAAATCTTCCGCAACGCCTTACGGAGAAATTATCGCTGTACTGGGAATGCCAGGTTCAAATGATACAGAAATGCTTTCTATTCTTTACAATCAAGGTATTGATCCTGTTTTTCCGCCACAAGTATTGGACGAAGCAGAATTTATTCCAATTGAATTAGATGAAGTAGAAATTGCCAAAAGACGCGACTTTAGAAATGTTTTAACCTTTACAATCGACCCTGTTGATGCACGTGATTTTGACGATGCGATTTCTTTCGAACGATTAGAAAATGGTCATTTGGAAATTGGTGTTCATATTGCCGATGTAAGTCATTATGTTCGACCTGGAATGGCAATGGACGCAGAAGCTTTAAAGCGCTCCAACTCCGTTTATTTAGTTGACCGAGTAATTCCAATGTTACCTGAACAACTTTCTAATATTGCCTGTTCACTGCGTCCTCACGAAGATAAATACAGCTTTTCTGCCGTTTTTGAGATGGATGAATCTGGGAAAGTGTATAAACAATGGTTTGGAAAAACAGCAATTCATTCCAACCGAAGATTTAGCTACGAAGAGGCACAAGAGATCATTGAAGGAAAAGATGGAGATCATATAGAAGAAATCTTAATCATTGACAAAATCGCTAAAATACTTCGCAATAAACGATTGAAAAATGGTGCTTTAAGCATTGAATCGGAAGAAATGCGTTTCAAACTCAACGATAAAGGAAATCCAGCTGAAGTGATAATAAAAACTTCAAAAGATGCACATAAGTTGATTGAAGAATTTATGCTACTTGCCAATCGTCACGTTGCAACTTTTTTATCAAAACCTGAAAAGGGGCGCGATCCTTTTCCAATGATTTACCGCGTTCACGACAAACCAGATATTGAGAAAATGGGAATGTTTGCCGTTTTTATTGAGAAGTTTGGGCATAAAATCAACTTACAAGACCCTGCACAAATTGCTAAAAACCTCAACTCGCTTTTTGATGAAATCAGAGGAGAAAATGAGTTTTCGTTAATTCAATCAATGGCGATTCGTTCGATGGCAAAAGCTTCTTATGAAACGGAAAACATTGGTCACTATGGTTTAGCATTTGATTATTATTCGCATTTCACCTCTCCTATTCGACGTTATGCCGATTTAGTTGTGCATCGCATTTTACAAGAAGAATTGACAACTAAACAGCATCGCTATGGATCAGAGTTGAACGATATTTGTAAACGTATTTCAAAAAACGAACGCAAAGCATCCGAAGCTGAACGCGAGTCAACAAAGTATTTCCAAACATTATTTGTGTCGGAACACGTTGGTGAAACATTCGCAGGAACAATTTCAGGAATCGCAGATCACGGACTTTTTGTGCGAATGGATGAAAATCACTGTGAAGGAATGGTACCGATGATGGATATTCCAGGCGATCGCTTTTATTTTGACCAGGATAAATTCAGAATAATTGGCGCAAGAACACACAAAGAATATAATTTCGGAGATAAAGTTCAAGTTTCGATTAAGCAAGTAAATCCGAAAAAGCGACAAATAGATTTGGAGTTGGTGGTTTGAGAAACTTGTTTTTCTCTCTTTTCTTAAAGATTTTTGGCTATTCGTATTGACTAGATAAAACGTATATTTGTCCCTCAATTTTCTTATAAAATGGATATTTTAATCAAAGCAGCTCAGCTTTTTCTTTCATTGGCTATATTGGTAACCCTTCACGAATTTGGTCATTTTTTACCTGCACGTTTTTTCAAAACACGTATTGAGAAGTTTTATTTATTCTTCAATCCTTATTTTTCATTGTTCCGTTTCAAAAAAGTAAATGGGGTTAAAAAAACAGCTTGGTTCACCAAAGAATCTCCAAAAGAATGGAACGAAGACCCTAACACTACAGAGTGGGGATTGGGTTGGTTGCCGCTTGGTGGATACGTTAAAATCGCTGGGATGATTGACGAATCAATGGATACTGAACAGCTTAAACAACCTGCGCAAGAATGGGAATTCCGTTCTAAAAAAGCTTGGCAACGTTTGATAATTATGGTTGGTGGCGTTACCGTTAATTTAGTCTTAGGCTTCTTAATTTACATTGGGGTTATCTTCTTCTGGGGACAAACAGAAATCAATCCATCTGATTTGAAAAACGGAATGAGCGTTCATCCTTATTTAGAAAAATACGATTTAAAATCAGGCGATAAAGTAATCGAACTTGAAGGAAAGGAAGTTCTTAGTATTGACGAACTAAACAAAGAAATTTTGTTGCGTGATGCAAGAACTTTAAAAGTTCAACGTCCTGATGGAAGCACGAAAGTGATTGTTTTACCAGAAAACATCGACACAGAATTATTTCAAGCTGGAGCAATGCCAGCGTTTTCTTTACGTTCAAAAGCAAATACGGTTAAAGAAATAGTTAAAGGTTCACCAGCAGAAGCAGCTAAATTGAAAGAAAACGACATTTTACTTTCTGTAAACGAGCGACCATTGGTTTATTTTGATGACTTGCAATCTAGTTTGTATGCTGTAAAAGGAGGGAAAGCAACATTGGAAGTTTTGCGTGGAAAAGACACCTTGGAAATAGTTTCAAAAGTGAAAGCAGACGGAACAATTGGATTTCAAACACAAGCAAAAATCATCTTAGACTCAGCTGCAATCAAAACAGTTAAATATGGTTTTGGTGAAAGTGTTGCTGTTGGTTTTCGCTACGGAAGCAATACCTTAACGGATTATGTTGCACAATTCAAATTTGTATTCACTAAAAAAGGTGCAACTTCACTTGGAGGTTTTGCTTCAATCGGAAATATGTTTCCACCAGTTTGGGATTGGCAATTGTTTTGGTTGAATACAGCCTTACTTTCAATCATTTTGGCATTTATGAATATTTTACCGATTCCAGCTTTGGACGGTGGTCACGTTGTATTCTTGCTCTATGAAATGATTACAGGCAAAGAAGCACCGCAAAAAGTATTGGAATACGCACAATATATTGGAATTATCTTATTACTTGGATTGATGATTTATGCAAACGGAAACGACATCGTTCGTTGGTTGTTCTAATTTATGCAAGGACTTGTTTTAAAATCAACCGGAAAATGGTACGATGTTGCATTAGATAATGGACAAATTGTCAAAGCAACTATTCGCGGGAAATTACGAATCGAAGGATTAAAAACAACCAATCCAATTGCTGCGGGCGATCGTGTTGAAATTATCATAGGTGAAACAAATGGAAACAACGAAGAAGATTTTTCCATCAAATCAATACTTCCGCGTGTAAATTATATTGTCCGGAAATCCACTAATTTGAGTAAACAAATGCAGATTTTAGCTGCAAATGTAGATCACGCTTACTTAGTGGTTACGTTAAAATCTCCGGTAACACAAATTGCATTTATTGACCGCTTTTTAGTTTCAGCTGAATCATTCAGGATTCCAACGAGTATTTTGTTTAACAAAGTGGATTTATTCGGTGAAGAGGAACAACTACTTATGGAAGGCTTATCGGAAATCTACACTAAAATTGGCTATGCTTGTCACCCGATTTCAGCCCAAAAAGAAAGTGATGTGCTTTTTTTACGCGAAGCAATCAACGGAAAACAAGTGATGATTTCAGGAAACAGTGGCGTTGGAAAAACAACTTTGGTTAATTCACTCGATCCATCTTTAGATTTAAGAACAGGTGAAATTTCAACCTTTCACGAACAAGGAAAACACACTACAACTTTTGCAGAAATGCACCAGCTTCAATCGGGTGGCTACATTATTGACACGCCAGGAATACGAGCTTTTGGCGTTATAGATTTGGAGAAAGAACATTATGCACACTATTTTCCTGAAATGCGTGAATTAATTGGAGAATGTCGTTTTCACAATTGCCAACATATTAATGAACCACATTGCGCAGTAAAATTGGCTATTGAAAATGAAGGGATTTCTCCTTCGCGCTATCAAAGTTACTTACAATTAATGTTGGAAGATAGTAGTGACCCGTATCGTAGAAATGAGTTCTAATCATAAGACGAATTATGAGAATAGTCATTCAACGTGTTAGTGAAGCATCTGTAAAGATTGAAGGCGAAGTCAAAAGTGCCATTCAAACTGGATTCTTGGTGTTATTGGGCATTGAAACCGAAGACAAAAAAGACGATGCAGATTATTTAATTCAAAAATTAATCAACTTGCGTGTTTTTTCTGATACTGAAGGAAAAATGAATTTATCATTGGTAGATGTAAAAGGCGACATATTGATTGTAAGTCAATTTACATTGCACGCAGCCACAAAAAAAGGCAATCGACCGAGTTATATTAAAGCAGCACGACCTGAGCAAGCAATTCCACTTTATGAATATTTTCTAAGCAAAGCGAAATCGCAATTCAGCGGAAAAGTACTTTCTGGAGAATTTGGCGCCGACATGAAAGTTGCTTTAGTTAATGAGGGACCAATTACAATAATAATTGATTCGAAAGAGCCTTAAAATAATTCCAAATCGTTCGCAATTCGCTCGGCAGCACCTTTTTGTTTTTCAATAAAATCACTTGCTTTTTTAGAGAGTTCCTTTTCATTTTTTGAGATAAAATCTAATCTTTCTTTAAATTCCGTTGCAGCATCAATATGAAATGCGAATCCCTCATTGATGAAAATCGCAGCTTCAGGAAATTTAGCATGTTTTGGACCGAAAAAAACAGGAAGACCAAAAACAGCTGGTTCTAAAATGTTATGCAATTGACCTGAAAAGCCTCCACCAACAACTGCAACTTTGCCATATTGATAAGTAGAAGAAAGGTGACCAATTGTATCTAAAATCAAAACCTGTTGGTTCGTAAACTGCTCAAACTGTGTAAAACGAATAGCATCAGTTCCAAAAAACGCTTGTAAACGTTGACAATTCGATTCATTTACATTGTGAGGCGCAATGATAATTTTTTCGTGACTTAAAAAAGTTAGACTTTCCTTTAAGATTTTCTCTTCAGGTTCCCAACTACTTCCAAAAATAAGTGCCTTTTGTCCAGCTAAAAACGTTTGAAGAATCACATCTGTTGCTGTTTTATCTATTTTTTCTAATCGTAGTTTATTAGCAATTACATTGTCAAATCGCGTGTCGCCAACGTTTTTTACATTTATTATTCCTAATGATTCAAGCAAATTTGCAGTTTCTTGATTTTGAACATAAAAGAAATCAAAAGCATATAGGACATTTCTAAAAAACGATCCATACGTTTTAAAGAAAATCTGACTTGGACGTAAAATAGTTGCAATAGAAATAAGTTGAATTTTATGCTTTTTTAGCTCAAAAATAAAATTTGCCCAAAATTCATATTTCACAAAAACTGCGAGTTTTGGTTGAACTAATTGAATGAATTTTTGAGCGTTTTTAGGTGTATCTAATGGCAAATAAACCGCTTTGTCGACACAATGATTTCGCTTGTGAAAATGATTCATTCCAGAAGGCGAGAAGAAAGTGACTAAAATAAATGCATTTTCGTGTTTCTTCTTTAGTTCCCACATCAAAGGCAAAGCTTGATCAAATTCACCAAGTGAAGCACAATGAAACCAAATTATTGAGGTTGATTTCGGAAGTTCTTTTAGTTGATTTTGCCAGTTTTTTCTTCCGTCAATCCATTCTTTAGCATTTGGATTGAAGTTGCTAACAATTCGTATTCCAAATCCTAATAACTGAATGGCAAGAGAATAAATCCACCTCATCAATCGAAGTAAAATTCTTTTGGTTGACGTTTATAAAAAGGAATATACCAACCTAATCTAAAACCATATTGAATGTCAATTCTAGTAGCTGTAGAAACAGGAACATCAGGTTGATCGAAGAAAATAGTTCGTTGGTTTTTTGTAAGTCCTTGCTGCAAATAAAATCCTCCATAAAAATTGTATGCACCTGAATTAGCTAAAAATGAATAACCAATAAATTGATGAAAGTTAACACCCATTGTTAATCGGTCGTAGCCTTTTTTGTAATCCAATTCAATCTGCGGAACAACTTGATCATTCGTTTCGATTCGTAAACGGTGTAGTAAATAACCAGCACCAACATGAACCAAAATTCCTGAATTAGAATTTGGACTTAAAACTGGAAACAACTTTCCAAACGATGCATTCACATTAACACCCCTTGGATAAACCAACACATTCGCTATATCGCCATTGATATCAGTAATATTTCCTTTGTCATCCACTAAATGATCAAATATCCCCGCAATCCTTGTTTGACTACCAAACATGAAATTAGCATCAAGTCCGTAATACCAGTTTTTACTCGTTTTGTAACCCGCGCTAATACCAACATGATTGAAGTAACCGTAACGATCAGCTAAATCACCAGCAGTCCAATTTCCACCATAATGAACACCAATTAATGGTGAACTAATCGTTGAATCCTTAACGTTTCTTTGACTCAATAAATGGAAAGAAAACAATAAAAAAATAATTAGTTGTATTTTTTTCATACCTCAAAAATAATGAAATGTTAATGATTAAAATTTGAAAAACAAATCATTACAAAAAAACTGAAAATTAAGGGTGCTATTGTGTTGAAAATTTAATTTAACATGATTCGATTTTATGTAAATTTGCGCTCTTAAAAAAAGTTAAATGAAAAAAATCCAAATGGTTGATTTATCGGCTCAATATGAGAAGATTAAACCATCAATCGATAAGGCTATTTTAGAAGTTATTGGAAACGCTCAATTTATAAATGGTCCAGAAGTAACAAGTTTTCAAAAGGATTTAGAGGAATATTTAAAAGTAAAACATGTAATTCCTTGTGCCAATGGAACAGATGCTCTTCAAATTGCTATGATGGCATTAGGTTTAGAAACAGGGGACGAGGTGATAACACCTTCATTTACCTATATAGCAACAACAGAGGTTATCGCTCTTTTAGGTCTAAAACCAGTATTCGTAGAAGTTGATAAAGAAACATTTTGTATTGATATAAACGAAATTGAAAAAGCAATTACATCTAAAACAAAAGCAATTGTACCCGTTCATCTTTACGGTCAAGCTGCCAATATGAATGCTATAATGGAAATAGCAACAAAACATAATTTATTTGTTGTAGAAGATAATGCCCAGGCAATTGGTTCAGATTATCATTTGACAAATGGTTCGGTTGTGAAAACAGGAACAATTGGCCATATTGGTTGTACTTCTTTCTTTCCGTCTAAAAATTTAGGGTGCTATGGTGATGGGGGTGCAATTTTCACAAATGACTCTGAGCTTGCACAAAAAATAAAAATGATTGCAAATCATGGTCAAAGTGAAAAATACGTGCACGACGTAGTGGGATGTAACTCACGTTTAGATACTATCCAAGCAGCAGTTTTAAGAATTAAACTTCGTCAACTAGATAATTATATTGATGCTCGAAGAGCTGTTGCAGATTATTATGATAATTTCTTTGGAACAATGAAAGGTGTTAAAATTCCTTTTAGAGCAGACGATTCAAAACATGTCTTTCACCAGTATACTTTGGTTTTAGAAGGGTATAATAGAGATGGGCTTAACGAATACTTAGCAACTAGAGATGTACCTTCAATGATTTATTATCCAATTCCAGCTCATCGTCAAAAAATGTTCGCAAGTTTTGGAAGTGCAGATACTAAATTACCAACCACAGATTGGTTAACTGAGCGAGTTATTTCGTTACCTATACATACAGAAATGCAAGAGGAACAATTAGAATATATTACTAATTGTGTTGCCGAATATTTAAATAATTAATATTAACCTTAAAATCTTTACTACTAATGAAGAAAATTTTAATTACGGGTGCTGCAGGTTTTTTAGGTTCACATTTATGTGATAGATTTATTAAAGATGGATACCATGTGATAGGAATGGATAATTTAATTACTGGAAGACTAAATAATATTGAACATTTATTCAAATTGGAGCAGTTTGAATTTTATCATCACGATGTCTCCAAGTTTATTCATATTCCTGGAAAATTAGATTTTATCCTTCATTTCGCATCTCCTGCAAGTCCAATTGATTATTTAAAAATACCAATTCAAACATTAAAAGTTGGTTCTTTAGGGATTCATAATTGCTTGGGATTAGCAAAAGCAAAAGGAGCTCGGCTATTAATAGCATCAACTTCAGAGGTATACGGTGACCCTAATGTACATCCGCAACCAGAGGAATATTGGGGAAATGTAAACCCTGTTGGACCAAGAGGAGTTTATGATGAGGCAAAACGATTCCAAGAAGCAATGACAATGGCTTATCATACTTTTCACGGACTGGAAACTCGTATTGTTAGAATCTTCAATACATATGGCCCTCGAATGCGACTGAATGACGGAAGAGTTTTACCAGCATTTATTGGTCAAGCACTTCGTGGAGAAGATCTTACAATCTTTGGTGATGGTTCACAAACAAGATCATTTTGTTATGTTGATGATTTAGTAGAGGGTATTGTTCGTTTATTAAATAGTGATTATTCGTTACCAGTAAATATTGGCAATCCAGATGAAATCACAATTTCACAGTTTGCTGAAGAAATAATTAAATTAACTGGGACCAAACAAAAGGTTATTTACAAAGATTTACCTATTGACGACCCTAAACAAAGAAGACCTGACATTACAAAAGCAAAAGAGATTTTAGATTGGGAACCTAAGATTAATAGAGAAGAAGGCTTAAAAAGAACTTATGCTTATTTTAAGAAATTGTCAACAGCTGAACTAATTGCAACCGAACACAATAATTTTGATAAATTTATCCTCAAATAATTATGGACTACTACGCTCACGAAACAGCAATAGTTGATGAAGGTTGCACAATTGGGAAGGGAACAAAAATTTGGCACTTTTCACATATAATGTCTAATTGTATACTTGGCGAAAATTGTAACATAGGACAGAATGTTGTTGTTTCTCCAGATGTGATACTTGGTAATAATGTTAAAGTACAAAATAACGTTTCTCTTTATACAGGTGTAATTTGTGAAGACGATGTTTTTTTAGGGCCTTCAATGGTGTTCACTAACGTTAATAATCCAAGAAGTGGTGTTAACAGACGAGGTCAATATTCAAAAACTACTGTAAAAAAAGGAGCAAGTATTGGAGCTAATGCTACAATTGTTTGCGGTCATGATATTGGAGAGTATGCATTTGTAGGCGCAGGTTCTGTTGTTACAAAACACATTCCTTCTTATGCATTAGTTGTTGGAAATCCTGCAAGACAAATTGGATGGATGAGTGAATATGGCCACAGATTGGAGTTCAATGAAAATGGACTTGCAACTTGCCCAGAAAGCAATCAAGAATATAAATTAGATAACAATAACGTTACAAAAATTAAATAATGTCAAATAATCAAAAAATACGTTTTGCTGTTGTTGGGGCAGGTCACATTGGAAAGCGCCATGCAGAAATGATTCGTCGTGATGCAGAAGGAGAATTAGTTGCTATGGTAGATATTCGTTCAATGGAAGAATGCAATGCAACTGACTTTAATGTTCCATTTTTTCAAACAATTGAAGACTTACTAAAAAGTGGGCTAGAATTCGATGTTTTAAATGTTTGTACTCCAAATGGTTTGCATGCTGAACAATCGTTAATGGCCTTAGAAGCTAAAAAACATGTTGTTTGTGAAAAACCAATGGGATTAACAAAAGAAAGTTGTGAAAAATTAATCTTCAAAGCACTTCAAGTTTCAAGACAGGTATTTTGCGTAATGCAAAATCGTTATTCTCCCCCTTCCGAATGGATTAAGTCGATAATTACAGAAGGTGTATTAGGAGATATTTACATGGTTCAATTAAATTGTTATTGGAATCGTGATGCACGCTACTACAAAGCAGGTGGATGGAAAGGTACGAAAGATCTTGACGGGGGGACTCTTTTTACTCAATTTTCTCATTTTATTGATATTATGTACTGGCTTTTTGGTGATATTGATAACATTCAAGGTAAGTTCGCCGATTTTAATCACCAAGATTCAACTGCATTTGAAGATTCAGGTTTAGTTAGTTTTGATTTTATTAATGGTGGAATGGGGTGCATAAATTATTCCACTGCTGTCGCTGACCAAAATTTAGAGTCTTCAATGACGATAATTGGTAAAAACGGAAGTGTAAAAATTGGTGGTCAATATATGAATGAGGTAGAAGTTTGTAATATTGTAGGTTATGAAATGCCTGTTTTAAAGGAATCAAACCCTGCAAATGATTATGGACCGTACAAAGGGTCAGCAGCAAATCACAATTATGTAATCTCAAATGTAATCGACACACTTAAAGGAAGAACCTCTCCAACAACTAATGCATTGGAAGGTCTTAAGGTGGTTGATATTATTGAAAGAATATATAAAGTAAGAAATGAACAACTAATCTATACAAAATAAAAAATAACAGAAATGAGTACATTAATTTACGACAGACTTGTCAATCACGAAGCGAAATTGGCAGTAATTGGTTTAGGATATGTAGGTTTACCTATAGCCCTAGAATTTGCACGAAAAATAAAAGTAGTTGGTTTTGATATCAACCAAGCGCGTGTTGATTTAATGAAAAATAATATTGACCCAAGTAATGAATTAGAAGCATCTGCTTTTGATGGTTGTGATATTGAATTTACTGCAAACATAGAAGATTTAAGAGATGTTCAGTTTTTCATAGTTGCGGTTCCAACACCAATCGATGACCAAAATCTTCCAGATTTGAAACCACTTTTAGGTGCTTCACAAACAGTTGGAAAGGTTTTAAAAGCAGGTGATTATGTTGTTTATGAATCAACAGTTTACCCAGGATGTACAGAAGAAGATTGTATTCCAATCTTAGAACAACTTTCAGGTTTGAAATTCAAAGATGATTTTAAAGTTGGGTATTCACCTGAAAGAATCAATCCAGGAGATAAAGAACATACATTACAAAACGTAGTTAAAGTTGCTTCAGGATGTTGTGATGAGTCATTAGAACAAATTGCAAAAACATATGAATTAGTTGTTACAGCTGGTGTTCACCGTGCTCCAACTATTAAAGTTGCAGAAGCAGCTAAAATTATAGAAAACACACAACGCGACTTAAATATTGCTTTAATTAATGAGCTTTCTATTATCTTTAATAAGTTAAAAATCAACACTTTTGATGTTTTAGAGGCTGCTGGTACGAAATGGAACTTTTTAAAATTCTCTCCAGGATTAGTTGGAGGTCACTGTATTGGTGTTGACCCTTATTATTTAACTCATAAGGCATTACAAGCAGGATACCATGCACAAGTAATTATGGCTGGTAGAAATGTAAATGACTCAATGGGTGCTTATATCGCTGATCAAACAGTGAAAAAAGTAATCAAACAAGGAAAACACATTCAATCTTCTAAGTTCTTAATTATGGGAGCTACTTTCAAAGAAGATGTAAGTGATATTCGTAACTCTAAAGTTATTGATGTTGTTAATGAGTTATTGTCTTTCGATGTTCAAGTTGACTTAATAGACCCTCACGCTGATAATGACGAAATGTTACACGAATACAACGTTGGGCTAGTTAGCGAAGCTAGAAAAGAATATGATGCTATCATCGTTGCTGTTAACCATAAAGAATATGTTGGATTAGATGAGTCTTATTTCAAAGGATTATTGAAAGACGGAAAGGGAGTTTTTGTTGACGTAAAAGGAATCTATAAAGGAAGAATTAAAGATTTAGAATACTGGAGCTTATAATTATGAACAAATACAGCAGAAGAATACTAATCACAGGTGGAGCCGGTTTTATCGGATCTCATCTTGTTAGAAGATTTTTAAAAAATTATCCTAATTATTTAATTGTTAATTTGGATAAACTTACATACGCTGGAAATCTTTCCAATTTAGCAGATATTGAAAATCTTCCCAATTATGTTTTTGAAAAAGTAGATATCGTGGATGCAGATGCTGTTAAATTAGTTTTTAAAAAACATGCAATTACTGATGTCATTCATCTTGCTGCAGAGTCTCACGTAGATCGTTCGATTGAAGGTCCTATGGATTTTGTAATGACAAATGTTGTTGGAACAGTTAATCTTCTTCAAGCGGCCAAGGATAATTGGGGGAAAGAAGAAGGACATGTTTTTCACCATGTATCAACGGATGAAGTGTACGGAAGTCTAGGTGATGAAGGATTATTTACAGAGGAAACTCCGTATGACCCAAGAAGCCCATATTCAGCCTCAAAAGCATCTTCAGATCATTTTGTTATGGCCTTTTACCATACGTATGATTTACCTATTAAAATGTCAAACTGCTCCAATAACTACGGAAGTCACCATTTCCCTGAAAAGTTGATTCCTTTAATGATTGACAATATCAAAAATAGTAAACCGCTTCCTGTTTATGGAAAAGGAGATAATATACGTGATTGGTTGTGGGTAGAAGATCATGCAAGCGCAATTGACAAAATTTTTCACGAAGGTCGAATTGGAGAATCCTACAATGTTGGCGGATTAAACGAGTGGACAAATATAGAATTGGTATTGTTCCTTTGCCGAATGATGGATAAAAAACTTGGAAGAGAAAATGGCGAATCTGAAAAACTAATCACTTATGTTGTTGATAGAGCTGGCCATGATAAACGCTATGCAATTGATGCCTCTAAATTGGAAAATGAACTAGGTTGGACACCTTCAATAACATTTGAAGAAGGACTAGAAAAAACAGTTGACTGGTATTTGAATAATTCTGAATGGGTTAATCGAATTACTAGTGGAGATTATAAAGAGTATTACCAAAAAATGTATTCAAACAGAGAAATTTAATGGGAATTTTCAATTTTTTTCAGAAGAAAAAAGAAGTATTACAACCATTTGATTTATCAAGGTTTAAAGTTGATATTCACAGTCATTTAATTCCTGGAATTGATGATGGCTCACAAACAATGAATCAAACTATTGCGATGTTAGCCAAATTTCAAGAATTAGGCTATAAAAAAGTGATTACAACTCCGCACGTCATGTCGGATAGTTATCCTAACAGCTCAGAAAATATACTTGCTGGATTGGCAGATGTGAGAGCTGAAGTCAAAAAAGTAGGATTAACAATTGAAATTGATGCAGCGGCAGAATATTATTTTGATGAAACATTTATTGCGAAAATCAAAGCTAAAGACTTGCTAACTTTTGGTGACAATTATGTTTTATTAGAATTTGCTTTTCATTCACCTCCGCAATATATTGACCAAATGTTTTTCGAATTGCAATCACGAGGTTATCGTCCTGTGGTTGCCCATTTCGAACGTTACATGTATTACCTCGGAAAAATAGACCAAGCAGTCGAATGGAGACAGAAAGGAATTAATATTCAAATCAACATCAATTCACTTTCTGGTCATTATGGGCCTGATATTAAAAAGCAAGCTGAAAGACTAATAGATGCAGGTGAATTTGATTTCATTGGCACAGATTGCCATAGAATCGAACATTTGATGTTACTTGAAAATAGTTTAACATCTCCTTACATTCACAAAATAGGAAATTATTTACTTAAAAACACAATCCTTTGAATCTGTTCTTAATTCGTCATGCAAAAACAGAAAAAACAGCCAGTTCGGGAAGAGATTTCGATAGACAATTGGCTGAAAAAGGAGAAAAACAAGGTATAGAATTACAAAAAATTTTAGCGGATTTCGATTTTGAAGAAGTGACCATTTGGTGTTCAGATGCAATTAGAACGAAACAAACTCTTTCTTTAATTGATGAACATTTTCCTTCTCAGAACATTGAGTTTAAAAATGAACTTTACTTGGCTTCATCACAAGAAATTAGAAATCTAATTTGGAATACTGATAGCAACACAGATTTGTTAATCATCGGACATAACGAGGGGATTTCAGACCTTGCATCTTATTTTTCTGGAGAAATGATTCATTTAAAAACAGCAACTTTTTTGCATCTATCTTTCGATGCATCATCAAGAAAAGAGTGGAGTGCTGACTTAGGGAAAATCAAAACAATTTCTAGACCAGAGCTTTAAAAGGTTACCAACCCAAAATATCTAAAAGTTGCAATTGCTAATTGAATTTAAGCTATAAATATAAAGTCCTATTGAAAAACTAAATTTCAATTCTTTTGATTTATAAGATAAGTAAATGGATTATCTTAAACCGCTTTCTCGCTAACTATATTAATCGTCTCGGTCCAGCCAATCATTTTTTTTGCTGTTGCAACAATTGCATTTTTATCGAAGCCACAGTCAGCCCAAAGTTCTTCTTGCGTTCCGTGATGAATATACTGATCTGGAATTCCTAAACGAATCAATTGCGTAGCATATCCTTGATCTGCCATGAACTCAACTACTGCTGAACCAAAACCTCCCATCAAACACCCATCTTCAACCGTAATTACTTTTTTGAACTTTGTAAATACTTCATGCAACATTACCTCATCAATTGGTTTTACAAAGCGCATATCGTAATGAGCTGCTGAAACCCCTAAATCTTTCAATTCTTGTATGGCTTCTTGCGCAAAATTTCCAGGATGACCGATAGTTAAAATCGCTACGTCTTCGCCGTTAGTTACTTTACGACCGGTTCCAACTTTAATTTCTTTAAAAGGTGTTTTCCATTCAGTCATAACTCCGTTTCCACGTGGATAACGAATAGAGAATGGACCTTTGTTTTCTAATTGAGCAGTGTACATTAAGTTACGCAATTCCTCTTCGTTCATAGGAGCAGAAACGACCATGTTCGGAATCATGCGCATGTAAGCTAAATCGTAAGCACCGTGATGTGTTGCGCCGTCAGCACCAACCAATCCTCCACGGTCTAAACAGAAAACAACGTTTAAGTTTTGAATTGCCACGTCGTGTAACACTTGGTCAAATGCACGCTGCATAAACGTTGAGTAAATATTACAAAAAGGTACTAAACCTTGTGTTGCAAGTCCAGCACTAAATGTAACTGCATGTTGCTCCGCAATTCCTACGTCGAAGCTACGTTTTGGCATTGCCTCCATCATAATATTCAAAGAACAACCTGATGGCATAGCTGGAGTTACCCCCATTATTTTATCGTTTTTCTCCGCCAATTCAACAATAGAATGACCAAAAACATCTTGATATTTTGGTGGTTGAGGCGATTTTGGAATAACTTTTACAATTTCCCCAGTTTCTTTATTGAAAACTCCTGGTGCGTGCCATTTGGTTGGATTTCCTTCTTCAGAAAATTTATATCCTGCACCTTTTCGTGTGATACAATGCAAGATTTTCGGACCTGGAATATCTTTTAAATCCTCCAAAACTTTTGCTAAACCAATTGCATCTTGTCCGTCAACTGGGCCAAAATAACGGAAATTTAAAGACTCAAATAAATTACTTTGTTTTAATAAACTTCCTTTGAGCGCCTGAGAAACTTTGGAAGCAATCGTTTGTGCATCTGGACCAAATTTGGAGATTTTACCCAACAATTTCCAAACGTCGTCTTTTACTTTATTGTAAGTATGTGAAGTGGTTATGTCTGTTAAATATTCTTTTAATGCTCCAACATTTGGATCGATTGACATACAGTTATCATTCAAAATCACCAATAAATTTGCATCTTTCTCAAAACCACCGTGATTTAATCCTTCAAATGCCATTCCGCCAGTCATTGCTCCATCACCGATTACAGCGATATGTTGACGATTTTTAAGTCCTTTGTAACGGTTGGCAACTGCCATTCCTAAGGCTGCAGAAATCGACGTAGAAGAGTGTCCAACACCAAAGGCATCGTATTCACTTTCTGAACGTTTTGGGAAACCAGAAATTCCACCTTTGATACGATTAGTATGAAACTGTTCGCGTCTTCCTGTTAAGATTTTATGTCCATAAGCTTGATGTCCTACGTCCCAAACCAATTGGTCTTCAGGTGTGTTAAACACATAATGAAGCGCAACAGTAAGTTCAACGACTCCTAAACTTGCACCGAAGTGACTGTTTCCAATTTCGGAAATCACATCGACAATATATTGACGAAGTTCATTTGAAACTTGTGGTAAATCTTCGATTGAAAATTTCTCTCTCAAATCTTTTGGAAACTCAATTTGTTCCAAAAATGGACCAGCTTTGTAAGGTGTCATAGGCAATGTTAATGCAAAAATAATTCATTTGCGAGTCTTTAACTAACAATCTTACTATTAAAAAGTTCGTTCACCCAAGTAGGCATTTAAAAAACCTTTACGTTCGACTAAAAACACGAAAGAAATATATCCTAAAATAAATGTATTTTGAACTAGAAATTGCGTTACAAATGTATCGAAAGTCAAAAAGGAGGCAAGGTAAAAAAGTCCAATTGCACCTCCGATATAGGCTACAAATTTCTTGGTATTATAAGGAATTGGGTAATATCGTTGACCTAGAATATAGGATGCAATCATTTGCAATGCATAAACCAAAAGTGTCGCCCAAGCACTTGCCATATATCCATATTTTGGGATAAAAATAACGTTGACTAAAACGGTAACGAGTGCACCACCAATTGCGATGTATGCCCCAAATTTTGTTTTTCCGCTTAATTTGTACCAAATACTTTGATTGTAGTAAATTCCGAGAAAAACATTGGCAAGTAATAAAACAGGCACAACAGAAAGTCCTACCCAGTAGTTTTCGTTTCTAATGAATTGCTTGAAAATATCTATATTCAAAGAAACGGTCAAAAAGACCAAGCAAACAAAAGCAATAAAAAGGTTCATTACTTTTACATAAATGAGGTTGCGGTTTTCGTTCTTCATTTGTGCAAAGAAAAACGGTTCTGCAGCATAGCGATACGCCTGAAGGATGATGGTCACCAACATGGCTAATTTATAACAAGCACTGTAAATCCCAACTTGATATTCAGCCTCATGCAAAGAACCTGGAACTAAGGGGTCATAAATGATTTGTTTCAACAAAATTCGGTCAATTGTTTCGTTGATAATTCCAGCAAAACCAGCAATTACAAGTGGGAAAGCGTAAATAAACATGATTTTCGCTAATTGCCAATCGAAGGTGAACTTAAGTTTTAAAAACGAATTCATTAAAAACAAAGGCTTAACCAAAGAGGCACAAAGATTAGCGATTAAGATGAACAATACCCCTTCCTCTGGTCGTTTTGGATCAAAAAGATAGAGCATGAAAACTAAATTCAATGCGATATTGACAAGAATGGAGGAGAATTGAATGGTGGCAAACTTAAATGCCTTTTCTTCTGCTCTTAGTTTAGCAAGTGGCAAAGCGGTTATAGCATCAATTCCGACTATGATTCCGAGTAAAATTATGTATTCATTGTGTCCTTCATAGAGCATGAAAGTAGCAATGTCGTTATTGAAATATAGTAAAATTATAAAGAAAAGAACGTTTATGCCGATAACGGTTAAAAGCCCATTATTGAATGTTTTTTGCTTGTCGTTTTCTTCTTGCAAGAAACGAAAATAGGTAGTTTCCATCCCAAAAGTTAGCAATACAATTAGAAATGCAACCCAAGCATATAATTCAGAAACAACACCGTAATCTGCAGGATCTGCAAATACATAAGTGTAAAGCGGAACTAATAAGTAATTTAATAAACGACCAATAATTGAGGACAAGCCATAAACTGCAGTTTGACCCAATAATCGCTTAATTGGATTTGCCATTTACGCTCTAAAATTTGCTTTGCGTTTTTCCAAAAATGCGGTTGTTCCTTCTTTAAATTCTGGTGAACCGAAGCATTTTCCAAATTCCTCGATTTCTGCTTCAAAACCATTTACACCATCTACAAATCCAGCATTAACTGCGCGAATTGCAGAAGCGATTGCTAAGGGTGAATTTTGAAGAATTTTATTAGCAATTTCCTCACATTTAGCGATTAGTTCATTTGGTTCAACAACGTGATTTACTAATCCCCATTGTAAAGCTTCATCCGCTTTTATCATTCCTGCTGTGAAAATAAGTTCGTTTGCTTTTCCTTTTCCAACTAACTGCGCCAAACGCTGCGTACCTCCATAACCAGGAATTACCCCTAAAGAAACTTCAGGTAAACCCATTCGAGCATTACTCGAAGCAACACGCAAATGAGCCGCCATGGCTAATTCTAAACCACCACCGAGTGCAAAACCATTTACTGCTGCGATAACTGGAGTAGTTAATTGTTCTACAAAGTTAAAGAGTGTGTTATGTCCATTCAATGCTAATTCTCCTGCTTGTGATATATTAAAATGCGCAAACTCTTTAATATCAGCTCCAGCGACAAATGCTTTTTCTCCACTTCCAGTTAAAATAATTGCACCAATTTCTTTTGCTAAATCAGCTGCTTCAAGGGCAGAATGCAATTCAGCAATTGTTTCTTTATTCAGTGCATTTAATTGTGACGGACGATTAATTGTGATATAAGCAATCCCATTTTGGTGCTCAACGATAAGGTTTTGAAACATGTCTTTTGATTTTTGATGCGTTAAAGTTAAATAGATTGAAAGAATGCCAAGCTAAGAAGCAGGAAAAACTTGACAAATAAAATGGATTATTCAATTAGTAATCCAAAACCAGTAATTTTTTGTGAATTAAAAACTGTAAAAATCAACATTTTAACTTTCCACACGCTTTTCCCTATCTTTGTTGCATGAAAATTGCCATAATTGGCGGGGGTGCAGCAGGTTTTTTTGCGGCATTAACAGCTAAAAAAGAATATCCAAAAGCAGAAGTTACGATTTACGAAAAGGCAGCTAAACCACTGGGGAAAGTTAAAATTTCTGGTGGTGGACGCTGTAATGTAACGCACGCTTGTTCTGAAAATAAATTATTGGCAACCCATTACCCGCGTGGAGAAAATTATTTAAAAAAAGCCTTTGAGCAATTCAATGCGGATTCAACTATTCAATGGTTCAAAGAGCGTGGTGTTGAGATGAAAACCTATCCTGATGGTTGCATTTTTCCTCTTTCAAACGATTCTCAAACGATTATCGATTGCTTTTTATCGGAAGCATCTAAATTGGGTGTTAAAATTTTGTACCAGCAATCGGTTGTTGCAGTGGAAAAAAAAGAGGCGATTTTTACCATTCAAACACGTGAGGCAAACTATCAAGCTCACCGATTAATAATTACTATTGGTGGGCAACCCAAGCGCTCAGGTTTAGAATTCTTAGAAAAAATAGGGCATACGATTGTTGAGCCTGTTCCTTCCCTTTTTACTTTTAATATGCCTGAAAATCCAATCCGAGAACTGATGGGAAACGTGGTTGAAAAAGCGACCGTTAAAGTTGAGGGAACTAAATTAATTGGAAAGGGGCCTTTATTGGTAACGCATTGGGGAATGAGTGGGCCAGCAATTTTACAACTTTCCGCTTGGGGAGCACGTATTTTGGAGGAAAAAAACTATCATTTTGCAATTTTAGTGAATTGGTTAAATGAGGTCAAAGAAGAAGATTTGCGCAAATTTATAGATGGAATTGTTAGCGAACATGGTTTCAAAATGATTGGCAATTTGAATCCTTTTCCAGTTACAAACCGTTTGTGGCATTTTCTTTTACAAAAATCAGAGATATTACCCGAAATTCGGTGGAAAGATTTAGGAAAAAAGAACCTGAATAAATTGGTAAACACTTTGCTAAATGATCGTTACGAAGTGATGGGAAAAACTACTTTCAAAGAAGAATTTGTAACAGCTGGTGGAATTTCTTTACAAGATATTGACATCAAAACGATGGAAAGCAGAAAAGTTCCAGGATTGTTTTTCGCTGGCGAAGTGCTCGATATCGATGGAATTACAGGTGGTTTCAACTTTCAATCTGCTTGGACAACAGGTTACATTGCTGGGAAGCACAGTGGAGTAGAAAGTTAAATTATTCTTCTTTCGGTTTAGTGAATAATTTAACTTAATTAAAAATCATCTACATTCCTTTCGCAATTCCTAAGCATAATGATTATCCGTTAGCAATTAGCAACTATTCCGTTCGCAATTAAATCCTAATGCGCTTCCAACCAATTCTGCGCCAACTTCAATTCCACGTCCATTGGAACAGCTAAATTAATGGCACTTTCCATTGCTTCTTTCACCAATAACTGCATCAACATTTCTTCCGAAACGTGCACGTCAAAAACAAGCTCATCGTGGACTTGTAGAATCATTTTTGATTTCACCTTTTCGTGCAACATCGCTTTGTGAACCGCCACCATTGCCATTTTAATAATGTCAGCAGCAGAACCTTGAATCGGTGCGTTGACAGCATTTCGTTCGGCATAACCACGCACCACTGCATTTGCAGAATTAATGTCTGGTAAATAGCGACGACGTTTCATAATCGTTTCCACATAGCCTTCTTCGCGCGCTTGAGCAATCACTTTGTCCATATAGGTTTTGATGGTACTATATTGTTCAAAATAACTGTCGATGATCGATTTTGCTTCCGTGCGAGAAATCCCCAAATTCTGTGCTAAACCAAATGCAGATTGTCCGTAAATGATTCCAAAATTTACTGCTTTTGCTGCACTACGTTGGTCGCGCGTTACGTTTTCAATTTCTGTGTGGAATACTTTTGCAGCCGTTGCCGCGTGAATGTCTAATCCATCACGGAACGCTTGAATCATGTTCGGGTCTTCGCTCAAAGCTGCAATGATACGCAACTCAATTTGTGAATAATCGACCGCCATTATTTTATATTCGTTGCTTCGTGCTACAAACGCTCGGCGGATTTCACGTCCTTTTGCAGAGCGAATCGGAATGTTTTGCAAGTTTGGATTATTGGAACTCAAGCGACCTGTTGCAGTAACGGTTTGCATAAAATTCGTGTGAATGCGACCGTCGTTTCTATCTGCGTAAGTCGGCAAAGCATCTACATACGTGCTTTTCAATTTTCGCAATTGGCGGTATTCCAAAATCAAGGGAATGATTGCGTGATCGTGCTCGTGTTTTTGTAGTATGTCTTCCGAAGTAGCATATTGACCTGTTTTGGTTTTTTTCGCCTTCGAAGAAATTTTCAAGTGTTCGAACAATACTTCTCCCAATTGTTTTGGCGAATCCAAATTGAACGGAATGCCTGCGTGTGCTTTGATTTGGCTTTCCAATTCAATCAATGTAGTATCTAATTCTTTGGAGTATTCTTGCAATGCATTCACATCGATTGAAATTCCCTCTTGTTCTATATCTTTCAACACTTCCACCAAAGGCATTTCCATGTTGTAGAACAAATTATACAAGTGTGGTTTTTGAATTTCTGGCTCAAATAATTGCTTCAATTGGAAGGTAATGTCTGCGTCTTCACAGGCATAATCTGAAATGTCTTCAGGTGCCAAATCGCCCATATTTCCTTGACCTTTTCCTTTTTTACCAATTAGTACTTCGATGGAAATAGGTTGGTAATTCAAGTAGTAAGTCGCTAAGAAATCCATTCCTTGCTTCGCTTCTGGATTGATCAAATAATGAGCAATCATTGTGTCGAAAGTGGGCGCCGCCACTGTGATTCCATAGCGGAATAACACTTTCAAATCGTATTTAATATTGTGTGCAATTTTCTCAATCGACGGATCATCGAAGAACGGTTTGAACTCGTGAATGATACTTTTTGCTGCTTCAAAATCTTTTGGAACCGCCACGTAAAATGCTTCGCGCGTTTTGTATGAAAACGAGAATCCAACTAAATCTGCGTGCATCGCTTCAATGTCAGTGGTTTCTGTATCGAAGCAAACTTGCGATTGTTTCAGTAATAATTCCAACAATTCTTTGCGGTCTTCAGGCGAAGTAATCAAATGATAACTTGGCTTTTCTGTCACAATTGTTTTGTAACTTGAAGTTGGAATTGGATCTTGCGGTTCGACCATACTATTCATTCCGAACAAATCTAATTGAGCGGTGTCAGTAAGTTTTGAACTCGTGCTTGAAGCGGAAGAAATAACGATATCCGTTCCTAAAATGCGTCGTGCAAGGTTGCTAAATTCCAACTCTGTAAAAATTGCTTTGATTTTTTCATCGTCGTGCGGACACATAATTAAGTCGTCTTCGTTGAATTCCACGTCCAAATCTGTGATGATAGTTGCCAATTGCTTTGACTCCAATCCTTGTTGCGCAAAATTGATGACATTTTCTTGTTGCTTACCTTTCAATTCGTGTGCATGCTCAATCAAGTTTTCAACCGAACCATATTTCTGAATTAAGATTTTTGAAGTCTTTTCACCTATTCCAGGAATCCCAGGAATGTTGTCAGAAGCATCTCCCCAAAGTCCTAAAATGTCAATCACTTGCTCCGGACGTTCTACTTCAAATTTCTCACACACTTCTTTTACTCCCAAAATCTCCGGAGGATTTCCGCCGCGACCAGGTTTGAAAATAAAAGACGTTTCTGTTACCAATTGTCCGTAATCTTTATCGGGTGTCATCATGTACGTCACAAATCCACGTTGGTCGGCAATTTTGGCAATCGTTCCTACCACGTCGTCTGCTTCGTAACCCGCCAATTCCAAAATTGGAATGTTGAAAGCTTCCACAATTTGCTTGATCGGATGAATCATCGAGCGAATGTCTTCTGGCATTTCTTCACGGTGCGCTTTATAGGCGGCAGAAATTTCTATTCGATGCGTTGAACCTCCCGGCGGGTCAAAAACGACTGCGATATGTGTTGGTTTTTCATTTTTTATGACATCAATCAACACATTTGTGAAACCAAAAGCCGCAGAAGTGTTTTGTCCTTTGGAATTGACACGTGGATTCTTCGCAAATGCAAAATAAGCCCTGTAAATCAGCGCAAACGCATCAAGTAAAAACAGTTTTTTGGGAGCTTCTTTGGATAACATTTTAATCTTTTTTAAATGGACTCATACTTTTCATCGGGTTCAATCCTTTTGGTGAAACTGAGCGTGTAACGTTCACAGGAAACTTTTTGTAAATGAAGAAAACACCGCCTTTCACATCACCCGCTAAATTCAAACGAACAGAGTCTTTTAAAGCCATTCCCATCATACGCATCATTGCTCCATCTTCTAATTCAGCGTGCATTGGAGCTACTAAAGCTGTTGATTTTTTCGCTTTTATTTTCATTTTTTCATCCAAATAAACATTGGCGAATTTTTTCCCATCAATCGTTACTTCTACCATTGAAGGTTTCACTTTTAACGCGTACCAATTTGGGTTTTCAATCGTTCCTTTTAAGGTAAAATTAATCGTTTGTCCATCCATTTTAAAACCTTCCGTTCCATCGAAACTTTTGAAAACAGGTTCTTTAAAAGGAGCACAAGCCAGCAAAACCAAGGTTAAAATTGCAAAATAAATTACTTTCATTTTAAGCGTTTAATTCGTTGAAATAGTGGTAAAAATAAGGAATCGTTTCAATGCCTTTGTAGTAATTGAATAAGCCGTAATGCTCGTTTGGTGAATGAATCGCATCGCTGTCTAAACCAAAGCCCATCAAGATAGATTTCAATCCTAATTCTTGTTCAAACAACGCGATAATTGGAATACTTCCGCCGCTTCTAACTGGAATTGGTTTTTTGCCAAATGCTTTTTCATACGCCAAACTTGCTGCTTTGTATCCGATGGAATCAATTGGTGTAACCGCTGCTTGACCGCCGTGATGTGGTTTCACAACAACGCGCACTGCATTCGGAGCAATCGACTCGAAATGTGATTTGAATAATTGTGTGATTTCTTCTGGGTCTTGGTCGGGCACTAAACGCATAGAAATTTTAGCAAATGCTTTAGATGCAATAACTGTTTTTGCACCTTCTCCTGTGTAACCTCCCCAAATTCCATTTACGTCCAAAGTTGGTCGAATCGAGCCGCGCTCAGGAGTTGAATAGCCTGCTTCGCCCATCGTATCTTTTAAGTCCAACGCTTGACAATATGCTTCGTGTGAAAACGGTGCTTTTGCCATTTCAGCTCGCTCTTCGTCTGTCAACTCTACTACTTTGTCATAGAATCCTGGAATGGTAATTTTTCCATTTTCATCGTTTAAGGAAGCTATCATTTCAGCCAATACATTGATTGGATTCGCCACACATCCTCCGTAAAGTCCTGAGTGTAAATCGCGATTTGGACCTGTTACTTCCACTTCAACGTAACTCAATCCACGCAAACCTGTTGTGATAGATGGAACGTCATTTGCCAACATTCCCGTATCGGAAACAAGGATGATATCCGCTTTTAATTTTTCTTTATTTTCTTTGATGAAAATACCTAAGTTCTCACTTCCAACTTCTTCTTCGCCTTCAATCATGAATTTCACGTTGCATGGAAGTTCGCCACTGGACAACATCGCTTCAACGGCTTTCACGTGCATAAACATTTGTCCTTTGTCGTCGCAAGCTCCACGTGCAAAAATGGCTCCTTGTGGATGTTTGTCTGTCACTTTAATTACAGGCTCAAATGGTGGTGAAGTCCACAATTCCAACGGGTCAGCTGGTTGCACGTCGTAGTGACCATAAACCAAAACCGTTGGCAAAGAAACGTCCACAATTTTATCTCCGTAAACGATTGGGTAACCTGCTGTTTGGCAAATTTCAACGTTGTCAATTCCAATTTTAGTTAAGTTGTTGGCGAGGTGTTGAGCACAGGCATGCACGTTCTCTTTGTAGCTTGGATCCGCAGAAATCGATGGAATTTTGAGTAAATCTATTAATTCGTTCAAAAATCGTTCTTGATTTTCGCTGATGTATTTTTGGCTATTTTCCATGTTAAATTTTTTGAGTAATCAAAGATGCGAAAAATATTTGCTTTGCTTGCAATTTGAAAAGAAAGGGGTGGAAATAAAGAAAGGATATTTGTCACTAATTACACAAATTTTTACGAATTAATTGATTAGAATTGTATCGATTCCAAAGAGATTTGGGTTTCTCTACTTCCGAACTGGGACAATCAAAGCTTAGTGAAAAAAAATTAACCAAAATTTTGGGCGGAAGTCAGGCGGAGGAAATTAAGCAAGAATGTTCGTCACTAATTACACAAATTTTCACGAATTAATAGTTCATAATGGAAGGGTTCGGTTGCGAGATTTAGGTTTTCCTTACGCTTTTTTGCTGCAAGTATTTAATTCCTTACTTTTATCTCGCTTTTTCAATCTGTTCATGACGCACTTTAAAAATCTTTTGGCTGTCTTTTTTGTGTTGCTTTTTGCTCTCTCATGTGGTGAATCATTGGAAGAGAAAACAGCTTTGGGTGGCAAAAAATACGGTGGAACGTTTAGTTTCATAATCCGTGAAAACACAGTTTCATTTTTTCCTTTAAGAACATATAGTTTGCAAAATCAACGTGTGCTTACTCCGATTTTTGAACCTTTATTAAGTGTAGATTATAAAACAAATAAAATAGTTCCAAATGTTGCCAAACGTTTTAAAATTTCCAAAGATGGAAAAACAATTACCTTGGTAATTCGTGAAGATGTTTATTTTCATCCTGATAAATACAGTGACTACGAACCAAAAAAAATGACTGTTGAAGATGTGAAATTCTCACTAGATTTTGCTTGTTCTGGAAATAAATTAAACCAACTTGGACACATTTTAATCGGAAAAATTGAAGGGTCAAAAAGCTATCAAAAAAATTCAAAAAATAAATTTTCTGCAATTGGTGTAAGCGGTATTGTTATCAAAAATGATTCAACGATTGCCATCCGTTTAACGAAAGCTTATAACAATTTTGTCGAGTTATTAAGCCACCCAAACATCGTAATTCTTTCCAAAGATGCATATGAATTTTACGGAGAAAATATTGTGAAACACCCTATTGGTACGGGTCCTTTTATGTTAAAAAGCTCTGGGAAAGACGCAGTTGTTTTAAAACGAAACAATCACTATTGGAAAAAGGATGAATTAGGGAATCAATTGCCATTCTTAAGTGAAATTCGTATCTTAAATCAAAATTTTGCGGAAAAAGAAGGATATTTATTTTCTAAAGGAAAAGTAGACGTGATTTTAGAATTACCCGTTGATAAATTATATTACACTTTTGGAACACTAAAAGACGCAAAAAAAGGGAGAAATGTTTTGCATAGAGTTGTTTATCGAAAAGGAGTAAAAGTGAATTTTTTTGCCTTTGATTGCAAATCTAAACCATTTAACGATTTTCGAGTTAGGAAGGCTTTTTTGTTGGCGCTTGACAAAGAAAAAATGTCGCTTGATGTTTTAAATGGGGATGGAAATATTTCAAATAATGGTTTTGTTCCAAAAAGTAAATTTATACAATCTCAAAGTGTTAAAAGAATAGAATTCAATCCACAAAAAGCACGTCAACTTTTGGATGATGCTGGATATAAAAACGGTATTGGATTTCCTAAAATAGCTCTATACGTAGGTTTCAAAAAAGGAACAGTTACTTATAGATATTGTGAGCATGTGATTTCACAAATTAATCAAAACTTAAATCTTAAACTTACCATTAAATCTGTCGCAAAAAATAAACTTCGCGATTTAATTCAACTTGGAAAAGTGAAGATTTTGAAAACAGGTTGGGTGGCAGATTATCCAAATCCTGAAGCTTATTTAAGTATTTTTTATACTGGAAACAAAGGTGAAAACAATGGTGTTTGGAACTTAAACAATTTTAAAAACACAACATTTGATGCGCTTTATGAAGAATCGATTTTAGAACAAAACACAGCTAAAAAACATAAGATTCAACAACAATGCGACCAAATATTAATGGACCAAGCGGCGGTTTTACCATTATTCACTGAAGATATTTTCATGGTGGTGAATATCAGAGCGCGCGATTTTGAGGTAAATCAATCGGGAATTATTGACTTTTCAAGAATGTATATTAAAGAAATTGAGGGAAATTAAACAATCAACCTTAAAATTCTAATTCTTTTGTCCGAATAAACATAACGTTTGCTTCATATTTACGTAACTTTCACAAAATTTAAAAACATGAATAACGCAGCACACTTACACCTATTAGTAAATCATTTACCAATTTTCCTTCCGATGTTTGGATTAATCATTTTGATTATTGGAATAGTTTTCAAATCAGAAATTGTCAAGCGAATATCACTAGGTATGTTAACATTGACTGGTGTTTTTGCTTTTGTTGCTTTTTCAACTGGCGAGGGTGCTGAAGAAATAGCAGAAGGTTTGAATAGAAGTCATGATTTAATTCATGAACACGAAGAAGCTGCAGAAACTTTTGCTTTACTTTCTTATATTTTAGCTATGTTTTCAATCATTGCATTTTGGTTCAATTTGAAAAAGCATCCTTTCAAGGATATCTCAATGTATATCGTATTGGTGATTAGTAGTGTAGTAATTTATTTTTCATATCCTGCTGGGCAAACAGGTGGTGAAATTACACACCCAGAAGTTAGCAATTCTTTCAAAGCACCCTCAGAGTTACACGAAGAATAGTTGGTGTTCTAACAAAAATTACTTTTGATCTGCGAAAATCTTTCATAACAATGGAGTAAATAATTAAAAACCAGAAAAGGTTGTAATCAAAGCTGTGCAGCTCAATTTGATTATTCAAACTAAATCCATAAATTAGAAAAAACGAAATCAAGAGTCGTTTTGACCCTAACTGAAATTCAGAACAAATAAAAAAGCAACTTTTGAAACTATAATCCAAAAGTTGCCTTTAATGAATAAGGAATAAAACAATTAATTATCCCAAAAATGGATATTTATAATCTGTTGGTGGAACGAAAGTTTCTTTAATTGTTCTTGCTGATGTCCAACGCAATAAATTCATCATTGCACCCGCTTTGTCATTTGTACCTGAACCTCTAGCACCACCAAATGGTTGTTGTCCTACAACTGCACCTGTTGGTTTGTCATTGATGTAGAAATTTCCAGCAGCATGTTCTAATTTGCGAGTAGCTAAGTTAATAGCATAACGATCTTGCGACAAAATCGAACCTGTTAAGGCATATTCTGAAGTGTCATCTAGTAATTCCAAGGTTTCTTCAAATTGCTCAGAATCATAAACATAAACAGTCAAAACGGGGCCAAAAATCTCTTCACAAATCGTTCTGAATTTTGGATTAGTCGTTACAATAGTTGTTGGTTCAATGAAATATCCTGAAGACTTATCGTAATTTCCACCTGTAATAATTTCTGCATCGGATTGAGATTTAGCAAAATCAATATGACCAGCGATTTTATCAAAAGCGCGTTCGTCAATTACAGCATTAATGAAATTCGACGTATCGTCAGGTGTACCCATTTTGAAAGAATTCACTTGCTCTACAAAAATACGTTTCACTTCTGGCCAAATATTACTAGGAATATAAGCTCTTGAAGCAGCTGAACATTTTTGTCCTTGGAATTCAAAAGCTCCACGTGACATAGCAGTTGCAACTTCAGCAGCAACAGCAGATTTATGAGCTATGATAAAGTCTTTTCCACCTGTTTCCCCAACGATGCGCGGGTAAGTACGGTATTTATCCAAGTTCAATCCAATTTCTTTCCATAAATGTCTAAACACGCCTGTTGAACCCGTAAAATGTAAACCTGCGAAATGTCTGTTTTGAAAGACAACATCACCAGCAATTGGTCCGTCAACCGTTACCATATTGATAACGCCATCAGGAACACCAGCAGCTTTAAATAACTCCATGATTACTTGTGCAGAATAGACTTGTGAATCAGCAGGTTTCCAAACAACGACATTTCCCATCATAGCAGGAGCAGCACACAAATTCGCAGCAATAGAAGTAAAATTAAAAGGAGTAATTGCAAACACAAAACCTTCTAATGGTCTGTATTCTAAACGATTCCACATACCTGGCAACGATTCGGGTTGCTCTTTATAGATTTGTGTCATGTATTGTACATTGAATCTGAAAAAGTCGATTAGCTCACAAGCTGCATCAATTTCTGTTTGAAATACGTTTTTAGATTGCGCCAACATAGTAGCGGCATTCATTTTGTCACGAAAAGGACCAGCCAATAAATCAGCAGCTTTCAAGAAAATAGCAGCACGATCTTCCCAAGGTAAATTTGCCCACTCTTTCTTTGCAGCTAAAGCAGCAGTAATAGCATTTTCAACGTGTTTTGCTTCTCCTAAGTTAAAGTGACCCAACACTTTCTTATGATCATGTGGCGAAGTCATCGCTTTCTTTATTGAAGTTCTAACTTCCTCACCACCAATATACATCGGAACGTCGATTGGAGTTTGATTATAAAGTTCGTGGTATTTATTTAAAAGACTTGTTTTTTCAGCCGAACCTGGAGCATACGCTTTAATTGGTTCATTTTTAGCTAATGGAACGTGGAAAAATGCATTTGACATAAAACTATTTTTGTTGCAAAAGTAACTAATGTTAACTATCCTTGCAATGAAATAAAATTCAAATAATTGTCACCTAAATCACCTACTCTTTTTGCCCGTTATTTTTTAATCTTTTTGATTGGATTATTTGTCAATACCCCTAAAGTTTTTGCGGAAAAACACACTACTTTTCGATCATTTAAAATCTCAAAATCTATCGACGAAAAAACCCGTAAAGCACTAGAATTGTGGGAATATTACTTGCGCAATGACGTCGATTCATTACAGTTTTTAGCGGCAGAATTGGCTAAAAGTAAAAACCGAAATTCATTTTCTCATGCTGTTTCTAAACGCATTTTTGGTTGTTTTCAAGTGCGAAAAGGTAAAATTCTTGAAGGAATTAAATTATTAAAAGAATCTAAAAACTATTTTCTCTCCATTGGTGATATGCAATTACTTTGCGAAGAATTAAATGAACTCGGAATTGCTTACTATTTACAAGGAGATTTAGAAACTGCAGCGTTTTATTTCAAATCCTCTTTAACGACAGGTGCTCAATCTCCTAAAGAGACAGATGCCATTTTAGCGGAAGTAAATTTTGCTAAAGTATATATAGCTGAAAAGGATTTTAAACAAGCAACCGCTGTCCTAAACCATTATATTTTCATAGCCAAAGAATTAAAGAAATGGGAAGCTGTCGCTAATGCTTATTCCGTTTTAGCGGATGTGAATTTGAATTTAGAAAAATACGAACTTGCTAAATCACTTTGTAAAAAGCAATTAAAATATGCTAAAAAAGGGAACGCTTTAAACTTAAAAATTAACGCACTGAACAATCAAGCTTTGATTTTTTACTTTGAAGAAAATCCAAGTAAAGCGTTGGTTCTTTTTCATCAAATTCTAAGCATACGTAAAAAACAAGGTATTCCATCGAAAATTTACGATGCTTATTATAACCTCGCAAGTTATTATGTAGAAGAAAAAGTAACTCTTTCCAATTCGTATATGGACAGTTGTATATTAATTGCTGAAAAAGGTAATTACTTATTCTTACAATTGGAAGCTTTAAGATTTAAACGCGACGAATTAAAACAATTTAACTTAAGTAAAACCATTTCCTCATTAGAAAAAAAAATTGAAACACTGAACCAAGCAAATGAAAAGGAACTGGAAGAATTAACCCAACTTTTAAACCGTGGAATTACCCCAATTCAAGAAAACAATCTTTGGACAGTTTTTGGCGTACTTTTCGGTTTTTTAATTCTTATTGCTCTAATAATTCGTTATCGTTTTATTGGTTAACGAACTAAGGTTATAAATCCTTGTCCTTTAATTTCATCTCCCGCTTGACCGGTTGCAACATATTTATAGAAATATACACCTGCTGTTGCATCATTTCCTCCATCTGTTTTACCATCCCAACTGCCTAGTGGGTCGCTAATTGTTGCCATTAAATTTCCCCAACGGTTAAAAATCAATAACTCCAATGAAACCAAATTTTGTGATGTAACAAAGAAAATGTCATTGCTTTGATCATCATTCGGAGAGAAAACATTTGGAACAAAAATTTCTGGTGGTAGCAACGCTTTGACGGTTTTAGTGACCGTATCAGAACAATAACCATTTGAAGCAATCATATAAACCACATAATCCTGCGGTGCTGTAAGGTAGGTTGTATTTGTTGGGCTATAACTTGTTGTCGTAATAGTACTTCCGTTACCAAAATCCCAAACATAATTGTTAGCAAAAGAACTGTTGTTAGTAAATACCACATTTAAAGGGACATAACCAGACGAAATACTTGGTGTAAAATCAGCAATAGGAACAGGTAAAGCTGTAACTGAAATTGTTGCTTCGCCCACACATCCGTATTGGTCTATTCCAGTAACAGTATAAACTTTATTTTGATTTGCTACAAAAGGAACTCCATTCGTTACACCATTATTCCAACTGTAAGTTGCACCTGGCCCTGCTCCTGTTGCATTCAATGTAACCTGTTGACCTACACAAACTACAGGTGGGGTTCCTGGGTCAATGATTGGAGTTTGTACCACCACAACCGTTACATAATCTACCGTTACACAACCATTATCACTTGTTCCATAAACAGTGTAAGTCGCTGTTTCTGTTGGTGTGAATTCTACACTATCCACAACTGGCGCATCCCATTCGATTATAGGTGTTCCTGTTGCATGAAGCGTTATTGAGCCACCAATACAAAATAAAGTATCATTACCCCCAAAAACTGGAATATTTGGATTGACAGTAACTGTTGAATATGCTGGTAAACTTGGACAGCCATTTAAAGTATAAATCAATTCATAAGTTGTTGTACCCCCTGGAATGATTGTCAAATTTGCTGTTGTAGAATCTACTGGTTGCCAATCATACGTTCCATCAGGTAAACTAACTGTTGAAGTGATTATTGCTTGTTGTCCCTGACAAATTGTTTGGTTTGGACTTAAAGAAATCGTTGGGGTTGGATTAATCGTAATAACTAAAGTATCATTTAAAGCACAAAATGAAGAATCAGGCGTAAAAATATAATCTGTTAATCCTGGAGTATTGGTAGCTATTGTTGGAGTATTCCATGTTCCTATAATTGTTGGGGTATTTGATGATGATGTTGGTAATGCTAGTGGTGTTGTACCTTGACACAAGGCAGAAATTGGATTAAAGGTGGTTGTGTCAGGTGCAATTACCGTAATGTCCATTGTGGTTGGAAAAGCACATTCTCCGGGGTTTGGTGTAAATGAGTATGTAGTAATTCCAACAATTGAGCTATCAATTAAATTAGGGCTCCAAGTTCCTGCAATCGAAATGGAATCAACAGAATTTAAAGATAATATTGGTGAGGGCGAATTATGACAAATAGATGGAATGGTATCAAAGGTAGGTGTGAATCTTGAAATTACATATACAGTTGATGTATCGGTTGCTGTACATAAAGCTCCAGCATCATAAGTTACTGTATAATTTGTAGTTACTGTTGGTGAAACAACAATACTTTGGGTTGTCTCGCCAGTTGACCATAAATAAGTCCCACCTGACCCGGGATTAGATGCCGTAATTGTTGCCGAACCAACTTCACAAATTACCGGATCGTTTGTTACTATTGTAGGTACGTTGTTACTTAGGCCAACGGTAACTGTTTGAATAACTGGCGGAGTACAAGTTCCTGCATCGTCAACAACTACTGTATATGTTCCTGTTGGTAAACCAGAAATTGAAGCTGTTGTTTGTGGTGGAGTTGTGTTCCAAGAGTAAGTATATGGGGGAAAACCATTTACTGCAGTTGCTGTTGCTGTACCATCACTTCCAGCACATGAAACGGGGGTTGTTGTGGCTGTTGCATTTAAAGCTGTTGAACAATCTAAGAAATCAACAAAAACGCCTGAATCATAAATACCATCTCCAGCATCAGCGATTGCTAATTTAAAATGATACGATTGACAAGGTACAACATCAATATCACTAGTAATTATGGTTGTAAAAGCATCTAATTTTACAGCAGTTCCTGTTGCATTATTAACATAAAACGTATTATTCGTAGTTGCATTCACATTGTCGATACTTACAATTGTGCCATTTGGTAAGGTTGCAATATTTGTGTTATTGTAAGTTCCTCCAACTGGATTTTGTCCTGAAACAAAAAAACCAAAAGCATCATTATAACCTGAACTAACGAATTCTGGGTATTCCTCTGAACCAAAAACAAATCGAATTCTCAAGGTTGAACAAGAAGGTACTACATCAAACTCAAGAATACAACAATCATTTGTTGCTTCAACATCTAAAGTGCTCAATTGAGGGTCGTTACAGATTGTATTATTTCCTGTACTCCAAAATGCTGACCCATTGCCTGGTAAAGTGTTAACATTACCTGTTGTCAATAATACTCCAGAGGGAATTCCTAAATTTGTTGTGCCACCACCAGTAAATGTTCCATAAGCATTGTTGGGGCAAGTAATAACAGGATTTGTAACAGTTAACCCCGGTCCTATCATACTACTTGTAATAGTCGTTGCAGAAGCCCCTTGGTTCGCAATTACTAATTGAGAGTAAAATGATTTATTAGAAAAAAGAAATATGAAAAGTAGAATTAAATAATGTTTAATTGACATGTTTTAGTTTTGGTTTGAGTTAAACGTGTTAATACAATTTTAAGTTGCATTTCAAAATTAAGCATTTGTTTTTCAAATAAACCATAATTTTGGGCACTTATGCATTTGTCTTCCCTCTCTTTACTTCATTTTAAAAATTTTACCGAACTTGAAATTCAATTTTCTAAAGGTATAAATGGAATTGTTGGAAAGAATGGAAGTGGTAAAACAAACATTCTCGATGCCGTTTACTACCTGAGTATGTGTAAATCATATCTGAATACAATTGACCGACAAAACATACAATTTGACCAGTCATTTTTTAGTATTAATGGCGATTGGAAAATGGATGATAAGCAAAGTAATGTGCATTGTGCATTCAAATTAGGCGCTAAAAAAGTGTTCAAATTCAACAAAAAGGAATATGAAAAACTAGGTGATCACATTGGTAAATTTCCTGTTGTTTTTATTTCTCCTTATGATGGAGATTTAATTGCAGAAGGGAGTGAATTGCGCAGAAAATGGATGGATGGGATTTTGTCACAGATTGACAAAGATTACTTAGAACAAATTCAACGCTATTCTAAAATTCTTGAACAACGAAATGCCTTACTAAAAAACATGTTTGAACATCGGTTATTCGATCGAGAATCAATTGCTGTTTGGGATTATCAATTAGTACAGTCTGGACAATTTATTTACAACAAACGCAAAGAATTTTTAGAAGAATTTATTCCCGTTTTCAATCGCTTTTACAATGAGATTGGTTTGGAAATAGAAAACGTTAGTGTTGAATATCGTTCTCAATTAAACGATGGCGATTTTTTGGAACTTCTACATGATGCTGAAAAAAAAGATGCTTTTGCGCAGTATTCAACTGTTGGGGTTCACAAAGATGATTTAATATTTACCATTAAAGGTCATCCTGTGAAAAAGTTTGGCTCACAAGGGCAACAAAAATCTTTTCTTATTTCTTTACGAATCGCACAATATGATTGGTTAAAGCAACATAAAGGCACCAATCCTGTTTTATTACTCGACGATATTTTTGACAAACTCGACAATCAACGTGTGGAGCGTTTAATTGAATTAGTAACCACAGATTACTTCGGACAAGTTTTAGTCACTGACACCGACCCTGTTCGAATGAAAAGCCTATTTGATGGTTTATCCATTGAGAAGAAATTGTTTGAAATTAAGAATGGAGAAATTACTACAGTTATTTAAAATAGAGAAAAACAAAGATAATCACAGCATATCGTATGAACTTACCGATTGCTATAAACAAAAAGCTGAGGAATAAATTTGCTCTGAAAAACCCTAAAGCAATTCCAATTACATCACCAACAAATGGCAACCAAGAAAGTAAGGCTAACCAAACACCATATTGATTAATTTTTTGTTTCCAAGTTTCAATTTTTTCTTTCGTTGCACCAACCTTAATTAACCACTCCGGTTTACCCAAATAACCAATACCATAATTTAACCAACCACCAAGGGTATTTCCTGTTGTTGCAATAATTAAGGATAAGATAGGGTCGTAACCCATTGCTAAAATAGTTCCCAAAAATAATTCTGACGCAACAGGAAGCACCGTTGCCGCTAAGAAACAGGTTATAAAAAGTCCAATAAAGCCGTATTCTATATCAAACATGATTTCAATAAAAAAGCCGGCTTACACCGGCTTTCCAAAGTTAACTTAGAATTTTAATTAATTCTTGATTAATTTTTTAGTTACTGAGCTTCCGTTAGAAGAAACAGTTACATAATAAATTCCTGCATTGAAAGAAGTCGTATTGATTTCTGTTGCATTTGCACCAGCGTTCAATTGACCTAAATTTCTTTCAGAAACAATTTTACCAGACAAATCTGTTACAGAAACAACCGCTTCAGAAGCGTTCACCAAGCTAAATTCAACAGTTGAAGTTGAAGAAGTTGGGTTCGGGTAAATAACTGCATCAGCAACTTGAGCTGTATTTTCGCTTACACTTAAAATAGGGTCAAAATTCAAACGTACAACTGGAGTTGATGTTGTAAAATACCAAGTATCGTCTGTGTAGTCTTTAAAGAATGAAGTTTGTTCCTCTGAACTTCCTGCGTTTGATACTCTTAATCCACCGTCAAAAGAACCAACAACAGCTAAATAAGTTTCTCCTGTCACTAAATTTGCAGGGTTTAACAATACCATATTTAAAATAGTATTTAAGTTGTTGCTTGCAACAGTAATTGGCGCAGTTTCTTCTAAAAATGCAAACTCTCCATTATCATCAATTGAATAAATTTTAGCAAAAACTTCAGTTCCAACAGTAGTTCCATTTGTACCACCTGCTAAACGTACACTAATTCCTTTTAATGTTTGGTCAGTATAGATATCAAATAAGTTACCAACTTCAAAACCGTCAGTTCCGTTAGATGTTGTTCCAGCGAAAACATTGTTATCACGAGCGTAGATGTAGTTTGTCACACCAAAAGTTAAGTCAGCAATTGTGTTGTTTGTAGCAACTTCATCTGCGATTTCAGTATTGTTTGTAACTGTAGCAACAGTGTAAGTAGCTCCAACTCCTCCATTGATAGTTAATACATCTCCCGCTGTGTAACCCGTACCAGGATTATTTAAAGTTACTGCTGTAACTGTTCCTCCTGAAACCGAGTTTACAGTATAAGTAGCAGAACCACCATTTATTGTAACAACATTACCTACAGAATATCCAGTTCCAGCAGAAGCAACAGTTGCTGTTAAAATATCACCATTTGATGCGTTAACAATAATATCTATTGGGCCACTAGTAGTTTGAACAGTTAAATAGTCAACAGATAGGTATCCACTACCAGGATTTACAATTATAATTGTATCAACATCGCCGTTAGCATCAGCTACAACATCTACTATTAAACCTGTTCCTATTCCACCAGTTACTGCAACATTTGTTTCAGAAACTACAGTTCCAGCATTATATAAGTCAACTGTTAATGAAGTTACTGCTCCAATTGGTGTAGCTGTAATATCTAAAGTCAAACCTGTACCTGCACCACCCGTAGTTGCAACCCCTGTTGCAGTTGTATAACCTGAACCTGGATTAGATAAAGTTCCCGTAGCAACCACTCCGTTTGGATTAGCAACGATATTTACTGTAGCACCTGTTCCTGTACCACCTGTTGTTGCAACATTATTTCCTGTTGTGTAGCCACTTGAACCGTCAGTTAAAGCTCCTGTCAAAATTTGACCGTTCGGTAAATAACCTAAAACAACCTTTCTTTTCAATGTGTAATTCGCAACGTTTGTTGGAGGTGTAAATGAAGTAGATACATCTAAAGTTGCTGTATCTAAAGAAGGAACAGAAGTTGTTGCGCTTGTTCCTGCAAATACATTTGTAGATCCTGCCAAAACATCAGCTTTTAAGAACGCACCAGATAAGTCATTCAAACCACCATTAAATACTTTTGATGAGAAAGAAATTGGAGCAACTTGAGTCGTAGGGATTTGGTAATAATTTAAACCTGCAGTACCCCAAGTGTTTGAAGTAACTGATAAATCATATTCAGGATTTGTAACAATTTTAACATCGTCAATGTACCAACCATAAGCAATCCAAACATTTGGATTTGTTGCCGATCCAGGAAAGTTAGTTGTCCAACTAAAACGAATCCATAATTGTGTTGGAGCTGCAGAAAATACTGTTGCAAGGTTGATTAATTTAGTATCTGGATTAGGATAAGGTGCACCACCTGCAGCAGATAAAACTTCTTTATCTAAATTATTTCCAACAGTTGTAAAAGTTGTTCCATCTGTTGAAACTTGGATTTCTTGCAAGTCATTAAAGCGAGCTCCAAATTGTTTAAATTGAAGAGAAACTTGGTTTGTTCCACCTAAAGCAGCTACATCAATAGGTTGCGCTGTTGTCATGGTGTAAGTAACACCTAGCGCTTGTGTTGCTGGAGATAAGGTTGGGTTACCATTAACTAACTCAGCATTGTTACCACCTGATGTTCCATTTGCACTAATTCCAGTTGTTGACCACCAGCCATTTGATGTACTGTTGATATTCCAACCAAAAGTAGCACCTGTTTGACCACTGTTGTCAATAGTCCAAGTTGCTGCATTTGAGAAGTCATCCGACCACAAAGTAGTCATAATTTTTTCTACAGGCTGAGTTGCCGTAGCTGTTTTTGGAGCTGTTCTAACTAAATCTTGCGATTTAAGAATACGCGTGTTTTTCTGTGCAAAAACACCCGAAACAGCTAATACGGATAAAGAAAGTATTAGTTTTTTCATTTTATGATTTTTTAATGATGCCCAAATATACTACATAATGAGTATTCAAACTAATAATCTTTTAAGAAAGGTAGACTAGTTCTTGTGCTAGTTAACGTTAATTCTGACAAAGTGGTGGTGAAAATTGATTCATTTTCCAAATGACAGTAAATATTTCCTAATGGATCGAAACAAGAAGAGTCACCAGAATAGCTTAAACCATTAGTATCTTCACCAAAACGATTAACACCAATAACATACGATTGATTTTCAATCGCACGCGCTTTTAAAAGTGTTTTCCAATGTTCGGAGCGCTTTGAAGGCCAATTCGCAACATAAAGCAATAAATCATATTTTGGTTTTCCATCAACTTCATAATTCCTTGCAATTTCTGGAAATCGTAAATCATAACAAATCTGAAGATTGATTTTCCAATTTTTGTATTTAACAATTGTTTCAGTATTTCCAGCTGTGTAAAATTTATCTTCTCCGCCTAAACCAAAAGATTTTCGTTTATCGTAATATTTTATTGCACCTGAAGGATAAACAAAAACACCTCTATTATAAAATTTACCATTGTCTCTGACCATCAATGAAGTATAAATTGCAAATTGTTTCTCAACAGCTAAATCTACTAGAAATTTAACAGACGCATTTGAATTCCAATCCTCTGCTAATTCAACATTCATTGAAAAACCAGTATCAAACATTTCTGGGAAAATAACTAAATCAATTGGTTCGTTAATTGACTCAAGTAGGCGCAGGTAATTGGAAAAATTCGCTCTTTTACTTTCCCAAATTTGATTCGCTTGTACTAATGTTACTTTTAAATCTTGCATAATCTATCTGTTGCTTGAATTAGAGTATCATTATCTTTAGCAAAGCAAAAACGTATCATTTTTCGATCTTTCAAATCGGAATTGAAAACCGAAAGTGGAATGGTTGCAACACCAAATTCTGCAACTAATCTTTTCGTAAAATCAATGTCTGATTCCTCTGATATAGCTTGATATGAAGCTACTTGAAAATAAGTTCCTTCACAAGGCATTAATTCAAATCGACTTGATTGTATTCTTTCTTTAAAAAAATCTCTTTTTTCTTGATAAAAACCACCTAAATTTTCTGTTTTAACTAAAGGCAAATAATCTGCTAAAACATTTTGTGCTACACTATTCACACAGAAAACTAAAAACTGATGTACTTTTTTTATTTCATTCATTATAAATTCTGGAGCTACCAAGTAACCAATTTTCCAACCTGTAATATGAAATGTCTTTCCAAATGAAGAAACAACAATTGAACGACTCCTCAAAAATTCATTTGCATGTACTGAAAGGTGTTTGTTTTCAAATGTAATATATTCATACACTTCATCGGAGAGCACTAATAAATTTGGATGTTTATTCAATAGGTTTTCAAGTTCTTTCATGTCACTTTCAGTCCAAATTCTTCCACTTGGATTATGGGGATTATTGGTTATTATCAGCTTCGTTTTTTCATTTACGGTAGCGTTAATTAAATCCCAATCTGGTAAAAACTCATTGTTTAATGAAATTCGTTTAGGTATTCCACCAGCTAAAACAATTGGTGACTCATAACAATCATAGCTTGGGTCTAAAATCACTACTTCTTCTCCACTTTCAACTAGTGCTTGAATTGTAGTGAATATTGCTTGCGTTGCTCCTGCTGTTATCAATAATTCATCTTGAACAGTAACAATTCTTGCATAAGATCTTTGAATCAATGTTCCAATTTCAATCATCAAATTTGGATTCCCTGCCATCGGATTGTACTGATGAATATTATCGCTAGCTTTTCGCTGTAACAACTCAACTAAAACAGGATCAATCGGGAAATTAGGAAAACCTTGAGATAAATTGATTGCGTTATAATCATTTGCCATTTTTGACATGACAGTAAAAATTGTCGTCCCAACATTGGGTAGTTTGGATATTAAATTCATGCTATAAAAATAATTAATTGTAAAATGTTAGCACAAAAAAAGAGGCTAACAATATGCTAGCCTCTTTCTATAAGTTAAGATTTATTATTGTTTGATAATTCTAACTGTTCTTTCTTCTAACTCATTTCTAAGTTTGATGAAATAAACACCAGTTACCACATTTGATAAATCTAAAGAGTAAACTCCGTTACCATTAATCAATGAACCGAAGTTAGCAACTGCTCTTCCATTCATGTCTTCAACAGTTACATCATAATTTGCAGTTGTTTGATCAATTGCAATATTGATTGCTCCAGTTGTTGGATTAGGATATACATTAAAGCTTACTGTGATTTCTTCTAATCCGATGTAATCAACGATTACACAAGAAGAAGTCGCTGAACAGTTACTTGAATTGGTAACAATTACAGCGTATGAACCGTTGATTGGAGCTACATAAGTTGCACTTGTAGCACCTGTTATTGGTGTGTTTGTGGCACAATCAATCCATTGGTAAGAGGCACCTGTAGAAGCAACTAATGTACCTGTTCCATTTCCGTTATCCGTTGCAGTTGCAGTTGGAGTTGGGTTAATAGTCAAGTTCAATGTAACTAATGAATCACAACCAGCAGCATTTGTTAATGTTTGCGTGTATGTTCCAGAAGCTGTATAAGTTGTTCCGTTTGTCCAAGTAAATGAACCACATGTTGCAGCAGTAGTTGTTGAGCTATTGTTTCCAATAGTCAATACTAAAGTTGCAGTTGAATCACAACCTGCAGCATTTTGAGCTGTAAATGTGTAAGTTCCACTTGCTGTGTAAGTTGTTCCATTCCACAAGTAAGAAGCACATTCAGATACAACTGTATTTGATGAACTTGTGTTGTTGATTGTTAAATTCAATGTTACCACTGAATCACATCCTAACGCATTGGTTAAAGTTTCAACATATACTCCAGAAGTTGTATAAGTTGTACCGTTCCATGTGTAAGAATCGCAAGCCGTTTCAGTTACAGAAACTGCATCTGGTTGACCGATTGTCAAGTTCAAAGTAATTGTTGAATCACAACCTGCAGCATTTGTTAACGTTTGAGTATACGTTCCAGAAGTTGTGTACGTTTGGTTGTTCAACGTATAAGTTTGACATGCTGTTTGGTTCAACGTTGATGTAGTTGGTTGTGTAATAACCAAGTTCAATGTTGCAACTGAGTCACATCCAGCAGCGTTAGCTAATGTTTGTGTGTATGTTCCAGATGCTGTGTAATTAACGCTGTTTGTCCAAGTATATGAAGAACACTGAGTAACGTTCGTCGTTGAAGTTGAGCTGTTATTAACAGTAACCAAGAAACTTTCATTCGCCGAACAAGAACCTGCAACACCATAAATATGTACTGTTTGCGTTGTTGTAATGTTACCTGTAATTACTGTTCCTCCACCATTAGTTGCAGTTCTGTAGCTTAATGTTAAACCAGCATTATTAGAAGGTGTAACCTCTGCCAACGTTGGCAAAGCATAAGTATTACAAACAACTTGAGCACCTGGATTAACTAAACTAATTGGCGCACAAGGTGTTGAAACTGTTACTGGAACTGACCAAGCACTAACTTCACCACTACCACAATTTGCTCTGTAGTAAACTTCATAAGTACTATTCGGTGTTAATCCTATGATAGTATATGCATTTGCCGCAGTTTCATTTTGAAGTAATGTCCCAGTTCCTTGTGTAAATCCAACTGGACCGTATTCAAAATCAAAAGCAGTTGCAGTTGAACAACCTGATCCCCAGTTTACACCTGCTGATGTTGAAGTTGAACTTCCCGCAGCTAATATGCCCGGCGAAGGACACGTTGGTGCAGGAGCTACTGTAACTAAATAATCTTCTGTTTCACCAAAAGAATAACTATCACAAGGTTGAATAGTTTGACCATCTTGGAAATAAACACCTCTGATTCTCATTCTGTGCACTCCTGCTGGAGGAGTACATGCTAAAGCAATTACGAAAGAAGAAGAGGCATTTATTTGCCCTGTTGTCAAACCTGCACCAATAACACCATTTGTTGCTCCAACTAATTCTGTAGCATCAAAGATTCCATCATCATTGTAATCAATCCATGCAGCATAACCTTGATCTCCCCATTCTCCTGTTGATACATTCAATGTATATGAACTAGAAGGTAATAAAGTTGCAGTGTAATTTGGCTGACCAGTAAAGAATGTGTAAGAAGGACCTCCAGCGACAAAACCTGTATTGTTTGCTAAAGTTGTACCAACGATTTCAACATTCGAAATTAAGTCACCAGCAGTTGTACCATTCGTGTAAACTGGTGTACAGTAACAGTTTGTTGGAACATCCATTGCAACAGCAACTGAATTCGTGTTTTCTGGAGTACCACCACAAGAAACAATTTGTAAACGGTATTCTGAATTCACAGTTTGTGAAACAGTTAATGTTTGTGTAGTTGCTCCTGTAATATTTGTATAGTCAACACCATTTGTTGAAACTTGCCATTGGAAAGTTAAACCATTTAAACTTCCTGTATAGTTACTAGTTACTTGGAAGTTAACTCCTGGACAAACTAATGAATTTGGAGTTGAAGCAACAACACCTGTTGGTGCAACGTTACCTAATACTGCAATTGTTACATCAGCTGAACCAGCAGGATTTGAACAACCAGTAGTTTGATTGGTGTATGAAATCGAATAAACAGTAGTTTCTGTTGGAGTAACCGCTTGTGTAAAGATGTTAGTTCCAGAAGCAATTGTTGTTGTTCCTTGTGTATTTGTAGCTGTCCAAACAGTTGTATAATTTGCTGGTGGAGAGAAACGGTATGCAAATGGATTTGCAATTGGATTGGTTGCACTTGCAGTTGTTCCTGAAGCATAAGCTAAAACACCAACCGTACCATCACCATTGTTTACACCCACTAATTTATTTCTATCTACATTGGTTGAAGAGGTTACATGAACCTCAATTGTACCAATCGTTTCATAAAAAATAGCTTGAGCAGTACTTGTCTCAGTTGCACCAAATTCTTGAACGTTTTCATAACTCACAATAAATTTTCTGTTTGGAGCTAAACCTTCTGTCCAATATTTAACACTACCGCCAGTTGCAGTCGCTAAGTTATTATCCATTGCTAATACAGCTACCATGTTAAACGGCTCTGTTGTACTAGGTAAAGTAGTAAATGTAAAGTCACTAACATTAGGTGTTGTGCCAAAGAAAACCGTTCCGTTTGTACCAATTGAAATTGTATTGTAAGAAGTTCCGAAGAAATTAAAGTTAAATCCAACTGGAATTGCTGACCATCCTGCATCATCTAAATCTCCATCAAATCCATAAGATAAATCAGGAGTTACATTAATTACACCACCTGATACTAAAGTAACCGCATTTCCAGGAGCTGTTAATGCAGCAAAAGGAATAGAAGCACTTGTGAAGTTTCCTGCAGCCAAACCTGTACTAATGTTCGCAGCCGTTCCCGGACATACACCATTTACGTCTGAAGTTACGTTAGCAGTTGGTAATGGGAATACGTTAATTTGAACTGGCGTTTGAGAGATACACCCTGAAACTGGATCTGTTCCTGTTACCAAGAAAGCAGAAGTTTCAGTTACTGTTGTGTTGAAAGATGTTGGTGTAAATCCACTAATAACTGCTGTTGAGTTATTCACTAATGAATAAGTATAGTTTGTTGCAGAAGTCACAGAAACCGAAGTTGTACCACCTGTTCCACAGAAAGATGGAGTTGTTGCAACCCAAGTAATTGGATCAGGCGTAGTAAAAGTAACTACGAAAGGAGCTGAACTAGCCACACACCCATTTGCATCTGTCCCTGTTGCAGTTAATGTTCCACTTGTTGTACCTGTGTAAACAACACTTGCACCAGTAGCTGTATTTAGCAACGTTGCAGGAGACCAAACATAACTTACAGCACCTGCTGCAGTTAAAGTTTGTGTACCACAGAAAGTTCCGTTATTTGGAGCTGTGATTGTAACTACTGGAGGAGCATTAACTACCAAAGTAACAACGTTTGAAGTTGAAGTTTGATTTGAAGCTAAACAAGTAGAAGTATAACGGTAATAATAAGTACCAGCTGTTAATGCTCCTGATTGATAAGTTGGTAAAACTTCGCCTGCAATTGAATTCCAATCTATATTGTTAGTTGAAACCTCCCATTGATTAGAAATTTGTAAAACATTATCTGTCATTCCACTTGCAGAAATGACTGTGTTAGAACCATCACAAATAGTTGTATTTCCAACAAATCCAACAACTGGTGCATTAGGTGTTCCAGAACATGGAGGTTGTAAAGTTGAACCTGTAGTTACAAGTGTCCAAGTACTTACATCACCTGCACCACAATTTGAACGAATATATGCATCATAAACTGTTAATGGAGTTAAACCAGTTAAAGTAACTGTACCTGTTGTTCCGTTAATTACCGCAGGTTGATTTGCTGCTATCGTTCCAGTTCCTGGAGTAAACCCAGCTGGACCATATTCGATATCATAATTTGTTGCAGTAGCACAATTTAAAGGGAAGTCAAAAGATAATGTGAAAGATGTCGCTGTTCCAGCTACTGGAGTACCAGGAGAAGGACATGTTGGTGGAGCAACAATCGTAATTAAATAATCTTCTGTTTCACCATAAGAATTGTTTGTACAAGGAGTAACAGCAGAACCATTTGTGTTAAACATTGCTCTTACACGCAATCTGTGAACACCTGCTGGAGGAGTACAAGCTAAAGTTATTGGAAAAGTTGCAGATGAACCTAACACTCCAACTTGACCTGAACCAGCAACTTGACCATTTGAAAAACCAATTCTTTCTGTTGCATTATCAAATACACCATCGTCATTATAATCAATCCAAGCGGCATAACCTTCTCCGTATTGACCAGCATAAACGGTACAACCATAAGTAGTACTTGGCAACAAAGAAGTAGTTAAAGTCGGATCAGTTGTATAATTTGAATAACCCAAAGTTCCAGATGGACAACCAGTACCTGAATTGTTATCCAAGGTATTTAATACAACTCTTGCAATTACATCTCCATCTGTACAACCAAATGTTGTTGTTGGAATACAATAACAATTAGTTGGTATGTCCAAGTTTATCATAATTGGAGTTGAAGGAGTTGTGTTTCCATCACAAGTAACAAGACATTGGTAGTATGTTACGGCTGTTTGAGAAACTGATCTTGTAGCTAAAGTAGCACCTGTGATGTTTGTCCAATCTACACCATTTGTAGATGATTGCCATTGGTAAGTAATTCCAGGGCCAGATGTATTTCCAGTTAATGAAAGTGTGAAATTAACCCCAGAACAAGCTGGTGTGGCAGACGAAACTGTTGTACCACCCGTTGGAGTACCTGTACAAGGATAAACGTTATCAAGCGTATTTACTCCCATGTAAAGTGCACCAGCTGTTAATTGTGTTGTTGACAAACCTGAACGTTGAGCAACTGGTAAAGTTGTTCCATTCTGATGAGCACCACCTACAGATGAGTTTTGTAAAAGAACTCTTGAATTTCCGTTAATTGGGAAAAAACCTCCAGTTCCTACTAGAGAAATTTCATGCGTACCTGAAGCATAAACATAACCAGCCTCAGCAGTTACAGTCCAATTTGCTTCAAAACGATCTGTTACAGTGTAACCAGCATCATCAATTGAAAGCGCTTGAGTTAAAACCGTTGAATTTTGAAACAAAACAGCAAGGTAACCAACTGTATTACCAGCTGAATTACTTGAAGAACGTTCAATATGCGCTCTTCTATTTTGACCAGCATTGGAAACAAAAGGATACATTGAAGTAACAGTTGTCGGCTCAGCACCCGCAGTAATTGGAGTTCCTGTGGCAGTTGCTGTCCACCAACGAGCGAATTTTGTTCCTGACATAAATCCTGTTCCAGCCGGAGAAGTTAGTGTTCCACCTACAGCAAAATTACCAAAGGTGAATGTATTTCCAGAGGCATTTACTCTTGCTCCTGTTAAATTTAAATTGTTTGCAATTCGAATGGTTGAAGGAATTGACCAAATAATATTTGGAGTAGCAGTATTGGTATTTGAGAAAGTTAAATTTCTAATAACACCAACCGTATTTGCAGTAGTAGTAGTTGCATTTGTTCCTCCAAATGCTCCTGAACCAGAAACTGTTTGAACAGTTGAACCATTTAAAGTTAAGTTTCCAGCTGTTGTTGCACCAACTGATACATCTATCCTACCATCATTTATGATGTTTCCCGAAACGATTAAAGTTTTACCTGTAGTGGTAGCAAAAACATTTACTAAACCTGTGCTTCCGACTGTTAAATTACCATTTACGTTAAATTGTGTTGGTGTTGCACCGTAAGCAAGTGTACCGTTTACAATCAAATTGTTGATACCTTGTCCTGTTGCATTTGCCGTTACAGTGTGAGTTGCCGAAACAGTTGCGTTATCTGCAGGAGTTGGAACGGCATTTGCATCCCATGTTAAAGGGTTGTTCCAGTCTCCAGTAATAATTGAAATGAAATTACCAGGTACTGTAGAAGTGAGTGATATATTATCAATTTGAGCTGGAGGTTGTGTACCCCCACTATCATTTTTCCAGTGAAATATCAATCTTACAGTAGTACCTGCAGCAGAAGCTGGTAAAAAAAATGTTGCAGATTGTACCGTTGTTTGTAATTGGCCACTTCCTACAAATGTAGCCCCTGCAATTGCAGTTGGTACATTTGCTAGTCCATTTCCTGGATGAGTTGTTGAACCAACAGGGGTAATTGAAGTTGGCGCTACAAACACTTGCCACAAATCCCATAAGTTTTCACCATTACTAATCCAATCAAAAGTCAATCTAATTTTTGTCTCTCCTGCTGGAATGGTAACATCTCTCCAAAAATAATTGGAGCTATTATTTGCTGGGGTAAAATTTGGTGTTGTGCCATTATCTGAAATAAAAGCAGCATTACCTGTAATTAGCCCATTTGACAATGGCGCTACAATCCAAGGGTTGTTTGCCGAATTGGCAACCGTCCAGCCATTTGCGGCGAAACTATTACCTAGTTCAAATCCTCCTGCACCAGCCGGATCAACAATGACCGTAGTTTGCGCACGAAGAATTCCAATTAACCCTAGTACAAAAACTAAAGTCAATTTTAATGTTCGTAAAAATTCTCTCATAAATTCAAAATTTTAAAATTGAACCACAAATTTAAGGTAAATTTTCTAAATCATAACATAAATTTAACAAGCATGTGTCCAATCAACAATAAGCTATTCAAATTTATAAGAATTTCAAGGCTTTCATTTTATAACAGAATTTGTTTAATCTATTACTAAATGCATTTGTTTATTAATTTTGGAGGCTAACATACCTTCAATAAAAAATAGAAAATCATGATTCAATCTTTAGTTAATAAAACAGCTCTTGTTTGTGGCAGTACACAAGGAATTGGAATGGCTACAGCTGTTAAGCTTTCATCAATGGGAGCAAATCTAGTTCTTATCGCTCGTGACGAAACGAAACTAAAAAATACGCTTGCTGAATTAGAAACCTCACAAGGACAAAAACACACTTATTTAGTGGCAGATTTCACAAAACCAACTGAACTTAAAACTATAATCTCTGATTATATAAATGCAGGAAACAAAATCAATATTCTCATTAATAATACTGGAGGTCCTAAAGGAGGACCAATAATTGAAGCTACAACGGATGAATTTTTAAATACATTCAATCAACATTTAATTTGTAACCACATTTTAGTTCAAGCCATTTATCCTGGAATGATTGAAACAGGTTATGGAAGAATCATCAACGTGATTTCAACTTCTGTAAAACAACCTCTTCCTAATTTAGGTGTTTCAAATACGATTCGTGGAGCCGTTGCAAGTTGGAGCAAAACACTGGCTGGGGAATTGGGTCAATACGGAATTACGGTGAACAATGTACTACCTGGCGCAACGAACACCATTCGTTTACAAGGAATTGCTGAAGCGAAATCTGAAAAAACAGGTGAATCCGTAGCTGATATTTTTGAAGAAATGGCAGGAGAATCTCCAATGAAACGAATTGCTGAACCAGAAGAAGTCGCAGCAGCAATTGCATTTTTAGCAAGTCCAGAAGCTTCTTACATTAATGGTATAAATGTTCCTGTTGATGGAGGAAGAACTAAATCACTTTAGTTTTTTCTTTTCGTCTTCGTTAAATTTCATTTTCAAACGATAAGCCAATAATGCTGGAAATCCAATTATTAAACAAAAAGCTAAAATATATCCTTCTTGTTTGAGGTAAAAATCAGCAACTCCGACAATTTCTTCTTCTTGATATCCTAAGCCTATAAAATAAGATAAACTTAAGGGAGCATCTTGAACTATTTTTTGTGGACCATTTTCGAAAACAATTGCTCCATTAAATAAATTAATAGGAAATAAAAATAATGGTGTTGCAATTAGAATGACTCCAAGAAAAAAAATGATAATGGGTTTTTTAAACATGCTACAAAATTACTAGATTTCAATAATTTCATAGCTTTAAAATTTTAGGAAGTGCGAATAGCTTATTTATGCGGAACAAATGGTTGGGGTGGTTTAGAAATGAACCAACTTAAAAATGCTATTTGGATGCAGGAACGCGGGCATTTCGTTAAAATTTATTGTCTAGAAAATTCTCCTATTCACAAAGTAACACTTGAAAATAGCTTACCCTTTGGAATCATTCAAAAACACAAAAATCACTTTGATTTAATCAAAGCATTCCAATTACTGAAACTGTTGAAAAAGGACAGCGTTCAACACTTAATTTTTCGTGCAACATTCGACCAAAGTATCGCAGCTTCGATTTCTTTTCTATCGCGTGGAAAAATCAACGTTCATTTTTTTATGGAAATGGAGTTTGGTGCTCCAAAAAAACAATTTTTCAGAACCTTGCGTTATTCTTATTTTGACTCTTGGAATTGTCCCTTGGAATATTTGAAAAAACAAGTGCTTGAAAATTCAAAAGTTAATCCTAAAAAAGTTAATGTGATTCCTTCAGGTTTAGATTTTAACACTATAACTCAAAACAGTAAAACTGAATCTAGAAAATTTCTTGAACTTCCTGAAGATGATTTTCTATTTGGAATTGTAGGAAGAATTGATCCTAAAAAAGGACAATTATTAGCACTAAAAGCGATTAATCAACTGAAAGAATATTCGTTCAAAATCATAATCGTAGGTGAAGAAACACCTGATTCTCCAAGTTCCTATTTAAAAGAAATAAAATCATTTATCGAAGCCAAAAAATTGGAGAAAAAAGTGCTTTTCTTGCCTTTTCAAAAAAATCCAATGGAAGTTTTTAACGCTTTTGATTGGACACTTATGACCTCTGATTCCGAAACGTTTGGAATGGTTACCATTGAATCAATGGCGCAAGGAACTCCTGTTATTGGAAGCAACGCTGGCGGAACTCCAGAACTATTACATTTTGGAGAAATCGGTTTGCTTTATGAAACTAAAAACATGGATGATCTCGCAGAAAAAATGAAAACTGCGCTCGAAAAAAAGACTAACATAAAGTTTGAAAGTTTAAAAAACGCTAGTCAAAAATTTGATTGTAAACAAGTTACTGCAAAAGTAGAATCACTTTTGGAATCTTTTTTAAATCATTAAAATATATAAGGTTTTTCATAACAATATTTTATAAAACAACTTATCTTCTATTTAGTATGTTTGTAGGTACTCAAAATGAAAAATATGAAGAAAATCAAGATTTTAACTGTCCCGCTATTAGCAATAATGCTATTGTTCGGTTGTACGAATTACGAACCTAAAGTTTATGGCCCTGTTGAGTTTGAAATTACCTTAGAGGGTCCGTTTTTCAAAGACGGAGTTGGTGAAGGAATGACAACAATCAGCTTCAAACCAGAGGATTTTGGAATAACACGTGATGAAATTTTTAGTATGAAAGTCAATGAAATTACTTTGGAGACTGATGCAGAAGGTGGATTAGGAATATTTGAAAACCTTGTGTTTTCTGTTATGACTGACAAAACGGAAACGAAAGAAGTTGCCACGACAAAAGTTAAAGGAAATCCTAAAAAACTAGTCATCAAAGGTTTACAAGAGGCAGAAATAGAAGGATTTAAAGATATTGATAAGTTCTATTTTGAAGTAGTTGGAATTACGAAAGAAGATAGTTTTGATAACATTAAATTAAAAGGAACTATCAAAATGGACATCATGATTCCTGATAAAAAATAATTTGGTATAAACTTTGATTTAAAAAAATTAGAAAATAATTAAAAATTAGAACAATGAAAAATACACGCAAAATTTTAGTTTGGTCGTTTGCTTTAGTGGCCCTGTTTTTTACCACCGCATTTACCTACTCCGTTATGAATGAGACGGAAGGTGATAAGTTGTTAGGAGTTTGGGAGCCAAGTCATGGAAAAGCAAAAGTTAAAATTACCAAAGTTGGTAATAAGTACTATGGAAAAGTAGTTTGGTTAAAGTATCCAACTTACGACGATGGTTCTAAAAAGGTAGATAAAAACAACCCTGACGCCAAAATGCACAGTACTCCTATATTAGGTTATAAAATATTGAAAGACTTCGAATACGTTGGGAAAAAAACGTGGGAAAACGGAACTATTTATGACCCAGAAAATGGTAGCACATACAGTTGTGTTATTAAATTAAAAGACAACAACACCATTGAAGTTCGTGGATATATCGGTGTTTCTGCTATCGGAAGAACAGACACATGGAAAAAACTATCGAAAGACTAGAAAAAAACTCTTCAAAAAAAGGAGGCTTTCATTGATTTGAAAGCCTCCTTTTTTTTGTGTTATAATTTTTGAATAATTAAATCCATCAAGGGCTCACCAAATTAATACTAACTTGAAAATAAGGAGCACTTGTAACACCATTTTCCATTACAAACGGACGATCGCTTCCAACTCCTCTGTAGAAGTTTCCGCTGTCCACATTAAAGCTATAATTTACAATGTAACCTGCTTGAACACCAAACCAGATAAAATCAGTAATTGCACGTTGAAAATCAAGGCGTGGTCTAATTTCAGAACGGCGTAATTCTATTTTTTGATTATTGTAATCTTCAACCATTCCTGCTGTGCCATTTACTGGGAAAAGATTATCTGTGTTTGCTAAGTGATAGCTTGAACCTACAATTTCAAATCCAGCTAACAAAAGTGTTTGTTTGTTAAATGCATAACGGAAATGTCCACGAGCAGGCAGCAAAGCTTCAATTCCCCACTTCTCATTTTTAGAAGTATAATTGTACATAATTACGGGCAAGAAACTTTTTCCTCCTGCGCGATAGGTTTGGGTTGCACCTACTCCAAATTGATAACGCTCATTGAATTTCCAACCAAAAACGGCCACCCAAGACAACTTTGTGAAAGAAAGCGACTGCATGTTTTTGAACGTGTAATCTCCACTGTAATCACCTTGAACAAAACCTAAAATAAAATTTTTCTCATTCAAAGGTTTGAAAATAGTTGTATTAAGTTGAAGTGTTTTTAATCCACGATTAGCAGCTGTTAAAAGAGGATTAAACAATGAATCACTTCCAAAAGAATAATTTGATTCAACATAATTTCCTCCAATGTTAATCAAAATTTTATTATTTGAAAGTACAGGAATATTGGCACTTAATGCCAAACCATTGTAATTACCAACTTTTCCTTCTTGACTCGGAATACTTCCAACTGGATTTGCACTAATTGAATGACCTAAGGCAAAATCATAACCAATACTGATCAACTTCGCAGGTGCCAAACCTACAACTTTAGGTGTACAATAGCGCTTGATTTTTTCATCGGTAGAGTATTTTTCATACTCACTGTAATCTTCTTCATCAATCTGTGCATTCGACTGAAAAGAAACTAAACCTAGAAACAAAAAAATGGGTAAAATATAACGTTTTTTCATAGTTTTCATTTAAGTGGTAAAGATAGTAGTTGAATCTAAATAAGCAAATTTTTATTAAAATTTATCATGGTTAAAATTTATAATATCAATCAATTAGCACCTCTTGATTAATGCTTTACATTAAAATAGTTTATGTATATCAAATGTTTTTTTTATAGATTTATAGCTTTGCTTTTTTGTATTCAAAAACAAGGATTTTAAAACAAAAAAAAGCATTCCAATAGATGAAAAACTTCTTTAAAAACATTCTTAAGTATTAACGAATTTTCCGAATTAATAAAGGGTAGAATTGTGTAATTTTGCATTCTAAAAACAAAAAATATGTATCCAGCAGAATTAGTACAACCCATGAAAGACGATCTTACGAATGTAGGGTTTGCTCAATTAACTGACGCTTCAGAAGTTGACAATATGATTTCAAATACGCAAGGAACTTTATTAATGGTTGTCAACTCAGTTTGTGGTTGCGCAGCAGGAAATATGCGTCCAGGAGTGAAATTATCTATTCAACACGAAAAAGCACCAAACGCTCTTGCAACTGTTTTTGCAGGTGTAGATTCAGAAGCAGTGGCTCAAGCACGCAAATATTTCTTGCCTTACCCTCCATCCTCTCCTTCAATTGCACTTTTTAAAGACGGAAAATTAGTTCACTTTTTAGAGCGTCACCACATCGAAGGCGGAACAGCTCAAATGATTGCTGCAAATCTTGCTGCAGCTTACGACGAATATTGTTAGTATGAAACGCATTTATCATTTAAGTACCTGTGACAATTGTCGCAAATTGATAAAAGCATTTAACCCAAGTGCCGATTTCGAGTTGGTGGATATTAAAACCAACTCGATTGACGCACAAACTTTAGATTTTTTGAAAGAAAAAGTGGGTTCATACGAAGCCATTTTCTCCAAAAGAGCGATTAAATACAAAAGTCTTGGATTAAAAGACAAAAACCTCAGCGAAGACGACTTTCGCAAACTTATTCTAGAAGAATACACCTTTCTTAAACGTCCTGTTTTAATTGATGGCGATAACGTGGTTGTTGGCGGATTAACTTAAAATATCACTAATTAAAAGTATTTGTAAACCACTCATTCTGTGCAATACTAAAACTCAACTGTCGGAAGCGGTAAATTCAAAATCACAGCAAACAGCAAAGCAGCGAAAAAGGTTAACAGAGCAACTTTTTTCAGTTCCGGATCTAACTTTTTAGGAATGCGTGTTTGATAAACTTTTTGCAAGTGAAACAAAAGTCCAATAGCTGGTAAAAGAGCAATTGAGAGAAAAACATTATACGTTAAATATGAAAACATTAAAATGGTAAAAAACCAACTTGCAACACCACTCAAAATTAAGAAGGCATGATAATTTTTTCCATTTTGAAATCCCATTTTCACCACCAAAGTAATTTTTCCTGAAAGGGCATCATTTTCATGATCCCGAAGATTGTTTAAATTTAATACGGCTACACTCCAAAACCCTATACTCAACGCTGGAAATAAAACCAACCATTCGAATTCTAATCCATACAAAGAAAAAACACCCAAAACGCTTACCAAACCAAAGAAAACAAAAACCATCAAATCTCCCAAACCTTTGTATCCATAGGCATTTTTACCGACCGTATAGGTTATCGCCGCTAGTACACATAACAAAGCCAGTACTGCATAAAAAAGCAAAAGTTCTTTCGTTAAATTGGCAGCGCTTATATAAATCAAAAGTGCGGCTGAAATAAGGGAAATGACGGTACAAATTACAATTCCTTTTTTCATTTCTTGAACGGAAATAGTACCTGATTGAATAGCTCTTTTGGGACCCACTCGGTTTTTGTTGTCTGTACCTTTTTGACCGTCACCGAGGTCATTTGCTAAATTAGAAAGAACTTGAAAACCAATGGTTGTAAGCATCGCCAAACCGAAAATCAATGGATTCCATTTTTCCAAAACGGCTGCCATTCCAGAACCTGCAATAATTCCAGAAACCGAAAGCGGTAAAGTTCGCAAGCGCATTGCCTCAATCCATGCTTCAACTTTTGTCATAGCGCAAAAGTAGTTGTTTGTTTTTAATGAAAGTGGATAAATTCCCAATCATAAAATTAATCAATTCATTAAATTTTAATTTTAATGCTCGATTTATCGGTGTCTTTCTTATAACATTCCCAAGTACTTATCTTTCATTTCAAACAGTTGTTGTAAAAGGTTAAAAATCAGCCTAGTTTTAACTTCCTAATTTTCCAATGAAGAATTGATTTTACAGTTTATGTTTTCTAGTTTTTCCACATTAAGTTATTGAAATAGTACTTTTATTACAAGCGAAATATTAAAAATTTTACGTTGATTTAGTCAATTTTTGTCCACAGAAAAACTATAAATCCATCGCCTCAATAAATTTAATGACCCGCTTTGACAGTTTGTTTTTATTTTTGGAAAACCATTAAAATGGTTGGAAAATGTTGTGTTGTTATCCCATAGGTGTGGGATTAATCCCGCACCTATGGGATAAATCATTATTTTATAATCGTTTCAACAATTTCTTACTCAATACAAAAAATCATTATATGGATATCTCACCTTGAAAATGGTTTTTACTTCTTCGTATAATACTGCTTTCAATTCTTCGATGTTCTCCTTGTCTTGTGCAGAAATGAAAACACATTTGGTTTTGTTCATTTTTGCCATCCACGATTTTTTCAAGGAATCCAAAGAGGTGATGTCTTCTTCGTTTTCGTTTAAATCGTTCGTTGGCGGTTGGTACGTATCAATTTTATTGAAAACTAAAATCGTTGGTTTTTCGGTATTATCTATTTCTGCAAGTGTTTCGTTCACCACGTTGAAATGATCTTCAAAATTCGGGTGTGAAATGTCTAAAACGTGCACTAATAAATCGGCTTCACGCACTTCGTCTAAAGTTGATTTGAAGGACTCCATCAATTGTTGCGGTAACTTGCGAATAAATCCAACGGTGTCGGTTAAAAGCATCGGTAAGTTGTCAATTACCACTTTTCTGACGGTTGTATCCAGCGTTGCGAAGAGTTTATTCTCTGCAAAAACATCTGATTTTGACAACAAATTCATCAAGGTGCTTTTTCCAACGTTTGTATAACCCACTAAAGCAACTCGCACTAATTGTCCGCGGTTGCTGCGTTGCACTCCCATTTGCTTGTCGATGTCTTTCAAACGTTCTTTCATCAAGGAAATTCGCATTTGAATGATTCGTCTGTCTGTTTCTATCTGAGATTCTCCTGGACCGCGTAAACCAATTCCTCCTTTTTGACGCTCCAAGTGCGTCCACATTCGTGTCAAGCGGGGCAACATGTATTGCAATTGCGCCAATTCCACTTGTGTTTTTGCATGAAAAGTTCGCGCACGACTTGCGAAAATGTCCAAAATCAAAATCGTTCTGTCCAAGACTTTGCAGTCTAAATCCCGTTCGATGTTTCGTAATTGAGAAGGCGAAAGTTCATCGTCAAAAATGACCAATTCCACATTCGCAGCTTTGATGTATTGTCTGATTTCCTCCAATTTCCCTGTTCCAACGTAGGTTCTAGGATTTGGATAAGGTAGTTTTTGTGTAAATGTTTCAACGGTAATTGCTCCAGCAGTTTCGGCTAGAAATTGCAATTCGTCCAAATGTTCTTTCGCAGTTTCTTCGTTGATTTCAGAAGTTATCACTCCGACCAACACACATGATTCTTCAACAGCATCAACGGTTACGTGTCCTTCTTGCATTATTTTTATATGTGTTTAACTGTTTTTTAATTGTCATATAGACCCCGTTAGCAGCAACGAAATTAATCGCCGTTTAAAATTAATCCTTGAATGTAACGAATCTCTTTATGGCTTATTTTTCAACGTTTTTACGTGCTCTATTACTAATTTGATGTTTTCATCCGTTTCTAAAACAGCTTCTTGAGCAGGCATCGCGTTTTTTCCTTTTCGGATAATTTGTTCAATTTGCTTGTCGTTCAATTTAGAAACAGAAAGATCTTTTGCACCCGAAGAACCCAATTTTCCATCTTCACCATGACAGGATGCGCAATTTAGAACATACAAGCTTTCGCCTTTTTCTTCAGGTGTTTCACTTGGTATGACATCATCTTTTGATGAACCACTTCCACATGCTGTCAACAACAAAAAGGAAATACTAAAAATACTACTTCTTAAAACCATGCTCCGCCTAATGCTGTTCTAAACGGCCAAGGAATCGATGCAATGATGATTACCAAAGCGATTGTGTAAAAAGTACGGATTTTCTTATGTTTGTCGATATCTGTAGATTGTTTTTCCGCCATTTTTCTACCGATAGTTACCAAAACAATTGCGACAATCATTCCAAGAAAATGCTCCATCCCATAAAAACGGTAAGAGGCTTCTTTCATCCAACCTTCCACAAATTTCACTTTATCGGACATAAAATATAAAATTAGACCAATCAATAATTGCGTATGCAAAGAAATCATTGCAAACAAGTTTATCATTTTATGTTTTTTCTCGTAATTTCTTGAGATCAAAGAATTTACAATTGCTAAAAGCATTAAAATCAGGACTACCCAACGTAAACCTGAATGTGCGTGTTTTAAAATATCAAGCATATTATTCTGTTTTTAATCGTTTAATTTTAATACTGCTAAGAACGCTTCTTGTGGAATTTCTACGCGTCCCACTTGGCGCATACGTTTCTTACCTTCTTTTTGTTTCTCTAATAATTTACGTTTACGCGAAATATCACCACCGTAACATTTTGCAGTAACATCTTTACGTAAGGCTTTGATTGTTTCACGTGCAATAATTTTCGCTCCAATCGCTGCTTGTATAGGAATCTCAAATTGCTGGCGCGGAATCAATTCTTTCAACTTCATACAAATTTTCTTACCTAAATCAAAAGCATTACTTCTATGTACTAAAGCAGATAAAGCGTCAACTTGTTCAGCGTTTAACAATAAATCCATCTTAATTAAGTCGGATTGACGGTAGCCAATTGGATGGTAATCAAATGATGCATAACCACGAGAAACGGATTTCAAACGGTCATAAAAGTCAAATACAATCTCTGCTAATGGCATTTCAAACGTAATTTCCACACGGTCTTGCGTCAAATACACTTGATTGGTCAATTCGCCACGTTTTTCAATACATAATGTCATAATCGAACCAACATATTCTGATTTCGTAATGACTTGCGCTTTGATGTAAGGTTCTTCTATTCTGTCCATTCCAGAAGGATCAGGCAATTCAGAAGGATTGTTGACAATTAAGACTTTTTCAGGGTCTTTTTTCATATAAGATTTGTATGAAACGTTTGGTACAGTAGTGATTACCGTCATGTTAAACTCGCGCTCCAAACGTTCTTGAATGATTTCCATGTGTAACATTCCTAAGAATCCACAACGGAAACCAAAACCTAAAGCGGCAGAAGATTCTGGTTCGAAAACCAATGATGAATCGTTCAATTGCAATTTCTCCATCGAGTAACGCAATTCTTCATAATCTTCTGTATCAACAGGATAAATTCCAGCAAATACCATCGGTTTCACGTCCTCAAATCCTTTGATAGATTCTTCACACGGATTTTCTGCCAAGGTTATGGTGTCACCCACTTTTACTTCTTTCGCTTGCTTGATACCAGAAATGATGTAACCAACATCACCCGTTCGCACTTCTTTTCGTGGCGACAAATCCATTTTCAAAATTCCGATTTCGTCAGCGTTGTAAGTCTTTCCAGTATTGAAGAAACGCACTTTATCGCCTTTTTTCAAGACGCCATTTCGAATACGGTAATAAGCGATAATTCCTCTAAATGGATTGAAAACTGAGTCAAAAATCATTGCTTGCAACGGAGCGTTTTCGTCACCTTTTGGAGCTGGAACTCGGTTGATAATCGCATCTAAAATTTTATCTACACCCAAACCTGTTTTTCCTGAAGCTTGGATAATGTCTTCCAAATCGCAACCAATCAATTCCATAATTTGGTCGGAAACTTCTTCAGGCATTGCGCCTGGTAAGTCCATTTTATTCAAGATTGGAATGATTTCCAAATCGTGTTCTAAAGCCAAATATAAGTTAGAAATGGTTTGTGCTTCAATTCCTTGCGATGCGTCAACAATCAACAACGCGCCTTCACAAGCAGCAATTGAACGTGAAACTTCGTAGGAAAAATCAACGTGTCCTGGAGTGTCAATTAAGTTTAAAATATATTCTTGACCATTGTGATTGTAATTCATCTGGATGGCGTGACTTTTAATTGTAATCCCACGTTCGCGCTCCAAATCCATATCGTCTAGGGCTTGCGCTTGCATCTCTCTGTCGGAGATTGTTCCTGTGGTTTGTAGTAAACGGTCAGCGAGTGTGCTTTTTCCGTGGTCAATGTGGGCAATTATGCAAAAATTTCTGATGTGCTTCATACGGGTGCAAAGTTAGTCTTTAAAACTGATAAAAAAAGAATGGAAAATGGAGAATGGAAAATGAAGAATGAGATTCAAAAAACGGAGACCTGATTGATGAAAGTTTAAAGTGAAAAGTGGAGAACTAAAAGATAAAAGATGATTTGTTCGATTGTAAGAGGCTATTATCTAGAAGATTGGTAGCAAACAGTCTAATCATTGATTTTGATTAAACGATGGTTTATTTTTTAAACAAAATGAAATTTATCCTCCATCCATTTGTTTGGGTTGTTAACAATGTAATTTGAAATACGTTGATATTCAGCTCAAAGTCTTAAGTTGATTGCGTTTTTTTTCGCAAAAACAAAATAACAAACGCGATTAAAAAAGAAAGAATTAAAACTAACAATATCCAATGATTGTGTTTTAGCTTTAAATGATCATTTAAAAATTTCTATTTCAATAAGATTCCCTTTCGTTTGAATTGCTCGAGGTATTTAAAATTTTCTTCAACAATAGATTCCGCTGGAAAAACATAACGTTTATCGTACAAAACATCTTCCACCCAAAAACTAACCCAAAATTCATTTGAAAGCCCAAAAACTTCAGGCATTATCGGTTCAATTTTTGCAATTTCATTCAGCAATAACACCTCTATTCCATGGCGCAAAGTAGAAGTTTTAATTTTTTCTCCTGTCACAGTATTTTCTCCGTAACCTGTACTCGCCACAATAATTCCTTCCATGATATCATCGCGCATATTAATGAGGTAAACGGTATATTCTTTTTCCTTTTCCTCGTTCACGCTTTGAATCACTGCCACCCCTACATTTTCAACTTTTGGTCCTAAAAGCTCCTCTTTCATTTACTTATTAATTTTATTGGCTATTCGTTCTCCCATTGCTAAATAATAAAAAATGTCCCATGAATGTCCCACTTTTTGGTTGTTGATTTTGCAATAATTTTTATCATTCTTTTTAGACCTAGGAATTTCAAAATTATTCGACTTTATGTGTCCCAAACGAACAACCATTCTTCCTGTTTTTGGCATCACCATGATATATTGTCCACCTAAACCACGGTAGTAATGAACGGGGTTTCCAAAATTTGGATACACCCACGTTTGAAATCCATAGCGCGTATTGACAATTCCTTCATCTGTTGCAATTGGTGGTGTTTTAACCATTTCCTGCATATACCACTGAGGAACTATTTGTTTGCCTCCAATCGTCCCTTGTTTTAATAAAAGAAATCCAAGTAAAGCAAAATCTCTCGGTGAAGCATACAAACAACAATAAGCTTTTTCATCACCATTTTCCTTATCCAAACTCCAGTGTGCTGTTTGTCCTGCTCCCATAGGTTTCCAAAGCCATTCTTCGGTTAACTCTGCAATCGTTTTTCCAGTTGCTTTTTTCAAGACAAAGGCTAATAATTGTGTGTCTCCACTTTGATAATTGAAAACAGTACCTGGTTTCACAACTACTTTTTGGCGGGTAACTAAACCGTACAAATCATCCGTGTAGTAGGCTTCTGCTGTTTCAGACAATGGGTTTTTTCCACTTTCTTCCCAATCAAAACCAGCAGCCATATACAACAAATGACGAATCGTTACTTTGTCCCTGCCGTTTTCTTTAAATTCTGGAATGTAGTTTCCTACAGGTTCGTCAACGCTTTTAATAAGACTTTTATCAATTGCGATTCCAATCAAAATACTAATCACTGTTTTTCCTGCCGAAAATGAATTTGATACCGTTTGGCGCGTGTGAGTACCGTAGTATTTTTCAAATAACAACGTATCATTTTGGAACACCAAAAATGCTTGTGTTTTAAACTTTTTGTGAAATTTTTCTTCGTTTGCAGTAAAGGAAGCTTTGTTGAATTTTTTATGCTCTTTCCACTGAAACGCTTTACTAGAGGTTTCAATTGTGGATTTTGGAAACACGTCTAAATCGTAAATGGTTGGACCCATTTTTCCCACTAGGTAGGTTTTTGAAATCCCACTATACAAATAGTAACGACCTGTTAAAACAATAAATAAATTTCCTCCAATAATTACTAATAAAACGAAGTAAAGTAAGTAACGCAGCAGTTTTTTAAACATAGATTAAATTTTAAATTCAAACAAATAAGCCAAGTGATTTAAGAGCTTTTCACTGACTTCATTTATGTCTAATTCAGCGCCTAACTCTTGTTGCATTGAAGTTACTGCTTTGTCATCAATCCCGCAAGGAATTATGTGAGAAAAATAATTTAAATCTGTATTTACGTTAAATCCGATTCCGTGCATGGTTACCCAACGAGAGCATTTTACGCCCATTGCACAGATTTTTCGAGCTCGCTCGGTTTCTCCTTCAATCCAAACTCCTGTAAGGCCTTCAACTCTTCCGCTTTCAATTCCAAAATCAGCTAATGTTCGAATGACAGCCTCTTCTAAAAAGCGCATATATTTATGAATGTCGGTGAAAAATTGTTCTAAGTCGAAAATTGGATAAACAACCAACTGTCCTGGTCCGTGATAGGTAATATCGCCACCACGATTGATTTTGTAATAACTTGCCTCTTTTTCGGCCAGTTGTTCTTCATTAAGCAATAAATGCTCAGGTTTGCCACTTTTACCTAAAGTATAAACGTGTGGATGCTGGCAAAACAATAAATAATTGTGTGGAATTTCGGTCGTTTGACCATTTCTAAAAGCAATTTTTAAGTCGATTGCTTCCTTTAATAATTTTTCTTGGTAATCCCAGGCCTCTTTGTAATCAATGAGACCTAGGAATTCACAAGTAAGTTTTTTGTTTGTATTCATTTAGAATTTAGCCATTTCACCTTTTAAGTAATCGATGATTGCGATATCAATAATATCTGCACCATTCAAATTACATAAATAGTAAGAAGCCCAATCCACAACGTTGATTAAGTACAAAGAACGCTCAATAAATGAATTACCTTTAGCTTCTAATTTGTAGATTTTACCACAGATTTTCTCAACGTGCGCCATTGTAATTTCCAAACGCTTTTGGTTGCGTGGGTGTAAATCTCCTGTGCAGAAAAATAACGGTGCAAAACGTGCATCACCGCCTGTCCATCCAACTAATTCGTTATGGTTCATTTCAGGAATTGTGTGGTGCCATCCTAAGTATTTAGAATTTTCATTGAATTGTTGACGCGCACGAACGATTACTCCTTCGTATTTAGTTTCTGCGTAATAAACACCAACTTTACCATATAAGAAGTCAGCAATTTCTTTCGCTTTAGCATGAATTTCAGCGCTTTCAGCATTTAATAAATCAACAGCGCTTCGCATTTTATCAACGTTTGTTGGCGATGTCAAACCTAATTTTGCTAAAATATCTAATAATTGAACTACTGAAAAAGCCAATGCACTTCTTGGCGGATTTCCACCAGGAACGATTACATAATCATAACCGTTTTCTTCGCAGAAAGAAGCCAAATGTCCACCGCTACAAATTCCGATGATGTGACATCCAATTTCTTTTGCTTCAGCAATACTCATAGTAGTTTCTTCTGTGTTTCCTGAATAAGAAGAACCAATTACTAGTGTGTTTGCATCAACAAAAGCAGGTAAAGAGTACTCGTTGCTAATGATGATTGGAACTTTAATTTCGTTTTGAACCCAATTTGAAACGATTTTCGCTCCGATTCCAGACCCACCCAATCCACAGATTAAGATGTTTTTAATTTCGTTTTTTGGTTGTTGGTAGGTTTTACCATTTCCGATTGCAATTGCATCAATGATGTTTTGCGGGAAAGCTTCGATTAGTTGTTTCATTTTTATTGTTTTGATATTAGTATTTTAAGATGTTAGGATTTTACGACTTTATGAGAAATGAGAGAATGACTTTTGTTATCTTGTTCAAAGTGAGATTTGTACCTCCCCCTTTGAAGGGGGACTGAGGGGATGACAATAATAAATGTCACCCTCCTTAATCCTCTCCGTCAGCTGACGGAAGGAAACCTAATCTCGCATCGAAGTTCAATTCTACATTCTTCATTCTTAATTATAAAGGTATATTCCCATGTTTTTTCATAGGTAAGGTTTCTGCTTTTTTCTCCAGCATTTTGAAGCCAGCAATTAATTTAGCTCTCGTTTCTTCAGGAAGAATCACGTCGTCAACGATTCCACGTTCTGCTGCACGATAAGGATTTGCGAACATTTCAGCGTATTCAGCTTCTTTCTCTAGCCATTTTGCTTGCGGGTCTTCTGCTGTTGCTATTTCTCTTTTAAAAATAATTTCCGCCGCTCCTTTTGCTCCCATTACAGCGATTTCTGCTGTTGGCCACGCAAAATTTAAGTCAGCACCGATACTTTTTGAATTCATCACATCGAAGGCGCCACCGTAAGCTTTACGAGTAATAACCGTAATTCTCGGAACGGTAGCCTCTGAAAAAGCGTACAATAATTTTGCTCCGTGTGTGATGATACCTCGCCATTCTTGATCCGTTCCAGGCAAGAATCCAGGTACATCTTCAAAAACTAAAAGTGGAATGTTGAAAGAGTCACAAAAACGAACGAACCGCGCTCCTTTTCTTGACGCATCAATATCTAAAACACCAGCCATTGCTGACGGTTGATTGGCAACCACGCCAATTGTTCTTCCTTCGATACGTGCGAATCCAACGACAATGTTTTTAGCATAATCAGCTTGAACTTCACGGAAACTAGTATCATCAATTACGCAATCCACTACTTTGCGGATGTCGTAAGGGATGTTTGTATTATCGGGCAGAATTTTTCCAATCTGCTCTAATTTTGCTTTGTTAAATTCGTAAATGCTTGGTTGTGGCGCTTGCTCATAAGCGTTTTGTGGGAAATAAGTCACCAAATCGCGCACTTGTTTCAAGCATTCAACATCATTACTCGATGTAAAATGATTTACTCCTGATTTTTCAGCGTGCGTTTTTGCTCCACCCAAATCTTCTGAAGTAACTTCTTCGTGTGTTACAGTTTTTACCACATTTGGTCCTGTTACAAACATATAAGAAGTTTCTTCCACCATAAAAATGAAATCAGTCAATGCGGGAGAATAAACTGCTCCACCTGCACAAGGACCCATAATTACTGAAATTTGAGGAATAACACCAGAAGCACGTGTATTTCTATAAAAAATATCAGCATATCCAGCCAAAGAAACCACTCCTTCTTGGATACGTGCACCACCTGAATCATTCAAACCGATAACAGGCGCACCGTTTTTCATTGCTAAATCCATAATGCGACAGATTTTCGCAGCGTGTGTTTCTGAAAGCGAACCACCTAAAACGGTAAAATCTTGAGAAAACACATATACCAATCTTCCGTGGATTGTTCCGTAACCCGTGATTACACCGTCTCCTGGAAAACGAGTTTTATCCAAACCAAAAGCATTGGAACGGTGTTCAACAAAAGCACCAATCTCTTGAAAAGAATTTTCATCTAAAAGCACGGTAACACGCTCTCTAGCAGATAATTTTCCTTGTTGGTGTTGTTTGTTGATGCGCTCAATTCCTCCTCCGAGTTTGGCGTCTTCTCTTCTATTGAGTAAATCTTGGTTTTTATCCATAATTAATGTGCTTGGCAAAAATAAGGATTATTGTTAATGGACGTGCAGACTACTTAGGAATTGCGAACTAATTAATTGCGAATTAAAAACGGAAATACATAATGCTTATTAATTGCGAACTAATTAATTGCTCGGCCGCGGCGGATTGCGAACGAGCATAAAGAATTCATTTATAAAAGTGCTATTTGAGATGCGGCATAATCGACATTAAATTTAAATCGCAAAAGAAATATTTCAATAAAAATAACTTTCAACTGCTAACTTTTCCTTTCCTTTATATCGTTAAAAATAACAACCATGCAAACAGAATTTTCGCTTCAAACAACAGACGGAATAAATTTAAGAGGGTTTAAACTTTTACCTCAAGGAAATAGCAAAGCTGTTATTGCCTTAATTCACGGAATGGGTGAACACAGTTTGCGTTATCTTCATGTAGCTAAATTCTTTGCAGATCATGGAATTGCAACTATGGGAATTGACTTACGTGGACATGGTAAATCGGATGGGAGACGTGGTCATACATCTAGTTACGAAGCATTGATGAACGATATTGAATCTTTTCTAAAAAAGGTAAAACAAGAATTTTCAGAAATACCCGTTATCATTTATGGTCACAGTATGGGAGGAAACTTAACGTTGAATTACTTAATTCGAAAACAACCAGAATTGAGTGCGGCAATTGTAACTTCTCCCTATCTTAAATTAGCTTTTGAACCACCAAAATGGAAAGTTGTCCTTGGGAAAATGAGCGCAGGAATCTTTCCTTCTTTATCCCAACCAACAGGTTTAGAAACGGCTGCTATTTCGCGAGACAAAAAAGTAGTGAAAGGGTATGAAGTTGATGAGTTGGTTCACGATAAAATAACCTCAGCATTTTTTGTAAACGTTCATTTTGCAGGTCCTTATGCGATTGAAAATGCAGCTAAAATTAAAACACCTCTTTTACTAATGCATGGTTTAGAAGATCGCTTGACTTCTCCAGATGGAACGAAAGAATTTATGCAAAATGCCGATTCTAATGTAACAGTTAAATATTGGCCAGGTTTGTTTCATGAAATTCATAATGAACCTGAGCAGCAAGAAGTTTTTCAAACAGAATTGGATTGGTTGAAAGAAAATAAAGTGATTTAATTATTCAATTTTTTCTGATTTAGTACTCCTTTTTTTCTGTATCAAGTTTGAAGCAGTTGTTTATTTTACCATAACTTTACAACATGCGTGAAGAAGATAAACGTTCATCAGATGAACAACCCTTAAAAGAAATCATTGATAAATTCTTAAAAGCTTATTCTTTAGAGCATAAGATGAAAGAATACGATGTGATTGAAAATTGGCCTATTTTAATGGGAAAGGCTGTTGCTTTCCGTACGAAGGAGATTTCTATTTCCAACAAGAGAATGCGTTTGGTAATAGATTCATCCGTCATGCGCGAAGAATTACTTTTCGGAAAACAACTGATTATTGACCGCGTGAACGATTACGCTGGATTTGAAATAATAAATGATATTTGGTTTGCTTAAATCGAGCTATTTTTCGAATTGAAACAACCAATCGTATAATTCGTCTGTTCTGAAAACGCGTTCTAAGTCACCATGATTGGCACCAGGAACAATTGTAAATTTTAAATTTTCGTCGGTACAAGCTTTAATTGCATTCACCATTTTTTGCGATTCACTCAAAGGAACAGCTGAGTCTCTATTTCCATGCTGAATCCAAACAGGAATGGTGGATAATGCTGCCCCATCTTTTGGATTTCCACCACCACAAAGCGCAACAGCAGCAGTAACAATTTCAGGATAAGCACCGGCAAAACCCAAAGTTCCGTAAGCGCCCAAACTCATTCCTGCAACATAAACACGATTAGTGTCCGTATTAAAAGTACGTTGAACAAACTGCAAGACGGACAATATTTTTTCTGGCTCCCAAGATTTTCCAGCAGGAACTTGTGGTGCAATAACAATTGCTGGAATCGAACGACCTTTTTCAATTTCGTGAATGACACCGTATTTCTTTACTAATTCTAAATTATTTCCAGAGAGACTTCTTCCGTGTAAGAAGATCAAAATCGGAGGCTTACTTTTTAAAATACTATCGGAAGGTAAATGCAACCAAAAAGGATATTCTGCTTGGTTATAAATAGGTTGTAATTGTGCTTTTGTTAGGAATTGTAAACTCAAAAACAAGAAAAGAAAAAGGCTTTTTTTCATGGGGCTCTAAATTAGGCCCAATAGCTAAACGTCTGTAAATTAATTGTTCACATTCAAAAAAAGTTGCCAACAAAAACCGCTGATTTTTTAGTCTATTTCATGTCAATTGGAGCAACAACCTCTGGTGCTACATCTTCTGAATCTCTTTTTTTCAACAAGTAACCAATTCCAAAACCTCCACCTATTCCGAATCCTGTTGAAGCAACTTTGCGTGTTTCAACGAATAAATTTGCCGTCATATTATTTGAAAAAGAATAAGAAACTTTAGTTCCAACAGATATTGCATATTTAAGTTGACTATAGTTTTCTTTTCTGTTAAAAACCCAATCGATACCTAGTACATTAGCATACGGAGCAACATCCCAATGATAACCAATTGGAAAATGATAACTCACTCCATCAGGACAAATTGTTAGTAAAACTCCAGCTAAAGCTCCTAAATATCCAAAATTGAATGGATTGCTATCATCATTGTCCCAATCGTCATTATTAGAAATACCTGAAATCAGACCGATAATAAACAATGGTGGTCCTGCTAATGAACCTATTGAACCATGAATATGGGAATATCCATCGGTGCGATATTGATATTCTAAATTGTAATTTAAACCTAATTTAGGCTTAACCATCCACTCCAATATTGAAATAATTGTTTTTATCAATCAAACCACTACTTGCCTTTCCGTAAACGTGAAAACGATATTCATTGAATTGGGAAAAAGAAAAGAAACAATTACAAAGAAAAAATAAAATTAGAAGTTGCTTTTTCATGGCAGAAAAGTAATAAAAAAAAGGATTAATTTCTTTGGAAATTTAAAACGTTGAATACAGAATTAAAACGAGTAAAAATAGATTTATATTTTTTTCAAACAACACAATCAAAAATAATTTGACTTCGAAAATGAATATGTTTTAGTTATTCTTATCAGTACTTTTGTACTATGGAAGAAATCAAAAACAAGGTCAAAGAAAGTGGTTTAGTTCAAATGGATTTGGCGGATTTTAAACCACAAATAACGATTGAAGGAATCGATTTGGCAACCCAATTATGGCAAGGATTTGTACTTCGGGAAAAAGATTTTCGTGCTTGGATTCAAGAAGAGGATTGGTCAAAATACAGTGAAAAAGCTGTTTTTATACATTGTTCTGCGGACGCAATTGTACCAACTTGGGCTTTTATGTTAGTTGCTTCAGCTCTAATTGATAACGCAAAAACTATAGTCGTCGGAAATAAATCAGACCTTGAAAAACAGTTAATCGCTGAAAACATTAATCAATTAAATCTGGAAGAATACGCTGAAAAACGCGTGATTATTAAAGGTTGCAGCGATATCAGTTGTCCTGAGTTTGCAATGGTGGCTTTGTTGAATAAATTACAACCCGTTGTACTTTCTATAATGTATGGCGAACCTTGCTCAACTGTTCCTGTTTATAAGAGAAAAAAGTAGTAAAGAAATCAAATAACAGCCTTTATTTATAAAGCTGCTTGGTTTTTAGAAGTTATTACCTTCTCTTTTTAGCAAAGAAAGCTTTCATCAAATCAGAACTTTCGGTCTCTAAAACACCATTTACCACTAAAGTTGAAGGATGGTACAAACTTTTACCAACTGTGCCAGCGCCACGTTTTTCATCGCGCGTACCAAAAACAACCTTATCTATTTGTGACCAAAACAAGGCTCCTGCACACATACAACACGGTTCAACGGTCACATAAAGTGTACATTCTTTCAAATATTTTGCACCTAAATACTGTGCAGCGGCTGTAATAGCTTGAATTTCGGCGTGAGCAGTAACATCAGTTAAAGTTTCTGTCAAATTGTGTCCGCGTGCGATAATTTGATTTTTACAAACGATTACTGCACCCACAGGAACTTCATCTTCTTCAAAAGCATTTTTTGCCTCTTGCAAGGCTTGTTTCATAAAATATTCGTCGTTGTATGGATTTATCAGCATATCACAAGAATAACAACTAAATTGATAACTGACAAAAAAATGTTTAGAAGAAATAGTAAGGGTCTATTTTTTAATTGAAAATCACCTTATTTTTCCGCTATGGAAATTTTAGACATCCTTCTGATTTTACCCTTGCTTTACGGAGCCTGGAAAGGTTTTCAAAAAGGGTTTATTATGGAACTTTTCACTATTTTGGCTCTTGTCGTTGGTCTATATGCTGCTTTCAACTTTTCCGACAAATTTTCAAAATATATGGAATTTGGAAAAGAAGCACATTCATATATGCCAGCAATTAGTTTTATTGTACTCTTTTTGTTAGTTGGTGCAATGGTTTATTTTGGAGGAAAAGCGTTGGAACAGGTGTTGAAAATCGCACAATTATCCGCTTTTAATAAAGTTGTTGGAGCAACACTTGGTGTTTTTAAATGGCTCTATTTGACGGCTTGTATATTGGTATTCTTAGTTTCTTTCGACAAGGAGGAAAAAATGATCAAGAAAGCCAACAAAGAAAATTCATTTATGTATGCATTGAATACTGGTGTTCTGAAATATTCGCTTCCAGGAGTGAAACATACGGACCTCATTAACGTTATCGAGATTCAGCAAACAGCCAACGAAGCAAAAATGACTTATGACGAAGTTCAAAGAGCCAGACAAATTGCGGATAGTTTAGGAATTGATGCACAAGATGTTAAAACAGTAATAGAAATTCATGAAAAATACGGTAAATAGCCTTTTAATCTTCTTTAGTTTATTCTATTTTCAAGTTAACGCACAGCTTTTTGGAGATAAGAAAATTGAAAAAACAATTGTCAAAACAGGACCCTATTTTGGTGTACAAAGTGGTCGCTTTTATGCCGGTGAAATTGGTATGGAACGTCAATGGAAACAAGGAAAATTAAAATCACCATCAACAAATGCTTTTCACTTTGGTGTAAATTATTCATACGATTTTTCGAATTGGAATCCAATCCTCGGTTACGATATGGGGTATTGGTTTCGGAAAGACAATATAAGCTTGACCTACGGCGCAACTTTGTGTGCAAGAACCAACTTTGAAAAATACCGCTTTGGATTCACACCCGTTTTAGGATATAAAGTATGGCAAATTCATTTACAAACAGGCTATCAGTTTTTGTTTCCAATGCGTAAAAGTTCAACTAACTACTTCCCAGCTAACAATATATTCTTGAGCGCACGTTTTGTTTTGGTAAATGATAGAGAGGTGAAGAAGAAAGAGAAATAATTACGAATTGATATACATTATGCTTAGAAATTGCAAACTAAATAATTGCGAATTGCGAACGGATAGCCATAATGCTTATTAATTGCAAGCCTAAAATTGCAAATTGCGAACGAATATACATTATGCTTAGAAATTACGAACGAAGAATTAAGAATTGCAAACGTATATACATTCTGCTTAGAAATTACGAACGGAAGAATTACCATTTCTTTTCCTAAGTCGTAAGTGAAAAACATTCGCAATTCTAAGTTCGCAATTCGCAATTAAATTAGCCTCAAAGCAGTGAATACAACTTCTTTTCCAAAAACGTCAGTGAAGTATGTTCGCAATTCTAAGTTCTCAATTCGCAATTAAATCACCTCCAGGGCAATAAATACCACTTCTTTTCAAAAAACTCCAACTTATTGAATCAAAAATCTGGTCTTTTTCACTATCTTAATGTAAAAAAAGCAATGAAAACAGAGAGTATTATTCAAACTAAAAGCTTCAATTTTTCAATTCAAATCATTGAAACCTACAAGGAATTAACTAATTCAAAACGTGAGTTTATTTTATCAAAACAACTTTTAAGATCAGGAACTTCAATTGGTGCAAACATTACAGAAGCTGAGCATGGTCAATCTACAAAAGATTTTGTACATAAACTTTCTATCTCAAGAAAAGAAGCAAATGAATCAATTTATTGGATTAAACTTTTAGCTGCAACAGATTATTTAGATTCTTCCTCATCTAAGGATCTTTTAAAAGACTGTGAAGAATTACTTAGACTATTAACAAGCATTATAAAAACAACAAAAGAGAGAAACGGACTGATATAGCGCTTAGAAATTGCAAATGAAATAATTGCGAATTGCAAACGGATAACCACAATGCTTATTAATTGCGAACAAAATAATTGCAAATTGCGAACGGATAACCATAATGCTTATTAATTGCGAACAAAACAATTGCAAATTGCGAACGGATAACCATAATGCTTATTAATTGCGAACGGAAGAATTACCATTTCTTTTCCTAAATCGTCAGTGAAAAACATTCGAAATTCTAAGTTTGCAATTCGCAATTTAATTACCCCAACGTAATAAATACCCCTTCTTTTCTAAAAATGTCAGAGAAGTACGTTCGCAATTCTGTCGTTCGCAACTCGCAATTTTATCTACCTCAACGAAATAAATACCATTTCTTTTCAAAAAAACGTCAGTGAATTATGTTCGCAATTCTATCGTTTGCAACTCGCAATTATTATCCACATTTCGCCCTATTTATAAACAAATGCAGTTTTTTTGATTTTTAAAACCCTTGTGTTTACTACGTTTTAAAAAATGAGTTTTGAATACTTTTTGTAGAGTAATTGTTAATATTCGTTTATAACTTATTGAAAGTAATTCTTGCTTTTTAAATTTATTATTCCAAACCAAAACAGAAATGAATTGACAATGAAAGTTAGTGACTTTTTTTGGGCGATTTCAACACAGTTTATACACGAAAACGTTATTAACATTCACTTTTATTTATTCATATTAACCAATTATGATTAAATTGTTAATTAGTATTTAACTTACTGTTTTAAAAGTGCTTAAACTACTTTCTCACTGTTAATAACCTAGACTTCATTTTTAATATTTTTAAAAGCAAGGAAAGGTCAATTTTTCTTTACACAAATGAACAGCCTTAATAACAACAACCAATTTCTTTTAAATTAATTTTTTAAAAAACTTATAATAGTTTATTAGAGAAAAGTTGAAAAATCGTTGGTTTGGGAATTTTGAATTACTTTTATATCAGCGTTAAAATTTCCTAACAGGAATAAAGCTTTCACAAGATATTCTAAATTAGCAAACTATGAATAGTTCATTCGAACGTTTATTGGATCAAATCGACTCTTTCATTCGGAAATTTTACAAGAATGAAATCGTTAAAGGTTTGTTCTTTTTTGTTGGAATTTTGTTGTTTTCCTTCCTACTCACAACGTCTTTGGAGTATTTGGGAAGATTTGGTTCACTAACGAGAGCAATCTTATTTTTCAGCTTTGTTGGAGTAAATTTACTCATTCTGTTTAAATACATTCTAATTCCATTGAGTAAATTGTATGCTTTTGGTGCTCGAATCAATCGCTACCAAGCATCTGAAATTATTGGTAATTTTTTTCCTGAAATCTCGGATCGACTAAAAAACACACTTCAACTTCAGGATGCAATTCAAAATAATGAACGAAACATCGAATTATTGAATGCAAGTGTGCAGCAGCGTTCAGTTCAGTTGACAACAATTCCTTTCGCTTCGGCAATTGATATTTCCGATAATAAGAAATACCTAAAGTATATTGCTCCTTTGGTTCTAGTTTTAATGGCAATAGGGATTTTTGTTCCTTCGCTTTTAACTCAAGGTGCAGAACGTGTGGTTAACTATGATAAAGAGTTTAAAATAGAAGCTCCTTTTTCTTTCAATGTGAATAGTGAAAATTTACAGGTGGAAGAAGGGGTAGATGTTCCGATTGATTTAACCTTGAAAGGAAATTTTCTTCCTGATAAAGTTTATATGGTTTGTGAAAATGGACGTTTTTTAATGGAACGAAAATCGAAGAATGTTTTTAAATCCTTTATTCGTAAGCCTAAATCGTCTTCTAATTTTTATTTCGTTGCAAATGAATATCAAAGTGATCCTTTTAAAATTAGTGTAACAGGTAAGTCGGTGGTTGGAAAAATGCAAGCTCAATTGAATTATCCAGCTTATTTGAATAAAGAAAATGAAACGATTCAAAATGCAGGTGATTTGGTTGTACCTGCGGGAACTGAGATTATCTGGAACGTGATAACTAAAAACACGAAAAAGGTGGATATCAAATGGAAAGGTAAAGTTTGGTATGCTTCACAGTTTGGTTTTAGAGTTTCTGATAAGTTCAAGGAGAATTCAAAATTAAAGTTCAGTCTTACGAATAGATTTACCAGTAAAATAGATTCTGTTTCTACTTCTATAACTGTTATAAATGATTCTTATCCAAGTATTTATGTTTCAGAAACTGTAGATAGTACTGCTAAAGGTTTACGTTTATTCAAAGGTCAATTAGAAGATGATTATGGTTTAAAATCTTGTTATTTCGTTTACGAAGTAAAGAGTGAAAACGGACAAAAACGTGAGAATAGATTACTAGTTAGAAGTCTTTCAACAACACAAGCACAATTTGATTTTGGTGTTGATTTTAGCAGGGAAGATTTAAAGTTGAAAGATAAAATTGAATATTATTTTATTGTTTACGACAATGATGGTGTAAATGGAAGTAAGTCTACGAGAAGTCAAACTTATACGTATCAATTGCCAACACTTGCTGAGTTAAACGACCAACGTGAAGTTGATCAAGAAAAGACCAAAGAAGATTTGAACGATGTACTTAAGAAAACTGAAGATTTTCAAAAGAAAGTTGAGAAATTGAAGAAAGAAGCTATGAATTCTAAATCGTCCGATTGGAATAAAATGAATCAAGTAAATCAATTGCAAGAGGAACAAAAGAATTTGGTTGAGAAATTGCAAGATATCAAAGAGCAAATGGACCAAAGTACCCAAGATAAAAATCAGCTTTCTGAAATGGATAAAGAGATTCTGGAAAAGCAAGAAATGATTGAAAAGCTTTTGGAAGATTTGATGGACGATGAATTGCGAAAATTGCTAGATGATTTAGAGAAATTGTTAGAAAAGAACGATAAGCAAGAATTGAAAGAAAAGATGGAACAATTGGATCAGTCTACAGAAGATATGAAAAAACAATTGGACCGAAGTTTAGAAATGTTAAAACGTCTTCAGGTTAACGAAAAAGTTGATGATATTGAAAAGGAGTTAAAGGATTTAGCGAAAGAGCAAGAAGAATTAAAGAAAGAGATTGAAGATAAAAAGATTTCTAAGGACGAAGGAAGTAAAAAGCAGGAAGATTTAAACAAGAAATTTGATGATTTAAAGAAAGATTTAAATGATTTAAAGGAGCTTAATAAAGATTTAGCTAACCCAATGGAGCTAGGGGACACAAAAGAGCAGGAAAACAAGATTTCTGAGGATATGAAGGACTCTAAAGAGAGTTTGGATGGTGGAAAAGATAAGAAAGCCGGAGAGAAGCAAAAATCAGCAGCTGATGAAATGAAAAAAATGGCTGATGAATTAGATAAAAATCAAAAGAAATCTAATAAGAAACAAGATGAAGAAGACATTGATTCTTTAAGAGCAATTCTAGAAAGTTTAATGATACTTAGTTTTGATCAAGAAGAGAATATGAATCGTTTTTCTCGTGTTAACTTAAATGATCCTTCTTATACAAAATTAGGTAAACGTCAACGCCGAATTATAGATGATACTAAAATTGTAAAAGATAGTTTATTGGCTCTCGCTAAACGTCAACCTAAAATTGCCTCATTCGTAGATAAAGAATTAAATACATTGGAGTCTAATCACAAGAAAAGTATCGAAGCTATTGATGACCATAAAAAGAAAGAGTTAGCAAAGTATCAGCAAATAGTGATGACTTCTTATAATAATTTAGCGCTGTTGTTAAATGAAGCTTTACAATCTATGCAATCACAAATGCAATCTGAAAAAGAGGGTAGTGGTAGTTGTGATAAACCGGGGAAAGGTCGTCCTAAACCGGGTTCTCAAATGTCTAATCAAGATATGAAAGAAATGCTAAAGAAGCAATTGGAACAAATGCAGAAAGGTCCAAATCCGGGAGGTGACAAACCGGGCGATAAACCAGGAGACAAACCAGGTGATAAGTCTGGAGGAAAACCTGGAAATTCTGGTCAAAGTATGTTAGGGTTAGGTAATAAAGAAATCGCAAAAATGGCTGCTGAACAAACTGCTATTCGTCAGAAACTCGAACAGATGCGAAATGAATTGAACAAAGAAGGAAAAGGTTTGGGTAATAAACTGAATCCTTTGATTAAAGAATTGGAAGAGCAAGAAAGAAGTTTAATCAATAAATCTATTAATAGAGAAACGATTAATCGTCAAAGAGATATTCTTACTCGATTATTAGAAAGTGAGAAAGCCTTACTTGAACGTGGTTTTGAAGAGAAAAGAGAATCAAAATCAGGAAAAGATATAAATAATGGTAACAAAATTATATTTGAAGAGTATAACAAGGAAAAATTGAAACAAGTTGAATTGTTGCGTTCAATAGATCCGAATTATAGAAAGTATTTTAAGGATAAAGCGAATCAATATTTCAATCAGAATTAGTTACTTTTTTGTTATAACTATTTATGAAAGAAGGATTTACAATAATTGAGCAGGTAAAGTTACCATCGGATTTTGCTTCATTGGTTGAAGTTGAGAACTTAATTGATAAAGTTTGCGCTGATTTAGGTGTTCAAGAGGATGCTTATGGTAATGTTTTAATTGCTGTAACAGAAGCTGTGAATAATGCGATTCAACACGGGAATGAAGAGAATTCGAATCTTTTTGTGGATGTTGCTGTTGGAGATAAAGAAACAGAGTTTTGTTTTAGAATTAAAGATGAAGGAATAGGTTTTGATTTTAATTCTTTGCCCGATCCCACAGCTCCTGAGAATTTATTAAAAGAGAGTGGTAGAGGAATATTCCTAATGCGCAATTTAGCTGATGATGTTGAGTTTGATGGAGAAGGAAATAGTGTAAATATTTATTTTTCTAAATGATAGAATTTGAATTTATAGATATAGAAATTCCGGAATTCAAACCGGAATTTTTTGTTTCTAGTCTATCTGATTTGATAGAATCAGAAGGTTTTAGTGAAGGTGACATTACGGTCGTCTTTGTTACAGATGAATATTTATTGGAAATGAATAGAACGCATTTGGAACACGATTACTATACAGATATAATTACGTTTGATTATACAGAATCAAACTTTATTTCTGGTGATTTGTTTGTTTCTTACGATCGAGTTGTAGAGAATGCAAATGATTTTAAGGTTACAACTTATAATGAATTATGTCGAGTAGTTTTTCACGGTGTACTTCATTTATGTGGATACAAAGATAAATCTCCAGAAGACGAACAATTAATGCGATCAAAAGAAGCTTTCTATTTAGAGAAATATGTTTCACGTGAAACACTTTCATAGATATGTACTAATTTTGTTTCACGTGAAACACGAAATATGTTAAAGAAATACGATGTAATAGTAGTAGGTGCAGGTCACGCAGGATGTGAGGCTGCAAATGCTGCTGCAAAAATGGGTAGTAGTGTGTTGTTGGTGACAATGAATATGAATACTATTGCTCAAATGAGTTGTAATCCAGCAATGGGTGGTGTTGCAAAAGGACAAATTGTTCGAGAAATTGATGCACTTGGTGGTGGTTCTGGAATTGTGAGTGACAAAAGCGCTATACAATTTAGAATGCTAAATATGTCGAAAGGTCCAGCAATGTGGTCACCAAGAACTCAAAATGACCGAATGCTTTTTGCTGCTGAATGGCGTTATTTATTAGAACAAAATCTAAACGTTGATTTCTGGCAAGACATGTGTACAGGTTTAATCGTCGAAGGAAATAAAGTAATTGGTGTTAAAACTAGTATTGGAATGCCAATTTATGCCTCAGCTGTAATCCTAACAAATGGTACATTTTTAAATGGTTTAATTCATTTGGGAGAAAAACAATTCGGTGGAGGTAGAGCAGCAGAACGTGCTTCGATAGGAATAACAGAAGATTTAATTGAACTTGGCTTTGAAGCAGGAAGAATGAAAACAGGAACACCACCACGAGTTGATGGCCGTTCTTTAGATTATTCTAAAATGGAAGAACAAGCAGGTGATGAAAACCCTTCAAAGTTTAGTTACGGCAAAACAGAAGCATTAAAGCAACAATTGTCGTGTCATATTTCATACACCAATCCACAAACTCACGAATTATTACGCACTGGTTTTGATCGTTCACCGATGTTTAATGGTTCTATTAAAAGCACAGGACCACGTTATTGTCCAAGTATTGAAGATAAAATAAATCGTTTCGCTGAAAGAGACCGTCATCAGATTTTTGTTGAACCAGAAGGATGGAATACGGTTGAGATTTATGTAAATGGATTCAGTACTTCCTTGCCCGAAGAAGTTCAATACGCTGCAATGAAAACTATTCCTGGGTTTGAAAACGTTAAAATGTTTCGTCCTGGTTATGCGATAGAATACGATTATTTTCCGCCAACGCAATTAAAACACACCTTAGAGACAAAGCTTATTGAGAATCTTTATTTCGCAGGACAAATAAACGGAACAACAGGTTATGAGGAAGCGGGCTGCCAAGGCTTGATGGCAGGAATTAATGCGCATTTGAAAAACAATGAAAAAGAGGCTTTTATTCTTAATCGTAACGAAGCTTATATTGGTGTTTTAATTGATGATTTAATTACAAAAGGAACGAAAGAACCTTATCGTATGTTTACGAGTAGGGCAGAGTATCGTATATTATTACGTCAAGATAATGCTGATATTCGTTTGACTCCATTAGGTCATTCAATTGGAATTGTAACGGATGAAGAATTAGATAAAGTCAATAAAAAGATTCAGGGAACAGAAACATTAAAGAAACAGTTTAGACAAATCGGAATTACACCTGAACAAATCAATCCTGTTCTAACCGAAAAAGAATCTTCATTAATAACTCAACAGGTTAAGTTAACGAGTATTATAACGCGTCCACATATTTCATTAGAAGATATTTTAAATGTTTCACCTGAAGCCAAAGCAGCAGCGGAATCTATGGAGGCTATACATTCTGAAATTGTTTCGCAAACAGAAATTCAATTGAAGTATGAAGGATATATCGAACGCGAGGAAGAACAAGCTGCGAAATTAACGCGTCTTGAAGAAGTGAAAATTCCAAAAGACATCGATTTTAGACAATTGAAAAGTTTAAGTTCCGAAGCTGTAGAAAAACTGACAAAAATTCAACCAGCTACAATTGGACAAGCTTCTCGTATTTCTGGTATCACGCCAAGCGATGTTTCCATACTTTTAATCTATTTAGGGAGGTAAAAACGCATTTTAAAGCGATTTAAGAGGGTTTTTGTTGTTTTGTTTTGAATTTACCTTAATGTGTTATTTGTATTTTGTTAGGCTTAAAATATGGAAGTGCATTTTTAGATGGTTTATAAATAAAAACTATAAACACTCAGTTTTTATAAATAAAAATTATTCCTTTAGTGCCGAGCAAAAACTCCGATCTTTGCTTTGAAGTAGTAACTCGCTTCCGGCTAAACAGTAAATAGAGGATTATTTTCTAAAAAAGTCGTTTCAAATAACTCGTATCTGTCAGCGATTTTAAAAACAAAGTCAATTGCTTTCTTTCTTTGATTGTTAGCTCAAAAGGTACAATTCGTTTATCTTGCAACGGGTGTTTTTTACCCCCTTTGGAATAATGTTCAATGGTCTTATCGAGACTTTCTAGGGTTCCGTCGTGCATGTAAGGAAAAGTCAATTCAATGTTTCGCAAGGAAGGAATTTTAAACTTTCCAATATCAGCAGAATCTAAATTAATTCGAAAGCGACCTTTGTCTTTTCCATAATCCAAATACAATCCATTGTTTGCTGCTTCAAACGTGGTGAAATACGGAGAAGGATGACATTGAATGCAATACAGTTTTTCAGAAAACAATTTCCAACCAGCTTGTTCGTCTTTGGTCAGCGCTTTTTTATTTCCCGCTTGAAATTGGTCAAAACGACTGTTCATGGAAACCAAACTTCGTTCGAAAGCTCCAATTGATCGGGTTAAAACAAAAGCATCGAAGTCGCGTTGAAATATTTTTTGCGCAGCAGCTTGGTATTCTGGAATTACTCTCAATTGTGGAATGAGTTTTTTCATATTGTGACCCATTTCTGTTGGTTCTTGCAAGGGCACAATCACTTGAAGCTCCAACGTTTTCAGATGTGCGTCAAACATCACTGTTTTCAAAAATCCTGAATTAAGGATACTCGGGGCATTTCGTTCTGTTCGTTGACCTTTGATACCAACACTTGTTGCTAGTTGATCTGTGAAGGCTTTGTGAGGGTCGTGGCAAGAAGCGCAAGAAACAGTTCCATCTAAGGAAAGTCGTTTGTCGAAAAAGAGTTTTTTTCCAAGTGCGACTTTTTCTAGAGTCGTTGGATTATCTGTTGGAGATGGAACAAAAATGGCTAAATTTGGATCATAGGTTGTGTTTTCACATTTAGAATTACTCAGTATCAATAATGAACCAAGCGCAAAAAACATCAACCAAGTGCGCGCCATTTTATGGAATTAGCGTTTTTTTCGCAGCAATTAAATTTCCTTTCGTGTCTTCCAATTGAACGAGATAAAAACCGGAACTTAGGTTTTTAAAACTCAAGGTTCCTGCTGTATTTGGTGTTGATTGCGTTTGAACCAATCTTCCTCTTTGATCAATTACACTGCATTTACCAACGTTTTTTAATGCTGTTAGATTTACAAAAAGTTCGTGGTTTGAAGTCCAAAGTGTGAAACGTACCGCTTCATTTTCAGATAAGTTTGCTGTTGTTGCAAGCGTAAAAACAGGCTCTGTTTGTGCATTTTCAAGTATAGTTTTATTTACTCCAACTTCATCATGGATTACACCAGCCGTTGCCAATGGAATATTTTTAATCCACTGTTCAATATTACAATCCACATAAATGTCAATTTGATTGGCTGAAGTTGCTGTTTGCGTTACATTCAAACTTAAAGTTTGTTGGTTGTTAGCTCCTAAATTGTGTAATTCGAAATAAGCATCTGGATCTCCATCTGAATGTGAATCTGAGAAACCACCGATAATCATGTGCATGTAGCCTGCTTGCCATCCCCAATACATGGAAGGGGTTTGAAAACTCAAGGGATGTGTTTCTGGATAAAGTGAAATGTCTTGCGATTCGGCACCTGTTTGCGTATTCCATTTTTTTGGAACACCCACCGTAAAATTCAATTCTTCAATTACATCAAAATTGAAATATCCTAATAGAAAAGTGTGATTGTCGGGTTCAACAAGGTAAATGTCTTGGTATAAATTTATTTCTTGTCCCGCATCGTGTTTGAGTAAAATTTCCGACAAATAATAATCGAAATGATCTAATTTGAACACTTTACCGTCCAAAGCGGTGTAAGTGGTGTTTAGTTGTAAATCCACACCATTTACTTTCGGATTCAAGTGAAGGTAAACCGCTTTTTGTCCCCATGAGGCAAACGAAATAGAAATTAATAGTGTGAAAAGAATACGCATAAATTATTTTCTAGCAATGTATAACAATTCGTCTTTCATCAGTCGGTATTTATCAATAACCGCCGGTTCAAATTTTTGTTTTGTGTCGTAAATAGCAACCTTGAACCCTGCTTTTTCTAGCCACTGCGGATAATCTCTACCGAACAAGCGAACATGGTCTTTTTGCCAAAAATGTTTTTCCCGTTCTGCAGGAGAAGTAATTGTTGGGTCTTCGTAGGTTGTTGCTCGCGTCATGTCTTGCGGAACTTGCATAATCGCCCATCCGCCAGGTTTCATCACGCGATAGATTTCTTTCATACACTGAATAGGATCATCCACATGTTCCATAACGTGGTTACAAAAAACAACATCAAAGCGATTTTCTTCCAACGGAATTTGGTGCAAATCAAAGTGAATATCAGCAATTGGAGACTCTAAATCTCCCGTTAGATAATCGAGGTTATTTTGCTTCTTAAAAAGATGAATAAAACATTGTTCTGGTGCGATGTGCAATACACTTAGTTTTTCGGCGCTGAAAAAGTTACTTTCATTTTTAAGATACAACCACATCAAACGGTGGCGTTCTAAAGTTAAATCATAAGGACACAAGACGTTTTCACGGTGGGCTACATCTGAACCATAAGAAAGAAATTTGGAAAATGATTTTTCACAAACCGGACATTCTACCTTGTTTCCACGGTAAAGAATGGGTGCAAAAATCTTGAAAACATAGCTTAAACGAATCAATAAAGGACGAGGAAGCGTATTAAGAAGGTATTTGTAGAGCTTTTTCACTAGACAAAGATAAGTTTTAAATCAAAATCGTATTAGATTCTAAAATCAATTCTCAATGTTCTAGTTTATCAATTGATAATAGTAGTTCGTATCTGGTTACTTAGATTAAAAAATTAGGTTCACCTTTTTTTAAACCTTTTCACTTCAAAGGTGTATCTTAGTTTTATGAAACACTTTTTCTGCTTCTTAATCTTTTTTTCTTCTTCGTTTGCCTTTTCACAATTGCAAATCGTGCGCGACCCTATTGCTTGTGCGTATGGATTGAAAGATGCCAACAAAAAATGGGTGGTTCCAGCGCGTTACCAAGAAATTCAATCGGTACAAAGTGGTTTTTTCACTTATAAGGAAGGCGATAAATGGGGTGTTTTAACTAAAGCGGGAAAAATTTTCGTCGGTGCAAAATACGATCAAATCTATATGTTGACCCCCGACCGATTTGTTTTGGTAAACAAAAAAGTAGAAAACAGTTACACCCAAAACTTAATGGGAATTATGGACACTTCTAAAGTTTGGGTTCTCCCGCAGGAATTTAGTTCCATTCAGCAATTAAATAAAGGACGATTTTTAGTGGTTAAAACAACTTATTCTAAAACAGCAGCTCCAAAGCATCAATCGACAATTTTAGAAGGAAACGGAACCCCACTTGTACCCTATTTTGATGGAATTATTCTCTACAAATACAATGAGCAATCTGTTTTTGTTGTGGGCGATAATATGGTAGAATCAAGTACACTCGTAGGAAATGTGCGCTTTTTCACTCCTGAAGGCAAACAACTTTCAGACAGTACTTTTGATAAAGTAACTCCTTGTGGAGATAATTATACGGTACTCAAAAACAACAAATACGGACTTTTCAGCGCAGAAGGAAAAGCGATAGTTTGGCCAAAATACACCTTCGAAAAAACCTTATATAATTACAGCAATGCCTTATCTTGTTTACATACACATCATCAATTTGTTTTCACAGAAAACGGCAAAAAGGGAATTTTAAACGGCGATTGGAAAGTTCATTTAGCTCCTATTTATGAAAAACTCATTCCCATTTATGCACAGGTACAAACCGTTTCAAGTGCCCGCTATTTTGCGTATCTCTCCGAAACAAACTCCTATGATTTAATCGATGTGAATGGTAAAAAACTCGCTGAAGCCGATACGTTTATGACCAAAAATATTCGCCTTCCAAAAAACAATTATTACGCTTCTGATGCTTATCGTGTTTATTTTTTCTTCGGAAAACGACAGGGCAAAGATTTCAAATGGGGAATTATGGACGAAAAAGGAATCGTATTAATTCCCGCAACAAATTCAACAATTATTATTACCAGTGATTTTGAAGGGCTATTGGTTGAATCGGGTAATAATGGCGTTCCACAAATGAAAAGAGTTCTTTTGACAGATGCCAATCTTGCTGGTTATCAAGCTCAAACAGTAACCTTTAAAACGAAATTGGACAGTATTTATCTTTTTCAATTTGAGCAACAGTATTATCCTTTGATTTACGACCAAACACAAAAAATGTGGCGACAAGAAATCTATGGTTACAATCTACCTAAAAACTTTGGTAATCTCTTGTTAATCAATGGAAATAGTGGAGGATTTATTTATGATAAAAGCACCAATCTTGCTACCAAAGTAAAAAGTATTTCTTCACACAGTGGTGGACTTCCAACCGTTCAAACAGCTGAGGGATATAACCTCATTCACCCACGCTTGGGTTTACTTTTTAAAGAAAATCATACGCAATTCAATCAGCAATTTGCAAGTAAAAACCGCATTTGGGGAATGACAGAAAAAGGAAAATGGCGCTTATATGATACCCTTGGTGTGCAACGCATCAATGGTGATTTTGATGCAATTCCTTATGATTGGGAAGCAATGATAGTGCAACTAAACTACAAAAAAGGACTCCTTGACGAAAATTGCAAATGGGTGATTCAACCCCTTTTTTCTGACTTCTTTCTATTCACAAAAAACCTGTATGTGGGCATTACTTCATCAAGTAAAGTCGCTGTTATTAACTTGACTAATCCAGCAGTTATTGACTCTTCTTACTCGAGTTTTGTTCCTTTATATTATTCTGGAGACGGAAACGTGGTGTATTACAGCTTAGAAAAAAATGGCAAAACCACGTGCTACGATAAGGATGGCAAACTTGTTTCGCGATCGAAAAAAGAACTACTGATGAGTTATTGGACGGAGGAAAGTAGCTATAATTTCTTCTACATTCAATGTGCTGAGTATTCTCAAAAATCAATGCTACAAAACCACAAAGAATTGGTTTACAATTATTTCTATCCTACCTATTGGAATCAAATTCAGAGAAACAAAAATGCGGTGATAAACGGTGTAAGAGGAACGAGTTACGGTGAAAATAAATACTTCAAAGCAGAATTTGTTACTTCAAAAGCGATAAGTTTATCCATTACCGAGCCACCAACAGTTCAATTGGATTATGGAAAAAACAGTGGAGGTTCATCCGGATATTTAGAAGTTTCAAATTGGGTTTTCCAATCGGATGGATCAAGCAAGAAAGTAGCATTTAATGATTTATTCAACTCCAATAGTCCTATTTATCAAAAGATAATTGTAGAAGCTATTCAAGATAATCCTGATATTAGAATAGACTGCAATCATCCTGATTTTTTGTTTAGCGGAGCACAGCAATTTTCGTTTCACAAAGACGGAATCAAATTATATTTTTTCGAAGGTCAATCACAAGCATTTGAATTAATTTTAACGAAAACGCAATTGGCAAAAATTCCAAGCGCGAAATGGATTTTGGGGTATTTGTGATTTATATTAAAAGTAGAGAATAACGTAATAAGTTAACTTTTAAGACCTTTCAACATAGCTGGCTTATATCTATAAATAAAATAGTGAAGTAAATTCGTGTTTATCTTAATGAAAATAAACTTAGTTTAATCGAAAAGTATCAAAATAAATCCACTTTAATCTAAACTGTCAACTTTCAACTTTCAACTCTTAACTTTTAGTTTTTAACTTTGCAGCTTCAACTCCAAAAGATTATGAGCAAGAAATATCAAGAATACAAAGGTCTGAACCTTCCAAATGTTACAAGTGAAGTACTTGAAAGATGGAATAAAGCATCCATTTTTGAGAAATCCATTAGCTCCCGTGAAGGAAATCCATCGTATGTGTTCTTCGAAGGACCGCCATCTGCAAACGGTTTACCCGGTATTCACCACGTAATGGCGCGTGCTATCAAAGATATTTTTTGCCGCTACCAAACGCTGAAAGGTAAGCAAGTAAAACGCAAAGCAGGTTGGGATACACACGGACTTCCTGTGGAATTGGGCGTTGAAAAAGAACTCGGAATCACTAAAGAAGACATCGGAACTAAAATCTCGGTGGACGAATACAACGACGCGTGTCGAAAAGCTGTAATGCGCTACACCGACATTTGGAACGACCTAACTTTGAAAATGGGTTACTGGGTGGACATGGAAAATCCTTACATCACCTACGAACCAAAATACATGGAATCAGTTTGGTGGTTGCTATCTCAATTATACAACAAAGGTTTAATTTACAAAGGCTACACGATTCAACCGTATTCTCCAAAAGCAGGAACTGGACTTTCATCGCACGAAATAAATCAACCGGGATGTTACCGCGATGTGAAGGATACGACGGTGGTGGCACAATTTAAAATTGCGGATGGTGAAAAAACGCCTTTTGATGGAATAATGAAAAACGTTGTTGGGGCGAATTGCGGTCATGCCGTAGGGACAAATTGTGGTCATGCCGTAGGGACAAATTGCAATTTGTCCCTACTGGCATGGACCACAACCCCGTGGACATTACCATCCAACACCGCATTAACCGTTGGACCGAACATCGAATACGCGTTGGTTTCCACATTTAACCAATATACTTTTGAACCAATTAACGTTATTTTGGCAAAAAACCTCGTTGGTTACCAATTTTCAAAAGGATATCAAGTCGTTGAAAATGAAACTGATTTGGCAAATTATACTGCTGGAGATAAATCAATTCCGTATTTCGTTGCTGGAACTTGCCTTGGAAAAGATTTAGTTGGTATCAAATACGAACAATTGCTACCTTATTGCTTGCCAGACGAAAACCCTGAAAAAGCATTTGTAGTGATTCCTGGAGATTTCGTAACGACGGAAGATGGAACAGGAATCGTACATACAGCGCCGACTTTTGGTGCTGATGATGCAAAAGTGGCAAAAGATGCTGGTGTGCCGCCAATGCTTGTGAGAGACGAAAACAATAATTTGGTGCCATTGGTAGATTTACAAGGACGTTTCCGCCCTGAAGTGAGCGATTACGCTGGAATGTACGTGAAAAACGAATATTATGACGAAGGAACAGCACCTGACAAATCGGTGGACGTGCAAATTTCGATTAAACTAAAAGAAGAAAACAAGGCTTTTAAAGTCGAAAAATACGAACACAGCTACCCACATTGCTGGCGAACAGACAAACCCGTTTTATACTATCCACTGGACTCTTGGTTCATTCGCGTGACGGACAAAAAAGACCGCATGGTAGAATTGAACAATACTATCAATTGGAAACCAGAATCAACAGGTTCGGGACGTTTCGGAAAATGGTTGGAAAATGCCAACGATTGGAACCTTTCACGCTCACGCTATTGGGGAATTCCGATTCCAATTTGGTCAACAGAAGAAGGTGACGAGCGATTATGCATAGGTTCTGTGGAAGAGTTGAAAAATGAAGCTGATAAAGCAGTTGCGGCTGGTTTAATGACTGAAAATCCATTGGCGAATTACGAAATTGGAAACATGTCAGCGGACAATTATGCGCAAATTGACTTACACAAACATTTAGTGGATAAAATCGTGTTGATTTCGCCTTCTGGAAAACCGATGAAACGCGAAGCAGACTTAATCGACGTTTGGTTTGATTCCGGCGCTATGCCTTATGCACAGTGGCATTATCCATTTGAAAACAAAGAATTGGTGGAGAACAGAACAGGTTATCCTGCTGATTTCATTGCAGAAGGAGTCGATCAAACACGTGGTTGGTTCTATACTTTACACGCCATTTCAACGATGGTTTTTGATTCCGTTGCCTATAAAAACGTGGTTTCAAACGGATTGGTACTAGACAAAAACGGACAAAAAATGTCAAAACGTTTAGGCAATGCCGTTGACCCATTTTCAACTTTAGAAAAATACGGTCCAGATGCGACGCGTTGGTACATGATTACGAATGCGCAACCTTGGGACAATTTGAAATTTGACTTGGAAGGAATCGCAGAAATTCAACGTAAATTCTTTGGAACGCTTTACAATACCTATTCGTTTTTCTCTTTGTATGCAAACATCGACGGATTTGATTTTTCTGAAGCCGAAGTTCCTTTGAATGAGCGACCTGAAATCGATCGTTGGGTACTATCAAAATTGAATTCATTGATTCAAGAAGTGGATGCTGCTTACTCCGATTACGAACCCACAAAAGCTGGACGTGCGATTCAAGATTTCGTGAGCGATCAATTGTCGAATTGGTACGTGCGTTTGTGTCGTAGACGTTACTGGAAAAGCGACGACCCGAAAGATAAATTGTGTGCGTATCAAACGCTTTATACGTGCTTGGAAACAGTTGCCTTGTTAGCAGCGCCGATTGCACCTTTTTATATGGATCAATTGTTCTTGGACTTGAATAAAGTTTCAGGTAAAAACACTTCAGAATCTGTGCATTTAGCGAATTTCCCTGCTGTAAACGAAAACTGGATTGACAAGAAATTAGAAACGCAAATGGAATTGGCACAACAAGCTTGTTCCTTGGTATTAGGATTACGTAAGAAACATAATATACGAGTGCGTCAACCTTTGCAAAAAATCATGATTCCTGTTTTGAACAAAGAAGTGGCTGAAAATTTGAAGCACGTTCAAGACTTGATTCTTTCAGAAGTGAATGTAAAAGAATTGGAATTGTTGGGAGATGGCGCTGGAATTTTAGTAAAAAGTATCAAGCCAAATTTCAAAACGATTGGTCCGAAATACGGTAAACAAATGAAGGCAATCGCTGGAATAGTTGCTGGATTTTCACAAGACGACATCGCGGCAATTGAGCAAAATAATGGTTGGTCGGGAAGCATCGAAGAAACGGAAATCAATTTGGATTTAGCCGATTTTGAAATCAATGCGCAAGACATACCAGGTTGGTTGGTTGCAAGCGAAAGTGGACTGACAGTTGCCTTGGATATCACCATTTCTGAAAGTTTGAAATCGGAAGGAGTTGCACGTGAAATCGTAAATAGAGTTCAAAATTTGCGAAAAGACAGTGGTTTGGACGTTACAGATAGAATTGTGTTAAGCATCGAAACAAGTGCTTTTGTTCAAGCTGCAACTGCTGCAAACAAAGATTATATCTGCGCGGAAGTTTTGGCTGATGATATCGTTTTCACAAGTGTTTCAGCTGAGGCTTTATTGACGGATATAGAAAATGAGAGGGATACTAAAATTGAATTGGTGAAGTCTTAATTTTTTTAAAAACTTCATTCAAAAAACCATCCATTTTCGATAACGCAAACCACTTCTTGCCCAAATCTTTCAGCGATGCGCCAATGTGATACAATTCTTTTTGGTCGATGATGAGAAATCGGTCGTGGCTATCTCGAAGTTCTTTGATCTGAATGGGAGGGTATTGACTGTTGTGTTTTTCAAGGTCAAGTTTTATGGTTTTTGAAATTGATTTGGTATAAATGATTGCTTCTACGTTTTCGGCACGCTTACTGAGATGCGTCAACACCGTTTCATCGATGTAATTGTCGATGAGAATAATTTCATTTGTCGCAGAACGAATAATTTTTGACATTAATTCGTAAGCATCATAAATCTGTCCATCGAAGAATATGCCTTGAGAGGGAAGTTCGTTAGAAGAAATTGAAAGCTCAATTTGACCAATTCTATTTGTTAAATGACCTATATCCCTTGTTATATTTTGTTCAAGAAGATTAATTCGTTCATTTATTGTATATCCCTGAAGTAAGTGGTCTTTTAATATCCGATTAGCCCAAATTCGAAATAAAGTCCCTTGCTTGGATTTTACTCGGTAACCAACAGACAAAATTACATCGAGATTATAAAACTCAATATTTCTCGTCACTTTTCTGTTCCCTTCAAAATGAACTATCGCAAATTTTGCGACAGTTGGAATTCCATCTAATTCTTCCTTTAGTGCATTATTAATATGCTTTCCAATTGTTTTGACATCTCTTCCAAAAAGCAATGCAATTTGGTTTCGATTCAACCAAACGGTCTCGTGTTCAACGCGAACTTCAATGTGTTCTGCGGCCCCATTTGGGCGGTATAAAATGATTTCATTCTTCATAGTTTACTTGAAGTTAGGAAATTTTATCCTTTCAGAAAGAATGATATTTCAGAATTTTAGAGGGGAAATGAATATTTTTTGAGTTAGTTTTCCAATAATCGACTTAAAACGAACACCAATAACTTCTCATCCAATTTAGAAAACGCAAACCATTTCTTGCCCAAATCTTTCAGCGATGCGCCTATGTGATACAATTCTTTTTGGTCGATGATGAGAAAGCGGTCGTGGCTATCTCGAAGTTCTTTGATTTGAATGGGAGAGTATTGGCTATTGTGTCTTTCCAAATCTAACTGTATTGCCTTTGAAATTGATTTGGTATAAATGATTGCTTCCACGTTTTCTGCTCGTTTACTGAGATGCGTCAACACAGTTTCATCAATGTAATTGTCTATGAGGATAAATTCTTTTTTGGCAGAACGAATAATTTTTGACATCAATTCGTAAGCATCATAAATCTGTCCATCGAAGAATATGCCTTGAGAGGGGATAGTATTTTGTTCGAGAGCCTTGAAAACGTTTTCAAATTTATTATCTGTTTCCAATTGTTTTCGTTCCAAACCATCAATTCGTTGTATCAATCCAATTTGTGAAGCAATCAATTTGCGCATTGAAACAAATGCACGCATTATAGTGACATGAACTTGAGAAGCCTGTTCACTTTTTAAAACTCCAGACAATCCGGCAACTCCTTGTTCTGTAAAAACAAATGGGGTTTTTCTTCTTCCTCCATGTTCATTTGAAGTCGCATTTTGCGATATCAAGTTTTCCCATTCTTCTTTTGAAAGTTTAAACATAAAGTCTTCTGGGAACCGTTCGGCATTTCTTTTTACTTGTTCATTCAAACGACTAGTTGATACTCCGTAAATATCTGCCAAATCACTGTCTAGCATTACATATTCACCCCGAATTAAAAAAATTCTTTTTTCGATACGATCGGTTGATTGGGTTAAAATACTACTCATTTCAAATATTGTTTAATTTGCATTATATACTCGTTTTCTATGTAAACCATGATGTGTTCTGCGGCCTCATTTGGGCGGTATAAAATGATTTCATTCTTCATAGTTTACTTGAAGTTAGGAATAAATATCCTTTTTACAAGCGTGTTTTTATGCTGTTTTGAATTTTTCATATTCAAATTGCAACAAATACAAAACCAATACCTTAACTTTGTTTCAACCTTAAAGAAGGAATCTTATTGGAATTAAAAATTAGCGTTTGCTAAACATCCTGTACCGTAAAAGTCGAAATTCAAGGTAAGACAGGGAAGTGAAAGTAAATGCTCATGTTACGGCGTGGGCGTTGCTTTGCTTTGTCTTACTGGGCTTCGACTCCCATCGGTACAAGCATTTCGGCAACTGTCCCACGCTTCTTTTTTTTTGTATAAACTCACTGTGGGGCGAGTGAAACTAAAGCTTTTAAAAATGAAAAAAGTTATGTTGACGGCCTTTGCAGTTGGGCTTTGTTTAGCTGCAAATGTAATGGCGCAAGTTCCGAGTTATGTGCCAACAAATGGATTAGTTGGCTATTGGCCTTTTAATGGAAATGCAAATGATGAGAGTGGGAATGGGAATAATGGAACGGTCACAGGAGCAACCATGACGACAGATCGATTTGGGAGTTCTAATAAGGCTTATAGTTTTGATGGAGTGAATGACGGTATATCGTGTTCACCAATTTCAATTTCTGGTACTTCCTCCAGAAGTATTAACTTTTGGTATAAAGAAACGAATGGTATTTCATCCGGAAATACTGCATTTTCTTGGGGTTCTCCCACTCAAGGAAATAGGTTTGATTGCGGATTATCTCCAACTGGAATTTTTGTTGGAGCTGCAAATAGTGCCAAAGGATTTAGCTATATTGCATTATCAACAAATTGGAATATGTATACTGTTGTTTTACCAATTGTAAATAACCCTACAGTGAATGATATTATTGTTTATCAAAATGGAATTCAGCTTACAAATATTTTAACGAATTTGAATGTTTCAACTGTTATTAACACGTCGCCAAATCAACCATTGAATTTTGGAAAAAACAATGAACCAACTAATCAAGCTCATCTTACAGGTAATCTTGACGACATCGGAATCTGGAATAGAGCTCTAACTCAACAAGAAATCACAGTATTATACAATAGTTGCACAGGTAATGAAATTACATCTCAACCAACTAACGCTGTCAATACGATTGGAACAAACGCACAGTTTTCTTTAAATGCAGTAGCTGGTAGCACGTATCAATGGCAAAGCAATCCTTCAAATTTTGGATGGCAAAATGTTCCTTCAAATGCAAATTATTCAGGTGGAACATCCAATTCGTTAACAGTTTCAAACGTTCAATTATCCAATCACAACCAGCCTTTCCGTGTTATTGCCAGCGCAGGAAACTGCACGGATACCTCAAATGTTGCTTCTATTTTAATTGCTGATACGTGTATTACCAATGTAACCGTTTATGACACGCTTTATACCACAGTAACAGACACATTAATCATCAACACAACCTTGGGTTTACCAGCACCGAACAACGAGAATACGATTTTGATTTATCCCAATCCAGCAAGTGATCACATCACTATTGATAATGGAAATTACACAGCCATGGCAGGTTATACGATTAAAATTGAGAACAATGCAGGTCAGCAAGTATTCCAAAGCTTAATCAATCAAGCACAATTCTATGTGGATTTAAGCACGTGGTCAGGTAACGGTTTGTATTTCGTGCATTTAATTGATGCACAAGGAAATACCGTTACGGTGAGAAAGATTGTATTGCAATGATAAATGGTTTCAACCATTTTTATGGTTGATTTTTCAAATAGGCTCGGGATTAATCCCGAGCCTATTTGTTTAAATGTGTTTGGATGATCCATTTCAATGGATTGCATTTTGTTGACCTCATCAATCCGTAAAAATAATACGCTGATAAATCAAAAAATTGTTTTAGAATAATTCTTATGGGAGAAAAAGAAAACTGTCCAATCAGCAATTACTACCACTATAAAATATGTTGCGCGGAAGTGTTGGCAAACGACATTCATTTTACAACTGTAAATACAAGTGCTTTTGTAACCGATATTGAATCAGAAGGTGACACGAAAATTGAGTTGGTGAAGTGGTCAATTTTAAACTAAAGGGGCTAGCTTTAGACACGACGACTATGGATTTAAAGTCAAAACAAGTGAACAATTATGTAATAAAAAAGCTACTGATAAAAAGGTAAATAACGTAATTTTGTGCATCCTTTTAAATTTTAATCCGCAAAAGTAATGTTCTCAAAAATTGTCTTTTCAGCACTTGTTTCGAATCTTTTAATAATCAATTGTTTTTCACAAACAACAAATTATGCCGAAAAATCGAATTGGGCTGTGCTTCCTGGAAATTATTCTAAGGAACTTTCGAGTTATTTGAAAGATTCAAGTTTGCTTGCCAAAGTGGATGTTTTTTATGTGTATCCTACCGTGTTTTTGGACAAATCAGACCAACGTTGGAACATTCCGGTTGATGATGCCGAACAGCGCAGAAAAATTATTGAAAATGCGGTACGTTTTCAAGCTTCGGCTTGGGTAGAAGCTGGAAGAATGTATGTTCCTTTTTACCGTCAAGCACATATTCGTTCATACAGAAACATTGAAACAGGCGGTCGAGATGCACTTTTGCTCGCTTATTCTGATGTGAAGGCAGCTTTTCAATATTATTTAGATCACCACAACAATGGTCGTCCAATAATTTTAGCAGGTCACAGTCAAGGATCAACGCATTTGATGTTATTATTGAAAGAGTTCTTCGACAATAAACCTCTTCAAAGTCAATTGGTAGCGGCTTATTTACCCGGAATTGGAATTAAGAAAACAGAATATCAAAGTTTGAAATTATTGACGGATTCTACCCAAACGGGAGGATATGTGAGTTGGAACACGTTCAAAAAGAAATTAAGCAAAGAGAAATATGAAAACTGGTACAAAGGTTCTTCGGTGGTGAATCCTGTAACGTGGGATTTATCGAAAACAGCCGACAGAAATAATCACAAAGGATTTTTGTTCAACAACAACACCTTGTATTCCAAATCATTCACAACTCACCTCATTGATGGTGCAATTTGGATTTCAACGCCGCATTTTCCATACCGCAGTATGGCTTGGACAATGGACGATTACCACATTGGCGACGTGAATCTATTCTGGGAAGATGTCCGCCACAATGCTAAGTTGCGGGCGAATGAGTTTATTAAAGCAGGGAAGTAACAATTAGCGTTTACATATAACTTTCCATCAAAACGCGGCCTCACAGCTAAACTCCACTAGTTCTTTTGTTATTGGATGTTTGAATTGAATCCATTGAGCATGCAAGCATAAGCGTTCACCTTTCGTACCGTATAAATCGTCTCCAACAATCGGACAATTTAACCCCAATTGATGGGCAGCGTGCACGCGCAATTGGTGCGTTCGACCTGTGATTGGAAAAAATTGAATGCGCGTTTTTCCGTTTTCATAAGCTAAAACTTTATACTTCGTGAACGCATTTTTTCCATGCTCGTAGCAAACCAATTGTTTTGGTCGGTCTTCTAAATCTACACGTAAAGGCAAAGAGATAGCACCTTCTGTTTCGTCTACAATTCCATTCAAAAGGGCGCTGTACGATTTCTTGACCACGCGACGAATAAATTGGGATTGTAAGTGTTTGTAAATTTCCTCCGATTTGGCAATCAATAATAAACCTGATGTGGACATATCCAAACGATGAACCAGCAATGGACCACTTGCAGTTGGGTACTGTAAACGGATGCGCTCGTATACTGAATCTTTCAATTCTTTACCGGGAACAGATAAAAAATCAGGAGGTTTATTTACAAGTAAAAGGTAATCATCTTCGTAAATTATAGGAATCTTTTTTACGGTTGCTTGTTCCAACATTGGGTTTTTCTCTAAAGAAATTCCTTCCAACATGTGTGCTAAAATCGGTTCACATTTTCCCCGACAAGCAGGGTAAAATTGTTCGTGTAAGCGCACCTCCGAATTGGGAGATTTTCCCCACCAAAACTCTGCCATGCAAATGGGCTGTAGCTGATGTAAAAAAGCATATTGCAATAACTTCGGTGCAGCGCATTCTCCTGCTCCAGCAGGTGGGGTTTGAAAGACCGTTGCAGAAAAAATAGCTAGCAAACTTTTCTCTTTTAGCGCTTGATTTAAAAAGGTGTATTTCTCAAAAATCTCTTTTTGTAGCAAGGATGATTTTAAAGCGCGCTCCTCTTTCAATTTTAAAATTACTTGCTCCAGTTTTTGAAATTCAGCATCTAATTCCGCATAATTCAAACTTATCTCGCGAATAAAGTCTTTAGCCGCTAATTGTTCGCGAATACTTTCGGTTTTCAATTCTTCAATTAATTGCAACTGTTCTGCATCGTTAAGCGCTGATTTTGCAGCTGAACGTTTCTCATCTCGTAACTTTTTGGAAGCTTTCAAGGCTTGTTTTTTAGCAGTAATTTCGGCTACTAAATTTGCTTTAGCCTCTTCTAAATTTATTTTTAATTGAAGGTAGTTTGCATCATTTTCCAGCGCTTGAATTTGGAGAGTAATGTTGTTCACTTCCACTTCTCCTACTCTAAAAAAATTGCCGTTTTCAAGCAAATCGAACACGGGTGGAACGAATCTTTTGTGGTGATTTTCGTCAGCAAGTTTACCCGAAAAAGCAGCTAAATAGCCCAATTCTCCAGCTAGATTTTTAACCACTAAAACGCCAAACATTTTTCCGATTTGTAAACTTTTATCGTTTTCATCGAAGCCAAAATTGTGCGAAAAGTCAGTTTGATTTTTGAGGTAATTTTGCAACTCACGACAAGCTACTAAACTTAAAGGATGAGGCGAATAATAAAACGGATAAGTAAAATGTTCAGGTAGTTCAATTGTACTAACGTCGGACAGAAAAGGAGTAAAAGACACGAAAGAATTTTTCTGCGAAGTTATCAATTATTATTTCCGATTTATCAATGCTTCTTCCCACCTTTTCCTTTACTCTTTTCTTGACCTTTTAATTTTCCATTTTGGTGACCTTTTCCTTGGTTTCTAATAGAAGGATGAGGTGCTGAAAAACAATATGTCACATTCGTTGTATGAGAATGAGGTTTCTTTTTTGGATGATGGTGCACATGTTTCTTTTGTGGTTTAGCTATCTCTTGTAAGGCAAGTGCATTAATGAGCTGAGGTGTTACACACTTCTTTCTCACTCTTACACTTCCAACTTGACACCAAACACAAAGGGTTTTTTCGGTGAAATAAATCGTTAAATATTGCCATCAAATAGCTAACTTCGCACAAAATTTTTTCTCCAACGACCATGAGTGATGCTATAAAACACGAGTGTGGGATTGCCCTTTTGAGGCTCAAAAAACCCTTAGATTTTTACCTTCAAAAGTATGGATCAGCACTTTATGGAGTTAATAAGCTGCACTTGCTGATGGAAAAACAGCACAATCGCGGGCAAGACGGTGCAGGTTTGGCAAATATCAAATTCGACATGCAACCTGGTGAGCGCTACATTTCTCGAACGCGTTCCATTGCTAAAAGCCCCATTCAAGATATTTTCGACCAAATTAACGAGCGCTTTGAGCAAATTGCAGAGGAAAATCCAGAAAATTTAAAAGACATTGAATACCTCAAAAAGAATGCAGGCTTTACTGGCGAATTGTTTTTAGGTCATTTGCGCTACGGAACTTTTGGTAGAAATTCAATTGAAAGTTGTCACCCATTTTTAAGACAAAATAATTGGATTACACGTAATTTAGTGGTTGCAGGAAATTTCAACTTAACTAATGTTGACGAACTGTTTGATGTGCTAGTGCGTGTTGGACAGCATCCAAAAGAGAAATCAGATACCGTGACTGTTTTAGAGAAAATCGGACATTTTTTAGATTGCGAAAACGACGAATTATTCAAACAATATAAAATTCTTGGTTACAGCAACACGGATATTTACCAAAAGATTGCTGAACAAATTAACTTAGTAAAAATCCTGAAAAAAGCTTCAGAAGATTGGGACGGAGGCTACGCAATGGCTGGACTTTTAGGTCACGGTGATGCTTTTGTTTTGCGCGACCCAAATGGAATTCGTCCTGCTTTCTGGTATGAAGACGATGAAATTTGTGTGGTTGCTTCCGAACGTCCTGTGATTCAAACTGCTTTCAATTTAAAAGTGGACGACATTCAAGAATTGAAACCCGGTCACGCTTTGATTATCAAGAAAAACGGAAACGTTTCAGAAGAGTTAATCAACGAGCCTTTGACACCTTTGAAATGCTCGTTTGAACGTATCTATTTTTCAAGAGGTTCAGATGCCGACATTTACAAAGAACGCAAAGCACTAGGACGATTAATTGTTCCCCAAGTTTTAAAAACGGTAGATTACGATTTTGATAATTCGGTTTTTTCTTTTATTCCAAATACAGCTGAAGTTTCATTTTATGGCTTAATCAAAGGATTGGAAGAGCATTTAAATGAAGAAAAAATCAAACAAATTCAAGCTTTGGGTGCTAATCCAAGTTTGGAAGCTATTGAAGAAATCATTCACCGTAGAGCACGTATTGAAAAACTAGCAATCAAAGACGCTAAATTGCGCACCTTCATCACCCAAGATGATACACGTGATGATTTGGTTGCGAATGTGTACGACATCACGTATGGCGGAATTCGCGCAAACACGGATAATCTTATCGTTATCGACGACAGTATTGTTCGTGGTACTACGTTGAAACAAAGTATTTTGCGAATTTTAGATCGTTTGAATCCAAAGAAAATTGTGGTTGTTTCTTCTGCTCCTCAAATTCGTTTCCCTGATTGCTACGGAATAGATATGGCTAAAATGGGAGATTTCATAGCCTTTGAAGCAACGATTCAGTTATTGCGCGACACGAACCAAACAGCACTTATCGATCAAGTTTACAAAAAATGCTTGGAGCAAGTGAACTTACCGAGAGAACAAGTTCGGAACTATGTTAAAGAAATCTATGCACCGTTCACTGACGAGCAAATTTCTGCTAAAATCGCTGAATTATTAACGCCTCCAACGATCAAAGCTAAAGTTGAAATCGTGTTCCAATCGGTTGAGAATTTACATGTTGCTTGTCCAAATCATCTTGGAGACTGGTATTTCACAGGAAATTATCCAACACCTGGAGGAAACAAAGTGGTGAATAAAGCTTTTATCAATTGGGTGGAAAAACGTAACGAAAGAGCTTATTAAAGTCATTTTTTTACTTAATCGAAACTTTCAACTTTTCAAAGTTAGCTGTAAACATAAAAACTTTATTTTTTCCACTATATTTGTCACATGCAGTCAGATTCACGTTGGTTATTAGATGGTCAGGAAGTTCAATCAAGCGATGGTGCTTTCGTAAAATGGTATGATCACAAATACTTTTTGTTGCTTCACAAAGGCAAGAAATTTCACGGAGAAATCATTAAGGATGATTCCGAAAACAATCAATTGACTGTTAAAATAAATCACCGTGTTTTTCAAGTAAAAAAGCGTGGAGAGCTTGATGAATTAATCGCATCTCTTGGTTTAGACGTTCCTAAAATCAAAAAACTGAAAGAGTTGCAAGCACCAATGCCAGGTCGAGTGCTAAAGATCTTTGTAAAAGTGGGTGATGAAATTCAAATTGGCGACAATGTTCTTTCATTAGAAGCTATGAAAATGGAAAATATTTTGAAAGCAGAAGGTGTTGGAACAGTAAGTAATATCTGCATTATTGAAGGTGATGTCGTGGACAAAGGCGCTGTAATGATTGAATTTGCTTAATAGACTTTATAATAATTTAATATAACCTTTTTTTTAATCGTTAAGCTCTTTTTGGCATCTTTGCGATGTGGAAATAATTAACCGTGAATTAAGTTGGCTTTCGTTCAACGACCGAGTGTTGCAAGAAGCATTAGACGATCAAGTTCCTGTAGTTGAGCGCATGCGTTTCTTGGGGATTTACTCCAACAACATGGATGAGTTTTACCGCGTTCGCGTGGCAAATATTCGTCGTATGATTGCTTTGAGAAAACACAAAGTAGATGGTTTTCATGGCTCACCTGTAGAATTGTATCAAGAAATTAGAGATGTTGTAATCGAACAACAGCAAAAGTTTGAATTGGCCTATAAACGCATTTTGCGAGCGCTAGTAAAAGAACGAATTCATCACACAGACGAAAAACGGATTACTTTAGCTCACAAGAAAGAATTGAGCATTTATTTCCATGAACAACTTAAACATGCGATATTCCCAATTATTCTAGACCGAAAAAATCCTTTTCCTAAATTGCGGGATTATGCGATTTATCTAGCGGTTAAAATCGTTGAGAAAAAAAGCAAAGTTCGCTACGCGTTGATTCAAATTCCAACCGATTTTTCACGCTTTTATCAATTAAAAAAAGGAGACGATATCCGAATCATTTTGATTGACGACATTATCCGCTTGTATTTAAAAGAGATTTTTTCCATTTTTGAACCTGTAGAAATTGATGCTTATACCTTCAAGTTTACACGTGATGCCGAACTAGATTTAGACGATGATTTAACGCTTTCCTTTATTGAAAAAATTGAAAAAAGCTTAAAACAACGCAAAAAAGGTATTCCTGTGCGTTTCGTTTACGATGAAAAAATGCCTGAGGATTTACTAAGCTATTTATTACATTCACTGAATTTAAAAGCAGGAATCAACACTATTTCGGGTGGTCGTTACCACAATTTCAAAGACTTTATTTCCTTTCCAGATTTTGGCCGTCCTGAATTCGTTTATCCAAAACAACTTCCTTGTAAAGTTCCTCAATTTGAACGTGGAAAAGGAATCATCGAAACGATTTTAAAAGAAGATGTTTTATTGCATTTTCCGTATCAACGTTTCAGTTACATTGTTGATTTACTGCGCGAAGCAGCGATTGATCCAAAAGTTAAAGAAATTAAAATCAATATTTACAGAGTCGCAAGTAAGTCTGAAATAATGAATGCCTTAATGGCGGCTGTTTTCAACGGCAAACAAGTGACGGTTATTTTTGAATTGCAAGCGCGCTTTGACGAAGAAAATAATTTATATTGGAGTGAGCGCTTGAAAGAATTTGGTGCGAAAGTTATTTATGGTTTTCCTAATTTAAAGGTTCATTCTAAATTGCTTCAAATCAAGCGAATAAAAGATAATAAGGAACAATTTATAACCTACATTGGAACAGGAAATTTCAATGAAAAGTCAGCTCGAATTTACAGTGATTTTGCCTTGTTAACTTCAAGAACTGAAGTTTCTAATGAGGTAAAAAAGGTGTTTAGAATTCTAGAAAATCACATTGAACCTTTACTTTTTAGAAAAGTATTGGTATCTCCATTCAATGCGAAACGCAAACTAATTACTTTAATTGAACGCGAAATTGTTGCAGCTAAAAAGGGTAAAAAATCAGGGATAAAAATTAAACTCAATAATTTAACCGACCAAACAATGATTAATAAACTTTACCAAGCAAGTCAAGCGGGTGTAAAGATTGACATGATTATTCGGGGTATTTGTTGTTTGATTCCTGGTAAAAAAGGCTTGAGTGAAAACATTAAAGTAATCAGTATCGTCGATCGTTATTTAGAGCATGCACGTTTTCTAAAGTTTGAAAATAGTGGCAAACCCGAATATTTTATCACGAGTGCCGATTTCATGGAGCGCAACCTCGACAAACGTATTGAAGTGGGCGTTTTGGTGGAATCTCCAAGTGTTCAAAAAGAATTAGACTTGATTTTTAATTATCAATGGAGTGGAAGCGTTAAGGCGAGATTAATAACAGCTGATTTTAAAAATCAATACCGCCGTACAGATATTCCTCCATTTCATGCGCAATTGGAATTGTATAATTATTACAAACGATTGGAAGAAGGGTTGAATTAATACGACTATTGTTACTAATTCCTAAATCGATAACCGCTATTTTTTATCTTTCCGTATTTTTGTAAAAACAGAATTATGTCCTCACAAATTATTCCTATTGGCGCCGACCACGCCGGTTTTCAACTTAAAGAAACGATTATCAAGCATTTAACAGCAAAAAGAATGCACTTAGAAGATTTTGGTTGCCATTCTGAACAAAGTATCGATTATCCAGATTATGCGCATCCTGTTGCGGCTAAAGTTGAAGCCAATGAAGGAATGTTAGGAATTCTTATTTGTGGTTCGGGAAATGGAATTAGCATGACAGCAAATAAACACCAAGGAATTAGAAGTGCATTATGTTGGAAACCTGAAATTGCTGCTTTGGCACGTCAACATAATAATGCAAATATTCTCACACTTCCTGCGCGTTTTTTAAGTGAGGCTGAAGCATTAGAAATTGTAGATACTTTTTTTAGCACGGATTTTGAAGGCGGACGACACCAAAACCGAGTAGAAAAAATCGCATGTCATTAGTCAAGTTAACTTTTTTGTTGGGACTTGTTTTTAGTTCAGAACAACTCTTAGCTCAATTAGATAACACGTATTATTTTAACGGAAAACAAGACTCTGTTTTGTACCGAGAATACGCCAATTCTTTCTATGCTGAAAAAGGATTTCCTGTAAATTTTGATGGTACTTTTATAATCGAACGCACCAACAAACACAAGACTTATTTAATCCAAATGATGGACACTGTTACGCGTTTAGAAGCAGAAATGATCCTCTTTGATTACTTGGTGAACCCAGAAACAAAAGAGCGTGAAAAAGTGATAATTGATAAGTTTCCCGTAAAATTAAAAGGATCTCCGCGGAAATCCGTGTTTGTAGGAGACGTTGGTTCTGGAGAAAAATTAAATGTAAACAAATTAGATTTTGAAGTTCGATTGCCTGATGAAGGGTTAGAAAGCAATATTAGCATCACAGAAATAGATGTTCTTTTTGACTCAACATCCATTACTGTAAAAGGCGCAAAACTTTCAGATGTAGTCAAAAATAGAATACAAGATTTGCCAGAAGGAACTCTTATTAAATTCGATATTCATTACCTCGATTTAAGGGGCAAACCAGCGATGATAAAAAGTGAGTTTTTTAGGTAGACAGAATTTAACTTAACTTTTATTATTCAAGATTAATTCCCCGGCCTGTAAATTCTTTCCGCATTTTTAAAAATCGTTTCCTTATCCAATGTCATCACCTTTGTTTGTTGTTTTACCCACAATTTCAATTGATCGGTGTAATGTATACTTTCTGGATGAGCTGACGAACCGAAATTCGCCAAGGTTTCTAAACGCGTAACGCCGTTTTTGTCGTATTCCACAATCATGGTGTAAGTATCACCCACAAATCCTTCATATTTTCCATCATTATCTCTTTTCTTACTATAATTGGCAGCCAATGCATCAGGAAATCCGGGCATTGGATATTCTTCCGTTCCACGACGAATTACTTGTATATCTTTTAAAGGAACTTTGGTTGTTTTAAAATACTTTAGTAGGTGTGATTTAGTATTTGTAATAGCTTCAATTAATAATGTTTCGTCTAAGGGCACACCTTCAATGAAATTCTCAACACTAGCTTTACATTTACCAAAAATATAATCTACTGTAATCATGAAATAAGTTGCTGCAATAGATTCTGGATTTGCTACTTTATTCCAGTTCTGCATTTCAACTAAAATATCTTTAATTTCTGGATATCTGTTTGCATCCACTTTATAAATTACAGAAATGGATTGCAAAAAATTTCCATCTTTAGGATATTGATTGTCGAATTTAATACGTTTCATATCGTCGAAGTTAACACGTTCCTTTTCTTCAATCAACTCCATAAAACGCAAACTTCTGTTGTTGTCTCCTGTACGATAATCCATGTGGTCGTCCCAATCACCTTTTGATATTTTACTTTCTTCACAAGTTGCACTATAAGGTGTGTTGTTCATGTTATAAACATAACCGCAATCTGGGTTTTTTATTTGAGGCAATTCTTCTTGTTTGTAAAATTCTGTCCAAACAGCTTTCGATGTATTTCCTGGTACCACTTTACTCCACTCGAAATTAGTAGTTCTTTTTGGTACAATTCCGTTGTCGATGTATAATAAATTTTGTTCTTTGTCCGCGTAAACGATATTGAAACGTGGCAGGGCATTCATTTTTAGTGCGTCATAAAATTCATCGTAGTTTTTGGATTTACACATTTTCCACCACTGTTCCCCTGTTCTAAATTCATTCATTGCGCCCCAACGAAGCGAATAAAAATCACCTCCTGGCGATTCTAAAGTTGGACCGATTACGCTTTCGTAGAATTTCTTTTTAACCGAAATTGTAGGTAACCATTTTACAATTTTAACTTTCAATTTCGCTTTTTTCGCTGTCAAATCTTTAAATGTCCCATCAAATTCATATTGTAGTTTATTTTTCGGATTCATTTTCAATTTATAGGTATCCACTAAATCGTATTTATTCCAAGTATGTGACCACCCAAGATTTTCATTTGTTCCAACGAAAACACTAGTTCCTCCATGAAATAAAGCTCCCAAAACATTCATTCCTTCGCCACTCACCAGATGCGCTTCGTACCAAGAAAATAAACCTTCAAATTTCACATGTGGATTTACAACTAAAATTGAATTTCCATTTTCAGATTTCAAATTATTTACAGCAAATGCATTGGAAGCAAAAGTTACAGCTAAAGTGTCGTATTTTCCTGCCGTTACATCTTTTAACTGGTCTTGTAAGGCTGTTATCAATGCGCCAACATAATGAAACGTAGCAATAGCATCAATAGGTGTTATTGGAAAGGCTTTTTTAACCTTTACTTCTTTTGGATGTGCTGCTGCGTAATCGTTTATACCTCTACAGTAACCCTCTAGGTAAACTTTAAATTCTGGACTAATTTCTTTTTCGTAGCGTGCTTTTGCTTGTTCGGCAGAACCCAAAAATTGAACTACAAAATCCAATACCGCACCATCTTTACCCTTCCACATTCCCAACATTCCTTTAGCGGGTAACATGTTTTCTTGAATGGTTCTAAAATCGTCTTCTGCATTTGCCCAAGCTAAACCATAAGCAACATCACAATCTTTTTCTCCGTAGATGTGTGGCACTCCCCACTGATCTCTGACGATGGTCACGTGTTCTTTGTAGTTCCTTTGTTGAGAGAAAATACTCGTTACATTGAAAAATATAAGTAGTAAAGTTAATCGAGCAGAATTACTGAAAAATAAACGATTCTGTGTCATAAAAAATAGATTTTAGGTGCTTGCTTAAAGTTAGAAATAAAATAAGAAATAGAACGATTTATTATTATGGATGGAAGAAAACATAGTTAAATGCTATTTGTGTTAATGGTTTTGAGCTTTGAACCTATTTTATACAATGCCTACATAACTCAACAAAAATTCACGATAGCTGTTATACCTTTATGAAAACAACTTTACTAATTGGTGCCTCATCAGCCGTTGCAAAAGAAGTCGCAAAAGTACTTTTCGCAAAAAATGAACGCGTTATATCCATTTCAAGAAACGAGCCTGATGCACCTTTCACGGAGTTTTATGAATACACACTCAATAGCGAAACTAGTTTTCCAAAATTAGAAGGAATAATTGATGGTTTGGTCTATTTTCCAGGCTCAATCAACCTAAAACCGTTTAGAGGTTTAAAAGAAGCAGATTTTTTAAACGATTTTAATATTAATGTTTTAGGAGCGATAAAATGTATTCAAGCCTATTCATCGAACTTGCAGTTATCTGACAAAGCTTCGATTGTGTTGTTTAGCACAGTTGCCGTTCAAACAGGAATGTCTTTCCACGCTTCAGTAGCAGCAAGCAAAGGGGCGATTGAAGGTTTAACGCGTTCATTGGCAGCTGAATTTGCACCAAAAATCCGAGTGAATTGTGTAGCGCCATCGTTGACCCATACACCAATGGCTGATCGCTTATTAAATTCTCCTGAAAAAATCGAAGCAAGCGCGAATCGTCATCCTTTGAAAAAAATTGGAGCACCAAAAGATCTTGCGAATATGGTAGAATTTCTACTTTCTGAAAATTCAAGCTGGATTACAGGTCAGATTTTGCACGTGGATGGCGGAATGGGAAGCATAAAAAATGCTTGATTTTGGATGCTTGATGTTTGATCAGAATTGATTTTGAAACAAAAAATAAACATCGTTTGGTTCAAGCGCGATTTGCGTTTTACAGACCACGAACCTTTGTTTTTGGCTCAAAAAGAAACGCTTCCGATTCTGCTTTTGTATTGTTTCGAACCAAGCGTAATGGCTTATGATGATAGCGATGTGCGTCATTGGCGCTTTGTCTATGAATCGTTGATGGATATGAATGCAAAGCTTCAAGATTTAAAAGCTCAAGTTTATATTTTTCACAACGAAATTCAACCTGTTTTTCAACGTTTAAACGAAGAGTTTGACATTCAAAACGTCTTTTCTCATCAGGAAATTGGCAACAAAATCACTTTCGAGCGCGACCTAGAAATGCAAACTTTCTTTAAGGATAAAGGAATCAATTGGAAAGAAAGTCGCACCAATGGAATCATTCGCAAGCTAAAAAACCGTAGCGATTGGGAAAAGCGTTGGAAAGTAACAATGACTTCTGAACCGAAATTGATTGATGAAGAAAATACCAATTTTTTGAAACTAGAAGATCAATTTTACCAACAAATCAAAGGTCAAGAACTTGATAAAAACATTACTTCGAGAAACAAAAATTTCCAAGAAGGGGGCGAAACTTTAGCTTGGCGTTATTTAAAAAGTTTCTTAGAAGAACGCTATGTAAATTACAGTAAACATATTTCAAAACCCTTATTGAGTCGCAAAGGCTGCAGTCGGATTTCTCCCTATTTAGCCTACGGAAACATCAGTATGCGAATGGTTTATTTGTATACACTTCAACACCATAAAACTTCTAAAAACAAGCGCGCGTTAGATAATTTCATTTCGCGTTTGCATTGGCATTGTCACTTCATTCAAAAGTTTGAAGATGAATGCAGTATGGAATTCGAGAACGTGAACAAAGCTTACAATCAACTTCAAAAAGTAAGAAACGAAGGCTACATTCAAGCTTGGCAAGAAGGCAAAACGGGCGTTCCAATTGTGGATGCGTGTATGCGTTGCGTGGTGCAAACTGGCTACATCAACTTCCGAATGAGGGCAATGGTTGTTTCCTTTTTTGTTTTCAATTTGTGGCAAGATTGGCGCGATTTACATTTTCTCGCACGACAATTTTTGGACTACGAACCTGGCATTCATTACCCTCAATTACAAATGCAATCGGGCGTGACGGGAATCAATACCATACGAATTTACAACCCGATTAAGAATTCCGAAGACCACGATACAGAAGGCGCTTTTATCAAACAATGGATTCCCGAATTGAAAAATATTCCTGCGCACCTCATCCACGAACCTTGGAAATTGAGCGAAATGGAACAAGAATTTTATCAGTGCAAAATTGGCGTAGACTATCCGCAACCCATCGTTGACATTGAAGAAACCCGCAAAAAAGCGAGCGATATTGTTTGGTCATTTCGAAGCACTTCCCTTGTGAAAATCGAAGGTAAGCGCATACTTGCCAAGCACGTGAATCAGAAAAGAAGATAAAATGAGTAGTTAATATTTCTAATAAAAGAACAAAAAGTCGTAGGAAAAGTATCAGAAATTTATTTCACCAATACACGCAAAAATGGAATATTACTTTCCAATTACTCGATTCGTTTTTGCTAATTTTTCGATGCATTTAACAGACAAACTTGATATTAAAAAAGTCTAATTACCTGCCTCTAACATCCTCTTTAATTCAATTTTAGAATTATCGAAAGTAATTTCCTTAGATAAAATGTTGTATAGATTTTTGGGTTTACTTGTCAAATAAGGTAGATAGATTTTTACAATATTAATTTTTTGTTCGTCAAACGAAAGAATTGAAATTAAAGAAGCCAATTGTTTTGCATCAATTGGTAAATTGGGGGCATTAAACGAAATGATTTCTAGTTGCTCAGAAGAAAATTTTAACTTCAACGCATCTCGCATGGTTTCAAAATTTGTGTATTTTAAACATTCGTTTGATTTATTAGTTGTTCCAAAAGAAGATTGATTCTGAAAGTTCGATGGTGTACTTGTACCTTGAAAGAATTTGTCATCATTTCTGTCAAAGAGTGAATTTGAATTATCAATAGTTATGGTTAACACATTGGGCGTTAAGTTGGTAAAAAGGTTGATAATTAGATTATCTTGAGTGGCCTCTTTCAATAAAGCTTCAAAATTTACACAAACAGCTATTAGGTATTTCTGTTTCTCTTTTTGTAAGAAAGTATTAGTAGAGAACATACACTTTCCTTGATTGTTTGTTTGATGATTTTTACCAATAATTTCTACGTCACTTGTTTCAAATTTCAATGGAATATAAGACAAATTGGTGGAGCCTCTGTAGGCTGTTAATTCTATATTTGCTAGTGCTTCAGCTTGGTAAGTTTTTAATGCAGATTTTGGGGTGTTAAAATTAATCTCTTTAAATAACTTTGAAACTTGATTGACAATTTCATTGGCCAAATAAATGGATTTACCATTGTCATTCACCACGATTGTTTCTGATAAAAAGGGACTTAACAAGCTTAATGCTCGTGTATAATTGAGTAAAGCTAATTGGATTTGATTCGCTTGATCTTGATTTAGGGCATTTTTGTAAATATCAAATGCTTGCAAAGTGACTTCATTTTTTTTTCGTTCTTTATTTTCGAGAAACTTTTGTTTATTAATCTTGATAAATACCCAATAGTTTTTTTTATCCTCCCATTCGGCCTGTATTTCAAAACCTTCGATATAGTTTTTGGTTTGCGTTTTGGTAACTTCATTAAACTCTTCTGTGAATTCTTTATTGGTTTCATTTTGGGCTAAAACAGATACCACTGAAACATTGACAGAAATTGAATTGGAGAGCATGTTTAAAGCATTTTGTTTTGCCAGCTCTTTATAGTTTGTAGATGACTTTTTAGCAGAAGCTATTCCGATATAATCACTTTCAAGTGTGGGATAATTCTGTACCCAATCAGGCTTCTTTTTTTGTGAAAAAGCACTATTTGCAAGGAGCAGAAGGAGAAGCAATAAAAAAATATTTTTCATGTTTTGGCAAAATTGAATAAAAAAAATGTCTTGAATTTTCAAGACATTTTACAAATACTTCAGAATCAATTATTTATTTTTTTGCTCCAATTTCAGCATTTCTTCATCGAAAGTTTTCTTGAATTTTTCGTAATCATAATCTGCTTTAATAGAAGGATCAGCGATGATTTTTTCGTTGTATCTTGCTAACATTTCTTTACCAGAAAGCTCAAGTGCCATGTAGCATTTATAATTACCTTCTTTGGTTTTGGTGTATTTCTCACAAATTTTTCTAGCACCTTCTAATTGCTGATTTACAACTGTTCTTGATAATTCTTCAAATTTTTCTGTTAGTTCTTCTTTGTTGTTTACTTCGCTAGATTTAACATAATTATCCGTTACAATTTTCATTGTTGAATTAAGTGTTTTTGCTAACTCTCCTTGCGCGTTTGATCTTGCTTTTTTATTTGCAGCCATTTGATCCATGCTTTCACCAATTCCAGTTGCTCTAAAATATTCTTTATTATTTAAGAATTCATCACCGCTACAATACACTTCTAATAATGTTTCTCCTTCAGAACTTCCTTTTGAAGATTTTTTTAATGAACCACAAGCAACAAAAATTGAGGCTAAAGCGAATAGGCTGAATGTTTTAACAAGTTTCATGTTTTTTATTTAGATTATATTTTTTATTTATGACAAACAAAAATAAAAGTATTATTTGATTTGGTATGGATAATTTCGAGTAAAATGATTTGTGTTAACTTAGTAACTTAAAAATCAGTAACTTAAGTCTAATAAGATAAGTTTTTCAAGTAAAACAACAATTATTACCACGCCTCCATAACCGCTGGATTTGTTGGTTAACATTTTCAACATCCAGAAGGTGTTTTTTAAATTCCAAAAATAAAAATCGCGTCTATAGTTTTTTTTAAAGAAACTAGCAATTTTAAACAAGAATCACTCCTTTCTGTTATTATCAAAAGCAATTGAAACAATGATTAAACATACCAAAGAAGAATTCAGTAAACTCAATAAAATCCCCCGACTAAACCTAATCAATAGTTGTATGGGTTATAAATCTGCTAACCTCATCGCAACGAAATCAATTGATGGTATTAGCAACGTTGCCATATTTTCCAGTGTCACGCACCTAGGTAGCGACCCTGCGTTGTTGGGTTTTATTTTAAGGCCAAATACTGTTCCGCGCAATACTTATACGAACATAAAAGCAACTGAATACTTCACTGTAAATGCAATTTCAGCAGCAATGATTGCTGATGCACATCAAAGTTCAGCGGCTTATGATGCATCCATTTCTGAATTTGATGTTACGGATTTGAATGAAGAATACTTGGACGAAATCGAAGTTCCATTTGTAAACGGTAGCCCCGTTCGTTTACTGTGTCGTTACGTGAACGAGTATCCCATTTTAGAAAATAACACGATTCATGTAATCGCATCCATTGAAGCAATTTACTACGATGAAATGTTAGAACGAGAAGACAAGTGGTTACAATTAGACAAAGCAAAAATTGTATCTATTAATGGTTTAGACGGCTATGCTTTACCTCAACTTTTAAACCGCTTCGAATACGCACGTGTGAATCAAGAAGTTAGGGTTAAAAATTAGAAGGTTTATTAAAAGATTGACTAGTATTTTGTGTTAAATTATTATTAAGTACTATTTAATTTTAAATTAAATAATCCATTATTTCTCAATTGTGTATAATTTCGCACCCCGATGAGAAAAATAATAAGTTTATTATTTGTTGTAATTAGTTTCCAAGTTTTTGGTGCAACAAGCACTGAAAATAAAGATTTCGATTATCAAGAAAATTTTTCTCAGTTCGTTGGGTTTTTCTCAGAAGCAAAAGATGTTGGTGAAAACGAAGAAGAAAATCAACCTAAAGTTTCTTTCGTTGGTCAGTCTATTGTTGCGGCGGGTAATGCTGGGTCAACTTTACTGAAAATTGATTTAAAAGATTCAAATCACAACGCTTTATATGTTCAAGTTTTTGATTTTAACGATTATAAAATTGTTTTATCAGAAAATAAAAAGCGGAAGAAATACAAAAAACATTTCTACATCATCTTTTGTAATTATAGGCTATAGAATAGTCAATCTCCATTTTTTCCTAAAACTTTTGACACCGAATCAATTTAAATATTGATTTATGTGCTTTTTTAGTTCAATCAGAAAAATTTTCTAGAAGCGGAATTAGCAGTTGTTTTCCAGTTGTTTAAATCAAGTAATTGATAGACAGAATTATAATTCAACTAAACAATTCTAAAAAGTTGTTTTACAAGCGACCGATAATTTATTTTTAAATGTTATCGTTTTAGAGAAGTTTCTATGTTTTGTGCTGAAAAAAAGTGTTCAATTCTAAAGAAAAAGCACACGTTTTAGGCTTAATAAAAATCCTTAATTACTAAATCAATTGAAATGAAAAAGACATTTTTCACAAGTGTATTACTTGTGTTATTCGTTGCTGCTTCTTGTTCAGATAAAAAAGTTGCAGACGAAACAAAAACAAAACAATTAACAGAGAAACAAATTAGCGCTTTGCGCTTTGATATAGCTGAATTACAGCAATTGGAAGGAGAAATAACTTTGAATGGAAAAGTTATCCCAGACGAAAACAACTTGGTAAATGTTTTTCCTATGATTGGGGGAAAAGTTATCAGTGTAAATTTTGAAATTGGCGATTTGGTTGACACTCGAAAAGCATTGGTAACACTTAATTCTGGTGAAGCTCGTGAGTTTGAAAAAGAACTTTTGGCTGCCGAAGACGAATATCAAATTGCTAAAAAGAATTATCAAATCCAACAAGATTTATTTAAAACTAGTTTTAGTACCGAACGTGAATTGGCTTATGCCAAAAAAGATTTACAGTTAGCAAAAGCAGAATTAGACCGTTTGAAGGAGGTTTATGAAGTTTATTCAATTACAGACGGCGGAAAATATGTCGTAAAATCGCCTGTTGCAGGGTTTATTTTGGAGAAAAAAGTGGGTCCAAATATGCAAATTCGTTCAGATGCTTCGGATTACCTTTTCTCGGTTGCACGACTAGATGAAGTATATGTTGCTTTTGATATTTACGAAAAAGACATTCCAAAAATAAAGATGGGACAGCAGGTTAAAATTCAAACAATTGCTTCTGATTCAATCATTAGAGGAACGATTTCGAGAATTGAAAACTTGATTGATCCAATCACAAGAACAATTAAAGCACGTGTTTTATTGAAAAACAACGGTTATAAACTAAAACCGGAAATGTTCTGCACAGGAAAATTAAACTTTAAAGAAAATGGTCAAATGATAGCAATCGATAAAAACGCAATCATTTTTGACAAGAATAAATACTTTGTAATGGTTTTTCACTCGAAAAAGAACATAGAAACCAGAGAAGTTGAAATTCATACCCAAACGGATAAAGTCGCCTTTATTTCAAGTGGACTTGCTGCTGGTGAGAAGTTGATTACTAAAAATCAGCTTTATGTCTATGATGCCTTGAACGATTAAGTTCATTTTTTACTTATTAATTTCTTATAAATCTTATGAATAAGTTCATTAAGGGCATTATTGGTTTTTCCTTGAAAAACAAAGCCCTCACTTTCATTTTAGTTGGAATTTTATCTGTTGCGGGTATTTTCAGCTTTTTAAACACACCACTTGAAGCATTTCCCGATGTGACCAATACGCAAATTATTATTGTTACGGATTGGAAAGGAAGAAGTGCGGAAGAGGTGGAACGTTTCGTTTCTATTCCGATTGAAGTTGCAATGAATTCGGTGCAGAAAAAAACAAACGTTCGCTCTATTACGATGTTTGGTCTTTCGATTATCAAAATCATTTTTGAAGATGATGTTGAAGACTTTTTTGCGCGTCAACAAGTAAATAATTTATTGCGAAATGTGAAATTACCAGATGGAGTTGAACCCAATGTACAACCTCCTTATGGTCCAACGGGTGAGATTTTTCGCTATGTTTTAAAAGGAACAAATCGCTCTTCTATTGATTTATTGACGATTCAAAATTGGGTTATTGACAGACAATTGCGCGCTGTTCCTGGAGTTGCCGACATTGTAGCCTTTGGAGGACAGGAAAAAATCTATGAAATTCAACCCGATCCATTGCAATTAGCAAAATATGGCATAACGGTCTTTGAACTTCAAGAGGCAATCAACAATAGTAACCTCAATGTTGGTGGCGATGTTATCAATACCAACGAGCAAGCATTTGTGGTACGTGGACTAGGTTTGATAAACGATGTTTCTGATATTGAAAACACAATTGTTAAAAATTACAACGGTACACCACTTTTGATAAAACATTGCGCGAATGTTGAAATTACAGGTTCTCAACGCGTTGGTAAAGTTGGTTTAGACGACAAAGACGATGTGGTTGAAGGAATTATTGTGATGCGAAAAGGTGAAAATCCAAGCGAAGTTTTAGCTCGTGTGAAAGAAAAAATAGAGCATTTGAATGAAAACGTACTGCCGAGCGATGTTAAAATGGAAACCTTTTACGACCGCGATAATTTAATGGCTTATTGTACGAAAACGGTATCAAAAAACTTGGTTGAAGGAATCATTTTTGTAACTGTAATCGTGTTTTTATTTATGGCAGATTGGCGAACAACTGTAATCGTTTCAATCATTATTCCATTGTCTTTATTGTTTTCCTTTTTTATGCTTTATCTAAAGGGAATGAGTGCGAATTTATTGTCTTTAGGAGCTGTAGATTTTGGAATTATCATCGACGGAGCCGTCGTAATGGTGGAAGGAATTTTTGTTGTTCTTGACCACCAAGCGAAGAAAGTAGGAATGGAACGCTTCAACAAAATGTCCAAAATGGGCTTGATTAAAAGCACTGGTGTAGAGATGGGTAAAGCGGTTTTCTTCTCAAAATTAATTATTATCACTGCTTTGCTACCAATCTTCGCATTTCAAAAAGTGGAAGGTAAAATGTTCTCTCCTTTAGCTTTCACCCTTGGATTTGCCTTGCTTGGAGCCTTGTTGTTTACCTTGACATTAGTTCCTGTTTTAACTTCCATTTTGTTGAAGAAAAACGTGCGCGAAAAACATAATTTCTTTGTTCGTTTCTTCGATAATCGCTTTGGAAAAGGTGTTGAGTGGTCTTTCAAGAACAAAATGAAAATTTTCCTTATTTCCGTTTCAATTCTAGTTTTTAGTTTGTTTTCTACCAAATGGTTAGGAACAGAATTTTTACCAACGTTGAACGAAGGTGCGCTTTGGGTTGAAGCAAAAATGCCAATGAGTATGTCGCTGGATGAAACAACGAAACAAGTACGCATTTTAAGAAAAGAGCTCAATAAATTTCCAGAAGTGAATGGGGTGCTTTCTCAAACTGGTCGTTCGAATGATGGAACCGATCCAAGTGGGTTTTTCTATGTGCAAATGCAAGTAAATCTAAAACCTAAAGACGAATGGCGAAGTGGTTTGTCCGTCGATGACTTGATTGCTGAAATGGATAAAGAAATGAAAAAACACCCTGGAATCAACTTCAATTATTCGCAACCAATTATTGATAACGTTGCGGAAGCTGTTGCGGGAATGAATGCAAACAACGCCATCAAAATCTTTGGTCCAGATTTACGTGTTTTGGATAGTTTGTCAACACTTGTTCTCAACGCAATGAAAAATATTGAGGGTGTAAAAGATGCTGGTATTCTTAGAAACATTGGTCAACCTGAAATGCAAATTCATTTGGATAAGCAAAAAATGGCGGTGTATGGTGTGAAACTAAAAAACGCGCAAGACATTATTGAAATGGCTATTGGCGGTAAAACCATAACAGAAAAGTACGAAGGAGAATCACGTTTTAATATTCGAATCCGATACCCACAAACATTTAGAGATAGCGAAGAGAAAATCCTCAAATTGATGATTCCAACGGAGAATGCATCCATTATTCCGCTGAATGAGATTGCACAAATCAAAAAGGTTACTGGACCAGCATTTGTGTATCGCGACAATAACAAACGTTTTATTGGGGTTAAATTTTCGGTGCGCGAACGCGACCTAGGAAGTACAATTGCGGATGCACAAAAGAGAGTGGAGAAAGCCGTTAAATTGCCAAAAGAATACGAAATCGTTTGGACAGGAGAATTTGAAAACCAAGTGCGTGCAACCGATACTTTAGTGAAAGTTGTACCATTATCCCTAGTTGGAATTTTTGTGTTGCTGCTTATCTTATTTGGTAATTCCAAAGACGCTGGTTTAGTACTTCTAAATGTTCCATTTGCTTTAATTGGTGGGATTTTCGCCTTGCATTTAACAGGGATGAACTTTGGAATATCTGCAGGTGTTGGGTTCATTGCCTTGTTTGGAATTTGTGTTCAAAATGGGGTGATTCTCATTTCTGTTTTCACCAAAAACATTAAGGCAAAAATGGACTTAGCGGAAGCGATAATTGAAGGGGTAAAAAGCAGAATTCGTCCGGTAGTTATGACTGCGCTGATGGCTGCAATTGGTTTATTACCAGCCGCGCTTTCAACAGGAATCGGTTCTGAAAGTCAAAAACCATTGGCGATTGTAATCATTGGAGGCTTAATAACTGCAACCATTTTGACCTTGCTTACTTTCCCTGTAATCTACTATTGGGCAAACTTGAAAAGCTATCAGAAAAAAATTAATAAACATAAAGCTATCGAAGAATGAAATCTATAACACTTATGTTGCTCCTGTTTTTCTCATTGAATAACTGGGCACAAACAAATGAAAAGCTTAAAATTGATTTTGAGCAAGGAAAAGCCAAAATGCTGAAAGAAAACATCGCATTAATGGCTGAGTATTACAATGTTGATATTTCGGAAGCTGAAATTACGCAAGCTAAACTTTGGGATAATCCTCTTTTTGTGTGGAATGCTGAAATGTATAGTATTGCGCAAAATAGCTACTTCCGTTTTAACAATCAAAAGCTCATTCAGTTGGAGTATGCTTTTTCGGTTTCAGGTGTTAGAATCAATACCATTAAGGAAGCAAAAATTGGTAAAGAATTAGCTAAACACGCTTTATCAGATGTTATTCGAAGCTTGGTGCTTGATTACAGCGTTGCTTATTACGATTTTGCCAGTTTGATGGAAACGAATAACCTTTTAAATCAATCACTTGGACAGTATGATAAGTTGATTGAACGCTGTACAAAAGGAAAAGAACTAGGAATCAATTCAGAAAGTGAACTAATACGTTTAAAGTCTGAGCGTCAATCCATTTTAAATGAGATTAATTCAAACCTAAGAAGTGCTTTAGAGAGCGAACACAAATTAAAAATGTTGATGCATCTACCATTAACGGTTTCGCTTGAGGTTACAACTGACACAACACTTCTTCTTCCCAACTTTAAAGTAGAAGAGCTCGCTGAATTATCGATTGCCAACCGTCCCGATTTTATGATTGCAAAAACAAACATTGAGTTCTATAAAGCAAATCTCAAAAAACAAAAATCATTGGCGGTTCCAAAAGTAAATCTAGGATATCAGCCTTTAGATAACGGTTCCAATTATGTGCGCCCATATTCGGGGATGGTTTTCGAAATGGCAATTCCAATTTTTAATAGAAATCAAGGAGATATCGCTGCGGCAAAAATCAAAATTGATCAAAATAAATTATTGTTGGAATACAAAACGGATGAAATTAAAAGTGAAGTAAACACTGCTTTTCAAACTTTACAGCAAGCCATCGAGTTAAGAGAATCTTTCAATACAGAGATTACTGCCGATATGGAAAAGTTAGCTGAAAATGCGCGCATAAACTTTGAAAAAAAGAATATAAATCTTTACGAATACATTGATTATCAGCGTAGCTATTTAGAGTATAAAATGAACTTGATTCAAGCTACAAGAAACTATAATGATGCTATTAATCAGTTGAATTTCACGGTCGGTACTGACATTAAAAAACTATAAAATGAAACAATTACTTTTTTCACTTACATTTTTCGTTTCATTGCTTGCTTATTCACAACAAGTAGAGAAAACGAATTATTTTGACAACCACCAAAAGTTTAACAAAAAATTCTTGTTTGGTTTTTCTGTTAACAACTCTTGGTCGAATTTTCGAGATTTAAAAGATTCTTCCTTTTATCGTCCAAGTTTAGGAATTCACTTAAGTACGGAATATTACTTCTACAAAGGTTTAGGAATTTCTGCAGATTTTGGATTGCAACAACGCGGAATGGGAATCTTCACCCCTGATTTGGACCAGTCTATTGGAAATCCCGATTCAACAGGAAGATTGCGGTATAAAGTTTCTACCATCGAAATGCCTTTGTTACTGATTTATCGCCACAACCAAGAAGTGTATAATAAAGTTCGCCTTTCTGCTGGAATCGGGATTGTACCTATGTATATTTTCAAAGCAGAACGAATTTGGAAAAGTATCGATGATGGTTTTCACGAACCGAGAAGCTTGAAAGAAAATTACAATACCTTCGATTTTCCCTTGCGATTTTCATTAGGCTGCGACATTGATGCACCAGGAGGAAATATCCTGAAAACCAACTTTATTTTCGATTATGGTTTTAAAGGAATTTACCTGAATCCAGCGAATAATGTGCGTTCGAATAAGAACATCTTACTTGGAATAAAACTCACCTTTCTATTTTAAGTCGCACTTATGAAATATTGGATTGTGATTTTTGCGTGCGTAACGCTTCATTTCGCTTATGCACAAGATTCTATTTTAGTTTTTGATCGTCCAGGCGTTGCTGATAGTCCGTATTTGACGATGCCTAAAAAATGGTACATTGAAGCAGGATACGGACTAACAAATTCAACAAAATGGTCTGATTTGTTAGCGCCTAGTTGTATGCTTCGCAAAGCAATTTATAAGAAAGCAGAAGTAAGAATTGCGGTAAATACTACGCCACAATCCAATGATTTTATTACAAAAACTACTGATTTTGATGGTAATTTTATCTCCATCGGAATCAAACAAAAGCTTTTAAAAGAAAATAAACTCAGACCTGAAACAGCGATTATAGTTAACACGTATTCGGGTTTGAGTTTTATTAAAAACAGTAAATTGATAAACGCTTTTGCGTACGAGGCACAGCTTCTTTTTCAAAATAATCTAAATGATTTCTTTGGTATCAATTACAATTTGGGTTTAATTCGATTTGCTAGTCAAAATACAAGTTATATTAATCAGTCTACTTGTTTGAATTTTACAATTACTAATAATCTAGGTGCGTTCGTAGAAAACTTTAATTATTGGAATGTAAACACCAATTTCTTTGAAGCAAGTTATGATTTCGGATTGATATATGCTTTTAAAGATAAGTATCAAATAGACGTGTCTTACATTGCCAATCATTCTAGGCAAAAAACACATTATGGAATCCTACAGGCTGGTTTTTCATTTAAGTTGTAAAATCTTAAAAAAAACAGCATAAAGTTTTACAATTCTAAATTTAGTTCCCCTTTTTATGCAAAAGTAGTTGGAATGGTATTAAGATTTTATAAAGATTATGGACAATCAAATTTTTTCCAAATGCTATCATTTGAACGATTTGTGCTATTTGTTCAGAAATGGGAAGCTTAATATTGTTGTCTAAACAAGAATTATGGAAAGCAGAAAACCAACATTTAAATCCCACTACGACAATTTTATAGGTGGAACTTTTGTTGAAAGTAACCCTTAAAAGCAATAAAAAACTTTTTAAGAAAAAACACCTCATCAAATTTCTTCGATGAGGTGTTTTTTTTCTTAGAGTCTCTTCTATCCAGAACACATTTAGCTCGCGGGCTCGTGAATTTCCGTTCTGTCTATAACCGACTGGTATCGCTTCTATCCAGAACACATTTCACATCCATCAGGGTCGTCTAAAGAACATGCTATTGCGGCTTGTTGGTCTTCTACCAATTGTGCTGCTGGTTCTGCTGCAACGTTTTTCTCAACCGTGAATTTGATAGCGTCTGTTGCTGCTTTGGTTCTCAAGTAGTACATTCCTGTCTTCAAACCTTTTTCCCAACCGTAGAAGTGCATTGAAGTCAATTTTCCAAAGTTGGCGTTTTCCATAAAAATGTTTAACGATTGACTTTGACAAATATAAGCACCTCTTTCTGCTGCTTGCTCGATGATTGCTTTTTGAGAAATTTCCCAAGCTGTTTTATAAAGGTCTTTTAAATATTGAGGAATTTCGCTGATGTTTTGGATCGATCCGTTTGCTGTCATGATTTTTTGACGCATATCTTTATTCCACAATCCTGCTTTTACTAAATCCTTCAATAAGTGTTTATTCACAATGATAAATTCACCTGACAGTACACGACGTGTGTAAATGTTTGATGTATAAGGTTCAAAACACTCGTTGTTTCCTAGGATTTGAGCTGTCGAAGCTGTTGGCATTGGTGCTAACAATAATGAATTGCGTACACCATATTTTTTAACTTCTTCTTTCAAAACATCCCATTCCCAACGATTAGAAGGTGTAACGTTCCACATATCGTATTGGAAAATACCTTTAGAAACTGGAGAACCTTCATACGTTTCATAAGAACCTAATTCTTTCGACAAATCTTTAGAAGCAGTCATAGCAGCGTAGTAAATGGTTTCAAATACCTCTCTGTTTAGTTTTTTAGCATCTTCTGATTCAAAAGGGAATCCCATCATGATGAATGCATCTGCCAAACCTTGAACACCTAATCCGATTGGACGGTGGCGCATATTTGATTTTTTCGCTTCTGGAACTGGGTAAAAATTTTCGTCAATGATTTTATTCAAATTCAAAGTAGCTTGATACGTTACTTCAAATAATTTATCGTGATCAAACGTTTTGTTTTCAGTTACATATTTAGGTAAAGCGATAGAAGCAAGGTTACAAACTGCTATTTCATCCGGCGCTGTGTACTCAATTATTTCAGTACATAAGTTAGAAGACTTAATTGTTCCTAAATTTTGTTGATTGGATTTAGAGTTCGCTGAATCTTTATACAACATATAAGGCGTACCCGTTTCAATTTGTGATTCTAAAATTTTGAACCATAAATCTTGTGCTTGAATAGTTTTACGACCTTTTCCTTCGCTTTCATATTTCGTGTAAAGCGCCTCAAATTCTGCACTGTGAGTATCCGATAACCCTGGACATTCGTGCGGACACATCAAAGTCCAATGAGCGTTTTCTTTTACACGTTTCATGAATAAATCTGGAATCCAAAGTGCGTAAAATAAATCTCTTGCACGTTGTTCTTCTTTACCATGATTCTTTTTTAAGTCTAAGAAATCAAAAACATCTGCATGCCAAGGTTCAATGTACATAGCGAAAGAACCTTTACGTTTACCTCCACCTTGATCTACATAACGAGCTGTGTCGTTGAATACACGCAACATTGGTACAATTCCGTTAGATGTTCCGTTTGTTCCTTTGATGTATGAGCCCGTTGCACGAATATCATGCAAAGCTAGACCAATTCCTCCTGCAGATTGTGAAATTTGAGCACATGATTTCAGCGTGTCGTAAATTCCACCGATGCTGTCTTCTTTCATTGTTAACAAGAAACAAGAAGACATTTGAGGTTTTGGCGTTCCTGCATTAAATAACGTTGGTGTTGCATGTGTGAACCAACCATCAGACATTAAATCATACGTTTTAATAGCAGATTTCACATCGTTTTTGTGAATACCAAGAGAAACACGCATTAACATCTGTTGTGGACGTTCAGCAATTTTACTATTTAACTTCATCAAGTATGAGCGTGTCAACGTTTTGAAACCAAAGTAATCGTATCTAAAGTCACGGTCGTAGATGATACTTGAATCTAATAATTCTTTGTTTTCTTGAATGATTTGATACACATCATCAGCCAACAAAGAAGCTTTTTGACCTGTTTTTGGATCGATGTAGTGATACATGTCACTCATTACATCCGAAAACGTTTTTTTCGTTTCCTTATGAAGATTTGACACCGCGATTCTTGATGCTAACAAAGCATAATCAGGGTGGTCAATTGTTTTTGCTGCTGCAACTTCTGCCGCTAGGTTGTCTAAGTCTGATGTTGAAACCCCGTCATAAATTCCTTCAATCACTTTCATTGCAACAGCCTCTGGAGATACCAAAGGGTCAAGTCCATAACACATCTTCACGATGCGTGCTGTGATTTTATCAAATTTCACAGCTTCTTTTCTTCCGTCTCTTTTTACTACGTACATGCTTTTCTTTATAATTCAATTAAAAATCTTCGTTCAAACTAAATGTTTGATTTTCTTTACCTGCTAGCACACCAGCTTTTTGATATTCTCCAACTCTTTTTTCAAAGAAGTTACTTTTACCTTGTAGTGAAATCATTTCCATGAAATCAAATGGATTGGTAGTGTTATAAACTTTCTCGTTTCCTAGCTCAGTTAATAATCTATCAGCCACGAACTCGATGTATTGACACATTAAATCGCTGTTCATTCCGATTAATTTCACAGGAATTGCGTCAGCCACAAATTCTTTTTCAATTTCAACAGCATTCATGATAATGTCGCGCACTTGCTCTTTCGGTAATTTATTCACTAAATGTTTTGTATATAATAAACACGCGAAATCACAATGTAGACCTTCGTCTCTTGAAATTAATTCATTTGAGAATGAAAGTCCAGGCATTAAACCTCGTTTTTTCAACCAGAAAATAGAACAGAAAGATCCAGAGAAGAAAATCCCTTCAACTGCTGCAAATGCAACAAGTCTTTCTGCATAAGAACCTTTATCAATCCAACGTAAAGCCCATTCTGCTTTTTTACGAACGCAGTCTAAAGTGTCAATTGCATTAAATAAATGATCCTTTTCGGCTGTGTTTTTGATGTAGGTGTCAATCAACAACGAATAAGTTTCCGAATGGATATTTTCCATTGTAATTTGAAAACCATAAAAGAATTTAGCTTCTGTATATTGAACTTCGGAAAGGAAATGCTCTGCTAAGTTTTCGTTTACAATACCATCTGATGCTGCAAAAAATGCAAGTACGTGTTTAATGAAATGGCGCTCGTCGTCGTTTAACTTATTTTCCCAGTCAATTAAGTCGGGTGATAAATCGATTTCTTCTGCCGTCCAAAAGCTTGCTTCCGCTTTTTTATAGAAACTCCAAATATCGTCGTGTTGGATTGGAAAGAGAACAAAGCGACTGTTGTTAGATTCTAAAATAGGTTCATTTAAGTTTGTCATTTTTTTATGTTTTAACACAATTTTATTCCGTTTAGTTAAGTAGATAACTTGTTCATTTAGCTTTTTGTTCAGCTACAGTTGAAGTATCTTCAAAATTTAAATTTGTTTCCTCTTTTCTTCGTTTTTTAACGATCGGTCTTCTCTATTCAATCCTATTTTGAGGCATACAAAATTTGTCAAAATTCCCTCGGTAATCAATTAAAGAAATCAACATTAACTCAATGTTATTAACACGAAAATTGTAAACCCTTTCATTCACAAACGCTTCAGCGATTTTCAACACACAAACTAAAGATATACACAATGGATTCCCTTCAACTTTATAAATAAATGACAGAAAAACCTTGTTTTATTATCAAATTTTTATAAGACTGATTACACTGTAAAAATAGAGTCGAAACCTAATTTTCAATATTAAATTTTTGACGGTTTTCAACTGCTGATTGTTACAAATATTAGAACTTGTTACAGGGCAAAGGTTACAGCGATTTTTTGTAATAACACCTTCATTTTTTGTAAAAATTAATTTTGATATTAAGATAAAATTACCTAATTTGTGAAACCCAAAAACGTTAAATTTAATCTGAATAAACTTTAACTATTAACTTTCGTTTCTATGTCTTTGTTTCAGCCCAAAAATCAATTTCAACTCATCAGTGATGGTCTTGTTAATTTGCTTTTTCCAGAGGCTTGTGTTGCTTGTCAAACAGAATTGTCAGTGAACGAAAAACACCTTTGCTATACCTGCTGGGAATCTATTCATTTAACTTATTTCGAGGGTTTCAAGGAACCAAGTTCATTGGATAAACTTTTTTGGGGACGAGTGAATTTAGAAGCAACTTATGCGATGTTCTATTTTCAAAAAGGAAAAGCGACCCAAAAACTTCTGCACGCATTAAAATACCAATTTAAAGGGAATATTGGAGTTTACTTAGGAAGTTATGCTGCCACTAAATTAGTTGGACACCCCGTTTTTAAAGAAGTTCAAGCTTTAATACCTGTTCCTTTGCATCCTAAGAAAGCATTCATTCGGGGCTATAACCAAAGTGAGAAAATTGCTCAAGGAATTGCAGATGTTTGGAAAATTCCTGTGATAAAGCAAGATGTTTTAAAAACAAAACATACTGAAAGCCAGACGCGAAAAGACCAATTTCAACGTTGGGATAATGTTACCTCTATTTTTAAGGTGAAGGGAGATTTGACAAAGTATCAGCACATTGCTATTGTAGATGATGTAATTACAACGGGCTCTACACTCGAGTCCATGGCAAAAGAATTAAAGGCAGCGAATCCCTCTTTACAAATAAGTATTATTAGTTTAGCGCTCGCAAAATCATAATGAAACAAGAGAAAATTTTAATTATAGGTGCTGGTTTGGCTGGCACAAGTTTAGCGCATGAACTTCAACGTGCAGAACAACAGGTTACACTACTAGATAAAGGGGAAAATCACGCTACAGCAATGGCTGCTGGAATGGTGAATCCAATTGTTTTCCGACGAATGAACAAATCTTGGCGTTTGGATGAATGTATGCAAGATGCTGTGCCTTACTATTTAAAATTAGAGGAGAAGTTTCAAAAAAAGCTTTATTTTCCTATTACAATTAGACGCATGTTCTCTTCTTTACAAGAACGCGAATTTTGGGAAAAACGTCAAGAATTGGATGAATATAAAAGTTACTTGAAGACAATTTTTGAAGAAGATAATAACTATTCTAAAGCCACAAATGAATTTGGTAGCGGACGATTGAATCAAGCTTTTTGGATAGATGCTTCAACTTATTATGAAGAAAACCGAACCTATTTTAAGTCTCAAAATGCACTTTTAGACGAAGAGTTTGATTTAACGCACTTTGACGCAACAACGGGAACTTACAAGGGAGTTACGTATGATAAAGTTGTTTTTTGTTGTGGTTATTTGAATAAATACCTGCCATTCTTTGCCAACGCACCAGTTGAACAAACAAAAGGTCAAACACTTACTGTTGAGTCTATTAATTTACCTGCTGATGAATCGTTGAATAGGAAATGTTTTGTTCTTCCTTTGGGCGATAAGACGTTTAGAATAGGTGCAACTTATGAATGGAACGACGAAACGCTGACAACTAGCGAAAAATCAAAAGATTTATTGTTGGAGCACTTGAGTGTTTTGGGTAAGTTTTCTATTAAAATTATCGATCAAAGTGTCGGCGTACGTCCAACCGTTTTAGATCGTAGGCCAATTATGGGACAACATCCAGAATTCAACAAATTGTTCATCTTCAATGGTCTTGGCACAAAAGGCTATTTAATGGCGCCGACTTTGGCGAAAGATATGCGAGCTTTTTTGATGGAAGGAAAAGAGTTGGATAATGAGGTTTCGTTGAATAGGTTCATCGAAAAATAAAATTCAATTAACAAAAAAAGCTCCATGTTTCCATGAAGCTTTTCTGAGGTCTCGTCCGGACTTATTTACTGTTTTCTTACTTCTATCTAATTAATCTAATTTTTCCTACAACCCTTTTATTTATTGATTTTTTAATTCAATTTTAAAATTATTATTTCTTATTTTGCTTATCATATTAAAAATAAATGGTCAAAAAACGGTCAATTAATAATAAGAAAATTTATCTTTATAAAAAATGAAAAATGAAAGGATTAAAGATTGTCTTACAAGATGGATATGTAAAGATTTCATATACTCACGGTAATTCAAGAAAAAGATTTCCAACAGGAGTCAAATTAGACTCAATTAATCAATTATCACCTGATGGTAAACTTAAAGGTAATATTCCTAATAAAGATGAAAAACAATCGGTAATTAATAGTTTAAAGTTTCATATTGATTCAATAATTAGGAACTATAATGTTAAGTATGGTATGAATCCAACAATTATTGAATTGGAAAAAATGATGAAAAATCAAGAAAATTTAGTTCATCAAACAGAAAGAGTATTGGACGCATATTATCAGTTCTTTGAGGCTAAAGTGAAAGAGTTTAATATCGATAAAGATAGGGCTGGAGAATCAATTAAAGAATATCGAGGTTTAAAGTACTACTTGGAAGACTATGAAATATTTTTAAATCGGCAAATTAGATTTTTTGAAATAAATAAAGAATGGATGCTTGATTTTAAAGTATTTAACGAAACACCAAGAATAAATGCTGATGGTAAAAAATATAAAACATATGGAGGATTAAGGGGAAATACTATTAAAAAGAAAATCAATATTTTCATCACTTTTATGAGATGGGCCAGTACAAAATCTTTTGTTGTGTTCCCAGCAGAAATTGAAAAATTTTCCAAACAAATTAAAAGTCCAGAAGTAATAAAAAGTTCATTAACCAAAAGTGAAGTATTGGAGATATATCAAATACAACCAAAATCAGATTCTCACGAAATAGTGAGAGATATCTTTGTTTTTAGTTGTCTAACTGGAATTAGATGGTCTGATCTTATTACCCTAAACAAACAGGATGTGAAAGAGCAATCTCAAGGATTAATTATAGTTAAAAAGGCAGAAAAAACTGACAGTGAATTTTCTGTTTTTCTAAATGAAATTTCAAAAAAGATTCTAGAAAAATATGATTATAATTTGAATAGAATGTCAAATCCAGCATTTAATAGAATATTAAAAGAATTTCTTAAATCGACCGAATTATTTAATGATGAAACAAAATTTAAGGAAGGAAAAAGGAGGCTTCAAAGATGGGAAATAATATCAATCCATAGGGGAAGAGATACTTTTATTACAATGTTAATTGAAGAAAATGTTCCATTAAATATTATAATGAAATATACAGGTCATAAAAAGTTAAGTACTCTAGAAAAGTATATTGATAAGAACAAAAAAATTGATAATTTTATGGATACGATTTTTAAATAAAATTTAATGAATAGTTCAAATATGATTAACCCCTATTTGCAAATGTCACGATTGGTAGGTAAGGAACTAGATTTCGGAATGGTAGAACATTTCGTAGGCAAATATATCGATGATGCTATTAAATACAGAGGTCAGTCATATTCGGATGCTTCTAATGATTTAAAGCAATTCTTTGTTCAACTTTCAGATGCTGTATTCCAAGCATCAGTCAATTATGAGGAAATCAACTCATCAAAAAGTTCAAATACTAAATTCATTGAAATAAATGAGGTTGATGCTTCAGAGAATGCTGAATTCCTATCGGTACCTGAAATCGGTAAACTACTGAAGGTAACACCACAACAGGTAAGAAATTTAATTAATTCTAATCAGTTAAAATCAATAAAATTGAGTGAAAGAGGAACCCGTGTTAAGAAATCAGATTTTGAAGTATTTTTAAAATCAAGATAAGACTCTAATTTCTATTCATAGTTTTACATCAGATCAATTAACTTCCCATCAATTGTCCTGTATTCGGTTGATTTAGTTCATTATTGAGTATCCATTTAAACAGGGGGGAGTAATTATTTAGAAGACTTATCCACCTTATACTTACTTAGTAATTGTACTAAAGTGAAATTTCTTTGTTCATTATAGTAAGTCCAGATTAAGTTTTCAGCACCCTTGTTTGTATCAAGAATGATCATTGTCTTGTAAGTTATGTTGGGGTCTGATGCCGCGAAATCAGTAAGTTTAATTGTATATACACCATCTTCAACAGTAACCTCATCAAATGGTAAAACACTCTTCAACTTACCTTCGTCATAGAACGTTGAAGTCTTTTTGTTTAAGTCAATCACATATTTAGCATTCAACACTTCCGTGATTGATCCACCGTGAGGTTTTTTCATAACAACCTTATAATCATTTTTACCAATCATAACAGCAGAGTTACCCTCTAGTGTTGTGATGGTATAAACTTGTGAGTAAACAAAACTAACAGTGAATATTGCGATAATTAAAATAAGACTTTTCATAGTTTTAAGATTTTACAGTTATTTATTTCATTTAATCAATTGATTAGTGACATAGTTAAATTAGCACCAGTCTCAACGCGTGTAAAATTGTAAATATGGTCATAAAAATAAAATACATATTTGTTATTTTTCATATCCACAATCATCGTTGTATTAACGGTTGTTCCTGGATGATTTACATCTCGTTCAACAAATGATAGATAAAATATCTCATTCTTATTCACAATTGAAATTGGTTTTAAGTTGGTTACCAAAATACCACTATCATAACTTTTAACATTGTTCGTTTTTAAATCTACAATAAATTTGGAATCGACCGATTCAAGTGGTGAAGACCATTCTGGATTGTTAATGACAAAATTAGGGTCCAGATTTCCGTGTGTCGAATACGACTTTATTTTTGATAAATTGATTACAATTTTTTGATTGTACGCAACCCCAACAAATAAAAAAGACGAGATAAAAATTATTGTTTTCATACCATTTGATTTTTTGATTTCATTAATAAATGGATGTAATTAAAAACGGAGTCAACGAGCATAAAACACAAATAGAAAAACCCTAAATAAGGAGGGATAAAATATAGCGGCATTCTAAGGAAGATGTGAATAAATAAGACGTAACTCACGGTCAAACTGAATAAACCATACTTCACCCAACTGATTGGTAACAATGATTGACCCTTACAATGGTTTTTGGTGATGAAGAAACAAGCGAAATGGAAAATAAGAAAGGGGGTTAAGAATAATAGGAATTCACCAACACTTAAAGCGCCAGCATTCAAAATTCCATTTAAGGTTGCGACTATAATTATGATAAATCCCAATTGACGAACCACTCTAATCCAAAGAGGAAGTCCACTGTTTTTAATTTTCACCACCAATATGTTATGGGTAATTAACATCGCAGAAATAATCCCATAAAAAATGATGTAAACGATCTGATAGTTCTCATCAACCCAATCCACATTTTGTATTAAATAATACATAATGGTTGTCAATAATGTGATGATGACTAAAGAAATTAATGAAGTGTTTATTCTTCTGTTTTGATTCATTTCACTTCTTACATTGGCTGTTGTCGCATTCATAACTATAGATTTAGGGGTTAATAATTAAAGTCAGGTGATTACTAAAAATCACCAATGATTGTAAAGCATGTCGATTAAACTTTTGTCTAACTCTGTGTATTCTGTTGTATTGGTCCAATTAGAATAAAAAATACTTTCTGGGTAGGTGTAACTATCGTTTCGTAGACCCAAGGATTGAGTTAGTTCCTCACGTAATAGGTGTTTTTGACTTTGAATTTCAAAACATTTCTCCATATTGACAAAAACAGTCGCACTCTCTATAAAACTATTATTGGGTTGAATTACAAATAAACCCCAATTAGAACCAACATACTTTTTTGCTATAGGCTCAAATTCAACGTACTCATCAGATCCAGTTAGATAAATGGTAAGATTTGCTTTTGATTTTTCATTAACAATTTTCAGATCTATGGGTTGGATTATTTCATTTAATTCTCCAACAATT
>JBILHL010000023.1:0-49831 GCA_044350515.1 Crocinitomicaceae bacterium | reverse complement strand
TAACCAATTTATGATTATTTTTGAAGATAGACTGATTTTATGAAACTTTCAGTTTACACACTTAGTGGGATGGTGTCGTCTAAAACAAAAAAACGTGTGCTAATTGGTTAACACACGTTTAGATTATTTACAGTAGTCGGTTTTTTATCTCGTAAATAACATTTCTCTAAATTTCGGTAAAGGCCATAATTCATCGTCAACAAGCAACTCTAATTTGTCGGCGTGGTAACGAATTTCATCAAAGTATGGTTTTACTTTATCACAATATGCAAGTGCTTTAGCTTCAGCATGTTCATGCTTATTAGCTAACTTACGTTCTTCTAACATCGCATCAGATGCAATTTTCATTGCGTTTACATGTCCTGAAATTTCTTCGATGATTTCAATTACTGCTTTCCCGTTTTGTTTACCTGTTTTTTCTCCAAAAATAGAAATCAAACCTTGAACATTTTGAATCAATTTATTTTGATACTCTGTAGCAGCAGGAATGAAATAATTTTGGGTCATATCACCCATTAAACGCGATTCAATTTGAATTTTCAATACATAATTCTCAAATTCAATTTCTTTTCTTGCCTCTAATTCTCTTGCTGAAAGCACATTCATTTCTTCGAATAAATCTGCAACTTTTTTATCGTCCCAAATTTTCAAAGCTCTAGGTGTGTCTTTGTGGTTAGATAAACCTCTTTTTTCAGCTTCAACTACCCATTCGTCACCATAACCATTTCCTTCGAATCGAATTGTTTTAGAACGCTTGATTAAAACTTGAAGTTCTTTTAAAATCGCCTCATCTTTGGATTCACCTTTATCAATACGTGCGTCAACCGATTTTTTAAATTCTTTCAATTGTTTAGCCATAATTGTATTTAAAACAATCATTGCTGAGCTACAATTTGCGGAAGACCCAACAGCTCTAAACTCAAACTTATTTCCTGTAAATGCAAACGGCGAAGTTCTATTTCTATCTGTATTATCCAACAATATTTGCGGGATTTTACCAATATTCAATTTCAATTCCGTTTTGTCTTGTGGAGTCATTTTTCCAGCCTTCACATTTTGCTCTAAATCATCCAATAAGGCAGAAAGTTGTGTTCCAATAAATGCTGAAATAATTGCAGGTGGAGCTTCGTTAGCACCCAATCGGTGGTCGTTTCCTGCAGAAGCAATTGCCGCTCTTAACAAATCAGCGTTATCATAAATCGCATTGATTGTGTTTACGAAAAATGTTAAGAACTGTAAATTTGACTTTGGATTTTTACCTGGTGCTAATAAATTTACACCTGTATTAGTACTTAATGACCAGTTGTTATGTTTTCCAGAACCATTAACGCCAGCAAACGGTTTTTCATGGAATAAAATTCTAAAGTTATGTTTGCGTGCGATTTTTTCCATCAAATCCATCAACAATAAATTATGGTCATTTGCCAAATTACACTCTTCAAAGATAGGAGCACATTCAAACTGATTTGGAGCAACTTCATTATGGCGAGTTGTAACTGGAATACCTAAACGTAAAGATTCGATTTCAAATTCGCGCATAAATTCTGTTACACGTTCAGGAATTGAACCAAAATAATGATCTTCTAATTGTTGACCTTTGGCTGGAGCGTGACCAAACAAAGCTCTACCAGTCATTAAAATATCAGGACGCGCGTTATATAAAGCTTGGTCAATTAAGAAATATTCTTGTTCCCATCCTAATGTGGCATTTACTTTCGTTACATTTTTATCAAAGTATTGACAAACTTCAACAGCAGCTTGATCAACAGCATGTAAAGCTTTTAATAAAGGCATCTTAAAATCTAAAGATTCACCTGTATAGGATATAAAAATTGTTGGAATACAAAGTGTTTTTCCAATCATAAAAGCTGGTGAAGATGGATCCCAAGCAGTGTAGCCTCTAGCTTCAAATGTATTTCTGATTCCACCATTTGGAAAAGATGATGCGTCTGGTTCTTGCTGAACTAGTAAATCACCATCAAAACGCTCGATAGCTTTTCCAGGACCGATTGGTTTTAGAAATGCATCGTGTTTTTCAGCTGTTGCACCTGTAAGTGGTTGGAACCAGTGTGTATAATGTGTTGCGCCTTTAGAAATCGCCCAGTCTTTCATAGCAGAAGCTACTTGATCAGCATTTTTACGGTCTAAACGTGAACCATTTTGAATTGATTCAACCATTGATTTGTAAGTCTCAGATGGAAGAAATTCTCTCATAACGTCAATATGAAAAACATTCACCCCAAATAATTCGGATAACTTTCCGTCATAATCAACATGTTTAGGCTCTCTATTTAGAACATCTTGATAAGCTTTTAATCTCTTTGTTGCCATTTTTTTATATTTTTTTGAGCAAAATTAAAAATTTAAAGGGGGTTTAACCAAATTTTTTATGTTATTTTTTAATTAACCCCCTATTTTTTTAACCAAAACCAAAAAAAATAATGAAATACTTATTTTTATATTTTGGAATACTTATTTTCTGTATTTTTGAAAATATGAACCGAACAACTTTTCTTTTGGTACTTATTCTCCCTCTTCTTGTTGGCTGTCCGATGTCGAATTCACCAACAAAAGCTGCCAATGAGTTGTACGCAAACAAAATGGATTTTAAAAAATGGGCTACCTTTGATTTTAAAGGTATTTATTTTATCCTACCCCAAAAATTTGAAGAAGAAACTAATTTTGACTATACGATTGACAAATATTCCTCCAAACAGTATAGTATTCAGTCGTTGTTTTTATACTGCAGTGTGGAAAAATTCAGTGATACAAGTGCAACCTATTTACAGTATGTAAACAATCAAAAATCGAATCTCCATGCTGTTCAGAAAAACTACATCAATAGCATCCAAAATTCTTTAAGAGGTAATTACTATGAAGGATTTCGCACTTCTGAAATAAAACATATCAGCAGAAACTGTTTATCACAAGTAATCATTGAGAACTTCAGCCGACAAAACAAATGGGATTCAGACCAAACGAGTACTTACTACATTGCCACCAAGAAGATAAAAAAATCTTTCTACGTTTTTCAATTTGTAGGCAAAACAGAAAATATGCGCTATCTACAAGATGATTTTTTTAAAATCGTTAACTCTGCTCATTAGTTGAAAAAATGGAGCTAAAAATCAATTTACTGCAAGAAAAGATTCAAAGCCAACTACCCGGAATTGAATCGCACATTGAATTTTATCCATATCGATTTTCAAATGAAAGCACAATTGATACATCATCATTTCGCAAAGCAGCTGTAGCAGTTCATCTTTTTAATAAAGAGAATCAACTTCATCTGCTATTAATTGAGCGTTCGGAATACGATGGAACCCATAGTAAGCAAATTGCATTTCCTGGAGGCAAGATTGACCCCGATGATTTTTCCACTGAATATGCTGCACGGAGAGAAAGTTTTGAAGAAGTGGCAATTCCATTTGACAAAGGCCAATTAATAGGACAACTCACTGAGGTTAACATTCCTGTTTCAAAATTTAACGTGATTCCTTTCGTATTTTATCATGAAGAACTTCCGGAATTGACAAAAAACGAACGAGAAGTAAACGAAATATTTACAATTTCATTAGAAGAGTTATTGGACGAATCAAACAAAACGCAAACGCTTATTCAAATTAACAAGCAAGTTAGGCTCCCAAAAGTTCCTTGTTTTATTATTCAAGAAAAAACAATTTGGGGAGCTACTGCTTTGATTTTAAATGAATTGAGATTGGTTTATCAGCAAATCTAAAACTTACAGAAAGCAAAAAGAGGAACAAACCGTAACTTGTTCCTCTTTCTGCTAAACCATGCTAAAACTATAAAACTCAAAAATTACAACTATGAAATGTAATTTTCTGGTGCAAAGATAGGGTAAGAATTTTGTTATGCAAGCATAATTATATTAAAATAATGTTAAATATTCCAAGCGATGGTCATTTCGCGTTTTCCTGGAGGTCCTGGAAGTGTTTCAACCTTTAAGCCTAAGGTTTTAAGATCCCTTTTTAATTGTCCTTTGGCACAGTAAGTTACGAATAACCCATCTGGATTTAACATCGAAGTTGTCTTTTGAAGAATTTCAAAATCCCACATTTCTTCTTGTGCTCTTGATCCAAAAGCATCGAAATAAATAATATCAAACTTTTGTTCAATTAATAAACTTTGAATTTTCGATTGACATTTACATAATTGGAAATAAGCGCTTATATCTGTTTTTACTTCCCAAGGCGCTAAGACAATCTTAGAAAAAAGATCATTGCTTTGATAATCAGTTATAAGGCTATCGTATTTCATTGCAAAATTCATCTCGGTTTCTACTGGAAATGCTTCTAATCCAAAATATGCAACTTTTTGTTGATTTCTCTCTGCCCAAATAGCAGTAAGCAATGCGTTCAATCCTGTTCCAAGCCCTAATTCAAAAACTGTAATTGTATCTTTCTTTGGGAATCGCTCGATACCATTTACTATGAAAACATGTTTTGCTTCTTGTAACGCTCCGTGATAGGAATGATAATGTTCGTCCATTTCAGGAAGATAAATCGTCATTGATCCATCGGCAGTTTCACGTAATTCTCTTTTCATTAGTTGGCTAATTTTCTTGCAACCATCAAACCATCTCGAATAGGCAGAAGTACATTTTCAACACGCTCATCCCTATGATTCAACAAATTATATGCTCGTAATAATTCAGTGTCTTTATCATTTTTAGATTCATCTGCCACTTTTCCTGACCACAAAACGTTATCAGCAATAATATATCCTCCAATTTTCACTTTGGAAAAAACTAGATTATAATAATTAATGTAATTCAATTTATCGGCATCAATGAAAACGATATCAAATTGCTCATTCAGTTCTGGAATAATTTTCATCGCATCACCAATTCTATATTCGATTTGAGAACGAAACTCAGATGCTTCAAAATAGCTTCGAACTCTGGTTTCCAATTCTTCATTGACATCAATTGTAATTAGTTTTCCGTTTTCCTTCAAACCTTCTGCTAAACACAATGCCGAGTAACCTGTGTAAGTTCCAATTTCCAAAATACATTCAGGCTGAATCATTTTTGAAAACATGCTTAGAACTCTACCTTGAAAATGTCCACTTAACATACGCGGTTGAAGTACCTCTAAATGTGTTTCGCGGTTAACTCTTTTCAATAATTCACTTTCTTCACTTGTATGCGAACAAACATAATTATCTAATTCTTGGGCGATAAATTCCATGTATTGATTTTTAAACAAATGTAACATAAGTAAAAAAATATTTCACTTTTTTCGCTTCACTGTATGTTTCAGTTTCAATAAAGCAAAATTAAATTCAATCGAAGTCTCTGTTTCGTCAATTGGCATTTCTTCCTCCAATATTTCAGCCAATAAATCATTTCCTTTTTGCATCAAATCTTGCTTTGAATTTTCATTTTGATTCACTGAAATAGATTGAATCGCTTTCGAAAATTGTTTCAATTTAGAATAGGTTTCAATGATTGCAATTGTAGTTTCTGTCGCTTTTGGACTTTTAAGAATTGTTGCTAACATATACAAACCTTTATCCGTAAATGCCTTTGGACGAACAGTGGAATGTTTTAGTTTTTGGAACCGGTCGAATTTTTCGACCGGTTCACTTTTTATTTCTAAGGTCGAAAATTTCGACCTTAGAAAATCAGTTTCTTCCTCATCCAAATAAATCACATAACCTTCTGGAAATTTCTCTGGATTGTTTTTCACAGCCTCGTTCACCCGTTTGGTTTCAATGCCATATAAGTGCGCTACATCTCTGTCTAACAGCACTTTTTTATTTCTAATTTCCAATAATTTTTCTTCTATAATCGCTAAGTCTAACATAACCGAATTTTTACTATTTACTCTAATTTAAGAAAAAAAGTCATTTAGATTTAAAGCTAAACTGTTAAAAAATGAACTATTTATTTGTCAACTCCCTTATTCGCCAAGACTAACCTGCTCAAGGAGGGATGTAAAAAACAACTGAACTAACTTCCACGTGATTTCAATTTCCTAAATTTGCGACCAAACTATTTATAAAATGACGGTTTCTGAAATTCGCCAACAATTTTTCGATTTTTTCGCTTGTAAAGGACACGAAATAGTACCTTCTGCACCAATGGTTGTAAAAAACGACCCAACACTGATGTTTACGAACGCTGGAATGAACCAATTCAAGGATTTTTTCTTGGGTTATCAAGTTCCAAAAAATAGAAGAGTTGCGAATTCTCAAAAATGCTTACGCGTTTCGGGTAAGCACAACGATTTGGAAGAAGTTGGAGTAGATACTTATCATCATACGATGTTTGAGATGCTTGGAAATTGGTCGTTTGGTGATTATTTCAAAGAAGATGCAATTACTTGGGCTTGGGAATTATTGACTGAGGTTTATAAAATTCCAGTTGATAGATTATACGTGACTGTTTTCGAAGGGGATGCGAAAGATAATGTTCCGAAAGATGAAGAAAGTTTCGCTATTTGGAAAAAATACATCGCTGAAGACCGAATTATAATGGCTTCTAAAAAAGATAATTTCTGGGAAATGGGTGACACAGGACCTTGTGGGCCTTGTACCGAAATTCACGTTGATTTAAGAGATGGGGCTGAACGTGCAAAAATTAACGGTCGCGATTTAGTAAACAACGACCATCCGCAGGTTATTGAAATCTGGAATAACGTTTTTATGCAATTCAATCGTAAAGCGGACGGTTCACTTGAAAATCTTCCTGCAACACACGTTGATACGGGAATGGGATTGGAACGTTTGGCAATGGCTTTGCAAGGAAAACAAAGTAATTACGACACCGATTTATTCCAAACGCTCATTCAACATACCGTTAAAGTTTCTGGAATACCTTACGGAAAATCAGAAGAAACGGATATTGCTTTGCGTGTAATTGCAGATCACGTGCGAACGATTGCTTTTTCAATTGCTGACGGCCAACTTCCTGCAAATAATGGCGCTGGATATGTCATTCGTCGTATCTTGAGAAGAGCGGTGCGTTATGGTTATCAGACTTTAGGCTTGAAAGAATCATTCTTAAGTGATTTATCATTGGTACTTTGCGATTTAATGGGCAATCCTTACGAAGAATTGATTCGTCAAAAAGAGTTGATTTCTAAAGTGATAAGAGAAGAAGAAAATAGTTTTTTTAGAACCTTAGAGCAAGGAATCAAACGCATCAACGACTTAATCGCGTTAACAAAATCGAAAAATGAAACTATCATCAACGGAACAGCGGTCTTTGAATTGTACGACACATCTGGTTTTCCAGTTGATTTAACTTCTTTGATTGCTCGTGAAAACGGATTACAAATCGATGAAGTTGGTTTTGAAAAAGAACTACAAATTCAAAAAGATCGTTCTCGAATCGCAACAGCGGTAGAAACGGACGATTGGCAACAAGTAAATCCTGATGTAACAACTGAATTCATCGGTTACGACAACACTTCAGCAACAGTTGAAATCATCAAATACCGTAAAGTTTCTCAAAAACAAAAATCATTTTTCCAAATCGTTCTCAATCAAACTCCTTTTTATCCGGAAGGTGGTGGACAAGATGGCGATCAAGGAAAATTAACGAATGGAACAGATACGATTTCTATTTTCGACACCAAGAAAGAAAATAACTTAATCATTCATTTAACCGATAAACTTCCAGCAAATTTAAACGGAGAATTCAATGCGCAAGTGAATGAAACGAAACGTGAAAACGCAGCTAAAAATCACTCTGCAACTCACTTATTGCATCACGCGCTACGTCAAGTTTTAGGAACTCACGTGGAACAAAAAGGCTCACTAGTAAATTCAGAATATTTACGATTTGACTTTTCACATTTTGCTAAAATTACGGACGAAGAATTAGCTCAAATTGAATTATTGGTTCGTCAGGCAATTGAAAAGAATGAAGTTCTTGACGAAAGAAGAGCTTGTCCAATCGAAGAAGCAAAAGCTTTAGGAGCAATGGCTTTGTTTGGTGAAAAATACGGTGACAATGTTCGAGTAATAAAATTCGGTGATTCCATTGAATTATGTGGTGGAATTCACGTTCCATCTACTTCAAAAATTGGTTTGTTTAAGATTACTTCTGAATCAGCAATTGCAGCTGGAATGCGCAGAATTATTGCAATTACGGGAGAAGCTGCTGAAGCATATTTCCGTGAGAAAGCTGAAAAATTTGATAGTATCAGTCTTTTATTGAAAAATCCAAAAGACTTGCACAAAGCAGTTGAAGATTTGATTCACAAAAACCTACAATTGACAAAAGAAATTGAGCAATTACAACGTGAAAAAGCGAAAATTGTTAAATCTGAATTGAAAGCTAAAATTACCACTATCAACGGAATCAATTTCTTAGGAGAACTAGCCGATGTGGACACAAACTCTGTGAAAGACATTCTTTTCCAATTGAAAGGCGAAACAGAAAATTTCGTTGGAATTCTTGGAAATGCTGACGGTGACAAATGTGCTTTGAGTTTGATTATTTCAGACAATTTAGTCGAAGAAAAAAAATGGAACGCCTCACAAATCATTCGCGAAGTGGCAACCCATATACAAGGTGGCGGTGGCGGACAAGCATTTTTCGCAACAGCTGGCGGTAAAAAATCGGAAGGATTAAAAACAGCAATTGAAGCGGTAAAAAGCAGATTGAACTAATTTGAAAAAAGTACTCATCATAAGTTATTACTGGCCTCCAAGCGGCGGAAGTGGCGTCCAAAGATGGCTGAAATTTGTGAAGTACTTTCGAGAATTTGGAATTGAACCCATTGTTTTGACTGTGGACCCTGCATTTGCGACTTTTCCAAATTATGATTACTCGCTAAACGAAGAAATTCCTTATGGAATCGAAATTCATACCACTAAAGCAAGTAGCCCGTTTGAATTGTATAAAAAGGTACATAAAAAAGACGCGCCACAAGCTGGATTTTCTGGAGAAAAAAAAGTAGGTCTTACTGATAAATTAATGCGTTTTGTGCGTGGGAATTTTTTCATTCCAGATGCCAGAATTGGTTGGAATAAATTTGCATTAGAAAAAGCACGAACCATCATTCGAGAAAATAATATTAATAGCATTGTAACAACCTCTCCACCCCACTCTACTCAATTGATTGGTTTAGCATTAAAAAAAGAATTTAACTTGAATTGGTTAGCTGATTTGCGCGATCCTTGGACAGAAATCTATTACAATCAAGAACTTTTTCGAACTCCTTTTGCAAAACGAAAAGATTACAAATTCGAACAAGCTTGTTTAAAAAATGCCGATAAAATTGTTGTCGTAAGTGAAGATATCAAACGCCATTTTGGTGCTAAACGAAAAGAAATCCTAGAAAAAATCCACGTTATACCAAACGGCTTTGATGAAGCTGACTTTAACATAATTCCAACACTGAACAACGTACCCCCGAATTGTAATTCAGGGAATAATTCTCAGAAGATTTCAGAGAACAATTCAAAGCCCAAGATCATCAGCTACGTTGGAAACCTCGGAGAACAATATCCAATCGAAGGTTTTTTGGAAACATTTTCTGTAATTGTAAAAAAAGACAGCGATTGGAAACTTCAATTCGTAGGAAATTGCCACAACGGAGTTAAAATATTGGTTGAAAAATTAAACCTGTCAGAATCAGTTGTGTTTATACCATACGTAAATCACGCTGAAGCCATCAACTATACGATTAACTCAAATGTTTTACTTTTAATCATTCCAGAAATTGAAAATAACAAAGGGATTTTAACAGGAAAACTATTCGAATACCTAGCCACTGGAAATCCAATTCTAAATATTGGGCCAAAAGACGGTGATGCAGCAACTATTTTGAGAGAAAATGCGGTTTCTATCACATTATATCCCAATGATAAACAAGAAATTATAGATTTTATTTTAAATTCAACCTCCAATCAAAGAGAAGTCAACTCGGTTTCAAAAAACAAATTTTCAAGAAGGAATTTGACGGGGGAGATTACGAAATTAATTTTAGAATAATATGTGTGGCATTCACGGATTTTTCACTTCTAATCAAAACCAAGACGAAAATAACCGTTTGATTCGAAATATGGTTGTTTCTACGAATCACAGAGGTCCAGATTACAGTGGATTTGAAAACCTTCACCCAGTTTACTTTGGTCACAATCGTCTTAGCATAATAGACTTAAACCCTGAGGCAAATCAACCAATGAATTTTGGGAAGTACTGGATTGTTTTCAATGGTGAAATCTATAATTACAAAGAAATCAAGGCTGAGTTAATTCGAAAAGGAGTTCAATTTTCAACGTCATCGGACACAGAAGTAATACTTAAAAGCTATGATTTTTATGGCAAAAAATGTGTTGAAAAATTCATTGGAATGTGGGCGTTTCCCATTTTCAATAAAGAAGAAAATAGTTTGTTTTGCTCACGTGATCGATTCGGAATTAAGCCATTTTATTACATACATCACAACGAAGATTTTTTCTTCTCATCAGAAATAAAGTCATTAAAAACAACACCACATTTCTCTTCTAACCTCAATCTTTCTCAAGTTAATAGAGGATTACAATTAGGTTGGATTGGTTATAAAAACGAGACTTATTTTTCAGGGATTCAAACATTAGAACCTGGACATAACCTGCTATTTAAAGACAAAAAACTTTCCATTTCAAAATATTGGTCGTATCCATTCCAACAAATAGCAATTGAAACGAAAGAAGCAGTTCATCAATTCAAAGAGCTTTTCGATAATTCTTTACAATTACACGTTAGGAGTGATGTTCCAATTGGAGCAACATTAAGTGGCGGAATTGATAGTTCTAGTATCGTATCATCATTATTGAAAAATAGTATGTCATCGAATTTGGAAACTTTTTCGATTTACTATGATTCAACAAAAGGTTTTGATGAACGACCATTTATTAGAACTATTGAAGAAAAATATCCTGAACAATTTAGATTGAACTATTACTCACCGAATGAACAAGAAATTGCTAAAGATTTTGATGCAATTGCTTATTCAATGGATTTTCCACTTTCAGGCTCTTCTCCTATTTCACAGTATTATGTTATGAAATTGGCGAAAGAAAAAGGAATAAAAGTGATTTTAAGTGGACAGGGTGCAGATGATTATATGGGAGGATATATGCATTCGTACTATAGGTTGTATGCCGAATGGATGAAACATTTTCAATTTGGTAAACTATCTAATGGGATAAAAGACTATAAGAAAATTCATGAAGCGAATAGTTCAAAACTTATTAATGTATTGATGAAATCGGCACTTAGTTCAATTATGAGTGAAGATGCGATTTACAAATTTGAATATAAAAATTACTTACCTTTTCTTGGAAATCAACATAACGATTGGCAATCTTTCGACAACTATTCATCAGGTAAATTGAATGAGTTTCACTTCGCTTTAATGAATTATTCCTCGTTGCCAACTTTATTACACTATGAAGACCGGAATTCTATGGCACATTCAATTGAGAGTCGTGTTCCATTTTTAGATCATCGTTTAGTTGAATTATTGTTTCAATTTCCAGATAACTTGAAAATTAATAATGGTTGGACCAAATTTTCACTTCGTCAATCAATGGAAGGAGTTTTACCTAAAGAAATACAATGGCGGACAGATAAAAAAGGATTTGTAACTCCAGGAGAAATTTTATGGCTTAGAGGTTCTTTAGCTCACTTGTTAGAAATCGATTATTCACAATTGTCATTTTTAGATAAAACGAAAACCAAAAAAATAATTGACGAATTTAAAGCAGGAAACAATAAATTTGCAACCCTAGTTTGGCGAATTGCCACATTGAATCATTGGATGAAACAAAATAGTTAATGGAAAGTCCAAAGAAAAATCTTTATTTTGAAAACCTAGATGGCTGGCGTGCAATCGCTGCATTTGCGGTTATTTTCGCTCATTTATCTTATCAAATTAAAGATCATGAAAAATTTTCTTTTGCGCTAAAAGCTATTATGTCTTATGGGGGTGTTGGAGGAAGACTTGGCGTAATATTTTTCTTTATACTTAGTGGTTTTCTAATTACCTACTTATTATTTACTGAAAACAAATTACATAGTAAAATACAAATTGGTAGTTTTTATTTAAGACGAATTTTAAGAATCTGGCCACTTTATTATTTGACATTAATAATTGGTTTTGTAATTCTACCACTTTTTAAAAATCTTGGTCCTGAAAACGCTTCGCCTCTACTCTACTCTTTGTTTCTAGCAAATTTCGACCACATTTATAATGGTTTTCCTACTTTAAATACGCTGGGAGTTCATTGGAGCGTTTGCGTCGAAGAACAATTCTACATCATTTGGCCACTTTTGTTTTGGCTGATGCAAAAAACCAAATCATTCGTTGGTTTGACGGTACTTTTAATCGTTGGTTCTGAAGTGTTTTTCGTTTTTTCAGGAATCAACTTAAAAGCAGGAGATTATCACTTAATCAGTTGTTTTAAGTACTTGGCATTGGGGGGACTCCTTGCGAATTGGGCATTTTATCATCAAGAAAAGATGGTGCAATTTATTTCTTCTTTCAATAAAAATTTGACGTTAGCGATTTATATTTTTTGCTTAGGATTCATCTTTCTTCAACATAAAATATTAGGTCATTTTGGTTTTTACCCATTTATTTTCCATGTTGTTCCAGCGTTGTTTTTTTCATTTGTTATCATTGAACAAAATTTTTCACCGAATTCGTTTTTTAAAATGGGAAAATTCAAATTACTAACTTGGCTTGGTAAAATCAGTTACGGACTATATTTAACTCACATGATTGGAATTAATATTGCCCTATTAATTCTTAAAGACACTGTAAACATTTGGTATCTAATCCCTTTGTCTTTGTTTTTTACAATTGCCATCAGTTATTTAAGTTATCATTATTTCGAAGCATACTTTTTAAAATTAAAAAAGAGCTTCAGTAAAGTCAATTGAATATGTCAAAACACAAATTGCTTATTATTTCATTTTCAAACCTTAAAAGTGATCCTCGTGTAAAACGTCAGATTAATTATTTCAAAGATTTTTATGACATTACAACTGTTGGTTTAGCCGATTCTGAAATCGAAAACGTTACGCATATTGATGTTTTCAGCCCTTTCAATAAAATGAATTTTATAATTCCTTTACCAAAACTTTTGTTGGGAATTTTTGAATCCTATTATTGGAATTTGGAAGAAATCAAATTGACGCTTGAAAAAATAAAAGGAAAACAATTCGATGTTATCATTGCAAACGACGCAGATGCATTGCCGGTAGGCTTAAAAATTAAAGGAAATGCTAAAGTTATTTTTGATGCGCACGAATATTCTCCGGAAGAAAATAATGACAGTTTACGATGGCGAATTTTATTCAAAAAATACAAAACCAACCTCATCCAAAAATATGCGAATAAAGCAGATTTTATGCTCACTGTTTGTGATGGAATTGCTAAAAAATACAATTCAGAATTCGGTTTAAATCCAATGGTATTGACCAACGCTGCAGATTATTTTGAAAATACGAATTCGATGAAAGTTGGTGATAAAATCAAAATTATGCATCATGGTTTGGCTTTACCTCAACGTAAAATCGAAAACATGATTGAAATGATGGATTTTGTAGATGAGCGTTTTGAATTGGATTTAATGTTGGTTTTCAGAAAAGAGGAATACAAAAAAGAATTAGAACAATTGATTGGAACCAAAAAGAATGTACGATTGATTCCACCTGTTTCTACAGACGAAATTGTGCCCTTTATTTCTCAATACGACATCGGAATTTATTTGTTGGAACCCAATAATTTCAACAATAAACACGCCTTACCAAATAAGTTTTTCGAGTTCATTCAAGGTCGTTTGGCTATTGCAATTGGTCCTTCTCCAGAAATGGCAAAAATTGTAACTGATTTTGATTTAGGTTTAGTCTCCAAAGACTTTGATGCTAAGAATTTAGCCGAAACAATAAACTCTTTCAATTCTGATAAAATCATTTATTACAAGGAAAAAGCTGATTTGGCGGCAAAAGAGTTAAACTCCGTTGAAAATTATATTAAGCTTCATAAAAAAATAAAAAGCTGGATAGAATAATCAACCCAGCTTTTAAAAAATCTTATTGAATTATATTTTATTGTTTAATTACTCTAGAGTAACCAAGTTGTTTCTTATCGTCATTTAAAACTCTTAAATAATAAATACCATTTGAAGAATTAATATTTAAATCATGTTTAGAAACTGTATTGTCTAATTTTATTGTATTGACATGGTTTCCGATTAAGTCATAAACTTCTACTATTGAAGCGTCATTTTTCTCTGGTAATTGCAAACTAAATGCTCCTGAAGTTGGATTTGGAAATACATTGAATTCAATTCCTTTTTCAAGTTCTTTTATTGCAACAAAATTATCAGTGTAAATATCTCTAATTTCATCGCTTGTTAAACACTTATTATAGATTCTTAATTCATCAATATTACCATTGAATGCCCCATAAGTGCCTCCTCCAGTATTATGATGCGCACCAATTGAGACATGGTCTATTGAAGTTGTAAAATCCCCAATTTGAGTATAGGCAGTTGTTCCTACTAATTGACCATCAATATATAAATTTATTGAATTATCACATTTAGTTCCTGCATAATGATGCCAACCACCATCAGTTGGAGCATTAAAGGTTACTTGAAAAAGTGCACCGTTAACAGTGCTAGAGCTTCTAACAAGAAACAACGCTGTATTGTTACTTAAACTCGACATTAGTAAAATTGTAGATAAAGCAGCACTTGTAGACTCGTCATCTCTTTGTTCAAAAATACAATTTTGACTATTATTACCTCCGCCTGCACCTGTCATTTTTGCCCAAGATGTAATTGTAAAGTTTGTTGAACTAATTAAAGGATTATTTTGATTAAGCATAACATATGAATTATCGCCATCAAATTGCCCAGCATTATTACTTACTCCATCTCTATCTTGGGTAAATATTGCCCCATTATTAGACATAATAATATTATTTCCACTTGCGTCAGAGTAACTATTAGAAAATGGTGCATGAAAAATTAAACCATCAGAATTAATTTGTGCACTTATCGTAATTGGTATTGACAATAGAAGTAAGTATTTAAACATTTTTTTTGTTTTTAAGATTTAATCAAAAATAAATATAAAATTTCCAAATCCAAGAGTATTATGTTAAATCAGGTAATTATACCTATATGGTAAATGATTTGAATTATAGAAATTTCAATAAAAAAACTTCAAATATATACTTTCTTTAAACATATTTTTTTAAACAAAATAAATTATAAGATACTTGAATCCCCATTGACAAAATCAGCTAGAAGAACTTATTTGAAACAAGCTTTATTGCTAATTAATCAATTATTATTTTAGTTTTGAATGATTTAGTTTTTGTAAATAACTCTAAGATGTAACTACCTCTTGCAAATTCAGAGACATTAATTTCATCTGTAAAAACACCTTGAACAACTACTTGTCCAGTTAAATTGTAAATTTTGAAGTAGTTAAACTCATCCAAATGATTTTTAATATTTAAAATTGAATTCGTAGGATTGGGATAAATTGAAACATGGCTAAAATCATTTTCATCTAAAGATGTTCTTCCATTACAAACCATATTTATTTCATCAGGTGTCAATGCCCTATCCCAGAACATAAATTCATCCATAGAACCTTTAAAATAGTATGGAAGTTGCGTCGCTACGTCTTTTCTTCCAATATTGCCAGCGTCGCTTGTGTAATTCAAACTTCCTCCATATCCATTGTATGTCCCACCATCGTTTAGACAGTTTATATACAAATCCATATCTGTTGCAGACCTACAAATTCCAACAAAATGGTACCAAATTCCAGTTTGCAATACTGTTGTTCCTATTTTATTTCGAAGGTTATCATCGGAAGTTGAACCACTTGCTGCTCCGAAATTAATAGCTAATTTTCCGCTTCCAGATCCATTCATCCAGACTCCCGAGTGATTGTTTATTGAAAAACAATTCGTTACAAAAACCGTTTTGGTTGCATAAGTATCATCTAATTTTGCCCAAAAAGAATACGTAATTGGTAGTTGTGGCTTTAACTGTGAAATATTTGGAAAGGAAATAAATTCTGTTGAACCATTAAAATGATAGGCACTATTAGGATTACCATTTCGATCTGTTGTTAATGTTGCATTGACGTTTCCGTGATAATTATTACCACTGAAATCGTTCGCATTTCCATCGAATTTATAGTGAATCAATAAATTATCTTCAAGATTTTGACCAAAAACTTGTGACAAAAAAATGATAAAAACAAAAGTTATTCTTTTCATGATTCAAGTTTAACTAAGAAACTAATCAGAGCCTTATCTATTAATACTTAATAAATTGCTTTTTAAATGACTTTGAATCTGAGCTTAATTCCAAGATGTAAACACCAGTACTCATTTCACTTACATTGATTTCTTCTGAGAATTTACCTTCAGAAATCACTTGTCCAGTAACATTGTAAATTTTGTAGTTTTCAAACTTATCCAAATGATTTTTCACATTCAAAACTGAATTTGTCGGTGTAGGGTAAATCGAAACATGGCTAAAATCATTTTCATTCAAGGAAAGTGTTCCAGTACACAAAATGTCTATTTCACTTAATGAAATCGCTCTGTCCCAATACATAAATTCATCCATTGAACCTTTAAAATGGTATGGAGATTGACCAGAAACATCTTTTCTGCCAATATTTCCAGCATCACTAGTGTATCCTAATTCACCACCTGCACCAGCATAAGTCCCTTGATCGTTAATACAATTTATGTATAGTTCCATATCAGTTTCTGATCTACAGATTCCAACAAAATGATACCAAACTCCAGTTTGTAAAATAGTTGTGCCTACTTTATTTCTTAGGTTATCATTTCCAGTTGTACCTGTGGCACTACCATAGTTTATTGCTAATTTACCTGCACCTGAACCATTCATCCAAACACCAGCATGATTATCTTGAGAAAAACAATTAGCAACAAATACGGTTTTGGTTGCATTAATATCGTCTAATTTAGCCCAAAAGGAATAAGAAAGAGGTAATTGTGGCTTTAAAGCTGAAACATTTGGAAAATTAATAAACTCAGAAACTCCATCAAAGTGATAAGCCTTGTTTGGCGTTCCATTTCTATCGGTTGTTAAAGTGGCATTTACTGAACCGTGGTAGCTATTTCCACTGTAATCATCAGCGTCTCCATCAAATTTATAATGAATTAAAAGATTGTCATAAATTGTTTGAGAAAAAGAATTGAGAGAAACAATCGGCAAAGCCAATAGAAGTAGGTATTTAATCATGATTTGATTTTTAAATGTTCTATCAAAACTAATTATAAATGTTCAAATAGTGGTCGAAAAATCAAAAATCAGGTAGTTCTACCTATATAAAAAGGGATTATTAGACTAACCAATCAATTGTTCTTGATAAAACTTAACCGTAAAACATCTGGGGCAGAAATGAACGTAAATAATTTACTATTGAACTCATCATTCCGAATTGGTTCAGATTTTAATCCATTAAAAAAAAGAAAAACAAAGACATAGAACTAAGCTTTAACTTCCTCTTCTTTACTCAAAGCTTTTTTCAACTCTAAACCACTTACCCCAAAGAAAGTTAACAACAATAAGATAGAAAAAACAGAAGCATACGTTGAACCTTCTATGTAAGATGCAGGTTCAAATTTCCACTCAATGCTGTGTTTTCCAGGAGGAATAATTGCTCCTCGAAGAATATAATTTGCTCTAAAAGTTTCAATTTGCTTACCATCAACGTAACAGTTCCAACCTTCCGGATAGTAAACTTCACTAAAAACCGCTGGTAATTCTGTTTTAGAATTCGAGCTGTATTTTAGCACGTTGGTTCCATAGCTTGTTAACTTGATTGTTGCACTTGAATCCTTTGAGTATCTTGATTTCACAGCAATCGAGGCAAAATCTTTTTTATTAAAAACAGCTTCTTCTTTTGAATTTAATCCTTCAAGTGATTTCATCTCCTCATTGGAAGAGTTTACAATTTTCATTTTTCCAACAAACCAAGCAGCGCCATTCGCATTCAAATTTTTAATAGGTTCTTTTGTTCTGTCAAGTACTAAATACTTTGTATTCAACATATTCAAAACAGCATTCGAATCAGTAAAAGCGATTTCATCAATTTGAATGGTGTCAAAAACTTGCTTCGCATTTTCATTCGTTACGATTCCAGTCATTCCATAAGCTTGTAACTTCACGTTTTTAGCCATTGAAATTTCTTTGTTGATGCGATTCATTTCGTCAAAAATATAGAAATCAGCAATTTCTTGATAACGTTTCAATTTTGCTCCGTGATAACCCCCAATACTTTTATGGAAATAACTTGTTGTTGTTTCTGCAAAAGGATTAGAGAAAGATAAAACGCGGTAATCAGTATTCAAATTCAATACACCAAAAGCTGCAATAGCTCTGCGCGTTTGCTCGTCAGTGATTTGTTTGTATTGAATGGATTCAACCATTTTAGACTGAAGTTCTGAAACTTTTGAAGCAAAATTTGGAACACTTTCCATTTCACTTGCTAAGATTCGATTGTCAGCCAAAGCAGGAAGTGTAGGAAACGCAGCTGCATCAATTGGTTCATAGCTTTTATAAACACCACCCTCTTCTTCGTTGTTCAAATAGCGTTTTGAAACTGAAATATTATCAAATGCAACAACTGCAATTGCAACCAATGAAATTATTAAATGTGAAACTTTTGTGTAAACGGACGCTAAAACAATTCCACAAGCTAAAATTACTAATAAAAGTGCTCTACCCATATCACCTTTGTATAATCCAATTCGTGTATTGATAAGTTCACCTTTCAAACCATTCACGAATGAAACTTGTGCTGGATCTGGAGATTTAGCTGCTTGAGCAAACATTCTTACTTCTTCTGCTGAAATAAATGAACCAGAAAGCGATGGGACAATGTAAAGGATTGCAATTAACAATGTAACGCCGCCTGTTGCAAATAACCAGATTTTTTTGTCACCGATGATTCCTTCTTTTTTGAAAAAACGATCCAAAAACAAAACTCCTAATGCAGGAACCATAACTTGTAAAAGCACCAAAATCATTTTTGAATCTCTGAATTTGTTATACATCGGGAATTTGTTAATGAAAAAATCATTGATTCCACCCGGGTCATTGGAAGCTAATAAAATTGCTAAAATAGAAATCGCCAAGAAAGGCCACTTTAGATTATCCTTTAATAAAATTAATCCTAAAAGGAAAAATGCAATCATAAATGCACCAAAATAAAATGCACCACCAGTGAATGATTGTCCACCCCAATAGCGATTCATTTGTGCAATTTGCTGCGCATATTGACCATCCACATTTGCCATTGCTTCCTCATCATTTCCAAGGTATTCTCCTCTTTCTCCTTTCGCATTTGGAGCCAAAATTGATAAAAACTCTCCTGGTCCAAAATTGTATTCTAAGATATAGTTTTTGTTCAAACCTTCTTTTTCTTGAACGTTGGTCGGATTTTTTGGCTTAATTGTTAAATCAGTTGTTCCACGAGTGGTGTATTCACTGTATTCTAGCGTTGTCAATAAATTACTTGCTGATGGTAAAATTCCGATTACTGTTGCGACTGCGAGCGCTCCAATTGTTTTACCAAGGGTAATTATTTCTTTCTGAATTAATAAACGAATACTTTCTCCAATAGCAACAGCTGCTAATAAAAATGCAAGATAATAAGTCATTTGCAAGTGATTTGCTGTGACATTCAAACCTAAAAACAATGCAAAAATCCCACTTCCTAGTAACCATTTTCCTCGAAACGCGAGTAGCATTCCACCCAAAGCAGGCGCCATGTAAATGATTGCATTTACTTTTGTTATATGACCTCCAGCGATGTAGAGAATATTTATTGTTGAAAATCCAAAGGCAATTGCACCTAAGATTCCAAGCCAAGGATTTACACGCAAACAAAGAGCAAAAATGTAAAATCCTAACATTGCTACAAATAATATGCCGACTGGTGTTGGTAAACCTAGTTTCATCATGCGATCTACATAAATCAATACATTCGAATCATGCGAAACAGAAACTTGATAAGCTGGCATTCCACCAAACATGGAATTTGACCAAAGAGGTTCTTTGTTATCATTCATTAAACGATAATCAACGATTTCTTTCGCCATTCCTTGAAATTGTTTTACATCACTTTGGCGTAATGCATTTCCATCAAAAAGCGGAGAAAAATAAATACTCGACAATCCGATGAAAACAGCGATTGCAACTACATGAGGAATTAATGCTTTGAATTTTGAATTCATATTTTACTGATTAAGTTTTAAATTTAGGCTTGATGTTTTGGGTTAGCGTAGATAGAAATATCATCATCTTGAATTTCTGAACCGCATAAAATCACGAGTCGTTCAACAATATTCCTCAACTCTCTAATGTTTCCTGTCCAATCAACATTTTGAAGTGCTTTGAGTGCTTTTACTGAAAAAGACTTTTTTGCGATTCCGTGTTCTTGACAAATCAAAGTCAGGAAATGCTCTGCCAACATTGGTATATCATCTTTTCTGTCATTTAGTGAAGGAACGTGAATTAAAATTACAGCCAAACGGTGGTATAAATCTTCACGAAAACGTCCTTCTGCAATTTCTTTTCTTAAGTCTTTGTTAGTTGCAGCTAAAACACGACAATTCACTTTTACATCCTTCTCCCCTCCTACTTTTTGAATCACATTTTCTTGTAAGGCACGCAATACTTTTGCTTGAGCACTTAGGGTCATATCTCCAATTTCATCCAAAAACAAAGTTCCACCAGAAGCTAATTCGAACTTTCCTTTTTTGTCTTTAACAGCAGATGTAAATGCTCCTTTTTCATGTCCAAACAATTCGCTTTCAATTAATTCTGAAGGAATCGCAGCGCAATTTACTTCGATAAAAGGCATTTTGTTTCTATTCGACAAATCGTGAAGCGAACGAGCGACTAATTCTTTTCCAGTACCATTCTCTCCGGTAATCAAAACGCGTGCATCAGAAGGAGCAATTTTTTCAATCATTGCTTTGATTTTTTGAATACCTTCAGATTCTCCGATTATTGAACTTCCTTTGATGCGTTTTACTGTCGTTTTTAAAATTTTGGTTTCTTGCACCAAGCTATTTCGGTCTTTTACATTCCGTAAAGTCACCAAAATACGATTTAAGTCCAACGGTTTTTCAATAAAATCAAAAGCACCTTTTTTAATCGACTGTACGGCTGTTTCCACTGTTCCGTGACCTGAAATCATAATGATAGGAACTTCATTTCCTTCATTGGTTAAAACTTCCAAGACTTCAGTACCGTCCATTACGGGCATTTTAATGTCGCAAAAAATTAAATCAAGCGAGTTCGATTTTACAATTTCCAATCCCTCTTTACCATTTTCAGCCTCCAAAACAGTGCAGTCTTCAAACTCTAAAATTTCTTTTAAAGCTCTTCGAATCGCACGTTCATCATCTATTATTAATACTTTCATTTTTGAGAATTAACTTTATGTTCAAGCATCGGAACAAACTTAAAGGTTCCAAACTCTTGCAAGGTAATTTCACCTTCTTGAACTTTTACTATTTTCAACATTTTTTGTTCAGCCCCTTCACCTACAGGAATCACCATAATTCCACCAACTTTTAATTGCTTAACCAATTCTGTTGGAATATCTGGAGCGCCACAGGTCACTAAAATTTTATCGAAAGGCGCGTAAGCTGGACTTCCTTGATAGCCATCACCAAAAAACAATTTGGCATTGAAATTAAAGAAGTCAGTCATATCTTTAGCTTTTTTATGCAGCGATAAATGTCTTTCGATAGAATAAACTTTTGCTCCGAGATTACAAAGAATACAAGTTTGAAAAGCAGAACCTGTTCCAATTTCTAAAACTTTTTCGCCTCTTTTTAATTCTAACAATTCTGTTTGAAACGCTACTGTAAAAGGATGAGAAATCGTTTGTCCGGCACCAATTTGAAAAGCCATATTGGAATAAGCTTGCTCCTCGAAAGCTAAATCCAAGAAATAGTGTCTAGGTATTGCTTCAAAAGCATATAAAATTAGCTGGTCTTTAATGCCCATTTTAGCTAATTCAGCAATAAGAATTTTACGTTTCCCTTTTTGTTTATAAGTATCAACTAAATGTTTCATTACGTAATTTTCAATAAATTCTGAATGTCTTTATTACTTCCATAAATCACCATTATATCGCCTTCTTCTAAAACAGTTTGTGGTGAGGCAACACCTTGAACGCGCGTTACTTTATTAAAAAACCCTTTTGAAAGCTCTTGATTTTCATAACGTAAAGTCGTTAAAACAACCAGGTTCATGTTTTTTCGAAAACCAATTTCTTCCAATGATTTTCCAACATATTTTGCAGGAGTATTTACTTCTACAATACTGTATTCTCCGTTTACTTCAAAAGAGTCAACTACTCCACGTAAACATAATTTTTTAGCCCATCGTTCAGCCGTTTCAACCTCTGGGTTCACAATTTCTGTTATTCCCATTGCTCTCAAAACATTTTCATGCATCGGATTTATGGCTCGACTTATCAGACGCTTGACATTCATGTTTTTAAGAATCGCAGTTGCCATGATATTTGCACCTTGATCTTCTCCAATTGCTACAATCACAATATCTGAATCTTTCATTGGCAAACCTGTCATTGTATATTGGTCAGTAGCATCCATGCAGATGGTGTAGGAAATACGATCTTTCAAAGCCTCCACTTTTGTCATACTGCTGTCCACACCAATCACTTCATTTCCTTGATTTGTCAATTTCATCGCAAGTGAAGAACCAAAGTTCCCCAGTCCAACAATTATGTATTTCATCATAGCTTCATCAGTTTATGAGAATCTCTTCTTTAGGGTATTTATAATTTTTGTATTTCGTTTTTCTAAAAATCGCAATTAACATGGTCAAGGTACTGATTCTGCCAATGAACATTAAGCAAATCAACACAATTTTTCCTCCTTCGCCAAAGCGGGGTGTCAAATTTATACTTAAACCCACAGTACTGAATGCAGAAAATGCTTCAAATGATAGATGAATAAAGCTTTTGTCGGGTTCAATTTTTACTAGAATTAAAACTGCTAAACCAATTACAGCAAGAGAAAGCGAGATTATTGCAAAGGCACGTCGAACAGAAATATCAGCCACTTCACGGCGGTTGATTTCAATTCTATCTTTACCTTTTGCTAAAGAAATAAAATTTAAAGTTGCAATTGCAAATGTACTCGTTTTAATACCACCACCTGTTGAAGCAGGAGAAGCACCAATCCACATCAATAGAATAGTAAACATGACAGTCGGGAAACTTAAATCTGCCATATTAAAAGTATTAAAACCAGCGGTTCTTGGAGTAACTGAACCGAAAAAAGCTGTTACGATTTTTCCAAAGTCATTGTGATCTTTCAGGACGCCATTGTATTCGAAGAAGTAAAAAGCTACCGTTCCAACTACCAATAAAATAAAAGTTGTAATTAATATAATTCGCGTGTTTAGGTTAATAACCCAAGGCACATGCTCCACTTTTTTAGTGTCAAAAAAGCGATTGAACAACAAATTCATTTTGTATTTAAAGAAACGAATCACATTGAAAACGATTGGGAAACCCATTCCTCCAAAAATGATTAAGAAGGAAATAATCAAATGAAAAGAATAATTAAACTTTAAAGTATCGTCATATAAACCAGCCGATAAAGTTGAAAAACCAGCATTATTGAAAGCTGAAACACTATGAAATACAGAAAAGAAAAGATGATTTAGAAAAGAATCAAAGTTTTTAGCAGGAGTCGTGAAATAAATACTAACTGCACCAGTAAACACAATTAAACTCGTTAGAATTAAGATTTTTTTAATAGTGCGAAAAACCTCACCAATTTTATTTTCGCTTGTTAATTCTCCTAAAACTAATGTGTTTTCATAAGAACTTGACCCCTTGAAAAAATAACTGAAATAACTGGCAAAGGTCATGATTCCAAGTCCACCAATTTGTATTAATATCATGATGATTACTTTTCCAAAAGTAGTAAAAGTATATTGAGTATCAACGACCGAAAGCCCCGTAACACAAACAGCGCTTGTAGAGGTAAACAATGCATCAAGAAATGAAATCTTTTCTGTGGTGGCATTTGGAAGTTGTAAGCAAAAAGCACCGAGAAAAATAATCCCTAAAAAACTGATAATGAACAGTTGAGCAGGGTTTAATACTTTTCTTTTGTAGTTGATTGTTAGGGTTGAGAATTCTCGAATAAACAGAAACAAAGCACCCAAAACAAAGGATAAACTGTTTTTAAAAAAGGAAATAGAATGGTGCTTATTGAAAATAATGAGTAGAAAAAACACCAAGAAGAAAATATCTGATGCTAAAACCGTCAAATCAAATTTTCGCTCTTTTAAATACCTCAACACTAAAGTTACAACTCCGAATGCAAGACCCAATTTGATAAAAAGTTGAAAATAAAATGTCACAGAGGTATTTACCTTTGATCCAAAGAATAGAAATACGCTGAACAAACACAGCAAACTGATAACAGTTGAAGAGCTGTTTATAATTTTTACAATTTTCATTATCTGAAACAAAATTAAGCTAATCTTTAAATTGGGAGAATGAAAGGACGATAAAATCTTTATATTTGCAGTAGCTTGAACGTATGATTGAAAAACTTTCTTCAAAAGAACCGCTTGAAAATCAGAAATGGTTTGTTATTAAGACAAATTCAAGATCAGAAAAAAAAGTAGAAGAAAGATTGCAAAAGCTTGGATTTGATGTTTTTTTACCGCTTCAAACAAGCTTCAAACAATGGAGTGATCGAAAAAAAAAGGTTTCAACACCTTTAATTTCTTCTACTTTATTTATTCATACGTCTGAGTTAGATTTAAGATTAATTTACAACACCTCAGGATTTCACTCGGTATTACATTATCAAGGAAAACCTGCAATTGTAAGAGACTTTGAAATTAACAACTTAAAAATTATCCTTCAACCTGAATTAGAAACTCAGTTAGAGGAAACAACAAGCATCGAAACTGGTGATTTAGTGGAGGTTATTAAGGGGCCATTTCAAGGTTTGATTGCAACTTCGATTGAAGTCAATCGCAATCATAAGTTGATAGTTGAAATTGAAAGTTTGGGGCAGAAATTTGTACTTCATGTTTCCAAATCATTTGTAAAGAAACTTAATTAGTTTCATTTTTTTAATTAATAGTTGGTGCCTTTCATCAAAAAATGTAAGTTACCGCGGCGAAGCCATATTTATTCAATAGTATGAAAATAGTAGTTACAGGAGGAGCAGGATTTATTGGTTCAAATACATGTGAAGCGTTTATTAATGAAGGTTTAGAAGTTATTTGTTTAGATAATTTCCTTACTGGAAAAAGAGAAAACATTGCTCATTTAATGGATTCCACTTTGTTTACTTTGTTTGAGGGAGATATCCGTAATTTAGTGGATTGTAATAAAGCGGTTGAAGGTGCTGATTTAGTTTTACATTTAGCGGCTTTGGGCTCAGTACCACGCTCTATTGCAGATCCAATCACAACAAACAACATCAATATTGGTGGCACTTTAAACATGTTGGTTGCAGCAAGAGATGCTGGAATTAAACGTTTTGTCTATGCCGCAAGTTCTTCAACTTATGGTGATTCTGAAATCCTTCCTAAAGTAGAAAACATAATTGGAAGACCTTTGTCTCCTTATGCAATTACAAAATATGTTAGTGAACTATATGCAGATGTTTTTGGTAAAACTTATGGTTTAGACTGCATTGGCTTGAGATATTTCAATGTTTTTGGAAGAAGACAAGATCCTAATGGTGCTTATGCAGCTGTTATTCCAAAATTTACTGCAAATTTAATTCAGAAAGAATCACCTGTAATTAATGGTGATGGAAGTTTTTCTAGAGATTTCACATATATTGACAATGTCATTGAGATGAATAGATTGGCTTTATTCACAGAAAATAAAGCTGCCTTAAATGAAGTATATAATGTTGCTTTTGGAGAAAGTTCAACATTAAATGAATTGTTCTATGAATTGAGAGCCAATTTATCTGAATATGATTCAACTATTTCAACATTAGAACCAGTTTACGGACCGAACAGAAAAGGCGATATTCCTCATTCATTAGCTTCAATTGATAAAGCAAAAAGTTTACTTGGCTACGATCCAAAATTTTCTTTGAAAACTGGACTGAAAGAAACAGTAAAATGGTATTGGGAGAATGTGGTTTCCTTAGATATTAAATAATTGAGCGCATATTATTTAGAGTTTCTCTACGAAATTTAAAACTTAAAAGAACACAGAAAGGAAAATTTTAAGCCTTTTGTGTTCTTTTTTTTGTTTGCAAACACTACAAATCAAATGAATAAACTATCGAATGAAATAATTTTTATTGGTTATTCTGGTCATGCTTACACGGTTATTGATGTAGCCCAAAAAGCTGAATACGAACCAAAAGGTTATTTTGATTTAGTTGAAAATACTTTAAATCCTTTTCAATTAACCTATTTCGGAAATGAAAGAGGTTTTGATTTTTCAAAAATCGGTTCCGTCGTATTTCCTGCAATTGGTGACAATCGATTAAGAATGAAAACACACCAATTCATTCAAGAAAACAAACTAAATGAATGTAATTTAATTCATCCAAATGCAACACTTGGTTTCGGTATTTCTGTTGGATCTTCAACATTAATTGCAGCAGGTGTAATCATTAATCCACTTGGTAAAATCGGAGCTGGTTGTATTTTAAACACTGGTTCAATTTTAGACCACGAAGCAACAATTGAAAATTACGTTCATATAGGTCCTGGTGTGACACTCGCTGGGAATGTTACTGTTGGTGAAAGAACTTTTGTTGGAGCAAATTCTACCATCATTCAAGGGGTTACAATTGGCAAAAATTGCATAATCGGGGCTGGAAGTGTTGTTCTTAAAAACGTTGATGACAATACAGTTATGATTGGTAATCCTGCTAAATTTTTAAGACGTAATGACTAATGTTTTAATTATTGCTGAGGCTGGAGTAAACCATAATGGTGATTTTGAAAAAGCCAAAAGGCTAATTCAAGTTGCTGCAGAAGCTGGAGCCGATGTAGTAAAATTTCAAACCTTTAAAGCTGAAAAATTAGTTTCAAGTGCTGGTAAAAAAGCTGAATATCAAAAAAATAATTATTCTGAAGCCGATGATACTCAGTTTAATATGTTAAAAAAACTTGAACTACCTTTTGAATGGCACCAAAATCTTATTGATTATGCAAGATCATTAAAAATCGAATTTGCTTCAACGGGATTCGACGAAGAAAGTGTTGATTTTTTAGCCAACTTAGGACAATCATTTTTTAAAATCCCATCAGGAGAAATAACCAATCTACCTTATTTACAGCATATTGCAAGCAAAAATAAACCTACTATTCTTTCAACTGGAATGGCCGATTTAGAAGAAATTTCTGATGCAATTGAAGTACTTTTAGCTGGAGGATTAACAAAAGAAAAGATTACGATTTTACATTGCAATACGGAATACCCAACCCCAATGGAAGATGTAAATTTAAAAGCAATGCTTCATATCGAACACATTTTTCAAGTAAAAATTGGTTACTCAGACCACACTTTGGGTATAGAAGTTCCTATCGCTGCAACTGCTTTAGGTGCAACAGTTATAGAAAAACATTTTACTTTAGATAGGAATTTGCCTGGTCCAGACCATTCAGCGTCGTTGGAGCCAAATGAATTAAAAGCAATGGTTCAAGGGATTCGGAATATTGAAAAAGCTTTAAGTGGAAACGGAATAAAATCCTCAAGTCCTTCTGAAAATAAAAATAAAATTGTTGCTCGAAAAAGTATTTTACTGAACAAAAATTTAGTTGCTGGAACAATAATAACGAAAGAAGATTTAGCAATTAAACGACCAGGAAATGGCATTTCACCAATGAAAATCAATGAGGTTATTGGAAAGGAATTGAAAACCAATAAACCAAACGAAACGATTTTACAATGGGAGGATTTAAAATGAAAATAGGTATTTTAACAAGTTCCCGAGCTGATTATGGCATTTACTTACCATTGTTAACAGCTATGAAAAATGATGAGCGATTTGAATTAAGTATTATTGCTTTTGGTTCACATACTCGTCCTGAATTTGGAGAAACGATTCATTCGATTTATACAGATTCTTATAATGAAGTTATTGCAATTGATAATCTTTTAGTTGGAGATTCACCAGAAATGATAGCTAAATCCTACGCAAATACAGTTTCAATTTTTGCAGATTTCTGGAGTAAAAGAGGATCAACATTTGATTGGATTTTATGCTTAGGTGATCGTTTTGAAATGGCAGCTGCTGTGAATGCAGGAATCCCCTTTCAATTAAATTTTGCTCATTTTCATGCAGGTGAAATTACGCTTGGTGCAATTGACAACATTTACAGACACCAATTAACTTTAGCTTCACAATTGCATTTTGTGAGTTTGCCCATTAATGAACAAAAAGTCTGGGACTTGATCGGTGTAAATAATACAACAACCGTTATAGGTTCACTAAGTCTATTGAATCAAGTTAATTTACCTTTACTTTCTGTTGATGAGTTTTATGAAAAATGGAAGATAGACTTATCTATTCCAACGATTTTAATAACTGTAAATCCAGAAACTGTAAATTTTGAAAAAAATGAACTTTACGCAGAAATAACTATCAAAGCGCTTCGAGATTTAGCAAACGAATTCCAATTAGTTATAAATCCACCGAATGCAGATACAAATGGTTCAATTTTCAGAAACGCATTCGCTGACTTGCATAAAGAATTTGATTCAATAAAAATTATTGAAAGCTTTGGCTCTCAATCTTACTTTTCATGTATGAAACATGCCGCTTTACTATTAGGCAATACTTCAAGTGGAATAATTGAAGCTGCTAGTTTCCAGAAATATGTGATAAATATTGGAGATAGACAAAAAGGTAGATTTGCTCCAGAAAATGTAATTGATATTCCATTTAATTACAATCAAATCTGTGAAAAAACAAGAACTTATATAAATCAAACTTATTCGAGGGAAAATCCTTACTTTCGTTCAGACGCAATTGAATTGACAATTAACAAACTACTACAAAAAGCACAATGACTTGGCGAAAACATCTAATTCCAGAAGGAACAACAATCAAAACAGCTCTCGGACTATTAGACGAACTAGCACAAGATGCTCTTCTTTTTATTGTTGATTCTGAAAATAGACTAATTGGTTCAATAACAGATGGAGATATTCGTCGTGGCCTGATGAAAGGTATTTTTATTGAAGAAAGTGTTTTAACAGTTGCTAACTTAAAACCTAAATTTTTAATACAACATTCTGCAGAATTTTTAACCCAACTTATTAAATTCAGAGAAAATAATTTTAAAATTGTTCCAATAGTTTCGGACGATAAAAAATTGATAGATTGTATTAATTTCCGCTTAAAGAAAACAATTCTACCCATTGAATGTGTGATTATGGCCGGAGGTAAAGGTGAACGCTTACTTCCTTTAACAGAATCAATACCAAAACCTTTATTGAAAGTTGGAAATAAGCCAATCATTGAATACAATATCAATGCTTTCAAAAATCATGGTATTTCCAACTGTTGGATTTCGATCAATTATTTGGGTGAACAATTGGAAATCTATTCAAAAGAAAAACAAACTGAATCTTTTGAAATAAAAATAATTCGTGAGGATTACCCAATGGGAACAATCGGTTCAATTAAACTAATTCAAAAGTTTGAAAAAGAAATAATTATGGTTTGTAATTCGGATTTATTAAATAATGTAAACTTAGAAGCTTTCTATCTTGATTTTATAAATTCAGACACCGATTTATCAGTAGTTACTATTCCATATACTCTAAATATTCCTTATGCTGTTTTAGAATTACAAAATGAATATGTAACTAACCTCAAAGAAAAACCAAGTTTCACTTATTATTCAAATGGAGGAATTTATCTTTTCAAAAAAAGATTACTTGATTTAATACCTGAAAACTGTCCTTTTTCGGCAACAGATTTCATGGAAAAAATAATTGAACAAAAATTAAAGATTAAAAGTTTTCCTCATCATGGTTATTGGTTAGACATTGGGAAACACGAGGATTATAAACGTGCAAATGAAGATATTAAATCATTTCAATTTAACTTATGATTCAAATTGATAAATACTTGGTTGTTATTCCAGCGAGAGGCGGATCGAAGGGAATTCCACGCAAAAACATAAAGTTATTGAATGGAAAACCTTTAATTCACTACACGATTGAAGCCGCACAAAGTATATTTGATTCTAGTCGAATTTGTGTGTCAACAGAAGATTTTGAAATCGATACTATTGCTAAACAAACTGGTTTATCTTATAAATATATCCGTCCTCAGAAACTAGCAACTGACACGAGTTCATCACATGAAGTAATTTTAGATGTAATCGAACATTACCAAAATCAAGGTCTGACGTTTGAAACCATTATTTTATTACAACCAACATCACCATTTAGAACTTCTAAGCATATTTTAGAGGCAATAAAACTATATGAGTCATCAGAATGTGAAATGGTCGTTAGTGTAAAGGAAACGAAGTGCAATCCCTATTTTAACTTGTTTGAGGAAAATGAATTAGGGGATTTGGAATTATCCAAAAAAGGAAATTTTACTTCTCGTCAAAGCGCACCAAAAACATACGAATACAACGGCGCAATTTATATTTTCTCAAAAGAAACAATTCAATCGAAGCAATTTTCAGAGTTTGAAAGACTTAAAAAATATGAAATGTCTACAATTGATTCAATAGATTTAGATGAACCATTAGACTGGAAATTAGCAGAATTAATTTTTAATGAAAAAACACTTTGAGTTCACTTAAGAAAAAAACGATTAAAGCTTTTTCTTGGGATATCCTTGGGCGAATTTTCATTCAAGGAAATAGCTTTATTGTATCTATTTTTCTAGCTAGATTGTTAGGGCCAGAGCAATTTGGATTAATCGCCATGGCAATGGCTTTTATCAGTATTAGCAGTGTTTTCATCGATATTGGGTTTTCATCAGCCCTCATTCAAAGCCAAAAAAACACACAAACAACTTACAGTTCGATATTCTTTTTTAACATTTTTGCAGGAGGGATTCTTACTGCGATTACTTTTTTCGTAGCCCCCTTACTTGGTAAATTTTACGGAAATCCACTTATTACTGACTTGGTAAGATGGTTATCTCTTGTATTTGTTTTCAATTCATTTAATAGAGTTCAAAACACTATTTTAAACAAAGAATTAAATTTTAAAGCACTAACGCTAAGAACTTTTGTCGCCTCTATTATAAGTGGAACTTTAGGTGTGATTTGTGCTTACAAAGGATGGGGGGTTTATAGTTTAGTTATTCAAACATTAAGTTTTGGATTTTTTAACACGCTTCTTTTATGGTCAACCTCTAGTTGGAAACCAAGTTGGCATTTTTCATTGGAAGAGATTAAACGTTTGATGGGATTCAGTATTTATGCCTTTTTAGATCGAATTTTAAACAATATTTTCATTCGATTGGATGTATTACTTCTTGGTAGAATATTTTCACCAGTAACCGTTGGATTCTATTCGCGCGCATCTACTTTAGTAGATCAAGTAACAAAATATTCTTCAACATCAATCATTCGTGTTTTATTTCCTGTTCTAAGTAAAGTTCAAGATAATCAAGAAGAATATGAAAAAATTTATTTTAGAATGTTTTCTATTATTTCTTTTTTGAGTTATGCTTTATCTGGTTTACTCTATTTTATTGGTCCCGATATAATTCTTTTGCTTTTTGGTAATAAGTGGCAAGCTTCCGTTCCAATTTTTCAGATACTAATAATTGCTAGCTGCAACATTCCTTTAAATTCGTTGATGTGGAATGCAATGATGAGTAAAGGAAAAGCGAAAGAGAATTTCTACTTCGGAATATTCCGAAAATCAATAGGATTATTACCTTTTATATTTGCTTATTACTTAGATGTTTGGTGGTTCACTGTAACATGGGTTATTTCAAAATTCATTATTTCTTTTTTGAATATATTGGTTCTAAAAAAACATTCAAACCTTTCAATATCAAGACATTTGAATTATTTAACGAATGGACTTATTATATTATTTCCAGGATTTTTAGTTTTTGGATACTTGGAACTCAATCAATTTGCAACAAGAATTATTTTTGCAGTTTCCTATTTATTCGTTTATCTTTTCATAAATTGGGTATTTAAGAACGAAGGTTTATTTTATATTCTCAGTACAATTTCAACAATAAAAGGAGCACTTAACAAACGATTACTTAGTAAATTTTAATCAAACATTTCATTTTTTCGAACAATGAATTTTAACAAGGTGACCATACATAAGCCTGTAGTTGAGGTTGAAAATGATGCACCTTCACACCCAAAGGTTAGCGTTATACTTCTAACCTATAATCACGAAGATTACATTGCTCAATCCATAGAAAGTATCTTAAATCAAGAAACTAATTTTGATTTTGAAATTATTTTAGGCGAAGACGATTCTACTGACGATACTAGAAAAATTTGTTTGGAATACGCAGAAAAATTTCCTTCAAAGATTCGTTTGTTTCTCCATAGTAAACAAAACAAAATAGCAGCAAATGGTGTCCCAAATGGAAAATTCAACCTTCTTTACTCCATTGAAATGTGTCGAGGGAAGTACATTGCGATTTGCGAAGGAGATGATTATTGGCAAAATCCAGCGAAACTTCAACTTCAAGCTGATTTCTTTGATGAAAACCCTGATTATAAAACCATTACAACAGACTTCTCCAAGTTGTACGTTTTTAACAATTCCAACAAAGTAGCATTTAATCGAAACGTAAAAAATGAATTAAGCGATCGAACCATTGAACCAATCCATATCTTTGAAAAGCAAGTAAAAATCATGAGAATGTGTACTTACTTTATTCGAGCAGAAGTCTTAAAGAGTTTCTTTCCTTTGTTAATGGAAACTGGGGGAGATATACAAATAATCCTTCATGCATTTCATCTGGGTAAAATCAAATATTTGGCTACAGACACTGCTACCTACAGGGTAATGAATGAGTCAGCGAGTAAGTCAAAAGACTTTTCTAAAAGACAACGGTTTTTGGCAAATTACATTGCATTTATGGAAATTGCCATCAATCATTACAATCTTGGAGATAAAGAAAAATCTTATCTCAAAAAGCAAAAAATGATGTACGATCTAAGAGAGTCATCTGAACGAAAATTAGTTGTTAAAACGAATTTAATAGGATTGAAATTAATCGCAAATGGCTATTTTTCAAAAAATATTCTAAGAAACATTAAACATTCATTTAGAAAATAAATGAAACGCAATTACTATTTCGTTAGAACACCCCTTCAGTACTTAAATGCTTTGGAAGCAAAAAACAATGCTCTTTTTAAAGCTAAAGAACATCATTTGATCCTATTGAGTGATTTTCACAGAACCATTTCTCAACTAGAAGAAATTGTTGAAAAGCGTCATTGGTCAAGTATCAATTATCCTTGGGAAGCATTTTCAAAAAGCAAAAACAATCCTTTTTTTAATGCCTTAAATGTGTTTAAAAGAAAGCTTCGATTAGATACAATCCTTTCTAAAATCAATGCAACAGATTCTATTTTTTGGGGAAATATTCATACGAATTGGTTTTTCTATTTGTGTAAAAAAACAGCTTCAACGATATATATTTTAGATGACGGATTTGTAACTATTAATACGCTTAAAAAGGTTGATTTAAAAGAAATAAAAGCAACATTATTAAGCAGTAAGGTTGGGAAAATTGAACGTTTCATTCTAAAAATAAACTATGAAATTGATTGGGATAAGCTGTACTTTTTTACCAATTTTAATACAGACTCTAACGTTCAAAAAACAATAATTCACGATTACTCTTTTCTTAGTCAACAATTTAAATTAACAAACTTAACAAAGTCAATCTACTTTATTGGTCAACCTTTGATTTTTCAAAGAATGATGAAAAAGGAAGTTTACATCTCGTTGGTTGAGTCCATTTTTAAATATTACAAAGCAAAAGGTTTAAATTGTTTTTATGTTCCTCATCGATCTACAACCATTGACTATATTCCAAATCATTGGCAAACAAAGACTTTTAACAAGCCTATAGAAAGTATCTTATTTGACGAAGAAATTGAAAAACCACAGCTTTTTGCTTCCTTTTATTCATCAGCTTTATATAATATTGCAATGATGGATAAAAACTCACTTTTTAAGTTCGATTATTGGCAATTTGATAAAAAGGATTTATTGAACGTTCCAATTGAAAAAATAAACGAAGCATTGCGTTTTGTCCAATCTCAGGCCAGAGAAAATGTTACAATTAGACATAAATCGTTAGTCGATGCCTAAAGAAAAATTTGAAAATGTTTTTTACTTTTTTCTTTTCATTCCAATTCTGAATGTTCTTTCTTCCATTGCAACGCCATTTTTCCCGGGATTCATAAACCCTGGTGTAATTAGGGGGGTAATCTTGACTTTATTCTTAATTTGGTTTTTTGTTAAAAAATACAAAAGTAAACCTGACACGAATCTTCTTGTTGTCTACACTTTTTACATTTTCGTGCTTTGTTGGTTTTCAGAAGAGCCGTCAACATCCTTTTATATTTTTAATAAGTTTGCCATTTCAAGCTTCATGTTTGTAATTGGATTTCATTATATAAAAAGTCCTCTTAGATTCTTATACCTACAACGAGCATTTTTGATAAGTGTAGTTTCAATTATTGTTTATTTTGCTTTTTCTAATGTACTTGAAGTTGGTAAACAAAGCTATCAAGACGACTCCGTGTTTTTTGGTGAATCTGGTGTAAACATTACTAAATCGATTGTAATCTTTATAATTGGAATTCCATTGTATTTGAGATTTGAGAATAAAACTCAATATAAAACAATTGCGCTAATAGCTTTACTAATAGGAATTATAACTGTACTTCTTGGGATGAAACGTTCAGCTATTCTTGCTATGAGTTTTGGTTTTTTCTTTTACTCAATATTAACTCCTTATAAAACTAGACTAATTAGAAGTGTTCCGTTGATTCTATTAGTACTTTTCTTAGCTTCTCCTTATTATGTTCCAATTATTGAAAAAAGATTTGAAGCTAGACAGGATAGAGTATCGATGACTGTTAATCAATTAAAAGAAAACGAAAGTGAAGGTCGATTATTAGAAATTCAATATACAATTGAACAAACTTTTGAGAGTATAGATCGTGTCTTTTTTGGGTTTAATGTTTTTATGAAAAAAGATTACCAAGGTCGAAAGAGAATGCTTCATGTTGATTATTCTAACATGCTTGGAGGTGCTGGTTTAATTGGTTTAATTTTATTCATTGGAGTCTATGTGAATATTATCCGACGACAAATTTTTTACAAGAACTTAATAGGGAATAACCCTATTTCTAAAGAAATTTTAGCAACAACGGCAGCATTGGTAGCGGTTCAAGTATTTCTTTCAATTGGAGGAACTATGCAAGGTGTGAGCCAAAGGGGATACATTTTACTTTACCTTGGAGCACTTATGGGCTTATCTTTATCTTTATTGAAACAAAAAATCATACAAAACAGTGCAACAAAACAAACTCAATAACGCGTTATTCAGTCTTTTTCATCACGATGTTTCAGAAACCTTAAGGAAAGAAAAACATTTCACAGACCAGCTATGGCAGAACTTACAAATGCCAATTTCTATCAATGAGAAAGAACTTGGTGATGTGTTATTAGAAATAATTAAACAACACACAGTCAATGTTCCTGCTACTAAAATTGGGCTAACATTAACCGGGGGATTTGATTCAAGGGTTATTCTTTCTGCACTTTTACACCTTGGAATTAAACCTGTTTGTTTTACTTATGGAAACGAAAAAAACCGCGACATTCAAATAGCTAGAACAATTTGTAAAAAACTCGGGCTAACTTATTACAATGTTGCCAATGAACCACCTACGAAAGAATGGTACACTAAATGGGTAAACCAAACCATTTCATTGGATGAAGGAAACGCTCACTTGCACAGAGCACATCGTACTGCGGCAATTGCTGAATTAACTCAAAAACATGCTTTAAAAGTTTTGTTTACTGGACATCTAGGAGGAGAAAACATTAGAGGTCTTTCTTATAATGACTACTTCGCATCCCCTTTTTTTGAAGATTTCAATGAAGGTAAATTAAACTTAGATGAGAATTTGAAAAAACAACTCGGTAAGTACTTTATACAACTAAATGAGCTTGAAATAAAGGAACTAAAAACAAAAATAAATACTTTACCTTGGATGACGAATGATTGTAATCGCAATAAACTTTATTTCGTTAATGAACTTGTTGGGAAAATCCACCACAATCAAGACATTCGCATCTATTCAAAGTTTGTTGAAACAGTTGTTCCTGTTTATTTACAGCCCACTTATTTAGAAAAACTTTCGCTTTCTAAACATCATTTCATGCGCAAATTAGATAAAAAGGTTAATTTTTTAGAACATCCTAAATTATACTGTCAGTTAATCGGAAGCTTCTACCCTGCTCTGCTGGAAATTGAATTATCTAACGGATATGCACCAAGTGATTTTCTAAAAGGAAAAATGAATTTTGTTATTAAACGAGTGTGGCAGAAATACATCAAAAAAATCAAAAACTACCCTTCATTTTCTTACAACGATTGGTTTGTTACTTTCGTAAAAGAAAAGTCGGAAGCTATTTCTGATGATATTTGGACAATTTATGATAAAGAAGCGTACTTTCATCAATTAGAATCAACAGAATATAAATCGAATGAAGGCTTTTGGCACAAATTCTCAAACCCTATTTTTTTTGATTTGATAAATAAAAACAAACTACTACCGTGAAATTTGTCATCCTAACCAACGAAATTGCAGGCTCCGAATTAAAATGGAAATTGGCTTGTGAAAAAATGAAAGTTGAACATATTGTTGTGGATATCAGCAAAGCAAATTGGCTTGAACTAATTGAGAATTACAAACCAACTATTCTACTAACTCGGCCAGCAGGATTAACAACTCCATTTAAAATCCTTTACGATGAACGCCTGGAAATCCTTGTAAACGAGCTGAATTATTTTTGCTTTCCTTCTTTGAAGGAAGTTTTGATTTATGAAAATAAAAAGTACTTTTCTTATTGGTTGAAAGCTAATAAAATACCTCACCAACAAACAGATGTATTCTATTTTGAAAAAGAAGCTTTAGACTGGCTAAATTCATCGAAGGTAAAGTTTCCAATCGTTGCAAAAACGAATATTGGAGCTTCTGGTAGCGGTGTCGTAATTATCGAAACGAAAGAAGAATTACAAAACTATATTCAATCGACATTTTCAGGCAAAGGTGCAACGAAACGAGTAGGTCCGAATCTCAAAAAAGGACGCATTTTACAACGCGGAATTCGGTTGCTTTCTAAACCAAAAGCATTATTTAAAAAAATTGATGTTTACAAGGCCAGAGCTTTAGACGTTCAAAAAGATTTCGTTTTGTTTCAAGAGCACATTCCTCATACGTTTGAATGGCGGGTGGTAAGAATGGGAGATTCCTTTTTTGCACATAAAAAGCTGATGCTCGGCAACATGACAAGCGGTTCATTATTGAAAGATTATGGGAATCCACCTCTTGCGCTTTTGGATTTTGTGAAATCAATCACGGATAAGCATAAACTATTTTCTCAAGCTGTTGATGTTTTTGAATCTCCTAGCGGATATTTGGTCAATGAAATGCAATGTATCTTTGGTCAATCCGATGCTTTTCAAATGAAAGTTGACGATTGTATTGGACGCTACACTTTTCAAAATGAAAGTTGGAAATTCGAACCTGGTGACTTCAACACCAATGAATCGTATGATTTACGTTTAAAAGCAGCAATTGAATATTATCAAAAATTAAATTTCTAGTTTGAAAGTACTTTTTGTTTGTAGTGGCAATAAATCGCAAGGAAAACCAAGTATTCTTGTTAAAAATCAAGGCGACAGTCTAGTTGAAAAAGGTATTGAAATTAGCTACACGCTTATCGATCAAAAAGGAATTATTGGTTACCTAAAAGCTGTTATTCCGATTTATAAATCCATTAAAAAGGAACAAGTTAAAATTGTACATGCCCATTATTCGCTTACAGCTTTTGCAGCGAGTATTGCAGTACTTTTGACTTTCAAAAACCGACCAAAATTAGTTGTTTCTTTAATGGGAAGCGATGCTCAGATGAAAGGCTGGAAACGTAGCTTAACAAACTATTTTTCGAATAAACTTTGGTTTGCAACAATTGTGAAAAGTCAACAAATGGCCGTTGATTTGAATCTAAAAAAATTCGTTGTGATCCCAAACGGAGTTCAACTTGCAAAATTCATAAATAACGAGCAACCCTCAAATAATACTGTTCTTTTCGCTGCTGATCCGTCCAGAGAATCTAAAAACTATCAACTAGCAGTGAAAGCGGTAGAGCTAGCGAAGAAAAAACATCCTAAAATAGCATTAACAGTTATTTTCAACGTTGAACATGCTGAAATAATTAAAGAAATCAAGACGGCTGCTTGTATTTTATCGACTTCAAAATGGGAAGGTTCACCGAATATTATCAAAGAATCGATGGCTTGTAATCGACCAATTGTGGCTACAAATGTTGGTGATATTGCTTGGCTATTAGAAAACGTTGAAGGCTGTTACCTTACTGACTTTAACCCGGAAACGATTGCAGAATCAATATTTGCTGCCTTGAAATTTAACAAAGAAAACACCTACACAAAAGGACTTGAGAAGATAAAAGAATTGGAACTTGATTCACAATCTGTTGCTAACCGAATTATAAATTTATATGAACACTAAACCAGGCGTTCTGATTATTGAAGGACATGTGCAAGGATTATCAAATGTACGTGCCTTGGGTGAATATGGTATACCTGTGTGGGTAATTGATAAATCGGATTGTGTGGCGCGTTATTCAAAATACTGTCGAAATTTTGCCATTTGCCCCGATTACGATAGCGATTCATTTATAGCATTCTTAATTCATTTTTCTGAACTACATCAATTAAACAACTGGCTGTTATTACCTTCTAACGACCATGCTGTTTACAATATTTCAAAGAATAAAGAAAACTTAAGTACTCATTTTAAGTTAATCACAGAAAATCTGGAAACCGTTTTAAAAATTTATGACAAGGTTGAACTTTTAAAAATCGCCCAAGAAATAGGAGTTGACTATCCGTTATACGAAACGTACAATAACCTTTATGAATGTAAAGCAAGCCAATTAACGTTTCCCTTAATTACAAAAGGTAACAACGGCTTGAGTTTTTACAAAAAAACAAAAACTAAAGTATTGCTTTCTAATTCATTAGAGGAACTGGAAAATAATTTAAAAAACCTTGAAAGTAAAATCCCATTAAAAGAGACATTTACACAAGAAATTATTCCCTATAGCGAGGAAAACAAAACAATTTCTTTCACTTGTTTTTCGATTAATGGTGAAATTAAAGCACATTGGATAGGAGTCAAACTGCGTGAACATCCTTTAAGATTTGGAACGGCAACTTTAGCTGAAAGTATCGAAAAAAAAGAACTGTACCTCCCATCACAAAAGTTGATGCAAACTTTAAATTATACAGGGATTTGTGAAATTGAATACTTGTTAGATATTCGAGATAAAAAACACAAGTTGATTGAAATAAATGCGCGTACTTGGCTTTGGGTTGGTTTGGCAAAAGCTTGTGGCGTAAATTATGCCAAATTAGCTTATGATTTTGTAAACGGCGTTTCCATTTCTGAATCAAAAAACTATGAAATAGGAACGGTTTGGTTCAATCCGATTACGAATATATTTTTCGGAATTAAAGGTCTTTTGTTGGGTCGTGTTGAATTAAAATCTATATTTGAAAATATACCCAAAAAGAAAATTAACGCACTTTTTCAAAAAGGAGATAGAAAACCAGGTTTTATGTATTTCGTTCTGTTTTTTAAAATTTTTAAAACTAGATGACAGTACTTTTTGTAACAGGACACCCCGCTCAAATTCATAACTTCAGAATTGTAAAACAGTTGTTAGAATCCAAAGGACACAAAGTTATTTGGGTTTCTAGTAAAAAGGATATAAGTTTTGAACTCTTAGACCTCTATGGAATTAAAGCCTATGAAATAACGAGACCTGCGAAAGGTTTCACCTCTAAATTGAAAGCATTATTTGTTAATTCCAGCATTATTTATAAAATCATCCGAAAAGAAAAAGTTGATTTCATTGTTTCGCGCGTTTCTCCTTTTGCAGCAATTGCAGGAAAACTTTTGGGGAAAAGACACATTGCACTTGCAGACACGGAAAGTTCCGGAATTTACGACACTATTTTCACAAAGTTCTTGGATTCATTAATAACCTCAACAACGTTTAAAAGAGACTTGCGAAAAGATCAAGTAAGGATTAAAAGCAACATTGAATTGTTCTATTTACATCCAAATCATTTTAAACCAAACGATTCCATTTACGATTACTTGAAAATTGCAAAAGATGAAAAATTTGTCATTTTACGATTTGTAAGTTGGGAAGCCTACCACGACAAAGGCTTAACGGGTTTCAACGATGAAAATAAAGTTAAGTCAGTTAAAGAATTCTCCAAATTTGCCAAAGTATTCATCTCTGCCGAAGGAAGTTTACCAGAAGAAATTGAGAAACACCGCATTAAAATCCCCTTTGATAAAATGCACGATGCGCTTTATTATTCCTCTTTATTCTTCGGTGAAGGAGCTTCAATGGCAGCTGAAAGTTCTGTACTTGGTTCACCTGCAATTTTCCTAAATGACAACTGGTCTGGAAATGCCTTGGATTTAATGAAATACGAGCTTTTTTACTCCTATAAAAGCAATGTTGAAGATCAGGTAAAAGCTATCGATAAAGGTGTTGAGTTGTTAAGCAATCCTGCATTAAAAAAGGACATGGAACAAAAATTAGCCAAGTACTTTGCTGATAAAATAGATGCCTCAAGCTTCTTAACTTGGTATATCGAAGAATTCCCTCAGTCGAAAAAAATAATTGCTCAAAATTCAGAGTATCAAAACAATTTTAAATAATGGATTTTACCGTTCGAAAATATAAAGAACTCTTAAATTCTATGAAAGATGCTGGATATCAATTTCAAACGTATCAAGATTTCATTGAAAATCCTATAGAAAAAGTGATTGTTCTTCGACACGATGTGGATTTAAAACCAGAAAATTCATTATGCTTTGCGGAAATTCAAGCTGCGTTAGGTATCAAAGGTGTTTATTACTTTCGAGCAGTTAAAGAAAGTTGGAACGAAGATATTATTAAAAGAATAAGTTCATTAGGTCATGAAATTGGGTATCACTATGAAAATATAACAACCACCAAAGGCAATTTAAACTTAGCTTTTGAAGATTTTAAAAAGAACCTAGAACTCCTGCGCGCTTTAGCACCAGTGACTACTATTTGTATGCATGGAAGCCCAATGTCAAAATACGATAGTAAAGACCTTTGGAAAACCAACGATTATAAATCTTTAGGAATAATTGCAGAACCTTATTTTGATACAGACTTTAACAAAGTATTTTATTTAACCGATACAGGTAGAACTTGGAACAGCGAAAAGTTTAGTGTAAGAGATAAAGTAAGTACGAATTTTACACAAAAATTCACTGAAACAGATCAAATTATTACAGCTTTTAAGTCGAAGCAATTACCAAATCAAATCATGTTCACCTTTCATCCACAACGCTGGAACGATAATTTAATGAGTTGGCTCATAGAACTTAACAGTCAAAATGCTAAGAATTTAGTAAAACGTTTGTTGATTAAAGTGAGGAAGTGAAACAGGATTTTATTTTAATAAACCCTCACCTCTTCCACTCCGCATAAGCCTTGTTCAGTGCTTTCAGAAACTCTTTCGAATCCTGTGCGCCAGAAAGTTGAATAGACTCATTGATATAGAAAAACGGAACGCCATTGATTCCTAATTGTTGGGCTTTTAGTTCATCTTCCTTCACAGCTTTTGAAAAAGTACCATTCGCTAAAGCTGTTTCCAATTTCTTTGTATCTAAACCAAGTTCTTTAGCGATCGCAACTAATACGCGTGTGTCGTCCGTATTTTTTCCATCCGTAAAATAAGCTTTGAATAATGCTTCTTCTACTTCCGATTGTTTGTCGTATTCTTTGGCGAACTGTAAAAATTGATGTGCTTTGAAAGAATTGGCAACCACTGCTTTCTCAAAGTGATATTCCAAATCAACACCGCGAGCCATATTCGTTGCATAATCAGCCATGCCTTTTGCTTCCTCCAACGGAATCCCCTTGTTCTTAGAAAGATAATCAACAACTGAAAGCGTTGTATCTGTTTTCACAGAAGGATTTAACTCAAAACTGCGCCAAACAACTTCGACTTCATTTTTGTGCTCAAACTTCGAAAGTGCCAATTCAAATTGACGTTTACCAATGTAACAAAATGGACACATCACATCGCTCCAAATTTCCACAATCATTTTATCGCTTGGCGTTTCTTTATCAATTAACTGTTTATCAGTTGAGTTTTGGCAACTCGCAGAGCTCAAAATTGCAGTAATTGACAAGGAAAGGAATCCTAACTTTTTCATAAATTTTTCAATTTTGTTAAAGTTCACTTACTATTTTGAATTAAACACAAAATCGCTTGTAAAAATTGTTAAGTTAACTCTTAAATTGGCCATTCGTAATCGTACCAGTTAATATTTAAATTTAAAGAATAGTCATTTATTCGAAGTGTGAACTAATAAATAACTATTAGCGAACATAATCGGCCTTGAATTTCTTGGTTTTAGCTACTGAACTGGAACTGTTAATTTTTAAAATTTCTGTAAGAACATTTTAAGAAAATTTCAGTAAGAACATTTTAAGAAAATTTCAGTTTCAGAAAGGAGTTAAAATTGTTCGCTACGAGTTGCAAATAGTTGAAGAATAAAGATTTGCGAACAAAAAGAAATTCATAGCCTTGACTTTTTTGTTTCTTTTTTTGTTAAGAAAAAAAGAAAGGCAAAATTAAATTTATGAACTAAAACTAGTTTTTATTCTACTGGAACATTAACGAAACAAAAAACTTAAAAACAACCTACATTTTTCGGTTAAGTCGATCACTTTGAACTGTTAATCGCATTTTGGGATAATAGAACAACAAAATCTGTTGGTAATCAAAGCCTTTTTTCGACATATTCATTGCTCCTTCTTGACATAAGCCAACTCCGTGACCAAAACCACGTCCTTTCAAAACGACAAATTCGCCCTCTAAGCAACAACTAAAAAATGTAGATTTCAACTGAAAAGCTTCACGCAAATCGCGCAACGGAATTCCATAAAACGGATGAATGAAAAAAGCATGTCGTTCTAATTGTTGGAAATTATACAATTGATAATTACTCAAACTGTCCCAAATTGGAAAATCGTATTTATTGACCATAAAGGCTTTCCACTCGTTAACAGGAATCTTTTTCTCCCATGTTGCTTGTCGTGTTCGGATGCAAAATGTGTCTTTAAAGCTATCAAATCCTGGCAATGTTTCATTCCAAACGTAATCAGGTTGACACGTTTGACCTCCACAATTGGCATGAAAATAAGTAGCGTACAAATTATCTTTTTCGTCCAACATCACTAAATTTTTGGTTTGTCGCACCGCAGAATCAATCACAGCAGCATTCAATCGTCGGTGCAAATACGCTTGACAGTGCACGCGGTCGCATAGGTTAAATCCATCGGCGGCGTGTTTGTTTTTATACTTCAACGCATACGTGCGACTAATCACTGTTTGGGCTTTGTAATATTCTAAATTTTGCCCCGCTCCAGACTCCGATTCAACCACTCCTTCCAAATATTGGTCGATGTCTATCAAATTGATTACTTGCACTTTACCTACTTTATTCACCAATTCAAAATCACCTTCATAACTGCGTTCTTTCAACGAAGGAGACAGTGGTTTCAGTTTGATATTATTTTCTGATTTTTCGTGAAAGAGATAGACTTTCATTGATGAGAACAAATAGATATTGTTCAATTTCACATCCAATTTATTGGAAATACCTAGGTTGACAGTGATTAAATCCGCAGGAACCAATTTACGCACAAAACCAGTGTCATTCATTAAAAAATAAGTCCCTGAGCCCGGTTGAAACGTCATTGATTTGATATTGCTTTCCGTGAAAATACTAATTCGAAAAGTTTGAGTCAAACCTTTGAACGAGAGCATAATCACCATTAAACCAATCAAAAAACGCATTCGTTATTTTATAAATTTTGCAACATATTTTCAGCAATCCGAGCACTAGCGCCTTTTTCGCCCAAAAGTTGCACCAAATTATCGTAATCATTAATCATTTTGGTTCTCCCCTCTTTTCCTTCTTCAATTTTCTTCAATTCAGAAACAATTTTTTGAACCGAACATTCCGCTTGAATCAATTCTTTCACGGCTGCTTTATCCAGAATCAAATTCACCAAAGAAATGTACTTGATATGAATCAAACTTCTCGCAATCCAATAAGACGTGGGCGAACTTTTATAACAAACAACTTGCGGCACACGAAATAAGGCAGTTTCCAAAGTTGCAGTCCCGGAGGTTACAATAGCCGCATTTGCTACATTTAAAATCGAATACGTCTTACCTTGAATAAAATCAACACCTTCCACTTTGAATTTATCGTAATACGAAAGGTCCAAATTAGGCGCACAAGCCACTAAAATATGATAGTGCGAAAACTGTTTAGCCGCCTCTAACATTATTGGTAATTTTCGCTCAATTTCTTGTTTGCGACTTCCTGGTAAAATGGCTAAAATCGGTTTCTGAAAGGAAGGTAAATCCTCTTGATGTTGCGTTCTAAAATGCTGCACCTCATCTAAAAGCGGATGGCCAAGGTAATTTACATCGATTTCATATTGTTTGTAAAAATCTTTCTCAAAAGGAAGAATGCAATACATGCGCTCCACCGATTTTTTGATTTTAAACACACGGTTCTTTTTCCAAGCCCAAATTTGAGGTGAAACGTAGTAAAACACACGAATATTTTCTTGCTTTGCCCATTCAGCTATTCGCAAATTAAAACCGGGATAATCGACTAAAATCAAAATATCTGGCTTAAAATCAAGAATTTCCTTTCTACAGATTTTAAAGTTTTTCAGAATCGTTTTCAAATTCAAAATCACTTCCAAGAAACCCATAAATGCCAATTCACGAATGTGTTTTTTGATAACGACTCCTTCTTGCTGCAAGCGATCACCTCCCCAACCTTGAAATACAAGATTTGGTTGTAGGCGTTTCATTTCACGCACTAAATTCGCTGCATGTAAATCACCAGAAGCTTCGCCAGAAAGAATGAAAATCTTTTTTGTCACCTCGATTATAGAATCAAATTAACGTAAATCATGTACGGAACATAGACAAACATGCTCAAAAGGATCCCGCGAACGTAAGGGTATTTATCGGTGTTTAAGTACATGTAAAACCATATTAAATTGGAAGTCAAGCCCAACGAAAGGTCTTTACTTCGATGTACATCCGAAATTTTGAATTGCTCCCACAAATAATAAACGCTTGTGTCTTGCACAAATGAAAGAAATAGAAAGACAACTGGCAAAAACACAATCGGTGAAACAAGTCCGACAAAAAACCCAATAATATTTTCTTTAGTGATATTAATTTTCATATGTGTTAAATTGTTTTTTAATGGTCATATGGAATCGCCTATTAAATTCATCCTTGATTGTGACGAATCTAGTTATGGCTTATTTCATCTTCTAATGATTTATATTTTTCAATTGCTGAATAAGCTGTTAAGTCATATTGTGTTGGAACTACACTTACGTAACCATTTTTCAAAGCATGTAAATCCGTGTCAGGACGTTTATCGACATCGGAAAATTCACCTGTCAGCCAAAAATACGGTTGTCCGAATTGGTCTAATCTTTTATCAAAGCGATCAGCCCAAAATGCGTGTGCTTGACTACAGACTTTTATGCCTTTGATTTCGCCAACACTCAACTTCGGAATATTTACATTCAAGCAAATTCCTTTGTCCATCTTCGACTTTAAAACTTGCATAACGATTTTGGTTGCATAAAATTTCGCTGGTTCAAAATCTGCCTCTGCCGAATAATCTGCAAGTGAGAAACCAATCGATGGAATTCCTTCCATTGCGCCTTCAATCGCTGCGGACATCGTTCCGGAATACAAGACATTGGTTGAAGAGTTTTCCCCGTGATTGAAACCTGAAAAAATCAAATCTGGTTTGCGGTGTAAGACTTCGTAAATCGCCAATTTCACGCAATCAACAGGTGTTCCAGAGCAAGCATATGCTGTTGTTTCTGCAAAAAGACTCGTTTTTTTCAAGCGCAACGGATCGTGAATCGTAATCGCATGCCCCATTCCAGACTGCGGTTTGTCGGGTGCAACCACCACCACCTCTCCAAATTGCTTGGCAACTTCCACCAAGGCATGAATACCTTTTGCGTTGACGCTATCGTCGTTAGTAACCAAAATTAAATGTTCTTTTTTCATAGCTCGGTGGCTAAAATAGCTATATTCTACCTAGCATTTATTACATTTGGAAACTTATATGAACAAAAATAAATTAATAACTCCTGACCAACGTTACGGTTTTTGTTTGGTAGCAATTGCTCCCATTCGACGCGCGCCAAGTGACACCTCTGAAATCGTTTCGCAATTACTTTTTGGTGAACCAATTGAAGTTCAGGGATTTGGAAGACCTTGGGTAAAAATCCAATCGTACTTAGACGGTTACGAAGGCTACATTGACGGAAAGCACATTTTACCGTTGACACCAAAAGAATTAAAAAGATGGAGTGGCAGTAAAATTTATTTGGCAACTCCTTTCACTTACTTGCAAACACCTTGGGGAAAACAACTGATTTCAAAAGGAAGTTTGGTGGGCGATTCAGCTCAATTTAAGATTGGTGATTTTGATTTTGAACTGCACGCTTCTCCCATGCCCGCTTCAAACGACTTATGGGAAAACGCATTGGATTATTTGAACACTTCTTATTTATGGGGCGGAAAAAGTATTTTCGGAATTGATTGTTCCGGTTTTACACAAGCTATTTTTCGCCTTCAGGGAATCAATCTTCCACGTGACGCTTACGAGCAAGAAGAATTGGGTGAAAGTATCGAATTTTCGGAATCGAAATCAGGTGATTTAGCCTATTTCACTAACAAAGAAGGTAAAGTCATCCACGTTGGAATCATTGGCGAGAACAATCAAATTATCCACGCTTCTGGACGCGTTCGCATTGACGAATTGAAAGAAAATGGGATTTGGAACGAGGAAATGGAATTGATGACGCATAGTTTGAGTTCGATTAAAAGAGTGGGGTGATTTTGGATGAAGGATTTTTGATGCTTGATGCTTGATTTTTGATTCAGTCGTGGCAGATTATGGTTGATGACACTATAATTAGTAGGTCATAATAGAAGTAAAACAAGAGAGATTTATACCCATGTAAGTACACGGAATTTGCAACAAATTCGGTCTCCATTTGATGACTTATAAAATATATGATTACATTGGCTACCCGAAATGGATGTATAAGAGAAGTTTTGTTTCGGGTATATACAAGTTAGCGTTCATTGGTAAAACCGAAAGGACACAGAAAACAATTAAAAACAATAAATAAAAACGAGTATTAACAAGATAAAACAAAAAAGATGACAAAAAACAAATCAAAACCAATTGCACTGCTTGGAATGATAATGTTATTTACTTTTGGGCTTCGAGCTCAAAGTATTCATTTCAATTACACCGATGGCACCAATGCTTCTTATAATTTGGAGGATGTGCGGAAAATTACCTTTGATGCAGACCTGATGAATCTCCATTTGTGGGATGGCACTGTGTATGCCTGGAATGTAAGCACAATTGGGCTTTACCAATACGATGAATCGTCCTTAAATGTGCAAGAGTGGCTAAACAAAGTGAATGCTTGGGAAGTTGTGATTTTTCCGAATCCGACAAGTACCAATTTGAATGTGCGTTACAATCTACCTAAAGAAGATGAGATAACTATTGCATTGTTTGACATGCAAGGAAAACTCATTCTGCAAAAAAGCTTAGGTAAACAAGTCTCTGGTGAACACCAAGAAACAATTGACCTAACCAGTATCCCACAAGGAAACTACGTTTGCCGTATTTCAGGGCAACAAAATACGATAACCAAAACCGTAATAAAAAATTAAAGAACATGAAAACAAAAGTATATTTCATCGCACTAACCGTAATGAGTGCATTCGGGATGCAAGCGCAAACCATTATGAACATTCATCAAAGTAATGGAACAGTATTACAAATTCCGTCGAACACCATCGATAGTATTACCTACACGATACCCAATCCTGGGAATTTAGCTACGCTTACCACAACTACTGCAAGTTCAATTGCTGAAACCACTGCTGTCTCCGGGGGCAACATCACCAATGATGGCGGCTCCCTCATCACACAGCGTGGTGTTTGCTACAGCACAAGCCCTTCACCTACTACTGCAAACACGACAATTATAAGCGGAAGCGGTATAGGAAGTTTCACAAGTAACCTAACCGGTTTAACAGCTAGCACCACTTTTTACGTGCGTGCTTATGCCACCAACAGCGCAGGAACGGCTTATGGAAATGAAGTGAGTTTTACAACCACAGCTGGAATTGTAAGCAACCCTGGTGCAGGTGTTAGCTTTGATGGCTACACCTATAGCTCCATTGTATTAGGTAACGGCCAAGAATGGATGGCTGAAAACCTGCGAACCACTGTTTATGCTAATGGTGACCCAATTCCAAACGTAACAGATTCTTTGCAATGGCTTAACACCATTTCAGGAGCTTGGGCACATTACGATAATGATAGTTTATTGGAAAATCCATATGGAAAATTATATAATTTTTATACAGTTATTGACTTAAGAGGACTTTGTCCATCTGGATGGCATGTTCCTTCAGAAACTGATTGGTTAACACTTGTCAATTATTTAGGCGGTAATTCTTTAGCAGGTGGAGCTCTGAAAGAAACATCAACTAACTTTTGGTTTCCACCAAATACAGGTGCTACTAATTCTATTGGCTTCAATGCAGTTGGAAGCGGTATTAAAATCTTTAATGGAATAGGAGGAGATCAATGGGGTTGCCAATTTAAAAATGATTATGGCCATATGTGGTCATCTACTCCAAATTCAGCCGATTTAGGACAAGGAATGGTAATATATCCAAAATATGATAATTCAAATGGACCAATTGGTGGAACTGAAAAAAATAATGGAATTGCTGTTCGTTGTTTAATAGATTAAAATTCATTTCACAATTTGATCATTTTCAGCCACCGGTGATGAGCCTGTCGAAGTAAGCGGTCGATTTTTTTGAAAATGGCACTTTACAGTGAACTTCCAGTATATAAAGCTACTTACGACTTATTGTTGGCTATTTTTCGGTTTACGAAAGATTTTGGTAAGGAGTGCAAATATACGGTTGGGGAGAGTTTGAAAAAGGAGACGATTGAGAAGAACCAACGAAACGCTAACAGCAAGCAAGCGCCAGCAAGGTTCTTACTTCGGTTGATCGTTTTATTTGTAAAAAGAATGTTTTATCTTAGGAGAAACGTTCTTGTGAAAAGTGGGCCGATCGCCTGCTTGCAAAACGTTATGTGCAACCCTAAAAGACACATTAAACTATCGAAGGAAGAATTAGTCTAAAAAAATAAAAAGACATGAAAAAAATATTTTTACAATTCATTTTGTTGATTTCACTATCCAATTTGGCTTTTGCTCAAACAAATATTTATGACAGTATTTTTGTTGGAGGTCGTTGGA
>JBILHL010000022.1:0-49938 GCA_044350515.1 Crocinitomicaceae bacterium | reverse complement strand
GTTCGGAATTAACCCAAACCTTGCAAAAAATAAAGCTAAAGCACTTGAACTCCTTGATTATGGTAAAATCGCCGCTTGATTACTTAACGAAGTATTGACCTTAAGATTTCGTCGAAAATAAATTTCGTTATCCAAAAAGTATGCAAATTGAAACACTAACTTTCAATTTGCATACTTTTTATCTCAACCTAATCCCCAACTCTTTCAATTGTTTTTCATCCAATGGAGAAGGTGCGTCAATCATCGTGTCACGGCCGCTGTTGTTTTTTGGGAAAGCGATGTAATCACGGATTGATTCTGAACCGCCCATTGTGGCAACCAAACGATCCAAACCGAAAGCCAAACCTCCATGTGGTGGTGCTCCGTATTCAAAGGCATTCATCAAGAATCCAAATTGTGCTTGCGCTTCTTCTTTGGTGAAACCTAATAAGTCAAACATCTGCGATTGTAAAGCTCTATCGTGAATACGAATTGAACCTCCGCCCAATTCTACTCCGTTCATTGCTAAATCATACGCATTCGCACGCACTTTTCCAGGTTCTGTATTTATCAAATGGAAATCTTCAGGCTTCGGAGAAGTAAATGGATGGTGCATTGCGTGGTAACGTTCGTTTTCTTCGTCCCATTCTAACAATGGGAAATCCAACACCCACAATGGTTTGAACACGTCTGGATTTCTTAATCCCAATGTCGTTCCTAAATTCAAACGCAATTCGTTCAATTGTTTGCGCGTTTTTTCTAAATCGCCACACAACAATAAAATCAAATCACCTGGTTGTGCATTTGCACGAGTAGCCATCGCTTTCAAATCTTCTTCTGAGTAGAATTTATCTACTGATGATTTGAAGGTTCCGTCTGTATTGTATTTAATGTAAACCAATCCTTTTGCTCCAATTTGTGGACGTTTCACCCATTCGGTTAATTCGTCTAATTGCTTGCGCGTATATTCAGAACAACTTGTTGCACTGATTCCGATAACAGCTTCTGCACTATCAAAAACCACGAAATTTTTTCCGTGAGCTAAATCGGTCATATCCGCGAACTCCATTCCAAAACGAATGTCTGGTTTGTCGGAACCGTATTTTTCCATCGCTTCAGCGTAAGTCATTCTTGGGAACGCGCCTTCAAATTCAACACCACGAACAGTTTTGAACAAGTGTTTGATCAATCCTTCGAACATTTCCAAGATGTCGTTTTGCTCCACAAATGCCATTTCACAGTCGATTTGCGTAAACTCAGGTTGTCTATCAGCTCGTAAATCTTCGTCACGGAAACATTTCACAATTTGGTAGTAACGGTCGAAACCTGAAACCATCAATAATTGCTTGAACGTTTGCGGCGATTGAGGTAAAGCGTAAAATTGTCCTTCATTCATACGACTTGGCACCACGAAATCGCGCGCTCCTTCTGGTGTTGATTTAATCAAAACAGGCGTTTCAACATCTAAAAATTCTTTCGAATCCAAGTATTTTCTTGTTTCCAATGCCACTTGATTACGCAAGCGCAATTTTTGTAATACTGGATTTCTTCTCAAATCTAAATAGCGATACTGCATTCTGATTTCGTCGCCACCGTCTGTTTCGTCTTCAATGGTGAATGGAGGTAATTTCGCAGCATTCAGGATTTTCAATTCCGTTACATTGATTTCGATTTCACCTGTTGGCATATTTTTGTTCTTGCTACTGCGCTCGATAACGATTCCTGTTGCTTGAATCACAAATTCACGTCCTAATTTTCTTGCTTGTTCGCACAAATCTGCATTTACTTCCATGTTGAAAGCCAATTGTGTAAGACCGTAGCGATCTCTTAAATCGGTAAACGTCATTCCTCCTAAATCTCTTGAACGTTGTACCCAACCTGCTAAGGTTACTGTTGTTCCAACGTGGTCTATTCTTAATTCTCCACAAGTGTGCGAGCGATACATAAGCTTAAATTTTAGGTTGCAAAAGTAAGAAAGTAATTGCGAACGGACGTAAATGATGCTTATGAATTGCGAATTACGAACGATAGAATTGCGAACGGATGTAGATAATGCTAAATAATTGCGAATTGCGAACGATAGAATTGCGAACGGATGTAGATAATGCTAAATAATTGCGAATTGCGAACGACAGAATTGCGAACGGATGTAGATAATGCTAAATAATTGCGAATTGCGAACGATAGAATTGCGAACGGATGTAGATAATGCTAAATAATTGCGAATTTATTCCAAACTTCACTTTTTGAATAGTTTCTGCTACATTTGACAAAAATGTTTACTATGCGTTCGATATTTTCATTCTCTTTTATTCTTTTGTTTTTTGGCGTTCAAGCACAAGACGAATTACTCTTCCAAAAACCATCACAAGCTATTTTGCAATTGGCTGACTATGAGCGTCCACCTTCAATTACGATGGATAGTAAAAAAAGTATGGTGCTGTTTTCTTACCGCGACACCTATAAAACCTTAGAAGATCTCAATCAAGAAGAACTCAGACTGGGTGGACTTCGTGTCAATCCTATTCTCAATATTTCTTCCACGCAAGCTTATGTGACCAATCTTAAATTGCGAAAACTAACAGACGCACAAGCTGAACCAATTCAAATCAAAAATTTACCCGCAAAACCTCGAATGACTTACGTTTCTTGGTCGCCAAACGATCAGTTTATTGCTTTCGTAAATATGGACGAAGCATCTCTTAGTTTATGGGTGATTGATGTGACCACGAGTGAAGCAAAACGCATTTCTAATGTGTCTTTGAACGCTAATTCAGGAATGCCTTACAACTGGACAAGCGATAGCAAAGGTTTCCTTGTTCGTGCTATTCCTGCCAATCGTTCAGCTTTAATTGATAGTAAAAAAGAATTACCAAAAGGACCAATTGTTTCTGTTGCTGAAGGGAAAGTGTCCCAAAATCGAACTTACCAAGACTTATTGAAAAACCCTACAGACGAAAAAAACTTTGAAACGCTTATTAAATGTGAATTAAAAATGGTGAGTTTGACAGGTGAAATAAAAGATTTTTTGCCTTCGGATTTATATATTGGTTCTAATTTTTCACCTGATGGTAATTATGTTTTGGTAACCACACTTCAACGCCCCTATTCATACATTGTTCCTTACAGTCGTTTTCCGATGACTCAAAAAGTATATGCTGCTTCTGGAAAATTGGTGAGAGAAGTAAATTCGATTCCGCTTATCGAAATAATGCCAAAAGGTTTTGCAGCAGTTCGTACTGGAAAGCGTAATTTATATTGGAGAGACGATCAGCCTTCAAGTTTGTTTTATGTGGAAGCTTTAGATGGCGGTGACCCTGCAAAAACAGTAGAATTTAGAGATGAATTGTTCAGCTGGGCAGCTCCATTTGATACTTCTCCAAATTCGATTTTGAAAGTAAAACAACGTTTTGATGATGTGTTATTTTCTGATCAAAACTTAATGATAGTAACCGATTCTTGGTACGATACGCGCAATCAAAAAACCTATTTGGTAAATCTTTCGGATAACAGTTACAAGATTATTTTTGACAGAAATTATCAAGATGCCTACGGCGACCCTGGCGTTTTTCAACAAATGAAAGGAAAATGGGGACGCGATGTGTTAAGTATAAATCAAAATAAACTGGTGTTATTTGGTGACGGTTTCACAAAGGATGGGCAATTTCCATTCATCGATGAATTTGATTTAACAACTTTAAAAACCAAACGAATTTACACAGCTAATGTACCGGGTAAAAAGTTGGATTTGATTGATTTTTACGACTTACAAAAAGGACAAATTTTGGTGCAACTACAAAGTAAATCCGACTATCCTAATTTCTTTCTACTAAACATCAAAAATTCTAAAACTACCCAATTAACGTTTACTAAAAATCCATTTGAAGCAATCAAAAATATTGAGAAACAAGTGATCAAATACAAGCGAAATGACGGAGTTGAACTTTCAGGAACACTTTATTTACCAATAGGTTATGACAAAGTCAATAAACCAAAAGTTCCGTTATTAATTTGGGCTTATCCAGAAGAGTTTAAGGACAAAAACAGCGCAGGACAAAACAAACAAAATCCAAATGAATTCACGTTTCCTTATTACGGTTCATTTGTTTATTGGGTAACGAAAGGCTATGCAGTCCTTGACGATGCGTCTTTCCCAATTATTGGTGAAGGAACAGAAGAGCCAAACAATACTTTTATTGAGCAGTTGGTTGCAAATGGTCGTGCGGCGATTGATGCGGTAGACTCTTTGGGGTATATCGATCGAACTAAAGTGGCAGTTGGTGGACATTCTTACGGAGCATTTATGACCGCAAATTTACTCACTCACTCAGAGGATTTCGCTTGTGGAATTGCTAGAAGTGGAGCTTATAATCGCACATTGACACCTTTTGGTTTTCAGTCGGAGCAACGCAATTTTTGGGACGTTCCAGAAATTTATAGTGAAATGTCACCGTTTTTTACAGCTAACAAAATGGATAAGCCAATTCTATTAATTCACGGTGAAGCAGACAATAACCCTGGTACATTTACTTTGCAAACAGAACGTTATTTCCAAGCAATCAAAGGTTTAGGTGGAAAAGCACGAATGGTTATTTTGCCAAAGGAAAGTCACGGTTATGTCGCTAAGGAAAACATTTTTCACGTACTTTGGGAGCAAGAGCAGTTTTTGGATAAGTATTTGAAGCAGTAGTTACAGATTTTGTAAGTTGCGGTAAGTTGCGCAGGATTTCAAATCCCGCGCAACTTACCGCAACTTACAAAACCTTTATTTTCAGCTTAATAATTTCGATAATCATTCCAAAGATTGGAACGAATACCGATTATTGGAACAACGAGAAACTTATTGTCTTTCGTAGCGGAATCAAAACGCAATTGTATTTCTCCGAAAGCTTGCAAATTTCCTTTTTCTGAAAGTTGATAAGCTCCAAATAAATTCAAGCGACCGAAATAATTTCTTTTTCCTTCGCCAATGCGGAAGTAATAATCATAAGGTCGAAGAGTGTAAGGTTGGTAAATGTTTGATCCATAACTATCAGCGCCAATATCCCAACCTTGATTTCCAAATACCGCAGTAGTTTTTGCAAAAATACGTTGGTGTTGCCATTTTAATTCGCCTAAAAACTCCATAAAATTAGCACCCATTGGATGACTCAAAGTACTTCCATTATTTCCATAGCTCGCCATAGCATTGATGTGTGCATACGTGTATGGTCTAACAGCGTTGACTTCTAGGCGAAAAAAGAAGTTTTGCATTAAGAATTTCATTTTACCTTTATAGCCTACCTGTCCGCCGAATTTATTTCCCCACCAACCTCTTCTTGCTCTTATTTCAGATAATAAAAATTCATCAACTATAAATTGTCCATAGAGCATTGTACGATTTATAAATTTCACAGAAAAACTTGCGCCAATTAACACATTATCAGCTGATCCTATCGAATATTCTTGTGGGCGATAAAACACCAAAGGATTCAAGTATTCAACATCAAAACCACGATATAACAAAGTATCTCTAGGTTGAAAAACGACCGTTTCAAATAACCCAAAGTTGAGCCATTTCGTAGCATTCCAGCTTATATGATGGGTTGCAATGAATTTGGATCGGTTTTTATTTTGAAAATTTTCACGCATAAATTGATAGAGCATTGTATATTCAACATGCCAAAATTTTGTTCTAACTTGAGCAAAAGGATAGCTTTTTCCATAATCACTTAAAAACAATGATCTAGCTCCATCACCAATAAAATTCTTATCAATTCCTGTTTGAAAATTGAAATATTTATTGGGGGTAAATGCAAGACGAGCACTTGGTTGTAAATCTAGTTTTGAATTTTCAACTGAATGAAAGTAATTTCCTGAGAGTAAGCTATCTCCTTCATTTACAATTAAATTCATACCAGCTCGTAAATACCATTTTGGAGAAAAATTCGATTCCCAGATAAATCCAGCACCAACTCGGTAGTTTAATTTTGTTCCGTACTGCAAGCCTGCATCAATTGTTGGAATCAATTGTGATTTATTGCCAATATTATAACCTAAATTTTTATCTCTAGTTTGTCTAATTTTAGGATACATCGACGAGTGATCATCATAACTCCACTTAGAAACTGAGTCGATTGTTTTTTCTTCATTTAACCACCCAACTGCACCTTGTCCATTAACCAAAATTGGAGCGAGTAATAAAAGAAGTAAGATTATATTAGCTCTAATAATCATTGTAATGACTTAATAATGAAGTTCTCATTCCTGCACTCATAATAAATGCTTGTGAATTTTCTGCTCCAGTCTGTTTTCTATAAGTGATATTTCCAAAAAAGGTCCAGTTTAATTTTTTGTTCATTCGGTAACCAAATTCTAATTGATTGTGCGAAATTTTATCATTTGAAACTGTAGTATAATATTGGATAGGTAGTAAATCATTTTTTGTATGATTGACTAAAAAGTAATTAACTGATTTGAAGTCTGCGAAAATTCGTTTCCATTCCCAACCTAAACGAACAACAATTTCATGAAATCCGTTTTCTTTAGGATGCGCAAGGGCAAGGTTATAATGGCTGTAATTTAATCGGTCACTTGTGGCTTTATACATTTTTGAAGTTGCAAAATTGTACTCGATTTGGGTATATAAATTCTTGATTTTAAAATAGTCATTTCCTCGGTAACCTACTTGAAAAGCATATTGTTTTGTTCCAATTGAACCCACTGCAAACTGTCCATAGATACGTGTATTAGGATGCAAAAGCCAATTGATATTTATGCCTTGAATTGCGCTACAAATTGAATCATTCAATAAACTTGAGACGATTGGTATTGGATTATAAAAAAGCGGATTCATTCGTTTTGTTGTTAATGAATCTCCCATCGACCAAGTTGAACCTTCAAAAAGAGAGATGTTTAATTTATCTGTTGCTTGAAAGGATAAATAATTGACAGCATAACCTTTTGGTTGATAATAAGCTTCGACAGTTGTTTTCTTTTTCTTACGAACTAAGTTCATTGCTCGAGTACGTAAATAAGTGTAGGACCAACGCTTGCTGATTTTATAGTCTAAACGCAAATAAGGTGCAGCTGAACTATTATCAGAAAGCAACAAAGAACGATAACCAGCACCAATAAATTGCTGATTATTTCCAACTATGATGTTTAGTTTTTTATGTGGTTGATAAACGATATATCCTTGCGCAAAACCATAATCGAAACCATCGTTTTTGAATTCTTTTGAACGTGTTCCTCCAGAAACAACTCCATTTTGTTGGACATAACCAGTACCATTTTGCTTGAAATAAAATTCGCCGTGAGAAGAAACAAAATCAGATTCATAATTACTAAACCGTGCTTGGTTTTCATAGAAAGTTGTGGCAAAGGAAAAGTTTTTTGCAATATCTCCTTCGATTATAAAACCACGTGTATTTTGAAATAGATTTCTTGGATTTTCGTCTTTTAAATCTCTACCTAATGAGAAGTTAAAAGTTGGTGAAATTGTCAAATAACAATCATCTGTTTTTATTTCCCCCCAATGTTTTTTAAATACTGTTTCCGCAAAATCATAGTAAAATACACTTGTGTCTTTGAAGAATTTTTGAAGGTCGTAAGAAGATTCTGTTATTGGTAAAAATGAATTTCCATTGTATGGATTTGAGCGAGAAGTTTCAAATAAATTATCTCTATAAAATGAATGTGTTGAAATCAAATTATGTTGACTGGAAATATTAATTGCCCAACCTAACATAGCTATGATTACTGCAAATCTCATGGTAAAATTTCCAATAAAGGTTTTGTCTTCGCAATGAAAAATGGATTCAATAAATTTTCTTTATTGTAAACTAAAGGCAGTCCTGTTTCGACATTGATTACACTTCCACCTAAGGCCTCAAGAATTGCTTGACCAGACGCGATATCCCATTCCATTGTTGGTGCAAATCGTGCGTAAACATCCACTTCTCCTTTTGCTAAATCAAAAAATTTCATTGATGAACCCTTTGATTTTTGAACTATTTCTGGCGAAATTCGTTTTAATTCTGCGGTAAATCCTTCCATTGGACCAGAACCATGGCTTCTTGAAGCGGTTAAAATCAATGGCGAATTTACTTTTTCTGGGGCATTTATTTGCTCCCATTTATCAGGGAAATCTAGGTCGTCGAATTGCGCAATGAATACGCCAATCTCTTTTGAACCAAAGATTATTTCTTCATTTACTGGAGAAGCAATCAATCCAAAAGTTGGAATTCCGTTTTCAATCATGGCAATATTTACGGCAAATTCCCCATTCTTACTGATGAACTCTTTAGTTCCATCCAAGGGGTCAACACACCAACATGACGTCCAATTTTTACGAACAGAATAAGCTAATTTTTCTGTTTCTTCTCCCGTTATTGGAATTCCCAAAGGCTCCAAATAGGAGTGAATAATTTTGGTAGATGCTAAATCTGCCTTCGTTAAAGGTGAGCCGTCTTCCTTAATTATCGCTTCAAATTCATTGTTGTAAATCCTCATGATTTCTCGTGAAGCATCCACTGAAGCACGAAGCGCTGCGTTGCAATATTGTGTTAAAACTGTCAATTTACAATTGCATTTCAGGAACGAATTCTGGTACTATCAAATCGCCTTCTGTTTTTGAAACGATTTCTTCAACGCTTACTCCTGGAGCTCTTTCAATCAAGTGGAACTTTCCGTCTTTAATCTCCAAAACTGCTAATTCTGTAACCACTTTTTTAACGCAACCAACTCCAGTCAAAGGCAAAGTACATTCTTTCAAAATTTTCGATTCTCCAGCTTTATTGCTGTGCATCATTGCAACGATTATGTTATCGGCAGAAGCCACTAAGTCCATAGCTCCACCCATTCCTTTAACCATTTTCCCTGGTATTTTCCAGTTGGCAATGTCGCCATTTTGTGAAACTTCCATTGCACCAAGAACAGTCAACTGAACATGTTGTCCACGAATCATAGCGAAAGATGTTGCTGAGTCAAAGAAAGATGCGCCTTCTCTCACAGTAATCGTTTGTTTTCCAGCGTTGATTAAATCGGCATCTTCTTCACCTTCAAATGGAAAAGGTCCCATTCCGAGTACACCATTTTCCGATTGAAATTCTACCTCAATTCCTTCTGGAATGTAGTTGGCAACCAAGGTTGGAATTCCGATTCCTAAATTTACGTACCACCCGTTTTGTAGTTCTTGAGCGATGCGTTTTGCTATTCCTGTTTTATCGAGCATTTTGATTTGATGTTATGATTGAATGATTTTATGATTGAATGATATTATGATTGAATGATATTATGATTGAATGATATTATGATTGAATGATATTATGAGTGAATGACATTATGAGTGAATGATGTTATGATTTTATGAGTGAATGTCCGCTGCGGCGGATTACGAGTTAATGACTTTATTTGGCTCTTAAAAATTAATTTTCCTTATCTATTCTTTCCTTTATTTGTCGTGTAAATCCTCCAATTCTATTTTGAAGAGCGTGTAAGTTTTCTATGATTTCCTTGGTTGGTAATTTGAATAAATCTTCAGCTAAAATCAGTTGTGTCTCCAATTCGTAACTCGAAGAGATTGCAATCTCAAGAAATCTAATAAACTCTTTATTTGAAGTACGTCCAGAACCTTCTGCGATATTTGATGGAATTGAAATAGCTGCTCGATTAATTTGGGAAGTAATACCATATTTTTCTTCTTTTGGTAAATTGGATGTAAACGCATAAACTTCTTTAACAATAACCAACGCTTCTTGCCAAATTTTAATTTCTCTAAAGTTATGTTTTTTCATTATCTCAAAATTTTAACACATATTCCTCTTTCCCTCATTTCTCATTCCCTCGTTCTCTCATTCTTCACTTTCAAATTAACTTCTTTTTCTCGTTGTCCGTTGTTCAATTCTCTTTTCAAATTTCTCCCCTTTAAAAATTCGTTGAACGAAAATTCCTGGTGTATGAATGTGATTCGGGTCTAATTGTCCTGCGGGAACTAATTCTTCCACTTCAGCAACTGTTATTTTACCCGCCATTGCCATCATTGGATTGAAGTTCATAGCAGTTGACTTGAAAACTAGATTACCTTCTGTATCGCCTTTCCACGCTTTCACGATAGCAAAATCAGCTGTTAAAGCTTCTTCTAAAATGTGAGGTTTACCATTGTAAATGCGTACTTCTTTTCCTTCTGCTACTTCTGTTCCGTAGCCTGCAGGAGTGAAAAACGCAGGAATTCCAGCTCCTCCAGCGCGGCATCTTTCTGCCAAACTTCCTTGAGGAATCAAATCCACTTCTAACTCTCCAGAAAGCATTTGACGTTCGAATTCATCGTTTTCTCCGACATAGCTTGAAATCATTTTTTTGATTTGCTTCGTTTGCAATAAAAGACCTAAACCAAAATCGTCAACTCCTGCATTGTTGCTAATACACGTTAAGTTTTTCGTTCCTTTTTTCACTAATTCAGCAATTGAATTTTCTGGAATTCCACACAAACCAAATCCTCCAATCATCAAAGTCATTCCATCTTCAACACCAATTAAGGCTTCTTCAACGTTTTTTACTACTTTATTCATATCTTAAATTCTAAAATTCAAATGGTATTTCTATTTCACTTGATGGTGGTGCCACCGTTGTCTCCGAACACTCAAACATTGTTGGGTCGTAATCTGGTGGTTGCCTGAAATCTTCAAACGTGCTGAAAATCTTATCTCGGTAGGCTCGTTGCATGAAGTAACCGTAAATTGGTAAAGCCGCTCGAGCTCCTTGTCCCATTGCTGTACTTCTAAAACGCACCACTCGATCTTCAGCTCCAACCCAAACTCCAGTTACTAATTTTGGTGTTAATCCCATGAACCAAGCATCTGAATTCCCTTGTGTAGTTCCAGTTTTTCCTGCAGTTGGTGCAGTAATTCCACCCCAAGGTCTGCCACTTCTCAAACTCCAACCTGTACCATAAGCGATACCACCTTTCATCATTTTCAATACCTCGTAAGCAACAGTTGAATTTAAAGCTTGGTCGCGGAAAATTTTTGCATCGGCACTGTAAATTACTTTTCCATTTCTATCCGTAATTCGTTCAATTGTTGTTGGACGAACATAATAACCATTGTTCGCAAAAATACATTGTGCGGCAACCATTTCGAAAAGCGATAAATCCATAACACCAAGCGCCATTGAAGGAACTACATCATTTGGATTCAACTTGATTTCCACTTTTTTCAATAACTTCTCTACTTCGTAAGGACCACCTTTTTTTAGATAACTATTGAAAGAACCAATTGTTTGCATTACAGCTGCAGTTGTTGGATTGGAAGAAAGTGCCAAACCATCTTTTACATTTTTTGCTGGCTCACCTGCAGGTGTATATCGACTTTTAACCGAACCGTCTTCATTTTCAACTATTACAGCGCATTGTTCAGGCGTAAAGGTTGTACATGGCTTTACAGGTTCTCCTTCTATTCTTCCTTCTAATAAAGCCGTTGCATATACAAAAGGTTTGATGGTTGAACCAACTTGACGTTTTCCAAGACGAACGTGGTCATACGAGAAATGTTTGTAATTAACACCACCAACCCATGCTTTTACGAAACCTGTCTGTGGATCCATTGAAACTAAACCTGCATGTAAAAATGCTTTGTAGTAACGGATTGAATCGTTAGGTGTCATTGTTGTATCGCGCTCACCTCTCCAAGAGAAAACACGCATTGCACAAGGGGTTTCAAAGTTTCGTTTGATATCACTTGCACTTGCACCCGCTTCTACTAATTTGCGGTAACGTTCTGTCGAACGCCTTGCATTTTCCATGATGCGTTCAATCATTTCAGGACTTACAGAATTTGCAAAAGGATAATGTTTTAAGGTTTTATTGTTTTGGTCAAATGCAGGTTGCATATCCTCTTTAATGTGACGTTCAACCGCATATTCAGCGTGGCGTTGTAAAGTTGGATTTAAAGTCGTATAAATTTTCAATCCGTCACGGTAAATATTGTAAGGAGTCCCATCTTCTTTCAAATATTTTAAAGTACCATCGTCATTTTTTTGTTCTAAAATTTCAGTTACTTCATTACGCATCGATTCCCTAAAGTATGGTGCCATTCCTTCCTTATGATCAAGCGATTTAAAGTTCGTTTCTACGGGTGTAACTTTCAATTTATCAAATTCTTCTCTGGTAATTTTTGTACGTAATGCGTCGTTTTCAGCCTCACTATTTTTCAACCACTGATATAAAACTTGATTCCTTCTTTCAACTGCTCTAAGCGAATCTTTAGAACGTCTTTCATCAATTTCAGCTTGTGATACTTGATTGAAAGGAATTCCTTTATTGCTTGCTATTTTCCTTCTGTAGTTATCAACTTGATACGAATAGGGATTGTACAAATCAGGGTTTTTACACATCCCAACCAACATTGCTGCTTCAGCTTTTGTTAGATTTATTGGAGCTTTATTAAAATAAACGCGCGCTGCATTTTCAATTCCAACTGCATTGTACAAGAAATCAAATTGATTCAAGTACATCGTAATTATTTCTTCTTTTGTGTAGCGTTCTTCCAAGCGCTTTGCAATGATATTTTCTTGTATCTTCTCGTTAATTCTTCTGAATTTTCCGAAAAAACCACCAACTCTAGCAGCCAAAGTTTCCCCTTTCGCACGAGCAATTTCTTCTTCTTGGCGTTTTTGTAGGGTAAATAATAATTTCGCCAACTGTTGAGGAATTGTAGATGCTCCACCTTTTGAACCTAAACTAAAAATCGATCGTGCTAAACCTTTAAAGTCAATTCCCGAATGACTCATAAAGCGTTCGTCTTCCGTTGCAATTAAAGCATCAATCACAAAAGGAGAAATTTGACGGTATTTTACACTCGTACGATTTACCAACCAAAAACGACCAATTACGGTATCTTCTTTTTCACTTTTCTTAGCGATAATCAACGAAGCTTGAATTTCTGGTGGATTGTCTAATAACTCAACGGGAGGTAAATCGTCTTCCGATTGAAACAAAAACAAGGAAGTAACAATCAAGAATGGAAACAAAGAAAGAATCCAAAAGTAGATGGTGTATTTTTTGTTTTCCTCAGGAGATAAAGAAGTTACAGGTTTTTTCGTAGAGGAGTTTTTATTTTTATCATTCATATAAAACGATGGGTTATCAATTTTAAATTACTATTTGTAAAGGGTATGAAATTGGAGGCTAAGTTAATAACTTTATTGTATCGAAAAGTACTATTGGAATCGGTCTTTTAAGCAATAGTATAATCAGTTTTCTAATAGTTTTTTAACTTCATTTTTTAATAAGGGTAGGTGGTTTATTACGATATTCCAAATTTGTGTTACCTCTATTTCATCATATCCGTGGGTTAGTCTATTTCTAGTATCAACAATTCTTCTTGCATTCGAAATCGGAATTTCTGGTTCTTTTTTCAAAAGTAAATTCATTGCCTCTCCTATTGTTATTAAATTTCGTTCGACGGCATCTTGTAGCAAGAAGTTATCAGCATATTCAGTGAACACTTTTTTTTCGCCTATGTAGTTTTCAATATTTTCAAGGCATATCAAAATATCTTGCAGTAACTTTTTAACTTCCAAAACCATAAATAGCAAATTTAGTTTCGTTTAAACGTTGTATGAAATATGGGTTTTTTAAGGATCGTTCTGTTAAAAGATCAACATTTCTTTTTAATAGATCTTCCAATTCATAAGTCAAATTCCACAGATGCTCCCCTGTTTCTAAAGGATCCAAATTGTTTTGAATCGTCACTAAAAAATCTACATCGCTGTTTGAATTGAATTTATCAGTTAACACAGAACCAAAAAAATAAGCACTTATTATCTTATGCTTTTTAAGAAGTTCAATTATTTGAGGTAAATAAGGTTGTATTGATTGATGAATCATTTTATTTTGAATCTGTTCAAATGTAAAACTTGTTTTTGAAATAATAAACAAGTTTTTATCTTAAAACATCTTTTCGCTGACTATCCAATTTTAGAAGGATAAACATCATCATTGAAAAGGACATCATCGACGAACCTCCGTAGCTGAAAAATGGCAACGGAATTCCGATTACTGGAGCAAAACCAATGTTCATTCCGATGTTGATGGCGAAATGGTAGAACAAAATCATAGCCACGCAATAAGCATAAATTCGATTAAAGGCTGCCCTTTGTCGTTCTGCAATTACGATGATTCGAATCAACATAAACATGTACATAAAAATCAAAACGATAGTTCCTAAAAAACCCCATTCTTCAGCGAACGGACAAAAGATAAAATCCGTTTCAGACTCCGGAACGTGGTTACTTTCAACGCTTGAAACAGAAGCTTTGTTGTAGCCTTTTCCTGTTAAACCTCCTGAACCCACAGCTGCCATTGCGCGATTTCTGTTGTAATCTATACCATCGGGATCTTCTCTTAAACCAAGGAAAAGTTCTATTCTATCTTTTTGGTGAGGAGCTAAACTACTGAAACCAGCACCAACACCAAAAGAAAGACCACTACTTAATATTAATCCTAGAACAATGATTAAAGTTCCGCGTGAACGATCTCTTTTACTACCAAATTGGCGTATAACTAAAAGGGCAACAATTGCAAATAATATTAAGGAAACAATTACTCCCATTGAGCCTGAAACTTTGAAAGGCAGAAAGAAAAAGTCTACTTCTACATTACTTAAAAGCAAAGTAATTATACTTAAAAATACAGCTACGAAAAGAATAGGAATAAAGTGACTTCCAACCCATGTGTATTTCATCTTTACCCCGGGAAAAGAATTTATAATCGCCAAGATAATTGGGTCAAATGTTAAACCTTCTCGATACATCACAAATAAAAACGAGGTGAAAACTACAAATGACCCTGCATCTGGTTGTAATAAAATTAATATCATTGGTACTAACAAAATCATTGCGGCACCAAAAACATTTCCAATTGTTTGTTGCTTCACACTTAGTTCACTAATGTACTTCGCTAGCAATAATGAAACGGCAATTTTTCCAAATTCTGCAGGTTGAATACCCATTGATCCTACACCAATCCATGCTCTTGCTCCGTGTATGGGAGGCATAAATAGAACTAAGACAAGTAGCGACAGAACGAAAAGATAGATGGGAAAAGCAAATTTTCGATAAACATCGGAATCAATTAAAAAGACAATTAACCCTAAAAACAAGGAAACACACAGCCATAGAATTTGCTTTCCGTATTTTTCGTCAAAACTGAAAATATTTGGATTTTCAGGATTGAAAGCTACAGAATAAACAGTTGAAATACCAAAAATTAACATCAACATATAAGTGATGAACAAAGGCCAATCGAGTTGTGCAACTATGGAATCGTTCTTTCTCAATCTCCTTGATTTTGATTTTCTTCTTCGACAGGTAAATCTTCAATATTGGAAAGTTTAGCCTCCAAAATGCGTTTTTCTTTTTCTTTATCCTTGATTTTTCTTCTCAAGTATTTTTCAATCATTAAACTCGCAATCGGTGCTGCCCATGTTCCACCAAAACCTGAGTTTTCTACAAATACTGCAATAGCTATTTTTGGATTGTGCATAGGAGCAAAAGCAATAAATACAGAGTGGTCTTTTCCATGTGGATTTTGAACTGTTCCTGTTTTACCACAAACAATCATACTATCAATTCGCGCCATTCTAGCAGTACCACCCGCTTCATTTACCACCCGACGCATTCCTTCAATAATTGGAGGAAAATGTTTGGATTCTACCTTCGTATAATTTTTCACTTTGTATTGCGGTAGTGGTCCTTTTCTTCCAATAGATTTCACAAAATGTGGTGTATAAAACCAACCCTTGTTTGCGATAATGGCCGCAATATTTGCCATTTGAAGTGGAGTTAATTTCACCTCTCCTTGACCAATTGAAATCGAACGAATCGTTGAAAATGCCCAGCGGTGGTGTCCATACCATTTATCGTAATAAGCAGCATTTGGAATAACGCCCGGACGTTGACCAGAAACATCGGCTTCGAGGCTTTTTCCTAAACCAAAACTTAACATATAGTCGTACCATTTATTCAAGCCAAGCTCAGCATCTGCAAAATTATTTTTCTTTACATTTTGCTGAATTACTCTTCGCATAACAGCGTAGTAATATGGATTACAAGAATATTGAACAGCCGCTTGAATATTAGTTGCCATCGGATGATTGTGGCATCCAACCACACTTTTATCACAAGGAAAACCTGAATTTTCATCGATTACACCTTCCTGTAAGCCAATTAAAGATTGAACTAACTTAAAGATTGACCCCGGCGGATATTCAGCTTGCAATGGACGTGGAAACAGCGGCATATTTTTGTCTGTTGCCAATTTCGGATAATTCAAGCTGATGTTTCTTTTACCAACCAATAAATTCGGGTCGAAAGAAGGAGCGGAAACCATAGCCAAAATTTCACCTGTTGAAGGTTCAATCGCAACGATACACCCTTTTTTATTTTGCATTAAACGTTCTCCATAGGCTTGAATTAACATATCCATCCCCAATTTAAGTGGATCCGCTTGTCGAGCTATTGTATCATATTTTCCATCTGCATAAGGTTCAATCGCATTATTCAAGGCAGAAGTTACAATGTATTTAATTCCTTTAATTCCTCTTAGTTCTTTTTCATAAAAACGTTCAATTCCAGATCGCCCAATGTTATTTCCTGGTTTATAAAAACGATCTATTTCAATTTCTTCACGCGTCACCTCCGATAAATAACCTAAAATATTTGCCCCATTTGAAAACGGATAGTTTCGCATACTTGTCACTTCTTCGTAAAACCCAGGGAAGTTCTCTAAATGCGGTGCAATTCTTGAAATTTCCTCTAAAGTCAATTCCTTGATGAATGGGTATTTTCTGATTTTTTGATAATTGGAAGTTGTCTTTCCTGAATGTGGATTTTTGTATGTTCCTTCTCCTTTTCGGATTTCATAAAAACGATTTCGAACCTCTTCTCTTGTCCAACCAATTAATTTAGCAAAAGCCGCAGTATCTAAATTTTTAATATCGGCTTCCACCATCATCAAGTTGTAATAAGTGCGATTGGAAACAATTTTCTTCCCATTTCTGTCAAAAATCACTCCTCTTGGCGGTGTAATTTCTTTGCGTTTTTCTGCGATTTCTTGCGCGCGCAGAGTCCATGTGTCATCCACAACTTGCATATAAAAAAGGCGAATAGTATAAATCCCACCTACAAGGAGGATAAAAGCCATGATTACATACTTGCGGGCATCGAAGTTCATTTATTTTGCTTTAGATTTTTTCATTAAAAAGATTTGCAGCAAAACGCTCAGCAAATAAGAGAAAATCAAGCTTAAAACTGTTTTTTGAAGGATGAATAGAATTTGATCGATTCTAAATATTTCAATCAAGAAATACCAAAAATGGTGGATTAATAACAAATAACCAAAAACGAAGAAAAACCAACGTCCTCCCATATCGATAATAGAAGGTTCTTTGATTGGATCGTATCCTTCACGTGGGCTGTAGAACTTAAAAATAAATGGTCGGAAAAATGCCATCATCAATAAAGATGAAGCGTATAATCCGTAGGTATTCGAAAAAATATCAATGATTGCACCCATTACAAACGCGATACTCATTAAGGAGAAAACGCTAATTTCAAAAGGCAACAACATAATAAAAAGTGGGTGTATCATTAGATGTATGCCGAAACCAATTTCCAGATTGTTGAAAATCAATGCTTGAACAAAAGCAAAAAGGATAAAGCGTAAACTATTTTTTGTTAATCCATTCATTCCTTATTCCTCCTCTTCATCTAATGGAATTTGTGCTTCCAATTCCTTTTGTTCTTCAATCATCAAATTTTTAACGATGTAAACGCGTTGCAAAGTTCTAAAATTCTCCGAAAATTTCACAACTACATCCCATATTGGCTCACCTTCAATGGTTTTGATTGATTCCACACGTCCAACAGCCAATCCACGTGGGAAAATTCCACTTCCACCTCTCGTAACCACTTTTGACCATTTTTTAATACGCAAATCGTTTGAAATTCCAGTAATTGATCCTCGACGTGGGTTTTTTCCATCCCATTTCAATAATCCAAATAATCCAATGGGCTCAATCATTACGTCGATGTTGATGTCTTTAGTTAGAACACTTTTTACTACGCAGTAATGTTCGCTTGTATTGTGAACGATTCCAACAACGCCTTTATCCGAAAAAACACCCATGTCTCTTTTAATTCCTTGTTTCCAGCCAACATCTAATGTGAAATAGTTGTTACGACGAGTTACTGTTGAGTGAATAACTGTGGCAGGCATATACGCATACTGTTGTTTAAAAGTTGTATCGTTAATTTTCAATAAATTACGATCAATGCGATACAAACTTTGAGGTAAGTTTTTGCGAAGGCGAATATTTTCTTTTTGTAAGGCTAAATTATTTTTAGAAAGATTAAAGTGTTTGGTGAAGTCGTTTTGTGTTTCGAGCAGTTTAACAGTTATTGCTCCAGCCGTCGTAAGGTATTGATTTTTAGGAAATGACAAATACCGAACATAGATTGACAAGGCAATGATTTGTAAGAAAGCGAAGAATAAAAATACTTGGAACCTTTTGAAAAAGGCAAACAAATTGCGCATAAATACAAAGGTAAAAAAGCTGTGATTTTAAACACTAGAAATGGACAGAATGATATTAACAACACACTAGAAAGTCCAATAAATTCCTTCTAATTCTTCTTTGTTTGAAGTCTATCTCAAATTTCCTACTTAAATTCGCTCTCTCAAATTTTAAAAAAGCACAATTAAAGCCAATGGTATTCTCAAGTCTGACTTTTATTTACTTGTTTCTGCCCTTGAGTGTACTTTTCCATACGATAACTAAAAATATCGTTTTTAGGAATTTAACGTTAACTATCTTTTCGTTGATTTTCTATGCTTGGGGTGAACCAATGTGGATTTTCCTTATGTTGTTTAGTGCCTTTTTTGACTATTTCAATGGTATTTTTATTGAGAAATGGCACGGAAAATTCGGCGCAAAATTCTTTGTAGGTCTTTCGATTTTTGGAAACTTAGCTTTACTTATTTCATACAAATACGGTGGTTTTATATGGGATAATCTTCACGCTGTTTTTGGAGATTTACCTTTTGACCGACCGATGAATTCACTACCAATTGGTATTTCATTCTACACTTTCCAAACAATTTCTTACGCTGTTGACGTTTATCGTGGCGACGTAAAAGCACAGAAAAATCCTTTGAATTTCTTGATGTTTGTGAGTTTGTTTCATCAGTTAGTTGCCGGTCCAATTGTTAGATACGAAACAATTGCTGAACAAATCGAAAACAGAAAACTGAATTGGTCACAAATGAGTGATGGCGTAACACGCTTTTGCTTGGGATTATTCAAAAAAGTAGTAATCGCAAACGTTGCTGGTGAATTGGTAAACAAATACTTAGAAGTTGGTTTCAACGATTTATCTTCTTACGAAGCTTGGTTCGGTATAACGATGTTTTCCATTCAATTATACTTTGATTTCAGTGGTTATTCGGATATGGCGATAGGTTTAGGAAAGCTATTTGGTTTTGAATACGACGAAAACTTTAGGCATCCTTACGCCGCTCAATCTGTCGGAGATTTTTATCGCAGATGGCATATTTCATTAGGGAAATTCTTTAGAGATTACGTTTATATTCCTTTGGGAGGAAATCGCTCTAATCAGTTGCGAAACATAATGATTGTTTGGTTATTGACTGGTTTTTGGCACGGTGCAAGTTGGAATTTTGTACTATGGGGTTTCTATTTCGGTTGTTTTATGATTATCGAAAAATTGTTGGATAAAGTGCTGAAAAAAACACCGCGAATTTTACGTCATACTTATACTTTAATATTAATCGTCTTTTCGCGTGCAATCTTCTACTTCTTGGATTTTGAAAAGCTGAAAATATTCGTTGTAAACTTATTTTACTCTAAAAATCCAGTTAGAGATAGCTTTATGACGGATGCATTGGAACATATTTTTTGGTTTGGTTTGGTTATCATTTTCTGTATTCCTTGGGAGGAAGTATTCAGTCCAGAATCGAAAGTGCGTATTACTGCCAATAATACGTTCAACGTTGTGAAACCTGCTGTAAATATTGCTTTATTATTTTTAGCAACTTTACTATTAGTGAACTCAACTTATAACCCATTCTTATACTTTAGATTCTGATGTTCAATAAATTAAATACAATCTTCTTCTTGGCGAGCTTAACGGTTGCTCCGATTTTGTATTTCTATTTACCAAAGCAAAAAATTTCTCAAGACGAAAAAAGAGAATTGGCACGATTTCCAGAGTTGAATTATAATAATTATGTAAGTGGAAAATGGGCAGATAGTGTCGATAATTTCGTGGATGATAATTTTCCTTATCGCCAAGAATTTATCAAAATGGCTGTAATTGTTAAAGGCTACAAAGGCTTTAGATTGAAAAATAAAGAAGTTTTATTTGTTCCCACTAAAAACAATAATCTTCAACAACATCACCAAGGCGATACCACGCGAGGAAAACTCAATCTTTTAGATGATTTTGATTTGAGCTATAATGGAACACTCATTATAATCGATGGTTGCGTTTATCCTATGGGTGGAGGAAATGTCGCTATGTCGAAGCGTTTCAGTAAAATGGTAAATGAATACGCGGAAGAATTGAAAGGCGAAGTGCGTGTTTTTTCAGCTGTTGCACCTTTATCTTCTGCTTTTATGCCCGTTGAAAAATATGCACATTACTACGGTCAAAACAAGCGAACTCTAGCTGCAATAGGTTCAAGTCTTTCAAAAGATGCTTATTTCTGTGATGTTTTTGATGAATTAGATAAGCACAAAGATCAACGACTTTTCTTTAAAACCGACCACCATTGGAAACCGCTTGGGGCTTATTACGCTTATGTCGCATTTTGTAAAGCAGCAGGAAAAGAACCTGTTCCTTTAGAAGAAATGGACAAAAAAGTAAAGTACAATTTCCTTGGTTCATTGTATCAAAAAACCTTAGACCCAACTGTTGGTGCAAATCCAGATACAATGGAATATTTTGTTCCGAAAGTGGCTTCAACCGCTGAATATTATGGAGAATATGGTTTCAACAATCCTAGAAAATCCAAAGTATTCTACCATTCAAGTTCGGGAGGAAACACGTATTCTACTTTTTTAGGTGGAGACGTTCCGTTAATGAAAATCACTACAACAACCAAAAATGGTAAGAAAGCAGTTGTCATTAAAAACTCGATGGGAAATGCCTTTACTCCGTTCTTAATCAGCCATTATGAAGAAATTTGGGTGGCAGACTTACGCTATTCGAAGCAAAACTTATTGGATATTATTCGCAAAAATGGAATTAATGACATGATTTTTGCTGTAGGGATGTACGCTGCAATGAGCGATGGAACAATAAATATGATGCGACGAATGGGTAAACAAAAAGGAGAATACATTCCACCTAAAAAAGTAGTTGCTGACACATTGAATTCCGCTAATCCAATTGTTGAAGATACATTGAAATAAATTGAAAATTAAACTATTTCTTGGCTTTCTCTTCTTGATTTCTAGTCCTTTATTTTTTGGTCAAGAAATTACTTATCCACCTGCCTTAAATATCGATTTAAACTACGCTTATCTACAATTTTACAATAATGACCAATTAAAGAAATTTGCAACGCATTTTGAAAATGTGGACAAGGATAAATTGGTGATTTTACATTATGGTGGAAGCCACATTCAAGCTGAAAATCCTACAACAATTGCGAGAGCTAACTTCCATAAAAAATATGGTTCAGGTGGAAGAGGATTGATGTTCAATTATTCGGCAGCAAATACCTATTCTTCTGTCAATTATTCTTCCTCTAAAAAAGGAACTTGGAAGTATGCCAAAAGTTTTCAAGCGAGAAATGCAGCGTTACCACTTGGTGTTTGCGGTATGACTGTTGAAACGCCAGAAGCTTTTGCAGAATTGAATTTTAAATTGAAGAATGTTATCGCTCCTGAAAACCATGAAGTCTATTTGTTTTTTGAAAACGATTCCATTTCTTACGATATTGATGTTTATTTTGATAGCACTTTAATCAACCAAAACGAGCATCAGCTAACGTTTCAACCTTATGGTTTAACTTTTAAGTACACCGCAGGAATTAATTCGATTCGATTGGTGGTAAAACCTAAAACGAATGGCAAACGCTTCCGATTTTATGGTTTATCGGTTGAAAATCAAGAAAATTCAGGAGTTGTTTATCACTCAACAGGTGTTGGTGCTGCTGCGTTTCGTTCCGTTTTGTTATTAGATAAAATGCCCGATCAAGCAAGTGTTTTGAAACCAGATATGGTGATTTTAGATTTTGGAACAAATGATATTCTTTCGACGAATAAAATTGATGTAAATCTTGAAAAGCAAGTGCTAAAGTCTATCAATAAATTCAGAGCAGTAAATCCAGAAATTATCATTATTCTAACAACTACCCAAGATTTATTTTACAAAGGAAAACCTGTTACGGCTTGTTTTGCCTTTCGTGATTTAGTAGAATCCATCGCGCGTAAAAATAATTGTCTCTTTTGGAATTGGTTTGATTTAGCAGGTGGAACGAGAACAATTAAGACCTGGAATGCAGAAGGCTACGCTCAAAATGATTGTATTCACTTAACTAAAAAAGGCTATCAAGTAAAAGGTCAATTATTATACGATTCCTTTGAAAATACCTTGTGTTTAAATCGCGATGAGCCAACTATGGATGAATATGTAATCCCCGGAAAACTTTACACTGACTATGTGCCACCGATTGTGTTTACCAATCCAACAAATCCGAGTACAAATCCAGTTGACACTTCCGCAACTGCCGATTCCATTCCACCGAAAGTGATAAAAGTTACGCCACCGAAAGTTGTTCCGAAACCGGTTTTAAAAAAGTACGTTGTCAAAAAAGGAGATACACTTTCACAGATTGCGGAGAGAAATAGAACTTCGGTTTCCAAAATAATGAAAGCAAATCGCTTGAGAAGTGACCGTTTGAGTATCGGTCAAGTTTTAGTTATTCCTAAGTAGAGTAGAGGTAACGCTAAAGATAAAAGGAAATTAAAATTCAACATTAAAAATTAGGAATTCAAAATTCTATCTTAACTTCCCCCCATTTCGCTGGTGACAAATGGAAACCCTCTACATTATGGCTATTCCAACGGTCTTGGCGCTCACGTTTTTCTTCGGAGTTGTTGCTGTCGATTGCCACTTCTAAACCGAGTTTATCGCCTTGTTTTAAGCTGAGGTTGTACATTTTCTTTACTGGAATTGCTACTTCGAGTGTATAACCGTTGGCGTTCGTTTGAAAAGCGTATTTTACGTCGTCGAGAACTTTGTTTTCTTTCCAGTCCCAAGCGTAGGGCGTTTGTCCACAATTGATACCAATGTGTTGATCGCTGAGTAAAAAGAATTTACGTTTTGGGTCAGCTTTTGTATTGGTGGAAAAGGCAATTTCTACCGCGTCTCCATTCCATAAATTGCTACCTTCTTGCGTGTTTTTACGCGGAGAACTGTCAGCTATTTTAAACGCGAAAAATAAGGTGTCTGCTTTATGGTGAACTGCAAATTGTTGTCCTTCTCCAAAAGTATTAAACTCGCTTTTCCATTCGCTTAAATCGCCATCGAGTTGTGGTGCTTTTTTTGCAAAAGGTGCTGTTGTTTCTTGGCGCAATTTTCCCGTAAATGGCACAATTTTAATACTATTGATTTCTACTTTTCCTTCTGAGAAAAACTGAATAATGAGTTGTTTTATGCTAGTTAAATCGACTTCGTTTTCTTCAAAAGGAAACAAACTGAAAGGAATTTGCACTTTCGTCCACTCACTTGTGATTTCTTTTGCCATCAAAAAGGCAGTATTATATCCCAACCAAGCTTGACGATTGGCATAATCTTCAAATCCAAAAGCCCAGGGTAAATTCGTAAACGGTTTCCCAGTTGAACGTACTTCTAATTCTATTGCAATTGTGTCTTTGATGTAAGCCATATCTTTCGCTGACCACATATCCCAACCGAAACCCATTCCAACCCAATCGCAACCGTCTTGATCTTTGTTCCAAATGAGTTTTAAAAATGCATCTTTAGGGTCTGTTTCTGGTTGAATCCCGATGCAAGTTACATTTTTTACCGTCCAAACTTCATCTGTTACAGCATCGGTGAAAATCTCCAATTGTGTAAAACCTTTTATTGATGGTTTATCGGCTAAATTTTCATCGTATAAACCTACTTTTTTGAAACGTGTTTTTTTACCCAAAACATTAACTTCCTCCATATTGATAGTACGCGTAGGAAATTCTTGTGCCAATGACAACAAAGGAGAAAAAGCCAGTATGAATAAAAGTTGCTTCATTAAATTATGGATTCAAAGGTCCGTTTTCAGTGAAAATAATGTAATCTAATTTTGCTTTGGCATAACCCGAAGATGGATTCGCTAAATGCAACATATTCACTTGCTTTATTTTATTAGAGTTGTGAACGCCATCGCCATTTGGAGCAGCTGGTTGACCATTTACCAAACAAGGAATGTCGCTGTATTTTAACGAAACCAGTTTCCAACCTGTCCAATTCACTGGGATTTCAACAGCATACTGATCTTCAGATGCTGCTGTAAATGTTCCGTCTCCGTTTTCATCTTCTTCAAATTGGAACAAAACCAAGCTATTAGTTAGTGAACCATCTCCCCAAACCATCACATTGAAATAAACTGAGTTTGGATTAGAATTTAGAGGAAAGGTTGCATTTCCACCTGCGGTTGCTTTGAAGTTTACTAAACCAATTAACCAATCCCAATCAACGGTTCCAGCGAGGTTGTAATAGGCATTTCCTTGAGGTGCTGTAACGTCTGATTTCACTTGAAAATCCATATCGGCACCAGATTGAATGAAATAAGTCCAACCTGAATTAAAACCGCTTTCAAAGTCTGCAACGACATATCCTGCATTCGTTTTAGGTTGAATTACCTTCACATAATCGACTAGTGTATCTGTTTCACCAGTAAATGTCAATTGAACTTTGCAATTTTCTGATTTAAATAGGGGTAAAGAGGTCGTACTTCCAGCCCATAAAGAAACCGATTCTGTTAAAGCGTTTCCAGTTCCTTCAATGGTTTTCACAGCACCACTTGTCAAACCGATTATATCTAATTTCCAAGCTATCGTTTTTGAAAATTCTGCGGTAAAGAAAACAGTTTCGCTCGCTGAAAAATCAACTGAATCTTTGCTGGCTTCTAAAGTTGTAATGACTGAAAATTGTCCATTCAAATCTTGTAAAGATGGACCGTCCATTTTGTCTACTTCTTTCTTGCGGCAAGCGACAAGAACAGTAACAATTCCGATTAATGCGAGTGCTTTTTTCATAATTAGAATTTCATAATATAATACAACAACACTTGGTTATAGCGATAAGCTAATTGGTCATTCAGACTGTTTCTGTTTGACTCAAAAATCGCCGCTAAATAAATATCTTTTGAAAAGTTAAACTTTAATCCTCCGGCTAAATTGTATTCATCTCCACCAGCAACTAGGCCGTAGAAATTGATGATTTCGCCAGCTGTGTTTCTGATTGGCATAATTTCGTTACCGTTAGTGTTGAAATAATAGAAATTTCCCAAAAGTGTTAAATCTTTAATTACTTCTATCTCTAAACCAGCGTGAAGCGTTAATGTTTTCAAATCGATTTTTTCGAAGTCAAATTCACTCGTGCGTTTCGTTGTTTGGTAAGCAATTCCAAGCTGTAAAACTTGCTGTTTTTTCCATTTCATAAGGTTTGAAAAGTTGAAACGAACATTGGAATTTAAGTAGTTGAATTTGCGTAACTCAAACGTTCCTTGTCCGCGAACTTCGCTCAAACGATAGTAAGAAAGGTCTGCTAAAATGATTTTTTTCTTGTCTTCATAATGTGCTCCAGCATACAAACCACGACGGTTGAAAGTAGCAGTTCCATAAGGCAATACGTTATTAATCATTGGATTATACGCCATTATTTTAGTAGAAATACTTGCGTTATAAAGCGTTGGATCGTTGTATAAATCGTAGTTCGAAAGTGGACGCACAATTTGGTCATTGGTATAGCGCTCAAAGAAGTTATTCGTTTGGTTGAAATCAATACGTTTCGATTGCGCACCAAAACTTCTGAAATCCGCACCATTGTCCATATAGCCAAGGTGTAATTTCAAACCAGCTTTTTTCAATTCTAAATTTGCTTTTGCATTCACAAAGTAATCGGACAATTTTCCTTCGTTGTTTTGAGTCGAAAAACTAGAAGAAAAACCGCTTTCACCATCCACTGAAACTTTGAATTTTTCTTGGTCAAATTTCAATTCGTAAGTCAAAGTGTTAACATTGTTTCGATAAGCATCCGTGCTGTTTGCAGTTTGTTTTAAATCGAACACATTCACGTGATTGTAAGCAATTACAAAATATTTACTTTGCGTTAGTGAAATATTTCCTCCACCATACAAACGCTCCAAAATAGTGCTCAAATTGCTTGGATTCAAGCGCGTGATGAAACCGTTGAACTTCAGTTCTTGAACGAATTTAGGAAACTGAATTGCGAAATCAGCTGCAGCTCCTTGTTGACGCCACGTGTTTTTATTTGTGTAAAACGATTCGTAATTCAAGACTTCTTCTTTGATTTTATTCGTTCCAGAAGTTTGTACCAATAAGTCGGGATTGTGATTGTAGAATGTATAAGGTGACAATTTATAGTCGATGTTCCCGATTTGGTAACGAACTATGTTTCCAGCAACGCCTTTTACATACAATTGTCGAACGTCGAATGTAACTCCGCTTCCCCAAAATCCTCCAAATGCATTGTTAATTCGTAACATTCCAAGAATTTCTGTATTGGCATTTGGATTGATTTTTATTCCTAAGTCAATCAGTGCGTATCCACCCGTGTTTTTTCTAGCGGTAACAGTATCTTCGGCGTCACTTGAAAAATTATTGTGAGAAATCAGTGAACGTGCGCCACCGACAAATTGCACTTTCTTCCCATCTTGTCCGAAGACAAAAAGAGCCATAAAACTGCTTAGAAATAGTATATAAAACTTCATCTTAAAAGAATATTTTTAATTCAACTGTTGTTTCCATTCCCTTGTATTGATCCAAAGAGAAATTATAATCTTGGTAATTCATCCAGCGCTGACGAACATATAAACCTGTGTTTTTTGCCAACTGAATATCTAAACCAATGGCATAACTATAACCACGTTGATTTTTAGCTTTTCCAGATACAGCATCCAACACCGTATTTTCGTTAGCAATAATGCGGTCATAACCAAAATAATTGGAAAGGATAACCTTTGGAAACAACAAATAATAAAATTCTAATTGGTTGTTATAGCTCTGTAAATAAGCCTTTTGTGAATATTTTGGCAAAGCAGAAAAATCGCGTTGAACACTGTGTAAGCCACCTAGGTAAAACACTAAAAGTTCTCTTCCGAATAATTTGAATTCTGTTTTATAACTGATTTCAATTGCATTGAATCCTTTTGCAGAAATGGAGTCTGTAATTTCTAATGTTTCGTAAACACCGCGATAGATTTTGCTCAAATTTCCATAAGGACCAACGCCTGCAGGAAACGCCCAGCGCCAAAATCTAGAAAGTGCTAAATTGTTGGCTACGTGGCCATAAGTGATTTTATCAGACAAACCAATAATTTCTGCAGAAGCACTGTAGCCAAGTGTTAGTTTATGTTTTTTATAATCTAAATCTGTGTTTAAAATTATACCGCGACGGTTGTTTGTGAGCTGACCTATTGAAACCAATGAACTTGCAAACGGAATCAAAGGTGTTTGACTTCCTGGTGTTTCTGCTGTAGCAAAAGCGTCGTTGTATTCAGAAACAGAAGTATTCCAAAAGATTCCATTGTTGTTAATCACTTTCGGACTGATTTGGTAGTAACGCACTTCAATTGGGAATTTTGTCAACTCTCTAGAAAATTGAACTTTCACATCAATCGCTTCACCCCATTGTCCTTGCGTACTTGGACTGAAATAATTTCCTGCGCCCACTTCTCCCAAAACAGTCACAGGACCAAAAGCCCATTTGAATTCAGAAGTAAACAAATTATATCCGATGGCTAAACGTGCTAAACTATCCGTGAATGTTCTACTTGAAATACCGTTCGCACTTACAAAATTGTTACCGAATGTCTTTTTGATTTTCCCTGCAGTAAGCGTGTTTGGAGTTGGTAAAGTTCCACCGTTAAATTGTGATTTTCCGTGCATAAACGCAAAAGAAAAACCTTTAGGTAAATTGTTTCCATCGAAGATAAACCCTTGAAAAGCTTGTTGACCCCAGCGTTCATCTTGACTTAGAGCGCCATCAGAATAATATTTTCGATAGCGACCAATTAAAGTAGCTGTATTTGGATCCCACGGATTGCGTTCGAAAACACTAAATCGATTGTAACCTGTGTTAGAAGCAAAAGTCATCGGACTCAAGGTGTACCAATGAATTCCACCCGTTTTGATTCCAAAAGTTCCATATTTCGTAGAGTGTGTTCCTGTTAAATTTACACCGAGGTTTAATCCTTTTGAATAATCTGTTGTGCTTCCAGTTAGAGGAGTCCACAAAAATAAATCGGTTGAAAAGGAAGTGTTTTTTGTTGGACGACCACCGATGTTGAGCATCAATTGTGGAATATTACTATCGTCACCAAGAAAAACACGTTTTTTGATTGCACCAAATTCTGCGTATTGATTTTCCATTGCTGTGTAACACCCCAAAAAACGATAATAACCCGAAACGGAAATGTTATCCATTACTGTTTGCAATTTTTTAGGAAAAAGACCAACCGTTTTCGTTTGAAATGTAGCAGAATCCACTAACATTTGCGCGTGAAAGTTACTTGCAAATAAACTGCAAAAACCTAGCGTTAGTAAGATTAATTTATTCTTCATCAAACGATTTTAGTGTTTGTTTTTTAAGATTGACTGTGTTTTTTTGCGCATCAGGATCGTTTTCAACGTAGAAAGGAAAATTGGCATAAGCAACTTTACTTCCATCAGTTACAGAAACAAACAAGCGGTATCGACCTTCATTTGTCGGTGTTTTCAAGACGATTGTCGCTCCATCTCCTTTCACTTTTCCTGGAATGGCAACTGGTTTATTCTCCGCATCACCTCCTGATTTTAAATCAGTACTTTCTGGGTACAAATCCCACGTGTAAATAAGTTTGTCTTGATTCAAATCAGAAGCAACTAAGTCCACTTTGATTTTTTCTTTCGCTTTAAAAATAGCACTGAATGAAACAGTTTCAATTTCAACCGCTTCTTTTGCTTCGGCAGTTTGGTAACTCAACTTCTCAATTTTCGGTGAACGATTTTCAGGATATTTTCCCGACCAACAAAATTGCAATTCGTCAACAGCTTCCGTTTGAACGCCATTTTCAGAGAATAAACCGTACCAAGTGCTTGTATATTCTTGCTTTTGTCCCCAAAGAAATGCAAATGAACCAATACATTGTTTGCGTTGATCGGCAATGCAACGTTGGTAACGACTTAAATAAACGGCTGCTTTTTCCGTACTTGTTTGTTCAATGGATGAACCCCATTTCGTTTTCGGAGATTCCCAATGTCCGTTTGGTCCCCACTCAGTAATCATATACGAACCTTCAAACTTTCCTTTTTCTAAAACTGATTTCACGTTTTCGATGTCGCCATACGTATTGATTCCATAGATGTCAACCTCAGTTAATTGCGTCATCACGAAATTTAATTTTTCGGCATTTGTTCCCGCAGTTACAGTTGAAGTTGGGTGATTTTTATCTTCTTCGTGAATCATTTTTGCAATATCATTCACAGCAGCCCATACTTTTGTATTTGAATATTCCAATTCGTATTCATTTCCAACTCCCCACATCAGTAGCGCAGGATGATTTTTGTACTTGCGAACGGCAACTCGAAAACCTTCTAATTGATTTTTGATTTTATCCGCATCGTTGTAATCGAAACCGTGACGTTCGTGTTGTACCCATAAACCCAACATTACTTTCAATCCTAATTTTTGCGCTTTGTCAAGAATTTCTTGTGCATTTTCCAAACCCCACGTACGAATCGTGTTTCCACCTGCGGCTTTTAGTTCTTCCATTTTTACTGTTCCTCCGCCACCTTTAATGTAATAAGGTGCACCATCAACAAGTAATTCCCATTGATTATTTTGCTTTTCAATTTTCACAACACTTGTTTGCGAAAAGAAAGCAAAAGTAAAAAACACAAAAAGGCTTGAAATAGTAGTTTTAAGCAAGGTTTTAGTTTTTGTAATTTGTACAATATTATGCAAATTTATTACATTTTGCAACTTTTTTTGTAATGTGAAAAATTGCACTAAAATTGACTTTTAACACTTTGGGATAAAATATGTTTGGTTTCGACTAACATTCTTAAGTTTAATTTCTTGCAGTTTCTAACGCAATAGATTCACAAAACCTTCTGCTAACTTCCATTCATAAGGAGAATCACAGCCTTTGTATTTGAAAGTGTAAATATACGTGTCGTCTTGGCAAGGTTTTCCCCGATACGTTCCATCCCAGCCATAATTTAAGTCTTCAGAAAAGAATATACGCTCTCCCCATTTATTGTAGATGGTAAATTCAATAGCTTCTATATCAAAGGCAGTAACAGCTTTGAAAATGTCATTTACATTGTCATCGTCAGGAACAAAGGTATTTGGAATGTAAAACATGAAAGGTTCAACAAAAACAGTTCTTCGTATGCTATCTCGACAACCAAATTGATTTTCAACCACTTGCATTGGATAATCGGAGCCAGTTGTTGTGTAATTGTGAAAAAAACTAGGATTCGTCGAAATAAATTGATTGCGGTCAAAGAAATAAAAATAGGAAATGGCACCAATTGATTGATCGATAAATTGAACGCTTGGGTTACAAATGTCTATTTCATTGGGAGTAACCATAAATCCAGCCGTTGGTTTTGGATGAACAGTAACTAAATCTTGTTTCATTAAATACAAGGTGTCCACACAACCCGCCAAAGTTGTCATCGAAAGGCTGACACTGTAATTTCCAACACTTGTATAACTGTGATTGGGATTAAATGCTGTTGAAGTATTGCCATCCCCAAAATCCCAAAAATAGCTTGCAGGTGCATCGGTTTGACTTAGGTTTACAAATCGGGCATTGGAAGGTGCACATTGAAGTGTATTAACAAAAAGGAAATCAATTTGTGGAACTCCGTAAACGAAAACAGTTGAAGCAACAGAAAGGGTACAAACATCAAAAATACCAGTTAATGTAACAGGCTGTAAACCAGGTACAGCGTATTGAACACCAAAAACATCTAATAGATTGGAAGTTGAAGGAGTAGCATTTGAACCAAAATTCCAAGAATAAACTGTTGAAGCTGGACCAGAAACGGAGGCGTCAAAATCATACCCTCCAGCTGAAATACACAAAGAATCGCTGTGAACAAAAGACATTACTAATGGTTCAAAAATCTGAATTTGCGAGGAAGAAGTATCACTGCATCCTGGCGAGGAGCTTGCTATAAGTTTGACAATATAATTTCCAGGGTTGGAATAGGTATAGCTTGGTTCAAAATCAGAACTTATATCTTGTCCCGATTCTTGCACACCAAAATCCCACGCGTAATTGTAAGCATTGATAGAATTATTTTCAAACTGCACGGTGTAACCTAAACACTGCACATTTGTAGGAACGCCAATTGCACTGATTGGTAAATCAAAAATATAAATTGAATCAGTGAAACTTGTCACGCAACCACCATCATCACCATTTAAAGTAACTACATGAAATCCGGACTGAGAATAAGTTACGTCAGGAACTGTTAAGTTTGTGGAAGTTTGAACGGAGGCATCGGAATCAAAAACCCATGAAAAATTTGCTGCAGGATTACTTGTTTGCGCAATAAAATCAAAGGAATTACCCAGAAGACATAAAGAATCTTGTGAAGTCCAACTTAGTGAAAATGGATTATTGACAGTTACAGTCATATAGGCTGTATCAGTGCAAGCCCAACCTTGATTAACAATCAATCGTGCTGTATAAGTTCCAGGTGCAGGATAGGTAAAAGATGGTTCAAAAACAGTGCTTATATCTGTTGTTTGACTTGACACTCCAAAGTCCCAATTATAGTTAGAACCTCCATAGGAATTATTTACAAAATCGATTGTAAGCCCTTGACAATAAGAAACAAAAGTGGGCAGTTGTTCTTGAGTGGGTAGAATCGCTTGCATTACGATATTACAATCAAAAACTCGAAATAGAAAATCACGAACAGTTTCACCTACTAAAACGCCATTTCTGTATTCTTGTACACGTATTCCGACTACAAAAAGTCCAAGCATATTCGGGTTTACCGTCAATACACCAGTTGATGGATTGATAACCGTTGATGAATTTGGTCCCAGCGGTTGGGTAGCATTAAATGGTCCAGCCCATTGAACTGGAAAATAAGGTGGAGCAGGTGTTTGTACTGGTAGCGGGGAAGCCGAACTTGCGCCTGAATTTGGGGTCACTAACGAATAAACCAATTGGTCATTGTCGGGATCGGTTGCAACGTGATTGAAAACCAATTGATCGTTGTTGCACAATAAGATTGGTGGATAATTGGTAAAACGTGGACTACCGTTGTTTGAAAAACCAGTCTCTGAACCAGGAACATGTGTTGTCAAAGTCAAACCAGTATCATCCGGATTTAAAAGGTTAGTGATATTAGGTCCACGACAACAGCGTTGATACGAAACATCATATCCTCCAGGAGTTGGGGGTAAGGTAACAACCGTTGTGTAAATTGCACGTTGCACACAGATATTACCAGGAGGTGTCGCACATGGATTATTGAAAACTACTGGCAAAATTACGCTTCCAGGAAAAGGTACATCAATGTTTTGAAACAATTGACCGTTGGAGCGATAGATAGCAAGCGCTAAAGGATTGTCATAATCCGCACCACTAGAGTTGCAATCGCGGTAAAGTGTAATGAAAAAACGGTATTGATTATTGCCTAGATAATCGTAATAAATATCACCTCCAATGATATGCGAAGCCTTCGATTGAAAACTTAAAAGCATAAATAAAAAGTAATAAAAATATTTCATCGTAGGTTGAAGACGTAAAGATAGTTCAAATGTTACGCAATGCCACTTTCAGTATAATTCAAAAATAGAGGTATTATATTGAAAACCTGTTTCTTTAACAATTTTTGAGCCATCTACAATTTTCCCTTTTCCTTCTGCTAAAAAATAAAGTTGAACTCCAAATTTGAGTTTCGCAATTTCACCGTAATAGTCCATTCTTGTTGGATGTTGAGGTGCGCAAACATTAAAAAACGTATTCATTAGTTTGGATTCAATAACTATTAGAAAAGCTTGAATCACATCTTTCAGTTGAATCAAATTAACAGGAGCTAAACCATTTGGAATGTCTGATTTTGTTAAGAAATACTTCACTGGATGGCGATTTACCCCAATCAAACCAGCTAATCGCAATATAGTCAATCGTTCTTTAAAATTTTCTAGAAGAGCTACTTCCGCTATTCGAACAGCGTGATTTTCATCGCACGTTGCATTTTCATTTATTGTTTCAGAAGTTTCCAAATAAACACCTGTTGAGCTTGCAAATACGAGGTGCGTTTCGGTTGGAAATAAACTTGCTATTTCGACTAAACACTTTGCATAATCTCGGAATCCAGTTGGTGGAATGGAAAAGATAAGAACAGCTGTGTTTGCAATGACAGCGGAATCAAGGTGAAGCGAAACACCCTTTTCTTCAAATTGAATAGAAAATCCGTTGATTCCATGTTGAGCTAAATCGGAAATTTTTTCAAGATTTCTTGTGCCACCATAAACAGTAAATCCATTAGTTGAAATTGCATGTCCTAAAGGTTGACCCAACCATCCACAGCCAATAATTACGCAGTTTTTTTTCATCTCTAAATTCAAACGGATAAAACAGAAAAGGGTTTTGGGGCAAGTGCTTTATTTTTTCAAGTAATCAAAACAAATAGGCATAAACTTTATTTTTGGACAAATCTTTCAATCAAAATTCTCAATTTTACATTTTACATTTTACATTTTACATTTTACATTTTACATTTTACATTTTCAATTTAAAGGTATGGCTCTAATAAAAGAATGCAACGGAAAAGCTCCTCAATTTGGTGAAGATTGTTGGTTGGCAGAAAATTCAACGATTGTTGGCGATGTGTTAATGGGCGATCAGTGTTCCGTTTGGTTCAATGCAGTTGTTCGTGGTGATGTAAATTCTATCCGAATGGGAAACAAAGTGAATATTCAAGACGGCGCTGTTTTACATTGCACGTACCAGAAAACAAAAGTAAATCTTGGAAATAATGTTTCAATTGGACATAATGCATTGGTACACGGCTGTACAGTAGAAGACAACGTATTGATTGGAATGGGAGCAATTGTTATGGATAATTGTTACATCGAAGCAAATTGTATTATTGCCGCTGGAGCTGTTCTTTTAGAAGGAACTCGCGTAGAATCATGGAGCATTTACGCAGGTGTTCCAGCGAAAAAAGTAAAAACCCTATCACCAGAATTATTTGAAGGCGAAGTTCAACGCATTGCCAATAATTACGTGATGTACTCAGGTTGGTTTAAGAAAGAAAAATAGACTACAACCCCTTAATATAACTATCATACATATCGTTGAAAACCATTCCGTTTTCAGTGCGTTTTTTGGAAAGTTGTTTTAAATCAACAAGTGCCCACAGAATAAATTCTTTCAAAAAGTTGATGTCTTCTTTCGCGACTTTTCGTTGATAAACTTTAATCAAATCGTCTAATGGTTCAATTAAATCCAAGGTCGAGCTGTAAATAGAATTTGTTGCTTCGTCCGAAAGTTCAAAATTATTAGCTTGGAAAAACCATTCTAAAACGCCGTCGTAAGTTGTTTTTTGGTCTTGTTTTTTAAGCTTTTCAATTTTAGGGAAATACTTTAAAAACAAGGTTTTTGTCGCTTCACTAATCAATTGATTGGCAACGAAATAACTTCCTTCTTGTTCTCCTTCGTAAACGAGTTCTACTTTTCCTGTAATTGATGGAATCATTCCCAATAAATCACTAAAACGCACAGAAGTTGTGGATTCACCATTTAAAAGTGCTCGGCGTTCAGCTGTACTAACCAGATTTTCATAGGCCGTAATACTCATACGCGCACTAACACCGCTTTTGTGGTCAACAAACTCACTGATTCTCGCTTCGAACGCAATTTGTTCTAAGACATCTTTTGCCAATTCAGGAACATAAACTGAAATTGCGCGCGTTTCCAATTTTTCAGCTTCTTGTGTTGTAATTCGTTTTGCTGTTTCTAGATCGAAGGCATAATGCGTCAAGATTTGTGAACCAATTCTATCTTTCAAAGGTGTAACGATGCTTCCTCTGTTGGTATAATCTTCTGGATTTGCTGTAAAGACAAATTGTAAATCTAAAGGCATTCGCAATTTGAAACCACGAATTTGAATGTCGCCTTCTTCTAAAATATTAAAAAGTGCCACTTGAATTCTAGCTTGTAAATCAGGTAATTCATTGATGACGAAAAGACAACGATTGGCACGAGGAATCATCCCAAAATGTAAAACGCGATCATCAGCATAACTTAATTTTAGATTCGCTGCTTTGATGGGATCAATGTCACCGATTAAATCTGCAACTGTAACGTCAGGTGTTGCTAATTTTTCAAAGAAACGATCGGAGCGATGCAGCCATTCAATCGGCGTTTCGTCGCCTTTTTCGCTTATTAATTCTTTCGCAAAACGACTTATCGGAGCAAAAGGATCATCGTTGATTTCACTTCCTGCAACTACAGGAATGTATTCATCCAATAATTGAATCATCAAGCGAGCAATTCTCGTTTTACCTTGACCTCTCAATCCTAATAAATTGATATTGTGTTTGGATAAAATCGCGCGTTCTAATTGTGGAATAACGGTTTGTTCGTAGCCGTGCATTCCTTCAAAAGATTTCTTTCCTGCTCTAAGTGAGGTGATTAAATTATCGCGCAACTCGGTTTTAATATCTTTGGATTGATACCCTGCTTTTTTTAATTCGCCTAAAGTTTTTAGTGCTGTATTCATAAATGCTAGTTAATTCGTTTTTTTCTATTGCTTTCGTAATCGTGAAAAATCATTTCGCCCAAGCCTTTTAATCCGGTGAAAAATGCTTTTCCTTTGTTTGATTTTGTAAATTCCTCAATAAATGACTGAAGATAAGGGTCTTGTGCAATCATAAAAGTGGTAATTGGAATATGCAGTTTTCGCGCTTGAGCTGCCATAGTGTAGCATTTCTCAACGATAAACTGATCTAATCCATTGCTGTTTTTATAATATTGACCGTCGGGCATTCGCAAACAACTTGGTTTTCCGTCAGTTATCATAAAAATTTGCTTGTTGGTGTTTCTTTTTCTGCGCAAAATATCCATCGCCAATTCTAAACCAGCAACTGTGTTTGTATGATAGGGACCAACTTGCAAGTAAGGTAACTCTTTGATTTTTATCGGCCAAGCGTCATTTCCAAAAACGATAACATCAAGAGTGTCTTTTGGATAACGCGTCGTAATTAACTCCGCCAAAGCCATTGCAACCTTTTTAGCAGGAGTGATGCGATCTTCACCGTACAAAATCATACTGTGGCTGATGTCAATCATCAAAACGGTACTCATCTGCGATTTATGGTGCGTATCTTCGATAATCAAATCTTGCTCGGTCAGTTTGAATTCCTCTTGCCCGTGATTGATTTGCGCATTTTTAAGACTTTCAGTGATGGAAATACGTTCAATACTGTCACCAAATTGGTAATTCCTAAATTCTCCTGTTGATTCATCGCCTTGACCACTTTTTTTCGATTTGTGATTTCCAGCTCCACTTTTTTTGATTTTACCAAAAATCTGTTCCATCGCATTTTTTCGAATTGCACGTTCAGTTTTGGCAGTGATTTGTAAAGCTCCTTTTCCGTCGGGTTTGATTTCTTCGCGGAGGTAGCCTTTTTTCTTAAGGTCTTCGATAAAATCTTCCATCGAATATTCAGTACTCGTCAATTTATATTCATCATCCAAAATTTTGAACCAATCAAGCGCTTCATCCACATCACCTGAAGTGTGCGTAATCAACTCACTAAAAATGTCAAAAAGTCGCTCAAAATTGGATTGTTCGGGCGCTTGGTAGGGAGTAAAAACAAATCCGGAGCGTGGCATAGATTTCATAATTATTGAACAAGCAAGGTAGCTAAAAGTTCTAAAACATCAGATACACTTAGCAGAATTTAACTAGGGTCTGCTGAAAAAGTCATAACAATGAATTGAGATTCTTCCTTAACATCAAATAAAAGTGGCGTTTATTTCCTTGAAATGGAAGGACAAAAATCAGTATTTAAGTTGGTGGTGGAGTAAGGGTTTTGATTAATCACTCGCAAGTACCGTTAAAAATTGCCTCCGAAAAAGATTCTTCGATCGAATTTGCCATATAGGATCGCTGTAATTCACCTGTTGCGGAAACGGAAATTGCTTGTACGGGAAATTGATGATTCACCGTTGAACTTAAAAACTCAAAAACGACGTCATTCTTGATGAAATTCTTAAATTTTGAAAGGGAAATAGCATTGTTGTCAAAACTGTAAACTAGGTATTCGTTGGTGTGATTTTTTGCATTAAAGCGCAGGCAATTTCCAAAGTTTTCAAATTCTTTGGTACTTCCTGACGATTTAAAATTCAGTTGTGAGTTATTCTCTTTTTGAATACTATCTGCAGAAATAGAAAAACAATTTTCAGCCCCATTATTGCTCGTAACAACAGTCATTTTGTTGGTTTGTGAGTTCATAATCAAACGCGTTTCAATTGTTTCACTTTGAGCACCTTTGAAAATAAGTTGCATACAGGCTAAATCTCCTTTGAAATACCAATTACACACAGATTCATTTCCTTTTTCCCAAATACTTCCTAACACTGCAACTTGTGTTTGAGCAAATAGCATACCTGGTAAGAATAGTACCAATGCATTTATTAAAATTTTATTTTTAGTCATTGATTAATCCTTTTAAATTGTTTAATTGATAAGTTCCATTTGGAATTCCAATTAATGGGAAATTGTTCTTTTTTAATGCAAAACCTGCCGCTCCACCTGCTGGAAAATTCGTGATTGCAGGTGTGGGAATATTGATTGTCCCAATGATTGGAACCGTTGCAGCAATATTAACTACTAAATTACCTGAGGTTCCTGGTAGTCCATAATTTCCACCATCGCCACCTTGCACATCTGGATTAATTGTAAGTGTCACAGGTCCAAGGGGAATAGGTATTGGTAAGTTTTCTGTTCCTCCAACTCCTGGTTGAGCACTCAAACCGCCTGTTGCATTGGTTCCATTGTCCCAAATACCAATTACTGTACTGCCAGAGCCACCTCCAAATCCAAGTGCACAACCGCCACCGCCACCGGCTCCAATAGCAAAAGTGTAGGTTCCAACGAACGGTAACGAAAATGCTGTGCTTAAACCCACTGATGCGCCACCGCCACCGCCACCATAAATGAATCCATAGTTTAGTAAAGAAGTTTTACACGACATATCAATTGCTGTACCTCCGTTTTGACCTGCATTTCCAAAAGCACCAAAATTTCCACCCAAACCACCGTTTCCTCCGCGAGCTAAAAACACGCCGTAATTTCTTATACCAACATGACTTTGAGGATCTAACACACCTTCCTTAAAAGTAGGTGAAGTAGCTAAAGGACTTGTGATTTGACCTAGGGATGTTACATCAACTACAACACAAATCGGATTTCCAACACCTGGTAAATTATTGAATTGCTGCAAATTATATTCAGAAACAGCATTATTAATTATTACATGGTAGCAACTGTCTATTGTTAAATAAAACACTTTTACGCGCACTGAATTTCCACAAACTGCCTGAATAGCTATCGGATATAATCCGGGTTCATCAAAAATAGAAGTGCTTACTACTAAAGTCGTATTTCCGTTTCCATTTACAGTGTCGTTTGTGAAATAAGTAGTTGTAAAACTTGGTAAATTATGAATTGCAAAGAAAGAAATCGTTTGATTAGGGGATGTAATTTGATTTACATTAACCTGAATGGCAATAGTGTCAGAAGTTACGCGATCGATTGTCCCGACATTTGTTGGCAGTGAAAGATTAAAAACACAATCATCACAGGATGAAAGGTAAGTAGGCAACCAGCAACTTCCGTTGAAATATTCCATCAAGCTATCCGTGGAGTTAAAAACCATCAAACCTTTGGAAGGATTAGTAATATTATCTCGTTCAATGCGCGACATTCTTGGAGGAAGAAAACCTTTTTGAGTTGAATTTAATTCCAACAAAGCCGACGAATCGGGAAGAGGAGTATTGATTCCAACTTGACCGTTTTTAAGCACACGCATGCGCTCAAGGTTATTTGTTTTGGTTACAAAATCTTGCGCATCCCTTGTTCCAATAAAATTTTGAGTATCATTTGTGCCAATATTTCCACCTAAAGTCCAGCCGAGCGGGCCGATTGTTTGAGAAGTTCCATCGGCATAAGTTGCAGTAAAAGTTCCATCACCATTATCGACGATGCTCTCAATTCCTGATCCAGCCGAGTTTGCATAAAGCGCATAAGGAACACTCCAAAATTGTTGGTTAGAAATCACAACAAAATTTGAACCCGCTGTTTTATCAATTTCTACTTTCAAAAAATGTAGACCTGTTCCCCAATCAATGGCAGGGAAAAGTGAACTTGAAACGGGTAAACCTTGACCGATTATTAATGAAAACATTCCGTATTCATCTGTTGTGGTAGAATGAGTTTCTGTATAGATTGGATTTCCATTTGGATTTCCTTGTAAAATAGTAAATCGAACAGAAATGTCCTTATTCGCAAGAATCAAATCGTAAGTATCGATTCCAGGCATTGCACTTCCGCCAATATCATAAACTACCGCTTGATAATTGATTCCTTGAGGAGGCACTTGCGCAAAAGCAACCTGCATAAAATGAATGATAAAAGCTATTAGAAGTAATTTCCGCATTTTAACTTATTATTATTTAATCACACTTAAAGCGATTAAAATTATTGATTTTCTGATTATTAATTTAGAATCCTCATTCCGACCGTCGGGAGGAATCAACTTTTATAATTCCATTCTTTTCTATTTTAATCATACTTAAAGTGATTAAAGTTATTGACTTTCTGATTATTAATCCAAAATCAAGAATCAAAAATCCAAAATCATCTCAAACTAAACCCAACCCCAACAGTTCCAATATGACCAATATTTCTTGAAATCTGTCCATTTGCTGCATCAGCTCCTTCAATTTGTCCGAGACTGCAATCAAATCGGTATTCAATAGAAAGGCGAACTCTTTGTGTTGCTAAGTATTTTGTTCCTACAATTAAACCTCCATGAAAATTCCAATCTTTAAAACCTGCCGTTTCTTTTAAATTATAGTTCAACTTGTTGACTACTTGTTGTCCACGAGCAAGGTAAGAGCATTGAAATGTTGGCCCGGCATAAATTGAAAATTCCTTTCGCTGTTCTTTGTCGATGATTTTAAAAAGATAACTTGTTCCAAGTGATAAATAATTCAAATTCCACTGGATAATATTTCCAGCATAAATCGCTCTACTTCCTGCTTGAAATGCAGAACCTTCAAAACGCAACACATTGCGATAGCGAAATTTCAAGGAATAATAAACCGAATAGGTAAATCCGGGCTTGTATTCAAAATTCAAATAATCTTCAGGAGTATTGTCTTTATAAAGAAACGAATAAAATGCCCTACCACCAACAAGCGTAACTTCTTCTGGGCGCATATTTCGTTGTGCAAAACTCAACAAGTTAACCAACACAAAAACCAATAAAATCAGAACTCTTTTCATTGAAAAACAGCTAATTTAAAAGTAGAAGAGGAATAGTTTGTTTGTACATTTAGAAAATAATAACCGTCTAAAACAGTTTTTAAATCTACTTCGATAGTTGAATCTCCTGTTCCTTTGTTGCGATAGATAATTCTACCGCTCGCATCCAAAATTTCAAAATCAAACGAATGACTTGCGGGTAATGTGGTTGTAAAACTAAACACTCCAGCATTAGGATTTGGAAAAACTGTTATTGACCAGTCATCTAATTTCCATTTAGTAGAAGTTGCTTTTTGAAAACCTTGAGAAAGTTGTAAATAGTCGCTTTCTGTTTCATTAGAGACAATACTTGCTTGACCAACTGTAGAAAGAACTTTTAAACTACTTGTAAATGAACTTGTTCCGCAACTTCCAATTGTTTCACGTTTTATGCGAATAGTATTTTGCTGAGCAATACCAATTATCGAATGAAACAATAGTAATAGCAAACAATAGCGCATGAAAAACGTTAAGAAGTCCTTCAAAAATAGTTAAAAGGAAACATAAAAAAGAATACGTTTTAAAAAAAAGAATACAATAACTGAATTTTGATATTTTTAGCAAACGAATCAATTTAATTATAGGACAATTTTTAAGGAATTACCCTTAAATTTCAAAATTCATTTTTCACTAATTAGCACCCATTTTGAAAAAAATCAGTTCAGCAATAGTATGTTTAATCTCGATTTAGCGCGCTACCACGTTAGTAGCACAGCAGGTAAACCCTCGATTAAACGTTTTAACTAACAGATTTTTATGTCAATCTGTATTTCAATTTTACAATCGAACTGAGGTTAAAAGGAAAAATGGGATTTAGAATTATTGTGGAATCGTAAGAAAATTGTTCTTAGGATTATTATTTGCTACTAAATTTAATTTTTAAATTTTCGATGGATTATATCAAATAATAAATTCTTTACTTGTAATGTTCATTTAACTATTAAGTTAGGGAAATTTATATTAACTTGGTTTTTGATATGTTTATAACATTGTTAATAACTAACTGTTTCTATACATCCATTACGACAGTTTATTTTCTTTTTAGAATGAATTATAAACCTGAACAAAATCGAAGGTTTTTTGTTTGGCTTTAGTTTACAAGTATTTAACCTAAAATATTAATATAATTACGCATACTTAAATAATTAGAAAATAAAACATAATTAAATGTAACAAAAGTTGCACAACTTTAAAATATTGTATATTTTAGTGGCCTTATTAATAATTTTTTGTTAAATCTACACTAGTAAAAGATTAAATTTAAAACTTGAAAATGAAATAGTTAATAAAAAAACAGATTCCGCAGTGTCGAAAACAGTGACAATACGAATCCATAACCAAATTAGCAAAATAGCATATTAAACAATTACATCATTAAAATCCAGAGTACAATGAAAAACCATTACTCAACACAAAACGAAATAAATTCTAAGTTTGGAACACACAACCTGTCAAGTGGCTTAATGTCCAGATTAAATTCCTACATGCTCACCCTTGCAATTTTCGTTGCGGGAATTGGGAGCGTTTGGGGACAGCAGGTATCAGTAAATACAACTTCTAATGCTGCTGGAAACTATTCATGGACATGTCCACCAGGAGTAACCTCAATAACAGTCGAATGCTGGGGAGCAGGAGGAAAAGGGGGAGCCAGAGCATCTTCAACAGGGAGTTGTGGCGGAGGAGGCGGAGGAGCTTATTCAAGTTCTATTCTTACTGTAACTCCTGGTACAACATATCTATTGACATTAGGAGCAGGAGCTACTACAACTAACGCCGGTGGAGATACTTATTTCGGAAATACTACCGCAGGAAATCCTGCGAATTCATTAGTACTTGCAAAGGGTGGAAGCAGCGTTGCAAATAATACAACTACTGGTGCCGCTGGAGGTTTATCGACTAATGGAATAGGCACAATAAAATATAGTGGCGGTAACGGTTTTACAGCCACAACCGGCGGAGGTGGTGGAGGCTCTTCGGCAGGAACAGGAGCTAACGGTAATCCAGCTACATCCACAACTGGTGCAACAGCACCAACCGGAGGTGGTAAAGGAGGTAATGGAAGAACCACAAGTACAGGTGTTGGTTTAGCTGGAGCTACACCTGGTGGTGGTGGTGGTGGTGCATATAGAACAACTAGTGGTAGTACTGCAGGAGGCGCTGGTGGTAAAGGTGTAGTCATTATTACTTACACTCAAATTTATTGTGTTCCAACTGCTACATCTGATGATGCAACTGGAATAACGAATGTGACCATTAATACTTTAAATTATAATTCAAACGGTAATGCAGCATATTCAAACTTTTCATTACAATCCACAAATCTTGTTAAAGGCGAAAGTTACAATTTAACTGTTAATGTTAACACAGGAGGTGATTATACAAATTTTAGTAGAGCTTGGATTGACTGGGATAAAGATGGAGTATTTTCGGATAACGAATTTTTTGATTTGGGAAGTGCGACGAACGTTACTAGTGGTTTGTGTAATATTACAGCTGTCGTTACTGTACCTGATAATATTCAATTGGGCAATTATACACTACGCGTAAGAACTTGTAATGATGTATATCCTGTTGCTTGTGGTAATATTAATTATTCAGAAGCTGAAGATTATACAATAGTTGTTGTAAACCCCCCAATTCCAACTGTTTCCTCTTTTTTACCAGTATCTTTTTGTGCTGGACAACAGGTTACAATAACGGGTACAGGTTTTAGAAATACAAACAATACAGGTAATCCTGCCACACATGTTAAATTCAATGGTGTTGATGCCGTTTCTTTCACTGTTGTAAGTGCAACTCAAATTACGGCGTTTGCTCCTGAAACAACTAATGGAACAATTTCTGTAACGAATTCTTCAGGCACCGGAACAAGTGCATCTTCCTTTACATTGCAAGCTGCTCCCTCAGCACCAACTTTAGCGATAACTGCACCCTCATCTTCAACTATAAATGTTGGAGGTACGACAACAATAACCGCTTCAGGTTCTGGAGGTACATTAAATTGGTACGATGCATTTTCAGGAGGAAACTTAATTAATACAGGTACAAGTTATGATTTACCAACTCAATGTACATCAGGTGTTAAAACTTTTTATGTGGAAGAAGTTGGCTCAGGTTGTAATAGTTTAAGAGCTTCAGTTAATGTGACAGTTCGTAATATGATTGCACCAAATCCAGCCAATGCCTTGATATGTTCAGCAGAGGGAAGTGTAACATTAAGTACGCAATTAACAGGTGGATCTAATATTTCTTGGTCTCCAAATACGAATTTATCAGCAACTTCTGGTGCTTCAACAATTGCTAGCCCATCAGCTACCACAGTTTATACAATGACCGCAACAGTAACAGGTTGTGTTGGAAATGTTACGGCAACTCAAACAGTAGGTGTGATTGAAGGGGTAAATATTACTCCAACTTCAAATTCTTCATCGATTTGTGCTGGTAATACAGCCACTTTGTCATCTAATTTAAATGCTTCGAACTTTACAGCTTCATGTGTAACTGCTAGAAATTCATTGTCAACTCCTCCTGTAGGTGCTGTAACGCTCTGTAACAATGGTTCTGTTGTAACATCATTAACAAGTGGGGGGCTAGATGATGGATTTTGGAATAATAGACCTATAGGATTTACTTTTAATTATTTTGGTGTAAATCATACTAATGTCATGATTGGAACCAACGGTACAATCGTCGTTGGTGGTGGAAGTAGTTTCCAATATAATTTTACTGGAGGTTTTCCAAATGCAGCAAATCCACCAAATTGTATCGCCGCTTGTGCACGTGACTTGCAGCTTTCTAGTACAGGTGGTAATTTTGGATTTGGGGCAGGTATAGTTAGACATTGGACAGAGGGAACTGCACCAACAAGAAAGTTTATTGTTCAATATGCAAATTGTGCTACATGGTACTCTACAAATGGGACTGATGGTCGTAATAGTGTTGAAGTGGTATTAAATGAAACGACAGGTATTGTTGAAATTTATGTCATAGAAGCATCAAATCCTGCAGCCACAACTGGAACTTGGATAAATGATACAAGAAACAAATTTATTGGTCTTCAAAATGGGGCAAAAACCATTGGTGCTACATCGCCAAATTGCTCCACAAATGCCGCAAATTACTGGAATGGTGTTTCTGATCAAATTACAGCAGGAAACGGTCAAGCATGGAAGTTTGTACCCGGAGCAACGTATGATTTTCAATGGTCAACTGCTGGATCTAACATAAATAATGCTCAGAGTACAGGCTATACTACTCCTGTATTAAATACTCCTGGTTCAGTATCATACTCTGTTTCAGCTACAAATCAAAGTACAGGTTGTTCTTCATCAGGTTCTGTTAATATTACAGTAAACGCTTTACCATCGGCTCCTGTTTCTGCGGGTAATCCTACAGAATGTGGTAACGCAGCTAACCAAAACTTGGTTGTATCGGTAGGTGATGGAGAAACAGCAGATTGGTATGGTGCTTCTAGTGGTGGTTCTGTATTAACAACACCATCAAATGGAACAGCGACTACATCTTATTCAGTTCCTGCAAACACAACTGCTACTTATCATGCGCAGGCAAGAAACACAACTACGGGTTGTATAAGTAGCTCTAGAACTGAAGTTACATTTACAACAAAACTAGTTCCAACAGCACCAACTGCTTCAGCAGTTTCGTATTGTCAAGGTGCTACTTCAAATCCTATGACTGCTAGTACACCAGTTGGATCGAACACACAAAATTGGTATACTGACCCAACAGGTGGAACTCCACTAGCAGGTGCTCCAACACCTTCCACTGCAACTGTTACTACTTTAACTTATTATGTATCTGAAGTTGGTACGAATGGTTGTGAAAGCACTAGAACTTCAGTAACTGCTTCGATAACTGCTCAACCACCAACACCAACTGCTATTTCAGCTTCACGTTGTGGTGATGGTACACTTACTTTAGGTGTAGAAGCTAGTCAAAACGGTACAATCAAATGGTATGCAGATCCTGGATTTTCTACCCTAGTTGCGTCAATTCCTGCATGTACTACGGCAACTCCTTGTACTACCTCGTGGACAACACCATCACTATCATCAACAACTACTTATTACGCTACAAGAACAAATCTTGCTGGTTGTGAAAGTGCATCTGTTGCAGTTACAGCAACAATTAATCCTAATATTATTGCTTCCGTTTCCAATTCGGCATCTTCAACTTCCGCTTGTGGTGGAGGTGCAATTACCTTTACAGCAACACCTACAAATGGAGGTACACCTACCTATCAATGGTATTTGAATGGAGTAACTGTAGGTACAAACTCAACCACTTATGAATTAGCTTCGCCAGCAGATGGAGATGATATTTACGTGGCAATGACACCTTCTGCTCAAACATGCTTAACAAGTGCGTCAGCTACAAATAGTAACACAGTAACATTAACAAGTTCTGCTTCAACACCATCTGTAGCAATTCAAAGCTCTTCAATAGCTGCGATTTGTCCGGGTACTTCTGTTACGTTCAGTGTGAATTCATCTGCAAATATGGGTGCAACACCAAGTTACGTTTGGAAATTAAACGGTAGCCCTATTTCAGGAGCAACGAATGCAACGTATACTTCAACAAGCTTGGTAAACAACGATCAAGTTACCTTAACAATGACATCAAGTTTAGGTGGTGCATGTTTGACTCAGTCTGATGCAACGAGTTCAGCGATTACCACTTCCGTAAATGCAGCTACATCAATTACGACCCAACCTAGTGCTACTTCAGCGTGTGCGTCGGGTACAGCAAACTTTACTGTAGTTGGAGCAGGTCAGGGTACTTTAGCGTACCAATGGAAAAAGAATGACATTAACATAGCAAATAACGGTACTGCAACGTCTAGCTCGTTGACTTTATCAGGGGTTAGTGCTAGCGAAGTGACTAACTATACGGTTGTAGTAACAGGTGATTGTGGTAGCGTAACTTCTAACACAGCAGCCTTTACACTCAAAACACCAACAAGTATTTCTGTTCACCCTTCAGCAGTAACTACTTGTACAAACAATGATGCGAATTTCAGTGTTACAGCTGCAGGTCAAGGTACATTGTCATACCAATGGACTTTTGGAGGTTCATCTATCAATACTGCTACAAATTCAAGTTATACCGCTTCAGGAGTTACATCAGCAAATGCAGGTAGCTACAGGGTTATTGTTACAGGTGAATGTGGTGCAATTACTTCAAATCCAGCTGCTCTTACAGTTCAACCAGCAACTGTAATCGCAACTCAGCCATCTGCTTCAACGCTTTGTCAAAATAATACAGCTAACTTCTCTGTATCAGCCACTGGTCAGGGCATTTTATCTTACCAATGGAAAAGAGAGGGTAATAATGTTGGTACTAACAGCGCTTCATTATCAGTTTCAAATGCGCAAAGTGTAAATGCGGGTTCATATACTGTAGATGTAACAGGAGGTTGTGGCACAACTACTTCTAATGCAGCTGTTTTAACGGTGAATCCTTCTACTTCTATAACAACTCAACCAGTTGGTACTTCTGGTTGTGAAGGTCAGAATACTACCTTTACAGTTGTTGCAGCCGGAACAGGATCTCTTTCATATCAATGGAAATATGGTGCAACAGACGTAGGTACTAATTCTGCATCTTACAATATTCCGAGTACATCATTTGCAAATGATGGAAATTATTCTGTAGTTGTTACTGGAACTTGTGGAAATGCAACATCAAGTACTGTGGCATTAAACGTATATCTTTCTCCAACAACAAACGCTACTATTTCTACTGCTGATATTACAGATGCAACTTTGTGTGGTAAAAATACAGTGGATGTTGTAGCTAATAGCCCGGGTGCGGAGTCTGTAGGTAGTTGGTCAGTTGTTGGAGGTTTTGATATCACTCCTGCAAATGCATCTGCAACATCTACAACTTTCACAGCAGCTAATTCAGCTTTAGGAGGTCAAGCGAAAAAACTAGTTTGGTCCCACATAAGAGAAACGAATGGAAATTTCTGTTACACACGTGATACCTTAACTGTAGATTTTAAACAACCAATTACTAATATTACAATTAATAATAATACAATTGGTAATGGTGATTACTTGTTTACTGGTACTAATAGTCGTTCAGTAAATAATTTTAGAAATTGGCACATTTTAAACAATGGTGTTTATTCAAACTTAAGTTCAGTAAACGATTTGCCTCAAGTAGATGATGAAGTCTTTATTATTTCAAGTACAGAAGCTCAAAATTGTGTTTCAGCAACAAATATACCATGTGTACCAAATGGTAATTCGTTTTTAGTAGAGAATGTTTTTGTTGGTGATGGTGCTGAATTTGAATGTTTAGGAACTGGGCAATTAAACTTTTCTGGTGATTTTATAAATAGAGGTACTTTTTCTGCTGCCAATGGTACAATTAACCTTTCAGGAACTGGGAATCAATCTGTTGTAAGTGTAAATCCAATAACTTTTAATAATCTTTCAGTAAATAAAAATTCAGGAAATGTTATCCTTAATGCACCTGTCATAGTAAATGGTACTTTAAACATGACTCAAGGGGATATTATTTCATCTGCAACTAATTTAATAACGATAGGAACGAGTTCTTCATCACCTGGTTCAATTGTGCATAACGGAGGAAAAGTTATCGGACCTTTGAGAAGATACTTTGATGCAGCAGCAACACCAGGAGATGGATATTATTTTCCAGTAGGTAATAATGCAAACGCTAATACAAGAGGGGTTACAATTGACTTCAATGGTTCTCCAGGTGATAATCAATTTTTAACTATTGAGTATAAAAGTGGTTATGCAGGAGGAGTATCTCCTCTAATTACAGGGTTACCATTAACTACCAACGACGGTGTATTGATTCAAAACCTAGACGATGAAGGTTATTGGGAAATGAACCCGACCGATAATGATTATGGGTCTCCAATCAATAGCGCTCCATATACTGTAACTTTAAATATGAAGAATCTTACAGGGGTAACTGATCGATCTACTGTTCGAATAGTTAAAGCAGCTGGTTCAAATGATCCTCAAACTAACCATACAACTTGGACAGCTCTTACTTTTGGATCAACTCCAGTTGTAGGTAATGACAATACTGATTTTAAAGTTTCAGGAACCACAACAGGTTTCAGTTGGTTTGGTGCTGGAAGTGGTAATAGTAACCCATTGCCTGTTGAGTTGATTTCATTCACAGGATTCTGTAAAGACAATCAAACAACTATTAATTGGAAAACTGCGTCCGAGTTTAATTCATCTCACTACATTGTTGAGAACTCTACAGATGGTCAAAACTGGAGAACGGTTAACAATCAAGTTGCAGCAGGAATGAGTACAGAGGAATTATCTTATCAATTTATAGATAACGCCAACAACGATGAAAATACTTATTACCGTTTAACTCAAGTCGATATTAATGGAGAAACGAACGTTTATGATCCAATTTTTATTAGTTGTGATGATAATGGAAGCTTCATCAAAACGTATCCAAATCCAAGTGATGCCTCATTCCAAGTAATGGTTAACAATAAATCTTTAGTTGGAAAGGCAAGTATAACAATGTTGGATACAAGAGGTACAACTATTTCAGTGAAAGAAGTGATGATTGAGGAAGGTGTGAATGTATTCTACTTAAATGAAAACATGGCACCTGGTATTTATTACATTTCAATCACTAACGGATTAAACTCAACAGAAGTGGTAAAACACAGTGTTCGCTAATTCTGGAATTAAATAATTAATCAAAAAAGACTACCTCAAAAGGGTAGTCTTTTTTGATTGGAGTTTGTTGTGTTAATTTAATAAACTGAGGGGTTCGATTATTAAAATTGGACTCAGACCGCTTAGAAACAATGAGTTGCGAACAACGATTTTGAAGATTTATCGGGATAAATCGAAAAAGCTTTGTGAAGGAAATCGCTGTATATCAATCGAATAATTTTTCTTTGAAACATATAACTCGTCGTAATTTTCTCTCGGTAGCCTCCCATAAAGTGTGTAAAGCTGAAAGTTATTCTGAAATTTTTGAGCCCTTAAAAGCTCAAAAAAATTTCGGAAATAACTTTTTAGTAATTTAAACACCAAATATGAAGAAAGATGATGCC
>JBILHL010000053.1:0-16417 GCA_044350515.1 Crocinitomicaceae bacterium | reverse complement strand
TTCATTAGACTAAAAGATTTTAGGTAACCCACATTTACCTCTTTTTGATCAGGAATCACATATCCTTTATCCGATAAAAGTGTTCGATACGATTCACTTTGCATAAAATCTAGCGAGATAACCGATAAATCCAATTGCTGGTTTTTATTCAATTGATTTTGAAATGCTCCATAACTGTCATTAAAACCATGTGTAATCAATGTTGAATTTCCTTCAGCTGACTTCAATACATCCGCCGTGTAATCAATTGCCTCTATTGGAATAACTTGTTTGAACTCTAATTGATTCAAGTAGTATTTAGCTGAAATAGTATCGCCTTTTACCAAAGCATTTGCGGCTGACAACTTTAAAACTTCTGTATTCCCTGGCTGTTGTTGTTCTGCTGTTTTTAAATATTTTTCGCGGCTCACATCATAATTTCCAGACGAATAATTAAACAAATTATACTCAAAAGAATTAGGGGCAACTTCTTGTAATTCTTCTACCTTTTCGTCTAAAGCTTGTTGCATTTGTGGAGTTGGAGAGCGTTGTGTTTTTTGAGTGCTGGATTGCATTTTTGTTTTTGTAAACTCAGTAGAAATAAGCACTTTTTGATTCGTAACTTTTTGATCAACTGACGAAGGTTGAACTTTTCCAACACTTGAAGTTGTTTTTACTTTTTTATCACTAATAAATTTCTCCTTGCGTTCAAGCGATTTATCTGACTGTATGACAACAGAATCCATGAATTCAAAGTTTAACGATTCAGTTGAATTTGTATTGGGCATCACATTAAAATTTGACCCATTGTTTGTGGAATTTATATTTGTATTGGGAATTATCTTCGTATTTGTATTTGAATTTGTATTCGTTTCTGGAATCTGACTTGCACACGACCAAGCTGAACAAAGTATCAGAATAAGTAAATTGAGTTTCATTTTTTCCTTATTTTGTATCGTTTACACCTGTGTTTGTTTTTGGTTCAAAATAAATATCTTTTTTATGAAAATAGAACAATTTAATAAATTGAGCTTACTTCAGCGAATTAAATTAGTCAAAGAAAATGGAACTTATGTTGGAGCGCGTGAAAACATGAGTCATTTCATCTATTTGTTTGCATTGGATTCACTTTATGTTGAAGTTTTTATGCTCAAACACTTGAATCAAATCCAATGGGTTGAGTTGCAACACAACAAAAATATCATTTCCGAATACGTTTCAAAAGTGAATATTCAAAACCTATTTGAGTAATCTTAGTAGTAAATCATCAATAAAATTTAGCTTTGTGCGTTGTTTATACTATGATAAAACGTTTTTTATTTACTTCCTTCCTAGCCTCTTTGCTACTTTTGACATTTACAAACTGTGGCAAGAAGCAATTTTTATCCAAAAAGAACCTTTCCTTTTCTGCTGACACAGTCGTTTTTGATACCGTTTTTACAACGATTGGTTCTACAACCAAACAATTTAAAATCTACAACAACGAAAATCGCACCGTAAATATTGAAGAAATTGAACTAGTTGGCGGTGAAAATTCTCCTTTTAGAATGAATGTTGATGGCTTAAAGGGTACAAAAATCACGGATATTGACTTGGAAGGAAATGATTCATTGTTTGTTTTTGTTGAAGTTACATTAAATGTGAATGCGCAAAATCTCCCAATGATTGTGGAAGATTCGATTCGTTTTCGGACAAATGGAGTAGATCAATATGTGAAACTTGCCGTTTGGGGACAAGATGCTTATTTTCATTACAAAGATTTAAATGAAGGAATTTGGCCTAATGATAAACCGCACGTTATTTATGGTTACGCTGCTGTTGATTCTGCAAAAACTTTAACAATTCCAGCTGGAACACAAGTTCACATGCATAAAAACGCGATTTTTTATGTGTATAAATCTACTTTAAACATTCAAGGAACACTTGGAAATGAAGTTATTTTTCAAGGTGATCGATTGGAAGCAGATTACGATGATGTTGCTGGACAATACTATGGAATTTACTTTCAAGAAGCAAAACAAAGCACGATTGATTATGCCATCATAAAAAATGGTACAGCTGGAATTCACCTATTCTCCGAGGACGCAGACAATACTGGATACACACTCACCTTGACGAATTCAATTATTCAAAATCAAGCGCGATATGGTGTTTTTATCTATTCAGGAGCAAAAGTAAAAGCTGAAAATTGTATCATTTCCAAATCTGGAACACACGCTTTACTCGTCCTTGAAGGAGGTGATTTTAATTTCAATCACTGCAATTTATTAGGATATGGAAGTTCAACATCGCCAGCGGTTGGAATTAGTAATTATTTTAGCAATGGCATCACAAATGTGACAACTATTAGTTCCATCAATGAAGGAAGTTTGACCAATTGCATATTAACTGGAAATCTTGAAACCGAACTTGCGATTGACACTTTATTAGTTCCTGGAGTGTCGGTAAATTTTGATTTTAAAAACTGCTTGATTAAGGCCAAAGACATTCAAACAGATGCATTTTACCAAAACATTTTATGGAATAACAATCCCAACTTTGCTGACATTCCTGAGTTCGATTTTAGCTTTGAAACAAATTCTATTCTAAACGGAAATGGAATTGTAAGTTCTGTTATCACTGATATCTTCGGTAATCCCCGAAATAATCCACCAGACATTGGCGCTATTGAGGTGAATTGAGGTTTTTAAAGTCTTTTACTGATAGTTTCGAGCGTTTGACTCATTTGAATTCTCCTCTTTTTTGAAGTCTGATTTTTAGCTTTAATGCTATGTTATGGTCAATAAACCATTCTCTATATGCTTCATAAAATAAGAATAAGAACTAAATCAAAAAGAATCTGAAACAAAATACACTCAGCCATGAATGGTTTCTTTTTTGATAATTAGGGTCTGCTGTAAAACTCAAATATATTGATTTCTAATGATTTAGTTGTGTTTTCTAAAATCAGATGCAAGGTTTTTTTGCGAAAATCATAAAAAAAGCGTGCACTTGATTTGAAAAAAACCAGAATTTCTGTTTAGCTACGCTGCTTCTTCGAGGTGCTAGCCAGAAAAACGACTTTTAGAAAACAATCTGGAAGAATTTCACGCGGATATAAATCATTTGGGAGAAAAAATAAGATCGCTTGAAAATCATTCACATTCTATTCCAAGCTTTTCTAATTTTTGAGTATACGCTTTCGTACCACTAAAAATTAAACAACTGTAAACATAACTTGAAAAAAAATCTCAATTTGAGCTATTATTATCCGCAGCAACGGGTTGCCTTTCTTTTTTTCTTAACAAAAAAGAAACACCACGCAGTAGCAGCGAAGCTAAAAAAGTCAAGGCTCTGAATTTCTTTTTGTTCGCAAATGTTTGTTCTATAATTCTTTATTTTTAAGGTTAAAGTTTTTACTGGTTCGATTGCGGATACACATATCTAATTTTATTTAAAAGCATAAAAATTGAATTTTATTCAAATAAAATCATGAATTAAAATTATTAATCGTAATATTGCAATATATAAATTAATAACGCAATGGGAATCACCAAAACAGATGCATTTACAACCAATCAAAATGAATTGGCCACACTTTTTAAAGCAATGGCACATCCAGCGCGTATCGCCATAATTGAGTTTTTACTTCAAAATGAAAAGTGTATTTGTGGCGATATCGTTGATGAACTACCTCTTGCGCAAGCCACTATTTCACAACATTTAAAAGAATTAAAAAACGCAAATCTTATCAAAGGAACTATTGAAGGAACTGCGATTTGTTACTGTTTGAATCAAGAAGTTTTTGCCGAATTAAACGAGAAAATCAGTCTGATTACCAATCAATTAATTACTAAAAACAATAATCAGTGCTGTTAATTTTAAATCAAATAACATAAAAAAATAGAGTATGAACTTAAACGAAATCAAAGAAATTCTTACCAGCTTAGATGCTGTTGTTTTTCAATTGCCAAACAAATCTTTTGTTCCTGAACATTTTCACGTGACGGAAGTTGGAATGATTACCAAAAATTTCATCGATTGTGGTGGAAAAGTACGTGAAGAAAAAGTGATTAATTTCCAATTGTGGGAAGCAGCCGATTACGACCACCGTTTGGCACCAAGTAAATTGGTAAATATCATTGAACTTTCTGAAAAAGTATTGAATATCAACCCTGAACTAGAAATCGAAGTGGAATACCAAAGTGATACGATTGGAAAATATGGACTTTCTTACAATGGATTATTCTTTCAATTGACTTCAAAAGTGACAGCTTGTTTAGCTCAAGATGCTTGTGGAATCCCGGCAGAAAAACAAAAAGTGAAATTGACAGAATTGGGTAATAATACTGCAGCAACTTGTACTCCTGGAGGCGGTTGTTGCTAAACTCTAAAAAAGATGTTTGACGTATTGAAAAATCAGTGTGATCAACTTGTAAATCAGATTGACACAATTCCATCAGAGCGAAAGGAACTTCTTACCAAAATTTCCGACTACATTCAATCAAAAAAGGATGCAAATCTCCCTATCAACTTGATGTATGTCTGTACACACAATTCACGTCGCAGTCATTTTGGACAAATTTGGGCAACTGTTGCCGCTTCTTACTTTGGTATTGAAAACGTACACACTTTTTCAGGCGGAACAGAAGCAACAGCTTTCAACCCCAATGCAATTCAAGCGTTGAAAGAAACAGGTTTTGAAATAACGACAGAAGAACTCACTGCAAATCCGATTTACAAAGTAGCTTATGGAACGAACAAATTGCATTTTACAACTTGTTTTTCAAAAGTTTACGAGGACAGTTTTAATCCTGCAAGCAATTTTGCCGCAATCATGACTTGCTCCGATGCAGAACAGAATTGTCCATTTATTCCAGGTGTTGAGTTGCGAATTGGCACCACCTATTATGACCCAAAAGCCTTTGATGGAACTCCACAGCAAGCTGAAAAATACGTGGAACGCTCCAATCAGATTGCACGAGAATGTTTGTATGTTTTTTCAAAAATAAATTAAACCAAACTTTATGTCTTCAACTAATTGTGCACCGGCAGCAGAACGAAAAAAGCTCGGATTTTTAGATCGTTTTTTAACCCTTTGGATTTTTTTGGCAATGGGAATCGGAATATCCATTGGCTATTTTATTCCGAATGCTGACAATTTCATTAACTCCTTTTCCAAAGGAACGACAAATATTCCATTAGCTATTGGATTGATTTTGATGATGTATCCGCCATTGACTAAGGTTCAATTTTCTAAAATTCCAAAAGTGATGGCGAAACCAAAACTCTTGCTGGCCTCTTTTTTTGTCACTTGGATTGTTGGTCCATTTTTAATGTTTTTGCTGGCAACCACCTTTTTAAGAGATTATCCTGAATATATGACTGGACTGATAATCATTGGTTTAGCTCCTTGTATTGCGATGGTAATCGTTTGGAACGAATTAGCAGAAGGAAATCGTGAATTAGTTGCTGGCCTTGTAGGAATCAATAGTTTGTTGCAAGTATTTTTCTTTAGCTTGTACGCCTATTTCTACTTAGAAATTGTTTTACCACTTTTCGGAATTGATGCTTTAAAAATTGATATTTCCATTCAAGAAATCGCTCAAACAGTAGGAATTTATTTAGGAATTCCTTTTGTGGCGGCAGTTCTAAGTCGTTTTATACTCTTAAAAATCAAAGGCGAAGAATGGTTTAAGCAAAAATTTATTCCTTTCATTTCTCCAATCACTTTGATAGCGTTACTGTTCACGATTATAGTAATGTTTAGTTTGAAAGGAGAAATGATTGTTTCCATTCCGTTTGATGTGGTGCGTATTGCAATTCCCTTAGTGATTTTCTTCGCAATTATGTTCTTTCTTATGTTTCTTCTCGGAAGATGGATTGGAGCTGATTATTCAGACAATGCAGCCCTTTCATTCACTGCATCTGGTAACAATTTCGAATTAGCTATTGCTGTTTCAATTGGTGTTTTTGGCATCAATTCAGGTCAAGCATTTGCTGGTGTTATTGGGCCTTTGGTGGAAGTTCCAGCTTTGATAATAATGGTAAATGTTGCTTTCTGGCTGAAAAAGAAATTGTACAAATTACAATAATGGCGAGCTTTATAACGATTTGCAATTTTGCATTATTAACCTGAGTTCGATAGTAAAATCGGAATTCAGATTGTCATAAAAATCTGTTAGTCAAGGCGTTCCCTTGAAGATTTAGCGGGCTAAATCAAGAGGGAACAACGATGGATAACTGGTTTTTATGCAAAGTAATTAATTATTCCGCTGAAAAACAACGATTTACTTCATAACCCTTTCTCAATGTATCCCGATACATTTTCAAAAACGTTATTAGTAACTCATAGTTTCTGAGCGGTCTGAATCCAATTTTAATAATCGAACTCAGGTTATTAATTTGTCATTATTTTATAATTACATTTATGCAAAAATTAATTCTAAATGAACTTTAAATTTTTTAGTTTGCTTTTTGTTGTTTTGAGTTTTTCTTTAAACGCTCAAGTTGTTATCAATGAAGGAAGTAATAAAAATTATGCAGCCATTAAAGATGAAAATAATGACGCGACAGACTGGATTGAACTTTACAATACTTCCAATACCGCTTACGATTTATCCAATCACTTTCTAACAGATGATTTAAGTGAGCCAAATAAATGGCCATTTCCAAGCACAAGTATCGATGCCAATTCCTACAAAGTCGTTTTTTGTAGCGAAAAAAACCGCAGTGAAAGTACCGCTTTTAGTTTTGCATTGTCACAACAAAATTACACGCCAATCAATGGTTGGAATACGCATTCCTTTAACAATCAATTTATTTGGGACGGAGTTTCGAATGTTGTTTTAAATATTTGTGCTTACAATAATTCTCAGTATACCTTAAATTCTATTTTCCGCCAAACTGCAACCTCCTTTGCTTCTACGATGGCTGCTTTTGTTGATGGAAGTCCTGCTGCTTGCAACTCAAATCTGGGTCAGGTTTATTTTCAGCGACCAAATGTGCGCATCAATGGATTTACAATTGGCAGTGAGGATATTCAAAATGGAAATACCGATTACCCAGCTCCTTATGGTAATTATTATTGGGGAGCGCGCCATCAACTTTTGTTTAGAGCTAGTGAACTACAAGCTGCTGGTTTAACTGCTGGTCCTTTCAGTAATTTATCATTTGACGTGGTTACCTCTGCTGGTGAGTTTTATAATTACATAGATTTTTCCTTTTTAGCAACCGATTTAAACGAACTTCAAGTTGAATTTTTACCCGAAGAAGGAAGCAAACTTCACGCTAATTTCAAAATTGGAACAACTGGAGAAACGATTTATTTAATCAATCCAATGGATCAAGTGATAAGTAGTTTACTTGTGAAAAGTCCAAAAACGGATATTTCGGTTGGTCATTTCCCTGATGCTTCTAATCAAGTCAAATGGTTGAATAGTACTCCTAAACTAACGAATAACACTGCTTTGAGTTTTGTTGACACCTTGAAAGCACCAATCTTATCAAAAAAATCGAGCGTCAATACCCAATCGTTTCAATTAGAAATACAAAACCCAAATAGTATTCAGAGTAAAATCGTTTACACCCTAAATGGCTCCACTCCTACTTTCAATTCAACAACTTACACTGAACCGATTTTAATTGCCAATACAAAAACGGTTAACGCTAAGATTTTCCCGCTTGATCCTGCGGATATTTTACCAAGTGAAAATGCTGTATCTACTTTCTTATTTGACGTTTCACACACTACTCCGATTCTATTAATTACTACCGATAATACCAATCTTTTCGGTCCAAATGGAATCTTTGATAATCCTACTTCTGATGATACAAAACCTGCCTTTGCTTCTTATTTGACAGAGGAGGAAAATCACCCTGTACTTTTCACCCAAAAAACGGGTATTCGAATGGACGGAGGAGCTGGCGGAAGTCGTGGGAATCCGCAGCGCTCTTTTCGACTTTCATTAGATCATGGAGCATTGGGTGGCGGAATTGTAAATCATCAATTGATTCCCAATCGACCAACTAGAAACAAATTCAGTGACATTTACCTTAGAAACGGCAGCAATCAATGGCTACAGTTACCTTACAAAGATGCTTCACAAGTTTATATGATGAGCCAAGGAACCAATAATTACTATTCTGGATATCGTCCTGTTACTGTTTACATCAATGGAGAATACTTTGGATTGTACGAATTGAGAGAAAAATTCAACAAAGAATATTTTGAAATTTATGATTATCAACCTACAAATGATTCCATCGAAATTTTATCCATGAGTTATTTTTATGGCAGTATTTTGAGGGCACTAGAAGGTGATGTCGATAATTTCTTGACCTCTTATGAAGACTTCTTAACCATAAGTCCAACAAGTACGACTTTCATGGAAAATGCAGATCAATATTTTGATTTGAAGCATTATACCGACTACATTATTTCCGAATCTTGGATGGGTAACCTCGATTGGCCACAAAATAATATTAAAATTTATCGCTCTGACAAAAGCAATTATCGCTGGCGTTTTGGCTTGATTGATTTAGAGCTTGCAATGGCACCAAATGGCTGGTCAACTTGTACGGATAATCATTTAAACTATATCTTAAACTTTAGTTCAGAAAATCCTTACATCAACATTTGGAAACGTGGAATTCAAAATCCAGCTTATAAAAATTACTTCATTAATCGTTTTGCAGATCAAATAAATACAAGCTACAAAACGGAAAACTTACTTGCAATTGAGCAACAGTTTTTTGATGGAATGAATCCAGAAATGCCATTAGAGTTTGAAAGATGGGGTGACCCAAATACGATTGATGCTCAAATGTTGGAGTTTAAAAACAACCACCTCACCTTTAGGTCACAGCTTGAATGCCGAAATGAAGTTGTATTAAATCAAATCGTTACCGAATTCAATTTGGAGAAAAAAGTGGTAATTTCATTGACCGTTTTTCCAGACACTTTGGGCGAAATTCAATTAAATACTATAAAACCAACTACCTATCCTTGGAGTGGAACTTATTTCGATGGTGTACCCATTCAAGCAACAGCAATGGCAAAACCAGGTTATCGATTTTCACATTGGGAGCCAAACGCTTTTATTTCGGATACCTTAAACCCAATTTTTGAAGGGAATATTTCACAAACAAACACTTTATTCAAGGCACATTTCGAGAAAATTCCCGATGGCCCAAACATTCAATTTTCCTTGTTTCCCAATCCTGCAAGTAGTGAAATTCAAATTCAACACGATAACCCAACTATTGCAAAAGAATGTAGCTTTGAAATTTTCGATTTAAGTGGACGAATTTTAAACCAAGGTAGCTTTAACCCTGAAAGTTTAACGACTAACATTACTATCAATCAATTCAGAAGTTCGATGTATTTCGTGAAAATTTACAGAAATGAAGAACCCATTGAAATTATACGTTTTGTGAAACAGTAATTGAATCGAAGTTATATGACATCAAAAAAACTTACAATCGCCATTGACGGCTTTTCAGCTTGTGGCAAAAGTACTTTAGCAAAAGATTTAGCCAAGAAACTATATTACATTTTTATCGATTCTGGAGCTATGTATCGCGGAGTTGCTCTGTATTGCCTCAAAAATCAATTGTTTTCCGATGGAGAACCTTTAGTTGAAAAAATCAAGGAACAACTCAATCACATCAATTTAGAATTTAAGACGGTGGATCAACAATCAGTTCTATTTTTAAATGGAATTAATGTAGCTGATGAAATCCGTGAAAATGCCGTTGCAAGTGTTGTGTCTAAAATAGCAACCATCAAAGAAGTACGTCAGAAATTGGTAGCTGAACAACAAAAAATGGGTCAAAAGGGAGGAATAATAATGGATGGAAGAGACATTGGCTCTGTTGTTTTTCCAAATGCTGAATTGAAATTATTTGTTACCGCTGATACAAAAATTCGAACGCAAAGACGTTTAGATGAATTAAAAAGCAAAGGCATCGAAAGTTCTTATGATGAAGTTGCAAAAAACTTGGAAGAACGCGACTTTATAGATTCAACTCGAGCAGAAAGTCCATTAATTCAAGTAGATGATGCCATTGTTTTGGACAATTCAAACCTAAATAGAGACGAACAAGTGGAATGGGTTTTGCAAATTTTAGCTCAGCATCAACGTTAAATTTAATAGCAAAAATCAATTTATGGCAAATACTGAGGTTTGTAATCAAAAGCTGCAAAAGGTTCTTGATTCTGTTATTGATGGAAGAAAAATAGTAGGAACTTCATTTTCAATCAAAAAAAATGATTTTACTTGGCATGGTGGAGCGGGAAATCTTTCTCCAGAAATTCCCTATTTTATTGCAAGTACTACCAAATTATTTGTCACCGCACTCGTTTTAAAAATGCGGTCAGAAAATAAAATCACACTTGAAGACAAGATTTGTAACTATTTAGATCATAAAACATTAAATAACCTACATGTTTACAAAGGAATCGATTACACATCAGAACTAACCATCAAACATTTACTTGCTCATACTTCTGGATTGCCTGACTATTTTCAAGGTAAAGGGCCGAATGGAAAAAGTTTAGAAGATGAGATTAAACTTGGAAATGATTCTCATTGGACTTTTGAAGAAGCCATAGAACGTTCTAAAACCATGCAACCACTTTTTAGACCTGGAGCAAAAAATAGCGCGAATTACTCGGATGCTAACTTCCAATTGCTTGGCAAAATCATAGAAACCATTAGTGGGAAATCTTTTGAAGAAAACTGCAAAGAATTGATTTTTAAACCCTTGAATTTAGAAAAAACCTATTTATACCAAGATCCGACTGACAATAAACCTTTAAGTTTATTTTACGAGTCAAAAAAACTACTCATTCCAAAAGCAATGACTTCCTTTGGTGCTGACGGCGGAATTGTTTCTACCTCCCAAGAAATGTTGGTTTTTATAGAAGCATTTTTTACTGGAAAACTATTCCCAAAAAGCTACCTGAGTGAATTACAGGAATGGAATCGGATATTTTTCCCCATGAAGGCTGGAATTGGAATTCATTTATTCAAACTTCCTTGGATTTTCAACCCTTTTGGCTCGGTTCCATATTTCATAGGACATTCAGGATTATCTGGTGCACTAGCCTATTACGCGCTATCTGAAAACTTATTTATCGCAGGAACAGTAAACCAAGTTGCCCATCCAGACATTTCGTTCAGAACAATGATTAAATTAACGCAAGTAATTCGGAAAATATAATAATTACCTCGTTTTTCAAAAGGACCAAACAGTTTGTAAAATTTTAAAATCACAAGTGGAACGATTCATTTATCTTTACTTCTCAGTATTCATTCAAGTGATTGCAGGTTTTATACCTATAGTCGTTTTATGGATGAGAAAAGTAAAAGCTGATTCAGCACTTGTTGGAAGTATCGTTTTATCTTTTGTCATTAGTTTGATTTTAATTATCACAGGTTTTTTTAAGCAAAACAACTATTTCTTTTTTAACACCTATGCAATAGGATCCGTTATTCTATTTGGCATTTTCTATTATCGGAGTATCAAAAATAAAAAAATGCAGTATTTTGTTTTAGCCACTACTGTTCTTTGTGTTTTAATTTTCTTTTTTGAATTAAGTCGGACAAATGACATTATGATTACTATAAAATTTGAAAATGTTTTCTACATCATTTGGAGTTTATTGTTTTTTATTGATTCCTTACTTAAATCAAATTTTACGGATGCGAAAAGTAAATCAACCTTAATAATTATTGCTGCCATTTTCTTTTATAATTGTACGTCTTTTATCCTACTAAACCATATAGATTTATTTTTAGATAAAAATCTTTGGGTTTTACATAATTTCAGTGAAAGTGCCTGCAAACTTATCATTGCCTACGCTTTTTGGAAGTTACCGAAATCGGATGAAAGTCTATTACCAAAAGATTAAAAATAAATGAGTCTAGTAATATTATCAGGTTATATAATGATGATTGCGGATTTTCTGCCTCTTTTCTTATTTGTAATTAAAAGGCAATTAATTAAAGAATACATCTACATTTTTCTTTTTTTAGCCTTTTCCTTTTTTATTCAAGTTTTAACTTTCACGTTAGTTAAATTGGGTTATCAAACTATCTTCTTTGGTTTCATTTATGACTTACTGGCACCACTAATAATCACACTTTTTTCGATAAAACTTTTTGATAAACGACTAATTTTAACAGCCTCATATATTTGCTTTACTTTGATACTTTGTTATTTATTTTTAATTCGACAAAGTTTATTTTTTCTTGTAATCTCCCATTTCTACCTAATTGCGATTGCTATTACAAATTTGTTTTCATTTTTAAAAGAAAAAGAGATAGCCAAAAATAAGCTGAATTTACAGTTCAATTATTCTATATTAATCTATTATGCTGGCTCTTTGACCAATTTTTTAATCTTTCCTTTTTTAAATTCGAACAACTATAGCATTTTAATATTTCATAACATTATTGAAACTATATCCAAGTTGATTGTCTTTGTCGCATTATGGAGGTTCTCCAGAATACAGATTAATACTAAGTTCCTAAAAAAAAGTTCTGATTAAAGAATATATAAAAGGAACCTCCAAAAGTTTAAATTTCGAGTAGAATTTTTACTTTTGATTTTTATACTCAATTACCTTGTTTTTTTGGTAATTCAAGTAAACAATGTTGTCTTGTTTTTATTCTGCAGTAAATCAATTTATTATTTGAATGGCTTTTACAATTGTGTTTTACTTAATGCTTTGTGCCGATTTTCTGCCAATACTATTTTTGGTTCTGAAAAAAAAAGTATTGAATAATTGGCAAATTTCTTTTTACTTAATCCTTTCATTTTTAACTCAATCTTTTTCTCATTTATTAGTTATTATTGGATCAACTAATTTAACATTAATAAGTTTTTACATATTCAGTTCCGCATTATTGATCTTCATTTTTTTGTTTCAGAAAGTCAATCAAAATAAAACACTTATTCTATTCAACATTTTCTTTTTGGTGATAGTTTTCTCTTTATACATTTCAATCAAATTCCCTTTTAATAATTTGGCATTAATAGTCTATATATATTTATTTGTAAATATTTTATTTTCAGTTATTTATTACCTAAAATCAACGATTAAAATAGATCAGATAGAATTTGGATTTATAATAAGTTTGCTATTTTATTTTTCTGGTGCAGTATCAGTTATTTATATATTACCCCTAATACCACAAACTTCAAAATCTATTTGGATACTTCACAATGTAGTAGAAATAATTTCAAAATTGATTATTTCATTTTCCATCTTGAAGATTCCGTCAAATGATTTCTTTAAAACAGACCCTCCAAAAGTTTAAATTTCGAGCATCATTTAAAGTCTTATTTTTGTGTTTACTAAATAAAATTCAAAACTAATTCTGATTTTCTGACTCTTAAAAAACAATAAGATATTAATGTTTACATTGGTTGCTTACTATACGATGTTGTTTTTGGAGTCAATTCCAGTGTTTCTATTTTCAACCAAAAAGCATTACATTTCAGAATATTATCCAATATTCATTTATTGCTTTTTTTCGTTTACGTTTGAGTTAGTATCTTTTCTAACCTTAAAATTGAATGTTGGTGGAACTGTGTTTGTTTTCAACCTTTACGGGATTTTTGAATTTACTTCTATTTTATTGTTTTTTTATAAATTTTTTCCAAAATTCAGAATCGCTTACCACCTGCTTATTCCTTTATTTATAGTGACTTATGTTTATAATTTTATCAAAAGTAATGAGCTAGAAAGTTCAACCATTTTATTCTCAATCATCTATGTAGTTTTTTCAATTATTTGTCTTTTTGAACATCTGAAAAGCGCTAAAAGCAATCAACTTATCGAAAGATTTTTGTTTGCAATTTTAGTTTATAATACTGGATCAATTGTGCTTTTCTATATTTTACCATTTTTAGATAAATCAGAAATATGGATTTGGGGTTTTCATAATTTATTGTATTCTATCTCGTTACTAATTTTAATCTATTCAATTTGGAAATTACCGACAAATGATTTCTTTAAAACAGAACCTCCAAAAGTTTAAATTTCAGGTAGTTTTTTTACTTTTGATTTTTATACTCATTTACCTATTATTTAACTACAATTCCTTTAATTAGTTAGTTTGATTTTTCACAAAATTATTTATTCAACAATGCAAATGATGCTTCTTGTATCAGTAGTATTGTTTTTAATTGATACTAGAAAGATAAAACTATTCACTCCAATATTTCTTTATGTTTTCTTTTCATTAACAACTGAAATTTCAGCAACTATATCCAAGTATTTATTCCATGAAAATAGAATTTTCTTTAACCTATATGGCTTATTCGAGTTTATATCTTTAATCTATTTCTTTGTTAAATTTTATACCTTACCAAAAAGTTTAGCATTTTTAATTTCTGCAATTTATCTATTTGTTTTTCTAATAACATTCTCTAAAATTGAACCTATGAATGTTTCAATTGGATTAGGTTCATTTATTTGGATTGTTCTATGTGTTTATTTTTTAATCACATCAATTTTAGAAGTTAACGACCAAAAAAGGAAGTTAATTCACTTATTTACTTCCAGTATTTTAATTTACAATTCATCATCATTGACTTTATTCTTAGTCTCAGATAAAATTTTTCATTTTTTTGTTTCTTTATGGACTATTCATAATGTTATTTTTCTAATAGCAACATCAATTATAACGTATTTAATTTGGAAACTACCATCGAAATCGGATTGTTAAAATTTGTACTAACGGGCATGTCCATAATGCTTGGTTTTTCTTTAACATTCATTTATCTCTTCAATACCTTCAAAAAACGCATCGAGCGCGAACAAGAAGCAATGCGCGAAGCTGAAATCAATTTTGAGCGTGAAATCAATGAGGCTTCAATGAAAGCAGAACAACAAGAACGAATGCAAATTTCAATGGATTTACATGACGACATTGGCGCGATGATGACCGTATTGAAAATCAACACAAACAATGCTAAAACCCAAATTCAACAACCAGAACGATTATTGGCAGTGCTTGAAAATACGACTGATATGATTAATCAAACTGCCGAGGCTGTAAGAAATATTTCAACACGCATTTCCCCACCAACTTTGGCAAAACTCGGATTGAACGCTACATTAGAAGACTTGGTTAAAACCGTTAATGAAACGGGTGAAATTCAAATTCTCTATAACAGTAACCTCGAAAAAACAAGATTTAACATCGCAGCAGAACTCAACCTTTACCGCATTTTGAAGGAAACCATCAACAACATCTTGAAGCATGGGCAAACCGACGAATTGAACATTCAAACTAATCAATCAACTGATTTCTTGGAGTTTCAATTTAGTTACCTAGGCACAGGCTTAACCAATAGCCAAGTAAATGAACTTCTTCACAGCTCTAAACGAAATGGTTTAAAGAGTATTCAGTCGCGGGTTAACAATCTAAAAGCCACAATTTCTTATACTTTTGAGGATGATGTTGCTGGAATCCAACTTAGAATTCCGTTGAAAGAGATTGTTGAAAAATGAAATTGAACGCTTAAAACTGATTTTTTAAAATACATTTTAAACTAAACAAGTGGAACGATTCATTATTATTTATTATACGCTAGTATTCCAATTAATAACTGGTTTACTTCCCTTGATGATTTTATTTATTCAAAAGAAAAAATTCAATATTGAATTTGTCGTTTACCTTGGTTCTTCTGTAATTGCAACCTTTATTTTTTTCATTTTGTTTAAACAAAGAGTAAATAATCTGTTGATTTTCAATGGTTATCAAATTTTTTCAATTACATGTTTGTCAATTTTCTACTGCAACATTTGTAATAAGAGTCTCACTAAAAATTTGATTTTATCAATTGGAAGTTTATGTTTGGTTATTTTATTTTTTGAGTTATCTCAGACTTCGTTTATCGAATACTCACTTGTTTACAGAACCATTGGTTTTATATTATTTTCAGTAATTTTCTTTATCGATTATTTAAATTCAGAAAGACAACGAAACCTTCAATCATTCTCTTATTTAATTGTTAACTCTTCCATTTTTATTTACAATAGTTTTAGCTTTTTATTCTTTCTGTATATCACTATTTTGATGGGAAATGATTTATGGTATTTTCATAATATTATTGAAGGAATCTCCAAATTAATTATTACCTATGCCTTTTGGAAGTTACCCAAATCGGATAATTTTACTAAAACTTAAATCTAAAAGAATTGACAAATCAGAACTTTAACTATTTAACTTCCAGATGAATATCTGTATTTTTTACCATGTTTTTGTAAATAAAATCTTTGATGTTTAGTTTATTCATAATTTCACGTATTTTTCAAATTTTGGCAGGCATCGCAGGGCAAACTCATACTTTTTAAGTAACCTTTACTAACAAATCTCACTTGACAAATGTCTAAAAATAAGTCGATTATCTCATTGTTAGTTGGTTAATAGTTCGTATA
>JBILHL010000078.1:0-4778 GCA_044350515.1 Crocinitomicaceae bacterium | reverse complement strand
GTTGCTGTTAAAGTTGCTGTCTCGCCTGCACAGATCGTTGCACTGTTTACTGCAACTGTTGGCGCTGGATTCACTGTCACTGTCACCGTAAACGTAGGACCATCACATGATCCAATTCTTGGAGTAACAGTGTAAGTTACTGTTTCAACGGTTCCACTTGTACTGGTTAATGTTTGAGATATTGTATTTTGAGCTGAAGCCTGATTGAATTCACCATTAACATCTAGATTATCTACAACTGTCCAAGTGTAAGTAGTACCAACTGGTACTGAGCCATCAGTAACATCAACAGGTGTGTAAGCAAAAGAACTGCCCGAACAAATTGTTGGTGTTGCAGGGTTAACAAAAGGAGCTGGACTAATCGTGTAAGCGTGTGAAGTAACTGGTGTACAATTACAACTTGCCATACGAACCCAAATTTGCGTTGCAGATGTAGTATTTAAAGTAACTACTAATGTTGCAGGATCCCAATCAGTGATATACCCTGTTTCATTAGTTACGTTTTGATAGTTTCCTGTTTGTCCGTTAATACTGACTTCATAAACATCCCCGTTCGGTGCAGCTTGTCCTGCGCAATCTCCCGCTTGAAGCTTAATTTTGACTGGAGTGCCTTGACAAATAGTTTGTGCTGTTCCAGTATATGCTAAGGTTGGTTCAGATGCTACCTGGCCAAACGAATTAAAACTGCCAACTAGAAAAACAATGAAATACGAAAAATTTAAAATTAACCGTAAAGGGAATTTAATAGTCAATTTTTTTACGGAATTAAGGTGATTCTCATGCTTGTTTTTAGTGAAAAATTGACCGCATAACGTCATAGGCAAAATTCCTAGTTTTTCAATAAAAACCAATATGTACCTTAATACATTGAGCATCAACAAAGAGATAATTATTCTTTAGTTTATAATTTAGTCATAAAATAGTACGTAAATATATTAAATTTTCTTAACAGAAAATAACATAGTGCACAAACTTAATAACGAATTATTGGGTTTTTGGTTGCGTTTAGTAGAAGTTTTGATCGATCAATATTTAAGTGTTTAGAAAAGATTGGTTATACCTATATAGGTTTTGATTGTACTTACCAAAAAAATATAAAATTGAAAACTTAAGAGTTTAGAATTCGTAAATCTTTCATTCGTTTGAGTTATTATATTAAACGTTAACAACCTTATCACTCGAAGCGTACTCACTTAGAGAATCGATTCACAACTATTTTCTTCGAGTAATTAATCCAATCAAAAATCAAGAATCAAAAATCAAAAATTCCTACGCCCCATACATCATCAAAAACGACTTCAAAAATTGATCAATTTCTCCATTCATTACGCCATCAACATCGGAGGTTTCAGTTCCGGTCCTTACATCTTTAACTAATTTATAAGGTTGCATTACGTAGTTTCTAATTTGAGAACCCCATTCGATTTTCTTCTTTCCAGCTTCGATTTCAGAACGTTTTTCCATGCGTTCGCGCAATTCTAATTCATATAACTGTGAACGTAATAATTGCATGGCTTTTTCTTTATTGGCTAGCTGTGAGCGCGATTCCGAGTTTTCGATGATGATTCCCGAGGGTGCATGTCGTAAACGAACTGCTGTTTCTACTTTATTTACGTTCTGTCCTCCAGCTCCACCTGAACGGAAAGTTTCAAACGAAACATCAGCAGGATTGATATTGATTTCGATATTGTCGTCAACAAGTGGATACACATAAACTGAGACGAACGAAGTATGGCGTTTTGCATTGGAATCAAAAGGAGAAATACGCACCAAACGATGCACACCATTTTCGCCTTTCAAATAGCCAAAAGCAAACTCACCTTCAAATTCTAAGGTAACTGTTTTAACTCCTGCAACATCGCCATCTTGGTAGTTTAATTCGGAAATTTTGTAGCCTTTTTTCTGTCCCCACATCATATACATACGCATCAACATCGAAGCCCAGTCACAACTTTCTGTACCACCTGCACCAGCTGTAATTTGAATAACCGCACTCAAAGCATCTTCTTCGCCAGAAAGCATATTTTTCAATTCTAATTCCTCAATTTCTGAATTTAGAATTTTATAAGCTGCTTCCATTTCTGCTTCCGTACTTACACCTTCTTTGACAAACTCAAACATCACTTCTAAATCATCTGCGGCACCTTTAACTCTGTCGAAAGTTTCAACCCAAAATTTCAAGCCGCGAATATCTTTCATTTTAGCCTCCGCTTTTTTAGGATCGTCCCAAAAAGAAGGGTCTTGTGTACGTAACTCCTCTTCGCGCAATTGCATTCTTTTTTCTTCAATTTTCAGATAAGATTGAATTGCTAAAACACGTTTTAAAAGCTCTTTATGTTGTTCGATTGTCATGGGGCAAAGGTAATTAATAAATCGCAAGGGAATTATTAGGAATTGCTAACTAATAGTTCCGAAAGAAAAAACGTTGTAATTGCGCATAAAAAAAGCGTTCATTTCTGAACGCTTTACTATTATTTCTTTAGTTCTTAGTTTTTCACTGGCTCTGGAGCAATTACCTCTGGAGTTGTTGGTTGTGGAAGAACGGTTCCTTTAATTGTTAAAACAACTGGATCGCTTACATCAGAAGTGATAGTGATTGTTTTTGTAAAAGGGCCAACTCTTTTTGTATCATAAGAAACACTGATTTTATCTTTTTTTCCAGATGGAACTGGTGCTGTTGGTTTTTGTGCAGCCGTACAACCACAACTTGTTTGAACGTTTTGAATAGTAGCATCTTGTTTACTCACATTTTTGAATTCAAATTCAAACAAATCTTTGCTATCGTAAGGGATGTTTTCACGAACGATTTCTAAAGTTGTAAATTTTAAACCCTCTTTCGGAGCAGGAGTTGCTGTTTCTGTTACTTGTGCGAATGTTAATCCAGATAAGATTAATGAAAATGCGAAGAATAAATGTTTCATAGTTTTTTGATTTTGTTTTACAATAGTATAATTTATAAAGTTAATGTGTTAAAGTTTAACACAAAATTAAGAAATCAAATAACATTCCAAAACATCGCGAACAGAAGAATAAGTGTTCTTTTTTACTTTTGATAGTTGATTTTTCTTCAACCAAACAACTTCTGTAATTCCTTCTTCTGCTTGGGCTTGAACCTCATTCGATCCTTCATAATTTAATATAAACCAAGTTGTTTTTTTAAGTACTGATTGTTCGTACATAAAATAGCAATGATAGGTTTTCATCAATTTTGATTCAATTGTTAAAACTCCTTTCAAACCACATTCTTCTTGAATTTCACGAATTGCAGTTTCTCGTGACTTTTCTCCTTTTTCCATTTTACCTTTTGGAATGTCCCATTTTCCATTTCGTTTGATGAAAAGTTGTTGGTCGTCGGATTTAACGATTCCACCTGCCGCTTTTATTTTTTTGAAATTCGAGAAAAAATACTTTAGCGCACTTTTAGGATTTGGACTAACAAACTGATATACAGGCTCGACCAAACTCTCTTTTAATGCTTGAAAATTTTTGGGATCTAAACCTTCATATTTTGGAAGGTCCAACATTTCTTCATTGGTAAAATAAATTACCTTTTCTTCAATGAAAACTTTATACTTTTGTGCCATGATTGAAAACAAAGATAGAGCATTAAAAGTTGCTGAGTTGCTTTTAAAAGTAAAAGCGGTAAAATTACAACCAAACGAACCATTTACGTGGGCTTCCGGCTGGAAATCTCCCATTTATTGCGACAATCGTGTAACGCTTTCTCACCCAAGTGTTCGCACTTATATTCGCCAAGCTTTTTGTGAAATGATTCTTGAAATGTTTGGAAAACCAGATGTTATTGCTGGAGTTGCAACCGGTGGTGTTCCTCAAGGAGTTTTAATTGCACAAGAATTAGGTTTGCCATTTATTTACATCCGTAGCAGTGCAAAAGCACACGGGATGGGTAATTTAATCGAAGGAGCATTTGAACCTGGTCAAAAAGTTATCGTGATTGAAGATTTAATTTCAACTGGAGGTAGTAGCATCAAAGCGGTTGAATCATTGAAAGAAGCAGGATTAATCGTTAAAGGATTGGCAGCAATTTTCACATACGGATTTAAGCAAGCGAACGAAAACTTCAAAAATGCAGATTGTCCTTTTATTACGTTAACTGATTATTCTGTCTTGATTGAGCAAGCTTTAAACTCTAACTATGTGTCAGAAAATGACTTGGCAAATCTTCAAAATTGGAGAGAAAATCCATCAACTTGGAAACAAAACAACTAAACTATGGAATTAAACAGTAATAAAGTTATCGTCGTAGCAACTAAAGCTGAAATCATTTCTTATTTGTCAAATGCAGAAAATATTTGGGATTTATTGCCGCAAGATAAAGTTTCTGACTTCAAAGCAACAACAGAACAATGTTCGTTTAAAGTTCAAGGTGGAATTACAATTTCTTTGATTGAAAATGGTGCAACCGAAAATGAGTTGTATTTGAAATCAGGTGAGAAATCTCCGTTTCCTTTTAAATTAACGATTAAACTTTCGGAAACTGAAGGTGGAACAGAAGGATTTATCCATTTTGATGGTGAAGTAAATATGTTCTTAAAAATGATGGTCGAAAAACCATTAACTGCTTTGTTTAACTATATGTCTGAGAAGTTGAAAGTGAAGTTTGGGTAGGATTAATTCAAAATGTAGAATTAAGAATGTAGAATTAGGAATTGTACTTCCCTAAAATAGGTTGACCGTTTTGTTATACTTTTCTATCATCAAAAATAGTTATTTTAGGTCTATCTTCAGTTTTCATATTATTCCATTTTTGAATAAAA
>JBILHL010000052.1:0-16620 GCA_044350515.1 Crocinitomicaceae bacterium | reverse complement strand
CTACTAATTTTTTCATTTCCTTGTCAAAATTTGAGCATTGCTGGAAAACAACAGGGAATAAAAGTGGGTACTCAATCGGGACTTTTATTTGAAGTTGAAAGAATCATCCGAGTGAAAACTCCTAAGTACTTGATGATGGAGAATGTGAAAAACTTGGTTTCTGAGAGACACATTAAGTCTTTTGAACGACACTTGAAATTCTTACACAAGTTGGGTTACACCACCACTTGGAAGGTATTCAATGGGGCTGATTTCGGATGTCCACAAAATAGAGAACGTGTGATTATGATTGCCGAGTTGAAAGGTTGTCCTGTGAAGATGAAAAGGAAGATGAAGAACGTGGAAAGGATGAAAAAACAACCCGTTCCGATGCGAGATTATGTGGAGACCAATGTGAACCCCAATCTTATTATTGATTGTGAATTTGAATCTTACGAGGTAAAAAACAAAAAAAGCCTTTGTAAGATGATCGCCAAAAGAACGGATGTGACTTTTGAACAAACACAAAGGATCTACTCAATTGACGGTGTGTCACCTTGTCTGACCAAGACGATGGTTCCCCAAATAATGACCGATGAGGGGAAAGTTAGAAAGATTTCGGCCCGTGAGTCCTACCGATTTATGGGGATTAAAGATGAAGAAATTGATAAGATGTTGGAAGTGGATATTAAGGAAAACCAACACTCTTCTCTTGCTGGTAACGCTATATGTGTCCCTGTTCTTGAGGCTGTTTTCAAATCATTCTTCAAGAAACGAGAAAATTTAGGAATCTGGTCAAGACAGGCCGCTTAAGAATTTATTAATTAAAAATCAAAAGTTATGAAAACAAACAATTTAGTGACCAACCCCAATTCTTTAAACCAAAAGAATTTCTTCATCTTCAATGAAGACAATATGAATGTTCTGAATAGAATTCCAGACAATTCAATTGATTCCGTAGTGACCGACCCCCCTTATGGAATTTCCTTTATGGGAAATAAATGGGATCACAATGTTCCAACAGTTGAGTTTTGGTCTGAAGTGTACAGAGTATTGAAACCTGGGGGATACCTTTTATCCTTCAGTTCTTCAAGAACCTACCACAGAATGACGGTGAACATTGAAGACGCTGGATTTGAAATTAAGGATCAGTTAATGTGGGTATACAGTCAAGGTTTACCCAAACCAGCCAAGTACAACTTGAAGCCAGCCAACGAACCAATCTGTATGGCCAAGAAACCAATTTCAGAGAAATCAATCATTAAAAACATTGACAAATATGGAACTGGTGGATTAAACATAGAGGGATGTAGAATTGGTGAAGATGTGATAAAAGTTCAGGGTTATGGAACAAATGGATTTGTGGCCACAAAGGATTTTAAACCAACAACACATAAAGGAAGACATCCATCCAATTTCATTATTGACCAAATGGTGTCTGACTTTCTGGAGGAAAATCACAAGTTCTTCTATTGTTCCAAACCCAATAAGAAGGAAAGACTATTGTGTTTGGATGAGAACGATGTGAAACACCCCACTCTAAAACCAGTGGACTTAATGAGATACTTGGTTCGTTTGGTTACTCCTAAAAATGGAATTGTATTAGATCCATTTATGGGGGCTGGAACCACGGGGATTGCCTCATTATTGGAGGAATTCAAATTTGTGGGGATAGAACTTGACGAACAGTATTTTGAGTCGGGTCAAAGGAGAATAAAGAATTACCAAGAATTCAGAGAACTTAAAAAGAAAAAAACAAAAAAATCAAATCTGGACAAAACACCTCTCCAGAAATGATAAACGTGAAATAAGAGGTGAAATTTTTAAAAACAAATTAAATGAAAAAAGAAAAAAAACCGAACTGTATTAATGAGATATATTCCAAACACAAGACACTTCTCTCGCTTTATTGTCTTCAGTCAAATTGACATAGGTCATTGAATATGAAATTAAAAAAATCACCTTAACAATTCCCAATAAACATAGGGGTTGGAATACTTAGTGTCATATTTCCCAAATTTATTGGAGTAGAAAGAACCCCGATAATGAAATGTTTGGTAATCGTATGTTTGTAGGTCAATCCCTTTCTCATTCTCACAGATTAAATTTAGTTTTTCATTGATGGTTTGTTGATTTAATACGGTATTAATTAAAAAATGACTGTGATAAAAATGGTCTTTTGTGTTTTCTTCCAAATGAAAGAACAAGATAATTTTCTTATCAAGTCTTTTTAATTCAGAATAAAGGAAATTCATTTTTCCAATGATTTCTGACTTTTTGGATTTTTCTGGGGTGATGTTCCCCACATAATCCCAATGTGATGTCCCAATATATTTTCTAACCATTTCCTTATCGTTTAAATTGGTAGGAATTCTTTTAATTGGAAATAGTTTTTTTAAATCTTGATAATGAATAAGTGTGGTATTCTTTCCTTGTCTATTTTTCAAAGTCATTGTTCTAATATCTGATGTAATTCCTTTTAATTTTCTAAAATATGTTCTTTCAGTTATGGGGAAGATGTCTAATACATCTTGTTTATTATACCATATTAGTTGGGGATTATACATAATAAATCTATTACCATTTTTTGGGTTTATTTGTGTTGTCATATGTGATATAATAGTTCTGAAGTAAGAAAAGGAAATATCTTATCAATAAATAGTGTCATATTTCTTAAAAATCAATAAACCATTGGATTTTCGTGATTATTGGTACTTTCATAAACTGATAAAATTCATATCTTATAAGAAAACAGTCCAAATTTTTTTTTAAGAAATTCAACTTATTTAAAGAAGGGGGTCTGATTTAATAGAAAAAACTTTAAAAATTTTCAGGACAGTTTTCCTTTACAGGTCTGAAGGGGGTTAATAATCAAAAATTAGACATAGTTGACCGGGATACGGAGCGGGGGGGCGGGTGAAATTAGAATATGGAGGGGGATTTCTACTAAGTATAGCCTATACCGAAAATTGTGATTTTCACATAATTTTTACCAAAAGCGTATCAAAACCTAAAGTGTATCATTTTAATATATAAATCGTTTGTTTGATACGTTACTTTTTGTATCTTTGAAATATAAAATATTAAATTGATACATATGAGGGTTATAATTTTTTCTCGCGTGTCTACTTCTATTCAAGACAATCAGCGCCAAATTGATGAATTGAAAGAATATTCTCAAAAAATGAATTTTGATGTTATTAGGGTTTTTGAAGAAAAAATCTCTGGGGGCAAAAAAAATGAAGAAAGACCTATCTTAATGGAAATGATTCAATTTGTAAAAGATAATCAAATTGATAAAGTTTTATGTTGGGAAATGTCACGCATTGGAAGAAATACCATTGAAGTATTAAAAACCATTGAACTGTTGAATGAAAACCATATATCACTTTTTATCAAGAACTACAATATTGAAACACTTAATGAAAAATGTGAGGTTAATCCTTTAACTCAATTTTTATTGCAGATTCTGATTTCTGTAAGTCAGATGGAGAGATCTCAAATTCGTCAAAGGATAAAATCTGGCTATGATAATTTTCGTAAAAAGGGAGGTAAAGTTGGACGTAAAATAGGTTTTACTAAAGACAAGGAAACTTTATTGAACCAACACAAGGATGTAGTGAAATACCTTCGTCAAGGACAATCAGTTCGCAATACGATGAAACTAACAGGTAAAAGCAGTGGAACCGTACAGAAGATTAAAGGGATACTTTGATTTTTTAATGAAATCTAATGTTTTTTTAAAAGATGCAAAAAATGTTTAGTATTTAAAAAAAGGATATAAGGCATCTGAGATTTCAAGAATTGTGGGTATTCACGTGAATACGATTACGAAGGTGAAGAAGATGGTTAATCTCTAAAGTGACACCTTAAAAAAACTCCGTAAAATAGTTCTTGGTCACCTTTTAAGAAATATAAAGGTTGACCAAGAACTCAAATTTCAATAACCTTAATGATTACAATATTTTTTAATGGTTGATATCAATCAAAAAAGAAGAAGTAAAACAACGCTGCATAGGTATCTTTCACACCTTCATAGTACCCAATAGTAGATCTAGAACCGTTCATTGCTTTTCCGTTTTCTATGTATCCAATGGTAGACCTTGAACCATTCAACACTTTTCCATTTTCTATGTATCCAATAGTTGAGCGTGAACCATTCATTACTTTCCCATTTTCTACATAACCTATGGTTGAACGTGAACCATTCATCACTTTTCCGTTTTCAATATATCCAATGGTTGATCTTGAACCGTTCATCACCTTTTCATTTTCAATATATCCAATGGTTGATCTTGAACCATTCATTAATTTTTGTGCATTCGCAAAACCTAATGTGAGCAACATTGTTGCTAGAATAAATATTTTTTTCATTTTCTTTTTTTTAAATATTTCCTACTCTTAACGATTTTCGGATTACTCGTTGGGTAAATTTAGGTCAATAATTAGATAAAAATTTATTTAAGGATTATGTTATCGGATTCCTGTTTCTTGAAAACCAATCTCCATACTCGGATGATAAATGAATTGTCGTTTAAGATTTCTGCTATGAATATAGCATAGGTAATAATAACAAATAAAAATAATGAAACACTTGAATCTATCATTTGTGTACTAATTAGCAAAACAATAAAAAACAATCCTAAACCAATTGAACGAAAAATTGAAACTATCTTAATGTTTGTTTCAATTTTTGATGCCACAGATTCACAAATGGCAAGTTGATTTTGTAAACGCTCAGAGAAATAGTCAATTTTTTTATCATAAGTATCAATAAAATCATCTGGCATGTGCATCATTTCTGTTTCTAGTTTTCTGTTTTGCATACTTTCTTCTCGATCATTCCAAATCTTTGCCTTGTTAATCTCTGCAATAAGTTTTTCAATAGAAATTACGATGGGATATCTTTTAATTAGAACTGCAATATAAAACACAGAACATATGATACTCCCTATTGCAATTAAGAAAATATATTCTTGTTCATCCCAAGAACTCTTCATAATACTTTCATACTTTGAAATTTGATTTGGATTAATTCTAACTATTAAACCCCTTACCTCATTTATTTGCTTAAGATTCGTAATTGTAAATACACTATTGATTTTCGTTATCAAAATCAACCTAGCAGATAAAGATGAGAGTTGATTTATTTTGTTCATTGTGGTTAGAGAATCTTTCAATAATGATTCTATGTTTGTTTTCAAAGAATCTTTTTCATCATTCAAAAACACACTTTTACTTTCAAAATGACCAGTTAAAAGTTTATATTTTTCTTCATCACTGACATCATTATAGTAAAATGAAAAAATTGTAAGTTTCCGATCAAGTGCCCAGTTAGTGAAGTACCCACCATTTCTACTTTGTTTATTTATCGGGATGATAATTTTATTACTTAATAAGTTACTACTAACCTTAACTGGTTGCCAAATTTCATTATTGCTTTTTAGTTCTGTCCTCAGATTTTTCACCTTAAAATCTGCAACGTCCATTATTCCAGAAGATATATTTTCCTTTTCTTCTATCTGTGAAATACTTGATATACTTTCTGGACTGGTTAATTGAATGAAAGTACCAAAAGTTAAAGCACCAATAAAAACGGATTCTATTAATAATGTCTCAACTCTTTGTTTATAGTCATTTGCAGTATTTGTAACATTGACAATTAATTCATCATTTAAATACAAAGTGTTTTTTGTTGTTTCAAACAAAAATAGATTCTTAAAATTTATAAATTCCTCTTTACTTAACTCAATCCCATTTATTTTTATTTTCTCAATTTTACTAGAAATAAAAATCTTTTTACAGAAAAAAAGAGTTAAAAAATATAATACTGAAAACAAAAAACCGAAGAAAATATATAATGAATCAGGATCTTTATGTAATCTAATAGTTATAAAAAAAGGGATTAAAACAACCGATAAAAAAAAAGTAATAGTTTGAATTGAAATTAAAAAAGTAAATTCTGTTGAATTTCCATTATTTATATAAGTAAAGTCAGATTCTTGATAAGCATTTACATTTTTTGTTCTTATTTCAATAATTCGCTTTAATCTTTCAAACCTTCTAGAATTAAAAAAAATCGTTAATAATAAAATAAACACATTAACAACCAATCCAATCCAGAAGAAGTCATAAATGTGGTGTTCCATCAGTTCTTGTCTTGTTATAGAATTTATATTAAGTACCATTATGGTAAACATTAATATTCTCATAAGAATTTCGGGAACTACAAAATTCTTTTTAGATTCAAAATTAAGTTCAATGTTGTTTTTCATTTAATATTTATTTACCTAAAATAATTGTGAAAATTTCAAATTTAGAGTACTTCGGCCATCTTCTCTTAAGCCAATTCAAAGAATAGGCAACCAATAAAAATTGTAGTGAGAAACCAAAAAATATCAATACCCTATGTATATTTTGAAGTGGTAGATTTGAGAATAAAACATAATAAATTGTAAGGTGAAAGGCATAAAGAAAAAGACTAACCCTACCTAACTCACTAAAAAAATTAAACATCTTACCTTCCAGGTACATCCTTTTTCTCCAAAAAAGAAAGATAACTGAACAACCAAAAACTAAATAAATAAAACTTGATGGATAAAATATCTCAACTGAGAATGACCTAAATTCTGGAGGATTGAAAAAGTAATAAACTCCAGAAATCATAAACGTAATCATTAACCAAAAATAATTGAATGATTTTGTTACATCAAAGGTTTTAATTAGATTACCAAAAATAGGGAATACCAACCAAGGAAAAATAGGAAACCACCCATTAAACAAAAAGTTCAATAATGAATCTTTGTAACCAAAATCTTCACCCAATCCTGGTTCAGAAATATTGAATTGGTAAAATCCAAAAAACTGAAAACCAAAACTGATAAGTAGAATAACAAAACTTATGTAAACCTTTATTTTATTAGATAGTTGAACAATTATTCTGAGAATAAATACCGATGTTCCAATCAAGTACATTATATCAAATGAAAAAAAAGGATTAATCGAGAAAACAAATACATCAATGAAAACTCCAATTAGTAATAGAATAATCCCACGTAAAAGCGTTTTTTTGAAAGTTGTTTTTTCATTAAAATTATACCCTAATAAAAATAAAAAAATAGGAGCAGCCATTGAACAGACTATGCGTTCAAAAGTTAGAATAGAACTAGTTTCAATATAAAAAGGTAATAAATGTGCGTAAAACATTATCAGAATAGATATTCCTCTTAAAACGTCAATATTATTTTCCCTTTTTTTCATCTAAAATTTAATTTGATTGCATTGCCGAATAAGTAAAATAAGCGACACCAATTGTAAAACTTAGAAATGAAATACTAAATGATAGAATATCTAGTTTGAAATTATCTTTAACTCTTAATCGTTGTTCAACAATAGCATATAATGCAATAATTGTAATCAATACTATCGTTAGAAGATGTAATTTGTCTGATAAATTGAAATTTGTTAATGGTAAGAAACCATCTGTAACATACTTGTTCCCTACAGTCGTAAAAAGAGAACCAACAATCAAACCCATTTTTTCCTCAGAACAATTATTAGGATAAAATAGACTTATTGAAGCCAAAATGATAGATACAAAAAGAGTAAGAAACGACTTGAAAAATAAACTCCAAGAATCTCGTTTTAAATTAATTTCAATATCAATTCCTGGAAATTCTATAGGATCTTTAGACTCTAAATCACCAAAGTTAGAATCATAATTTTTTATCCTATGATTTGCATATGTGGATGCCACTTTCCAGTCTTGTATTAATTCTGGAGATAACTTTGACTTTTTGTCAAAAATTAAGTTGTAACTCTTAATATCTGTATATTTTGTTAACTCCATTCGTAGATTAATCCGTTGTAGATCAAAGGGATAATTTACAACATTGAACGGATTTAAAATTGTTGCTCTAATTTTACATTCAGAATGAAATTTTCTTTTTTTTGAAATTGAGTCATACAAAACTGAAGATATTTCTATTTCTGCACAATTAGATAAGTCTAAGTCTTTTTCAAAATTAAAAACTTCGTCATTTGAGTTAACCCATAGCCAGAAGATAATTTGATACTTTGAATTTTGATAATCAATACTGTAAATATCTTCAACAAAAACCCCTACTTCAACATTCTGACGTTTGTCTTTGGAATGTATTGTAAATGTTGTTACTATAATCAATAAAAATAGAATATATCGGATTTTCATAGGAGGTGATTAGAATGGTAGTTCTGGATATGGAATGAACGAAACCGCTATTTTAACTATCGCTGGTGCGATAACGAAGGTCAACGAAACTAATATAATGGCGTGTAACCAAGCGATTTCAGTATTATTTTTGATTAATTCATCTGTTTCGTCCTCTTTTGTCAAAAGAGACACTATGAAAAAACTAAATTGAAAAAGTACTATTGAAAACACCCAAGAAACAGCGAAGAAACTTACTGCGTATAAAATTGCTTTAAGCATATCATTTCCTTTGAGGAAAAACAATATAGCATCTGAAGCCCCTTCTGATATGTGAATTAAATTAACTGCTGAAGCAACTAAACTACTCAAATACAAAATTGTAAGGGCGTTATTTTTTGAATTACCGTATTTTGAGAAGAAGATTTTTTTCATTTTTGCAAATGAAAAAAGGTACACTATTCCAAGTGTTAGCAAAATAAGTAAATCTGCTGAATTTTTAAATAAATCATTCATATTTTAAAATTTATAATTGTTATCATTCCAACTCTGCTTTCCAATCATTTCCCTCAACCCCATAACCTAATCGCCAGTTGGGAGAAGTTAATTCCCAAAGAACATATTTCTTCCCGAAATTATTTTTACCCGTTGAGTAAGTGTTGTTATTTGGTAAGTTAATTCCTAGAACACTATGCCACTTACTTCTACTGACCATAACTGCAACATCAAACCCCATTTCCTTTAAGATGGTATATGCAAAAAGTGCTCTCGTATCACAATCCCCCGTTTTTTTATAGGCAAATTCAAAGGGTGCATAAACACCAAATGGATCTACTCCTTCACAACAACCCCTTCCATCACTTTGAACCTTACAATGAGCAGAAAAATTTCCAAATTCCTGTTCACAAGGGCAACCGTCACTGTGTGAAGGTAAAACTAGAGTATAAGGTATATATTGAATTGATGAACATACATATTCAATTGCACTTAAATAATCTAAATCTTGATTTTTAATATTAGACTGCATTTTATCAATTAAATCCGATATGTAAACTCTATCGTAGCGATATAACTTACCATAATCATAAGATTTTTCTCTATTTTTCGTGGATGATTTTAAGTACCCAACTTTATATTTGAACCTTATTATATGTCCATCCCCATTAAAGTCTTTCCATTTCCAAACTAAATATTTATCTTCATTGATAGAAGTAGTATCCTCATCCTCATCTTCAATTTCTATTTTCTCATCCTCTGTTTCCAAATCAACAATAAGCCTTGGAATTTCTTTACCGTCAAACAACCTATCCGATAAATGTAAAATGGATAATAGGGTTATTAAAAGGAATAGTACCCAAAATATTTTTTGACCACGATTAAAAAAATGTTCTTGTTTCTTACCCTTATCCATTTTGTTTAACGGATTTTATTATTGAATCATTTTCTCTTTTAATTTCATTAATGATAATGGCACAAGTTTTCTGAGTTTTCAAATAATGATAGTGTGAAATGGCTATCTCGTGTAATGCCAACTCTCTAACATAAGAACCAAATAAGATTTCTCTACTCCTAAACACAAGAATCAAAGGCATCAAAAAAATCAGGAGAATTATTAAATCAAATAACAATTTCCAATATCCAAGGGCGGTTGAAAGTATGTCTAATAAAAGAAGCAATGAGTTACTGTTAAATAGAATGAAAGTGTCACCTTCTTTTGCGGTTAACATTTCTTTTAGTGTCCAAGAGTCTGGTTGTTCACTCATTAACAAAGACCTTGTTTCTTCTAATGTCTCATTAATCACTCCATTAAAAATAAAGAGTTCTATTCCAGTTGCAAAAATCATTGCAAAAATGGTGATGAATAATATACGTATGAACATTGTTAGAAACCCGCTTCCTTTACTTGACTTGATTATTCCGGGTAACTCAAAAACAGTTCTCAATTCTTCTTTTTTTGTATTCACAGAATGTTGAATTTGTTCTTCAGAGATTTCAGTAAAATCTATATCATTAGATAGATAATTTGAGTAGGCCATATCGTGATTACTTTGAAACTCCGATAAACCACTGTAGGAGGCATTTACAGATGATACAATTAGAAAACGGTAGATGTTAAACACAATTATTGCTATAAATAGACCAGTTACAAATGCTAATGCCCAATTATGAAAAATGACCAGCATATAAACTAATGAGGAGAAAAAAACCAAAATACCAATAACAAGAAGCATTATGGTCAATATTGAAAAAATAAACTTTTGACGATTTGTTTCATTAGCATCTACCTTCTGCATTATTAGTTCATCAAAACCTAACTGTAAGTGCCAAGCCATATCCTTCTTATTCTTGGTTATTAGTAAAGTAATAATCGAACGTTACAACAGAATTATCTTTGGATACGATCCCACGCAATGTTTTTACCCCTTTATCAGTAAGTACTTCAAGGTAAAAAGGAACTTCATCTAAGTTAGATTTTGGATTATCCTTATTAAAGAAGTTTACTTGTATAGAGTAATTACCTATTGGTGAATTATTTCTCCAAAAAATATTTTCAATAGGCGTATTTGAAATATCGCAATTACCTCCCTCACATCTATTTGCGTCAATATCTAACGCACCACCACTTTGAGATTTTTTTGATTTATAATAAATTGTTTGTCCAGTTGGGTCAGTTACACTTAAATCAAGATCATCTTCAGTGTCCCACATCAAAGTAAATGTTAACTCTCCAATTTTACCTCCTCTATTACGTCTCCTTTCTGCCAACTCTCTATACCTTTCATTTTCCTCCTCCAACTCCAATAATTTTTTCTTTGCTTCTTCAAGTTTGGTTTTTACTCTACTCAACTTTCTTTTTAAATCCTCATTTTCAGATTCTAACTTATCCTTTTCCAAACAGCAGTCTTCAGATTTAGAATAATCTCCAATGCAACCCTTTAAAAACCAGAGAAGAATAATCAATAAAATCAAAGCGAAAAGTAATCGCCAAATATTGGATAAACAACCCGTTAAATAGCCACCCCCACGTCTAACATAATCATTAATTTCTTGTCTGCTTGGTGAAGGATTATTGAATCTTTGTTCGGGTTTAAGTTTAGGTATTTCATTATCATTCTGAGGTGGAGGATTAGTCGCATCAAAATTGCTGTTACGTTTCTGGACTTTACCAATTATTTTACCTGTAATGATACCGTAGGTTTTTCCATTTAGTTCCCAAGAATCTTTTATTTCTGCATCACGAATAAGTAGTTGTTCAAAATCATAAATCTTGCTCGTGTTTTCACCAGAACTATTCTTGGAATGAAATTGCACATTCGTAACATTATGTAACAATAATGATTCTCTGTTTCTAAATTCTTCTGGTTCGTAAACTGTTTCTTTACTGATATTTTTTAACTCACCGCGATACAAATTAATAGCGTGCTCTTTTTTGAGAGCATTCCATTCTGAGGTTGTTAGGACGCTTTTTTGTTGTGTAAAAAAGTTTCCTTCAAACTCTCCTGAAACTATATCAAATTCTTCTACCATTGGGTTGAATTTCCGCTATTGATTTGTGGGTTGAATGAAATCGTCTGGATTTTTTCTAATTTGTTCTTTCTCTTTCTCCGCAAAGGCACTAATTGCTTCCTTCGCATTTTCGGTTTCTTTTTCGTTTTGATGTTCTATAATTGCAATTATTCGCTCAGGGTTGTGATTTCTTTTCAATTTATGTAATTGGGAGTGCTCATCTTTCATATGATAGATACTGATACCCTGTTTGGTTTCCAAAATCTGATTCACGTTCTCACTCATATAATCATAAGGCCCTTTGATAAGCATTAGTTTTAAGATAACAGGAGCGATTTCTACTATCATAAACAATAAACGTACTAACCAAATTGCCCAAAATGCAGAACCATAGATTTCAATTTCTTTACCTTTAATTACTTCACTTGTTGTAGGGTCTATTTTTGGAACTGTCTTACCATCAGCAGAAAGTCTTTCTAGCATCATAAGTTTATCTAAAAAACCTGGTGCAGAAGTTTCAATTTCAGCAATTTCTTTTTTAATCTTCTTTACCTTTTCATCTTGTAATTTAGATTTTACTTTAGTCAAACTATCATTAACAGATTTACTTTCATTCAATTTTGAAAGTGCAATATCACGACCTTTATAGATTTCAAAGTGTGTCGGACAGGTCATTCCTCTATTACACTGTTTACCAGTATATTCTCCTACACCTGCTTGTAGATCATTAATTTTATTTTGAAGTTCATTATATCTTTTCTCATTTTCAGATAGTGCTGATGAATCCTTGTGAATTAATTCATCAATTGCGTTCATTCTAAGTTTGTATTCTGCCTCGATATCATAAGAACGACTAAATGAGAGTTGTTTCATTGATAATTTCCATTCCCTTTGTATTTCAGTATCAAAAATCACAGTCTCCAAAGGTGCTGCAATTGTAATCCCAAGAAGTGTAGCCATCAACAACCTCGGTAAAGCATTTAAAAACTCCTTACCACTAATTGAAGATTCTCCATCGCCTTTACCTGTACTAGATACAATAAAACGATCAAGATTGAATACAATTAAGGACCAGGCTAACGCAATTGGAATTGTAACCAACCAATTTCCGTTACCCTTGTCATCACCAAAAATGGTGTGCATAGCAAACCCCATTGAAATGGCTGCCAAAAATCCTGTGGCTAAAACCACACCACCAATACCAGCGTACTTTACGTGGTCAGAATAACTAGAATATTTCAATATTTCCTTATCTGCACCGGCACACCACCATAAAAATTTTGTTACCGCTCCTGGCTTTTTTACTTGATAATCTACTTGTTCGTTCATTACTTATGAATTAGGGTTATTAAATTGATTGACTTTATTGTATTTTTTTGTACTGAAACTATAGTGTTTCATTATTTTACCACTTTCAATACTATTTTTAAATTCTATTTTTTCTTTGGACAAAATTTCTGGTTCCTGATAAGATAGATTTTTAGTGAATCGAATAGGTAACTTAGCGAATGAAAGATTTAAAGGGGTATTTTGAGTCAAAACATTATTGATAACCTCTCCCTCAGAAAACGAAAAAGATTTTACTAACGGAACTTGTGTTATAATATCTGTTTCTGAAATTTCTTTTGTTTCAATTGTTTTAATTTTCTCTAACGGAATATTAATATCTATCCTCTCTCGACTAAAAAGTCCTTTAACAACTAGTGAAAATTCCCTGTGGTTTCTATTCACAATGACCTCAGCCAAGTTTCCTTTTACTTTTCCGTGCTTCGGATAAAGAGATACGGACAGTGATCCTTCAACCTCCCAATACAAAAGAATTTTACTGTTTTCCAAAACAAAATCAGGTGTGTCAATCATCTTTGTTACACTTGCACCATCATTTTCAATAATAATTTCAATGGGATAAAACTGATATGAAAAATGTTTCACAGACATACGTCTCATAAAAACCATTTTTTTTGTCAGTTTGAAGAATGTTTCAGAATACGGAATAAAAAGCATAATTCCGCATACCAAAAATGAGTAACCGATTATTTCAGTATTTGATAAAGTTCCAAACCAGTTAAACAATTTTTCCATCACAAATTAATTAGTGGGGTTGTTTAACTCAATAATATTCCTTAGATGGAAAGTATTCCAATGCCAAGAGCCAATTGAACAAGGATTGGTAGTCTCTAGCAATTGAAAAACCTCATTGTTATAATCAACTTTTTGACCCTCTGTTATACCAAGTCCTTTTACACCAATCATCATATGGTGTTCTAATTCTCCAGAACCTTCTGAAACATCGCAAACTACAAGTATTATGTTTTTGTGATCTATAAGATGAGAAAGAATTGAGGCGAATAATACAGATTTACTGTCACAATCGGAATAATTAAGAACCAATGATTCTGGAGGTAACGCTAATCCGATATAATAGAAGTTTTGATAATCAAAATCAGGTTGCCCATAAGGGATAAACTGGACAAAATTTAATGTAGCCTGTACCCTCTCAAAATAACCATCTTTGTTTATACGAGTTAATTCATTTACAATGTGTAAAGCAATCGGCTTAGAAAATTCATAAGACTCATTAACCAATTTTGGATAATTTAACTCCATATTACCGTTCTCATCCACTAACAACGAGCCTTTACGAAAGTCTTCCATCACATTTATAAACTCAGTAGGATCTGATGGGAATTGAAATTCAATACCTTCTTGTCCTTTTTTTATAATATTACTTTCTACACCAAACTTATCTACGATTGACGAAACTTGTTTGGAGTCAATTGTCAATGTCAATAATGATTTATCTCTTCCGATTAGGGGAAAATGGTAATATAAAGTGACCGATGATTGATTTATTTTAGTACTTATGTTATAGAGACTTGTACCAAGTTGTATTGGTGGGTTTTCATAATTCTTTACGACACGAGTTGTATTTGCGGTTAAGAATCTAATGGCCGTTAAATCAGAATTATCTAATGGTTGATTACCTTCTTTCTGGACTACACCAACTGGCATTAAGTGGACTCCGCTATTCAGATAAGCAGATAGAATCAGAACCAAAACAAGTATGATACTTGCAAAAATCATTTTTTTTGTTTTTTGTAGGGAATTATTGATAGAATAGTTCGTGGTTTTTAAACGTTCATAATCATATAGGTCATAACATTAAAATATTGACATCACTCTCCTTGTAACCAAAATGAATGGTCACATTCTAAACAATACAATTGTCCATATTCGTCTTCTGCATCACAATAAAAATTATAACCGCAATTAGGACATTCAACTAAAATGCTACTATTATTATCCTCTTCATCACTATATTCTTGATCACTATAAACTGAGTCTTCTGCACTATAATTATCATTGTTATTATTTTCTTGATTTTCTTCCTGATCATTCGTGTTTTCTATTTGATCAGAATCATTTGTACTCTTTGAATTGTTATTTGCTGAATTAATTAAAGCCACAATGAAAATAACCAAAACTAAAATGAACAATTGCACTAGAAAACTTGGCTTTTTTTTCCAATTGATAGTATACCTCTCATTGTATTCTGTTAAGCATTTTTGACTACAAAACTTTTCTACCGATACATATTTCTTTCCTGAATTGTTATTCTCAAAGTTGTTAGCACCATAACTATTGCACCATGCACATTTATCTGTATTTGCCATTTATTTTGATTAATCTATTTGTACTATTAAAATCCTTTTAGATTTAATTTATCTTCTTATTCAAGTTCTTTATATCATTTAAGGAATTGGATTGATTCATTTGAAAGTCTTTTCAAAGATTTATTAAAATTTGTTTGTAATTCAAAATCTTTAACTGAAGAAATAACAATTGCATTATTTGTTTTTATTGACTCCGTTCCACCATATTTATAAGAAGTACAAGAACTTAACAAAATCATTGAACACGAGAGGAAGGATAAAAATGTTTTCATTTTAATTCAAAATCCCCAGACCCAAAAGGAAAAAATTAAACAAAAGGAGGTGCGGGCCAAAACTATCATTCGGCTTAGCGCCCGTCGAAAGGCAGGAACGAAAAGAATAGAGTCAACCCACACCGTATCGGTGTGAGTGTTTTAAACTTCTTTTCCCCGTTCCTTTTAAAATTTCGACGTTTCTAAGCCGGGTTGAAAGTAAACACTTCCGTGATTTTCAGTAAAATGTCATTTCTGACAATACAAATATAAATCATTTTTTACATTTCGTTACACACTAATTCAATTGTTTAAATAAATCCAAAAACTAGGATATTTATTAATAAAAACACTATGAAATCCAAGAAATTAATCTACCGATACTGCCAAGTAAATTATAACGATTCCAATGAAATGTTTAAACGAATTTCGGATTGGATAAAAATGTACGACTTGAAAGTAGACACCACTCAAGGTGTAATTTACCGACAAGATTTTTTTGGTGATTTAGATGAAATCGTAGTGATTGATATTGTTCCAGTATTTTTAAAACCACTTACTTTTGAATTTGAATTAGAAGGAGAAAAAGATAGTCTAATTGAAAAAATTAGAACTGTTATTGCCGAGCATTGCTCAAATCCAAACATCTTCCAAACAGTGGTAATTGATTTGGTGCATACGATCCAACCCCACGAATTTTCAGAATTTATTTAATGTCTAATCCGCTTGTAATTTTTCAGTCCGTGAGGTGTGGATAGTAATACCTGATCCATCTCATCCATTTCATTAATGTTCCCCACTTCCAATTTCAAATTAATTATTTTCCTAATTCGGATGGAAAAGTCCCGAACCAATTTCGGTTGATTATCACCATCAATTTTCAGAATGTACACAAAGTACAAGTGGTGAGTACCGAAATAAATCCGATAATATCCCTCCTTGATTTTTGACCAAAAGTCTCTGTTGGTTTCACCCAAAAAAGTACGCTGTCCGTTGGCTAACAAACGATGAAAGGCATTCA
>JBILHL010000019.1:0-54461 GCA_044350515.1 Crocinitomicaceae bacterium | reverse complement strand
TTTGACTAGTCCTAAATAAACGATACAGATTATTAAAGACTAAATTAACTAATTATATCCCAGTAATCACGTGATTACTGGGATATTTGTTTTTATAGGTTTTTATTTTGATTTCATTTTGCTGATGCATTTGTCTGGGAGTCTTGTAAAAACAGGAAAAATGCGGTCTTCGTTCATTGTAAATATCTATGCTGTTTTTTATTAACATATCCATTGTTTCAAGAGAGTGTTTGTTTTTGTATCCTATAAACTCTCCTTTTAGTATACCATTGATTCTTTCGGCAATAGCGTTTGCGTATGGATCATAAGACTCTGTCATGCTACAATTTATTTTAAAACGCTTGAGTAAATTCTGATATTCATTGCTACAGTATTGGAGTCCTCTATCTGAATGATGTGTGACTATATTATTTTTATATTTCCTTTTTTTAACTGCCATTTTCAATGCTCTCAGCGAGCCTGAGACATCTAAAGAGTTGGATAAGTCATGTCCCATTATTTGTTTGGAATAGGCATCTGTTACTAATGCTAGATACATTGGATTTTGTCTATTACCAACATAGGTTATATCTGAAACCCATATTTGTTCAGGCTTTTCCGGAACAACATTTTCAACCAGATTCTTATGTTTTCTGAACCGATGGTGCGAGTTTGTAGTTACATGATACCTACGTTTAGGTTGTATCAACATATGATTGGCTTTTAAAATCCGGAAAAGCATATCTCGTCCCACATTTAATTGTTTTAATTCATCCTCCAACATAAAATACAACTTTCTTGTGCCTATTTTGGGCATCTGAAAACGAATCGATTCTACGAGTTCAATAACTTTTACAGCTCTTGATTTCCGTCGTTTTACAGTTTGTATTCTACGATAATAAACCTGTCTATTTACCCCGAACAATTCACAGGTAGCAATTAAGCTTTCTTGATGTTTTTCTCGATAGATGTCGATTGTTCGGGTGAGGAGTTTTTTCGGATCGAGATATTATACTCTTTCTCTGCGATGTCTATCATCATATCAAAGATGATTGCTTTTTTATCTGCACGTTCCACCTGATGTTCAAGCATTGCTTTCTGTTTCTCAAGCAATTTAACCCTTGCTTCCAGCTCCATTAAACGCTGTTCTTTTGACTGAGGCATATTCGATGGTGTTTGATTTTCCCAATCAAATGTACCATATTTTCTTAACCAATTGATAACTGTTGAGCGCGCTTGGATTCCATACTTCCTTTTCGCTCCAGAAGTGGAAATTAATCCACATTCAATCTCTTTAACAACTTCTAACTTAAAGGACATTGAATAATCCTTTTGGCTGCGTTTTTCATAAACGACTTTTTCTCTTTTTTCCATAACGATAAATTTTGTGTATCGCTATTTTAGTACTAGACATATTTTACAAAAAAAAACGCCTTATTGCTAAGACGTTTTTAATTTATAATTAGTTATTATTCAGCTGTTTTCTTCGAAGCTTTCGCTTTTTTGATAACCACTGAAAGTTCTTCTTTACCATCTTCTAAATCGAGTAAAATTGTATCTCCTTCTTTCAAGCTTGAATTAATAATTTCTTCAGCAAGTGGATCTTCAATGTATTTTTGAATAGCTCTTTTCAATGGACGTGCACCAAATTTCTCGTCGTAACCACGTTCCACAATAAAATCTTTAGCTTTTTCTGAAAGCTCTACTTGATAACCTAAACCATTGATTCGTTGATATAACCTTTCTAGTTCGATGTCGATAATTTTCAAAATTTCAGGTTTTCCTAGCGATTTGAACATAATCATATCGTCAACACGGTTCAAAAATTCAGGTGAAAACGCTTTTCTTAACGCATTTTGAATGACAAGTTTAGAATTTTCAGTTTTCGCATCCTCTTGTGATTTAGTGCCGAATCCAACTCCTGTTCCAAAATCCGCTAATTGACGTGCTCCAATGTTGGAAGTCATAATCAAAATCGTGTTTTTAAAGTCAATTTTTCGTCCTAAACCATCTGTCATATGACCATCGTCAAGCACTTGCAACAATAAGTTGAACACATCTGGATGCGCTTTCTCAATTTCATCTAACAATACAATCGAATATGGCTTTCTACGCACTTTCTCTGTTAATTGTCCACCTTCTTCGTATCCAACGTATCCTGGAGGCGCTCCAACTAAACGAGAGATAGAGAATTTCTCCATAAACTCAGACATATCAATTCTAATCAAAGAATCTTCGGAATCGAAAAGGTTTTTAGCTAATACTTTCGCTAATTGCGTTTTACCAACTCCCGTTGGACCTAAGAAGAAAAACGAACCAATTGGTTTATTTGGGTCTTTCAATCCTGCACGATTACGTTGAATTGCTTTCACTACTTTATCAACAGCTTCATCTTGTCCAATCACTTTTCCACGAATAGACTCAGCCATTTTAACCAATTTACCAGTTTCTGATTGTGAAACTTTCGTAACAGGAATACCGCACATCATTGAAACAACTTCTGCAACATTTTCTTCAGTCACAACAACTTTATTGTTTTTAGAATCCTCTTCCCAACGTTTTTTAGCTGCTTCTAATTGATCTTGTAATTTGCGCTCATTATCTCTTAACTCAGCCGCTTTTTCATACTGTTGCGAACGGATAACTTCTGCTTTTTGATCCTTCAATGCTTCCACTTGCGCTTCGATGTCCAAAATTTCTTGCGGAACATTGATATTCGTCATGTGGACACGAGAACCTACTTCGTCCAATGCATCAATCGCTTTATCTGGCAAGTGTCTATCTGTAATGTAGCGTTCTGTCAATTTTACACAAGCTGCAATTGCTTCAGGCGTATAAGTAACAGAATGGTGATCTTCGTATCTTTCTTTGATGTTGTTCAAAATTTGAATCGTTTCATCAATAGTTGTTGGCTCGATTAAAACTTTTTGAAAACGACGTTCTAAGGCGCCATCCTTCTCAATGTATTGTCTATATTCGTCCAAAGTTGTTGCTCCAATTGCTTGCAGCTCTCCCCTAGCCAATGCTGGTTTGAACATATTTGAAGCATCCAACGAACCACTTGCACCACCGGCACCAATTATGGTATGAATTTCATCAATAAACAAGATAATATCTGGATTTTTCTCAATTTCTTGCATTACAGCTTTCATTCGCTCTTCAAACTGACCACGGTATTTCGTACCTGCAACCAAAGAAGCTAAATCCAAAGAAATAATTCGTTTATTGAAAAGTACACGTGATACTTTTCGTTGAACGATTCTAATTGCCAAACCTTCAGCAATTGCACTTTTTCCAACTCCAGGCTCACCAATAAGAATTGGGTTATTTTTCTTTCTACGCGATAAAATTTGGCTAACGCGCTCAATTTCTTTTTCACGACCAACAATTGGATCTAATTTTCCAACTTCAGCCATTTTCGTTAAATCGCGACCGAAATTATCTAACACTGGTGTTTTAGATTTTGGGTCGGCTGGTTTTCTTTGAGCTGCGAAACTTTCATCTTCCTCTCCACTCCCACTTCCTGGGAATTCAGCACGTGGATGCTGTCTTTCTTCCATCATCGACTCGTATTCGTCTTTTGCATTTTCGTACATAATTCCATATTTGTTTAATACTTGGCAAGCTACACAATCTGGATACCTTAATATTGTCAAGAGTAAATGCTCTGTTCCAATCACGGCAGATTTAAATTGTTTTGCTTCCAAAAATGATTGTTTAATAATGTTTTCAGTTTGTTTTGTTAAAGGAATATTGCTGTTCATTAACTCGGGAACTGCTGTTTTTCTTAAAATTCGTTCCAAATCTGTTTTAATTTGATCGAGTTCGACTTGAAATTCTTGTAACAAAGAAATGGCTGTTCCTTCATTTAATTTTAAGAGACCAAGCAATAAATGTTCTGAACCAACAAACTCGTTAGACATACGAACAGCTTCATTTCTACTGAGACTTATCATATCTTTAACACGCGGAGAAAATTTTGCATCCATATAATTCGTAATTGCTATTGACAAATATAACTTTTAATCTTTTCAACACCTTCCAAATTATTCACAATTTTTAATACCATTTTGTTAGTAAAATAAGATTTCAACTATGTTACGGCTTTCATTATTAATTAATTTTGGAGGCTTTGAAAAAAAATAAAATCAGAATTTAAAAAAGGAGCAAAACTATGGCAGAAGGTGAGAAAATAATTCAGATAAATATTGAAGATGAAATGAAATCAGCTTACATCGATTATTCGATGTCGGTAATTGTTTCAAGAGCACTTCCAGATGTTAGAGATGGTTTTAAACCTGTTCATCGTCGTGTATTATATGGTATGCAAGATTTAGGGGTTTACTCCAATCGACCTTATAAAAAGTCTGCGAGAATCGTTGGGGAAGTATTAGGAAAGTATCACCCACACGGTGACAGTTCTGTTTACGATACGATGGTTCGTATGGCTCAACCTTGGTCTTTGCGTTATCCTTTGGTTGATGGACAAGGTAACTTTGGTTCTGTCGATGGTGATAGTCCTGCAGCAATGCGTTATACAGAAGCACGTCTTAAGAAGATTTCTGAGGAAATGTTAGATGACTTAGACAAAGAAACGGTTGATTTCAGACCTAACTTTGATGATAGTTTACAAGAGCCAAGTGTTCTTCCTTCTAAAATTCCAAATTTATTAGTGAATGGTGCATCAGGAATCGCTGTAGGTATGGCGACGAATATGGCTCCACACAATTTAACGGAGGTTATCAATGGTATTCTTGCTTATGTTGACAATGAGGATATTGAAATTGAAGATTTATTAGAATTTGTAAAAGCACCCGATTTTCCAACTGGAGGTATAATATATGGTTACGAAGGAGTACGTGAAGCGTTTTTAACAGGTCGCGGAAGAATCGTTATTCGTGGAAAAGCGGAAATTGAAGAAGAAAACGGTCGCGAGCAAATCATCGTTACAGAGATTCCTTATCAAGTAAATAAGGCGGAGATGATTAAGAAAATCGCTGACCTTGTAAACGATAAAAAAATCGAAGGAATTTCTGACTTACGCGATGAATCTGACCGTAATGGTATGCGTATCGTTTTTGAAATTAAACGCGATGCAATTGCAAATGTTGTCTTAAACAAATTATACAAGTTTACAGCCTTACAAACTTCATTTTCAGTTAATAACATCTGTTTAGTTGACGGTCGTCCAAGATTGTTGAATCTTAGAGATATGATTCTAGAATTTGTGAAATTCCGTCACGAAGTTGTAATCAGAAGAACACGTTACGAATTAAGAAAAGCTGAAGAAAGAGCACATATTTTAGAAGGACTTATCATTGCTTCTGATAACATTGATGAAGTAATTAATATTATTAGAACTGCCGATAGTCCGGATGATGCACGTGAAAAATTAGCGATTCGTTTTGGTTTGTCAGAAATTCAAACGCGTGCAATCGTAGATATGCGTTTGCGTCAGTTGACAGGACTTGAGCAAGATAAATTGCGTGCTGAATATGCTGACTTGATGTTGCTGATTGCTGATTTGAAAGAAATTCTTGAAAATATTGACAGAAGAAAACAAATCATCAGAGATGAGTTAACAGATATGCAGAATAAATACGGTGACGAAAGACGTTCTCGTATTGAATATTCTGCAAGTGAAATGCGTATGGAAGATTTAATCGCCGATGATGAAGTGGTTGTTACTATTTCTCACGCTGGTTATATCAAACGAACGAATTTAGTAGAATACAAAGTTCAAAACAGAGGTGGAATGGGCTCAAAAGGTTCAACCACAAGGGATAAAGATTTCTTGGAGCATTTATTTGTTGCAACAAATCACAATTACTTATTGATTTTCACTGAGAAAGGTCGTTGTTTCTGGATGCGTGTTTACGAAATTCCTGAAGGAAATAAATTATCGAAAGGTAGAGCAATCCAAAACTTGATTAATATCCCAGGTGATGATAAAGTTAAAGCGTATGTGAAAGTTCAAGATTTAACAGATCAAGAATACATAAACAACAACTTTATTATTATGTGTACGAAACAAGGTGTAATTAAGAAAACATCTTTGGAAGCTTATTCTCGCCCACGTACAAATGGTATCAATGCAATTGGAATTCGTGAAAATGACGAATTATTAGAAGCAAGATTAACAAACGGAACGAATGAAATCGTTTTAGCAACAAGTTCAGGTAGAGCAATTCGCTTCAATGAATCTTCAGTTAGACCAATGGGTAGAAATGCTTCTGGTGTTCGTGGAGTTAATTTGAATGATGAAAACAACGAAGTAATCGGAATGATTTGCGTGGAAGATATTTTCTCTACAATTTTAGTTGTTTCTCAAAAAGGTTACGGAAAACGAACGTACTTAAACGATCCTGAAGATAAAGAACCGATTTACAGAATCACAAATCGTGGTGGTAAAGGGGTGAAAACTTTAAATATCACTGAAAAAACAGGAAAATTATTATCTATTCAAAATGTAACTGACGAGGATGACTTAATGATTATCACGAAAGCAGGAGTTACCATTAGAATGCACGTTGACACAATCCGTACAATGGGTCGTGCGGCTCAAGGAGTTAGATTAATTAACTTGAAAGGAAATGCAGAAATTGCAGCAATTGCAAGAGTACCAAGAACGGAAGATGAAGACGAAGAAATTGAAGTTATTGAAGGATTAAATGAGGCTGTTGAAGGACTTGAAGCTCCGGAAGAAGAAACATCTGAAGACCTTGGCACGGATATTGAAAACGACGGAGAAGAATAATAATTATCTTTGAACAATTAAACTACTTTATGAAAGCAAATTTTTTAACAGCTGCACTAGGTATTTTCCTTATTTCAGCACCACTTATTTCAACAGCTCAGAAAAAAAATGTAACTGACGCTGCTATGTTAATGAAAAAGTACAGTCCAATGGCAATAATGGATCCTGCTACTAAAAAGAACGTAGAAGAAGCAAAAAGATTCATTGATTTAGCAGCTGCAAATCCAGAAACAGCTGAGGATATGAAAATGCATCTTTACAAAGGGCAAATCTATTACGCATTGGTTGAATTAACTTCAGTTGATGCAATGAAAGGATTACCAATAGATAAAGAATTAATCAAGAAAAATAGTGAAATTGCAACTGCGAGCTTTAAAAAAGTTGTAGAAGATCCTAAAAAATCATTTAAAAAAGATGCAGAAGATTTTATAAACTTCCGTTCTGAAATGGCTTTCAATATGGGAATCAAAGCTTATAATGATAAAAACTTTGAACAAGCAACACAAATGTTCGTTGGAGCCTATGAAGTTCAGAAATTCTTAAGCAATGAGTATAAAGAAGCTTATACAAACACAACTTTAAGTTTAAACAATTATGTTGATAGCTTACTAAAAGTTAAAAACTACGATAAAGCGAATAAAATTTCTGAAGACGTTTTAGAAAGTATGCCAACGAATATTGATGTAATTATCACTTTAATCAACATCAACTTACAAAAAGGAGATGCTGTGGTTGCAGAGAAATACTTAAATAAAGGTTTAGAATTAGATCCAAAAAATAAACAATTATATTACGTTCTTGGGACTTCTTATATTGATTTGAAACAATACGAAAAAGCTGAAGAATCTTTAAATAAAGCAATCGAAATTGATCCAAACTACACAGAAGCTCAATACCAATTAGGTGCTCATTTATTTAACTGGGCAAATGAATTGAAATACGAAGCTGGTCAATTAGATTACAAAGATCCTAAAGTTTCTACCTTAGAAGCACAATCGAAAGAAGTATTAGGAAGAGCATTAGTTGTTTTAGAAAAATACATCGAGAAAAATCCAAACGAAAAAGCAGTATTAGATATTTTATACAAAACACACTATAAATTAGGAAATACTGAAAAAGCCGCTGAATACAAAAAACGTGCTGAGGCGATTAAATAAAACCTTTTAAAACTGCTAAGAAATTAGCAGTTTTTTTTTTGTATGGAAAATTCAATTTCAATTGTTGGCGGTGGATTTGCAGGAACACTTCTTGCACGACAGCTTATTGAGAGTACGAATCAATACGCCATTTATTTGTTTAATCATACTTCTGAATTAGCAAAGGGTGTAGCTTACGATTGTAATCAAAATACAGCTTTATTAAATGTAATTGCCTCAAAAATGAGTGCTTTTCCAGATGACAACGAGCATTTTTTAAATTGGTGTCTCAATCATCCGAATTACAAAAATGAATCGAAATCTATTGTTGGAAGTGCATTTCTTCCACGTAAAATCTATGGTGAGTATTTGGATAATCTCTGGAAAGAAACCCAAATATTAGCTCAAGAAAAAGGCTGTGAACTAGTCGTAATAGCCGAAAAAGTTGTTTCCATAAAAAAAACAGAAGGTCAATTTACGATTGCTACCAACAACCAGAAAATTTTATGCGATACGTGTATTTTAGCAACTGGAAATGAAGAACCTGGAAAACCTAAAAATTGCTCTGATTCCTTTCTTGCAAGTACAAGTTATTTTTCAAATCCGTGGAAAATTGACTTTTCAAAAATAAATTATTCCTTACCTGTATTGATTATTGGAAATGGTTTGACGATGGTGGATACCGTTTTAAGTTTACGCGAACATCATTTTCACCAAAAAATCATTTCTATTTCACCAAATGGTTTCAATATTTTGCCTCACCGTAATTTCAATTTTGATTATAAATCTCAATTAGCCACAATTCAAACGCCAATTTCACTACTTGAAATAGTACATCTTTTCAATAAAGAGGTGAAAACCTTACGTAAATTTGGTGTTTCACCTGAACCAATCATTGATGCTTTTCGTCCAAATGTTGCTAAGGTTTGGCAACAATTTTCTGAGGAAGAAAAAACTAAATTTATGGGCAGCGTGCGACATATTTGGGGTGTTGCACGACACAGAATTCCTTTTGTTTCTTACGACAAAATAATGAAGGAACAAATCAATCAACAACTGGAAATTCTCGCAGGAAAGTTGGTCGAAGTAAATCAATTAAACGAAGGAAACACAGTTACACTTTGGGACAAGCGATTGAAAAAAAACAAAGAATTCTTAGTTGGTTCTGTTATAAATTGTACAGGTCCAGAAACAAAAATAGCAGCCACAAAGAACGATTTATTGAAGCAACTTTATGTGGATGGTATGATTTCGCAAGATTCTTTAAATTTGGGTTTACGTGCGAATACTACCACATTTAGAACTATCAATGCTGAGAATCAAGAAAATAAACAACTTTTCGCAATCGGTTCCTTGTTGAAAGGAGAACTTTGGGAAAGCACAGCTGTTAATGAACTCAAAAATCAGGCAAAAGAATTAGCAGTTCTGCTAACAAATGAACTTCCTAAAACTTAAATTTCGTATTTTTGGACTATGGAATTTCTTTATCCGAACGCACTCTGGTTTTTGTTTTTATTAGCGGTTCCAATCATTATTCATTTATTTCATTTTAGGAGACATAAAACACTTTATTTTTCGTCCCTGAAATTTATTCAATTCGTTGAACAAGAGAACAAATCAGCTAAAAAACTTAGAAATCTATTAGTTTTAATCGCTCGTTTACTGGCCTTGATTTTTTTAATCCTTGCCTTTGCTCAACCTTCATTTACCGATTCTAAGGCTAAAAATTCCGTTGGGAAAAACGTGGTGGCCATTTACATTGACAATTCCTATTCGATGAGTGCCAAAGGAACCGAAGGAGAATTACTTTCGGAAGCACGCGAAATGGCACGAAGAATTATTTCCAATGCGCCACTAGAAACAGGTTTTTTACTGAATACCAATAAATTAGATGGTATCGAGCAGCGAATTGTAAGTAAAATGGAAGCAGTTGAATATCTTGATAAAATCACTTATTCTCCACTGACGCGCAAAACAGACGAAGTAATCAATTGGCAAAAAAACTTCTTAGAAAAAGAAAATGCAGAACAGCAACGTATTGGTAAACAACAATTTGTAGTGCTATCTGATTTTCAAAAAAATACTTTTTCAGCCAAACAATTAAAAGCAGACGACAAAAATGACTTTTTCCCAATTCAATTAATCCCTCAAAAAATTGAGAATGTAACCATTGATTCTATTTGGTTTGCAAATCCATTTCATAAAAAAGGGGAGCCAAATGAATTGTTTGTTCAATTGCGTAATTACTCGGAACAAGATGCTATGAATATGGAATTGCATTTGGAATTGGGTAAATCCAAGCGCGATATGTTCATTGATGTGCCTGCTAATAAAAAAGTACAAACAAGCTTTCAATTTACTGAAAACGAATTTGGATTCAAAACAGGAAAATTAACCATCAACGACAAACAGCTTTTTTGGGACGATGATTTTTACTTTTCTTACAACGTTGCTAAAAAATCGAATGTATTGATTATCAATGGAAAAGATGCTTCGGCTGACGTTCAAAAAGTATTCAATGTTGAACCATTTTACGAAACAAAGTCTATTTCAGAATTTGAGTTTTCAAAAGATAATTTAAACGCAGCCAACCTACTTGTTTTGAATGGTTTAAATGAAATTCCATCGGGTTTAATTAGCGAAATCGTTGAGTTTTCTAATGACGGTGGAAGTGTTTTTGTTTTACCAGGAACGAATATTCAAAAAAATGATTACGCTAATTTATTACGAGAATTGAATCTTCCAAGTATTTGGACAGTTTCAACTTCAGGTTTGAAAATCAATAAAATCCAATACAAAGATCCATTTTTCAAAGGTGTTTTTGAGAAAGAAAACGAAAACTTAAACGTTCCGAGTATCGTTAAAGCCTACAGTGTTAGTCAGATGCGCCAATCTACAGCTTTCACGTTAATCGAATTGAAAAATGGAGAACCACTTTTATTGCGTTCCAATCAAAATGCCTATTTATTTTTAAGTTCACTGCAAGCTGATTTCAGTAACTTCAGTTCAAACGCTTTATTTCCAACGATTTTATTGCGAGCTGGAGAACTTTCAATTCGTTCCTACCCCCTATTTTCAATGATTGGTAAAGAAAGTAAAATCCCCGTATTTGAAGAAATTCAAAACGACAATCCGTTGAAATTAGAAAGTAAATCCATCGAATTTATTCCATTGATTCAGAAAATTGGGAATCGTTCTTACCTTTCAATTTCTGGAATGGAAGCGGTTGAGAAACTAAAACCGGGTAACTATTCAATTGTAAATGATGGAATTATAGGGAATTTAGCGTTGAATTACGAACGCACAGAATCCAACAATTCCTTAATGGAAAAAGCAAACATCATCGAAGCATTCACTTCCCAAGGAATAAAAAATTGTAATTTTAGCACTATTCAAGACGGACAAAGCAAGAGTCCAATTGCGATTGATAAACCAGCGAAATTCTGGAGAATTCTTTTGCTGTTGAGTTTACTTTTTATCCTGTTTGAAATAGCATTATTAAAGTTCTGGAAATAGATAAACAATGAAACTACTTTTAAAAAGCGCCAAAATCCTCGATAAAAGCTCTGAATTTGATAATCAAATCAAGGATGTTTTAATCAATAATGGGAAATTTGAAAGAATAGAAAATACAATTTCTGACGATGAAGCTCTTGTTATTGATTCAGAAAACTTACACTTATCGCAAGGTTGGGTGGATTTAAAAGCAGATTTTTGCGACCCTGGATTTGAACACAAAGAAACCATTTCGTCAGGTTTGGACCAAGCAGCTTTTGGTGGCTATACACATATTTGCATTTTGCCAACAACACAACCAATCGTTGACGGTAAATCACAAGTGGAATACATTTTAAGTAAGGCTTCCAATCACGCTGTTTCCATTCATCCGATTGGAGCACTAACTAAAGGTTTAAAAGGCGAAGAATTGGCGGAAATGTACGATTTATTCCAAAGTGGCGTTCGTTTGTATTCCGATGATTTACATCCAGTTAGCGCAGGAATTATGTACCGTGCGTTGTTATATACCAAAAACTTCGGAGGAAAAGTAATTGCCTTTTCACGCGATTATTCATTAGCTGGAAAAGGAATGGTAAACGAAGGAATTGCTTCTACCAAAACAGGTTTAAAATCCGACCCAAGTATTGCCGAAATTATACAAGTTGAGCGCAATTTACGTTTGGTTGAATACGTTGACGGAAACATCCATTTAACAGGAATTTCTTGTGCAGAAAGCGTTGAATTGATTCGTGAAGCAAAGAAAAAAGGCTTGAAAGTTACCGCTGATGTCAACTTGATGAACCTCTTGTTTACGGAGCAAGATATGTTGGATTTTGATGCAATTTTGAAAGTTTTACCTGTTTTGAGAACCGACAAAGACCGCATGGAATTGTGGCACGGCTTGATGGACGGAACGATTGACACCGTTGTTTCTGACCACCGTCCAATGGATCAAGAAGAGAAAGAATTGGAATTTGACAACGCAAGTTTTGGGGCATTTCAATTGCAAACCGTATTTGGTGCTTTGAATCGTAAGACACATATCGATTTAGCGAAGTTTGTAAATAGCGTTTCGCACAATGCAAGAAAAATAGCACAAATCGAAAACCATGCGATTGCAGTTGGAAATTTGGCAGACATTACCGTTTTTGACCCTAGTTTAGAATGGGAATTAAACCAAGAAAATTTACTTTCGCAACATCCGTACAATCCGTTCTTTGGAGAAAAACTTACAGGAAAAATCATCGCAATTGTGAACGGTGGTAAATCAATCATTCAAAATTAAGCCGGTGTCTAAAAGTTCATTTATAAAACAATTCTTCAAGGAAAAAAATATGGTTGGTGCGATGGCGCCAAGTTCTCGTTTTTTAGCAGCTAAAATGCTGAATCACTTACCGATAAAGGAATCAAAAATTATCATTGAACTAGGTCCAGGCACAGGTGTTTTTACCGAAAAAATCATTGAAAAAATGGGACCCGACACCCAATTAATTGTGGTGGAATTAAACGATACGTTCTTTGAAGCTTTGCATAAAAAGATTGACCACAAAAACGTACACCTAAAACACGGTTCTGCAACCGAAATAAGCAACTATTTGAAAGAACTAGGCCTTGAAAAAGCAGACTTAATTATTTCTTCTTTGCCGTTAGCAGTAATTCCAACGGAGATTCGACAGCTCATCCTTTCAGAGGTTAAAACCCACCTGAACAACCAAGGACAATTCGTACAATTCCAATATTCCTTACAATCGCGCCGTGCCTTAAAAAAGATTTTCAGTTCTGTAAAATTGAATTACACTCCGTTCAACTTCCCTCCTGCTTTTGTTTATACGTGCAGTAATGGGTGATTCCACTTTAGCGGCTGAAAATTGAGAATTGAAAATTGAAAATGTAGAATTGAGAATTGACAGTTTAACCGATTTCTCTGCCGAAGTGCTATTACGCTTCCTCCCTCTGACGGAGTCTGATACTCGTCAGAGTCGTCAGACTTGAGGGAGGACTGAGGAGGGTGACAATTTCCCCATATAAAAGTATCTATCTCTATCAGTGGAGGAATGAGGGAGGTGACTCTTTATCCACGCCAAAACAGTATCCATTCTTAATAGAATACATATCTAAGAAAGATATTGATTTTATATTAGAAGGAAAAATTTGTTTCGTAAGTTAAATTTTTATCTTTGAACTAAGATATTTGTATTAATCTTTTCACGAGGATTAAAAACGTGGCTGTTAAAATCAATTAGTTATTTGGAACTTATTATTAAACTATTATTATGAAAACAGTTAAGAAATATAACTCCTTTGAAGAATTAAAATCAACTGAAGCTAAACGTTCAGAAATACCCGAAATTTTAAAGCGTCATACAGCTTTTGAAAAGGCAATCAAAGAAATTTCTTCTTTTAAAGTAAAAAACAAGGGTTCTAATCAAAATTGTTAAAACAAAGTGGAAAATAATTTAGGCAACGTGCTAATAAAAATATGTCAACTTTTAAAAAAGCACGATGTTGAATATATTATTGTTGGAGGCACAGCGGTTGCTTTACACGGCTATTATAGACATTCAGTTACATTAAGTGGGGAAATTACAGAAAAGCCAGATTTAGATATTTGGTTTAATCCTAGTTATGAAAATTATTTTAGGATATTAAATGTAATTGAGAATTTGGATTTAAACGTTTCTGATTATCGAGAAGAAAATAACCCAAGTCCTGAAAGTTCTTTTTTCAAACTAGAATTTGATGATTTCACATTAGATATTCTCCCAACAATAAAGGCAGAAATTGTTTTTAAAGATGCATTTGTCAGAAAAGAAATAGTAAAAACGAACGATTTTGAAATTTACTTTTTGAATTACAATGATTTAGTTATTGACAAACAATTAACTGCAAGAAAAAAAGACATCGAAGATTTAAAGCATTTAAACAAATTGAATAAAGAGGAATAACATTTTTATTTCTCTATTGATAAATACCGCCAATGACCCTCGAACAATACATCAACAACCTCAATCAACGCTACCAACTCGGAAATGCAACCGAACATACGTTTCGTGGCGACTTGCAACAATTGTTAGAAAGTGTGGTGCCTGACATCCAAGCGACCAACGAGCCGAAAAGACAATCGTGTGGAGCGCCTGATTATATCTTGACTAAGAAAGAGATTCCGGTTGGGTTCATCGAGGCGAAAGATATTGGCGATAAAGACCTTGACGGCGCAAAGAAAACGGGAAATAAAGAACAATTCGACCGCTACAAAGCATCGTTGAATAACTTGATTTTCACTGACTATTTGAATTTTCATTTGTACAGAGACGGTGAGTTTGTAACTAAAATATCAATCGGAGCAATTAGTACGGACAATTCAAAAATTGTCCCTTTGCCTGAGAACTTCGCAACGTTTGAAAATCTAATCAAAGATTTTTGTAGCCACATCAGTCAAACCATCAAAAGCAGTAAAAAACTAGCCGAAATGATGGCTGGAAAAGCGCGTTTGCTTTCAGATGTGATTGAAAAAGCCTTGACGAGCGACGAAAACAAAAACGAAGACAGTACGCTGAAAGACCAAATGATGGCTTTCCAACAAATCCTGATTCACGACATTACGCCCAAAGGTTTTGCGGATGTGTATGCACAAACTATCGCCTATGGAATGTTTGCCGCACGTTTGCACGACCCAACTTTACCCACTTTCAGCCGACAAGAAGCCGCAGAATTGATACCAAAATCGAATCCGTTTTTGCGCAAATTGTTTGGCTACATTGCAGGTCCAGACATTGACGACCGCATCAAATGGATTGTTGACAGTTTGGTAGAAATCTTTCTCGCGTGCAATGTGGAAGAGATTTTGAAGAATTATGGAAAAACCACGAAAATGGAAGACCCCATTATCCATTTTTACGAAACGTTCCTGAGTGAATACGACCCGAAACTTCGAAAAGCACGTGGCGTTTGGTACACACCGCAACCCGTTGTCAATTTTATTGTGCGTGCTGTTGACGACATTTTGAAAACTGAATTTGATTTGCCACAAGGTTTAGCCGATACGAGCAAAACGAAAATAAAAGTAAACGTTCAAGGTAAAACAGTTGACCAAGAAGTACACAAAGTACAAATCCTTGACCCAGCAACGGGTACAGGTACTTTTTTGGCTGAGGTTGTGAAGCACATTCATAAGAAATTCAAAGGACAACAAGGCATTTGGAGTGATTATGTAGAAACGCATTTATTGCCACGCCTGAACGGTTTTGAGTTACTGATGGCAAGTTACGCGATGGCACACTTGAAATTGGATTTGTTGTTGACCGAAACAGGTTACAAACCAACCACCAACCAACGTTTTCGTGTGTATTTGACCAACAGTTTGGAAGAACACACCAAGACACAGGAACGCTCTTTGCCAATTGGTTAAGCAGTGAAGCCAACGAAGCCAACCACATCAAACGGGATTCGCCAGTGATGTGCGTAATTGGAAATCCGCCGTATGCTGTGAGTAGCACCAATAAAAATGAATGGATACAAAACTTAATTGCTGATTACAAAAAGGATTTGAATGAACGAAAAATAAATATTGATGATGATTATATTAAATTTATTAGATATGGTCAATATTTTATTGATAAAAATGGTGAAGGAATTTTAGCATATATTTCAAGCAATAGTTTTTTAGATGGAGTTACTCATAGACAAATGCGTAAACATTTACTTGAATCTTTTGATAGCATTTATATTATTGATTTACATGGAAATGCAAAAAAGAAAGAGGTATCACCTGATGGGAGTACTGACCAAAATGTATTTGATATAATGACAGGCGTGTCAATTAATATATTCATTAAATCTAGCTCTAAGAAAAGTAAATCTTTGGGAAAAGTATTCCACAGTGAAATATTTGGCACAAGAGAAAATAAATACAATTACCTTTCTGATTATAGCATTCGTTCTATTTCTTGGAAAAAAATTGAATATCAAGATCCTTATTACTTTTACATTCCAAAAGACTTTTCAAAAGAAAACAGTTATGAAAATGGTATAAATCTTGAGCTACTCTTTAATAATAAGAATACAGGAATTCAAACCAAAAATGATTTACTGACACTTAAATTCACAAAAGATGAAATTCTTAAATTAGAAACTGATTTCCAGCAATTAGATATAGATAATCTCCGTAAAAAATATGGAGTCAATGATGGAACATGGAAATTAGAAGATGCAAAAAAGGATATACTTTCTGGAAATTATGACCATATCAAAATATTAGTTAAAGCTTTTGATACGAGATTTACTTTATTGAATAGGAAATCAAGTGGCTTTTTAGGTCGTCCTCGTTTTGATACTATGAAACATATGATTCCAAACAACAATTTAGCTCTGTTGGTTAGTCGCCAAAACAAATCTAGTTCTATTGATAGTTTTTTTTTAACAAAATATTGTTCTGAAATGAAAAGTGCGGAAAGAACAATACAATCTTATCATTTTCCATTGTACATATATCCTGAAATCAACCCCCAACAAACCATCTACAAAACAACAGAAAGAACGCCCAATTTAAATGCAGAAATTGTAAAGCAAATTGCAGAGAAATTGGGGTTAACATTTGTACCCGAAAAAAATTCCCCTCTTTTGGAGGGGTGCCCATCGGGCGGGGTGGTTTTTTCACCAAACCCAACAAACACCAGCCAAAAAGAAATACTTACCACAATCAATAACATTCCCATCTATAGAAATTTTGTTGAGAATTTACCGCACAATCCTGCGCTAAATCAATTGGCAAAAGACAAACGAAAAGAAGGAATTCTTTCTGAAGTTTTGTTTTGGCAACAAGTTCACAAGGGTGTTTTTTACAAAATTGATTTTGATCGCCAACGAATTATTGGCAATTACATCGTTGATTTTTATGTTAAGGCTTTAGGTTTAGTTATAGAAATCGATGGAAATAGCCACGATGAAAAACAAGAATATGATGCTAAAAGGCAAGCATATCTTGAGAGTTTTGGGTTAAAAGTATTTCGTTGTAGAGATATTGATGTAAAGAAAAATATAAATGCCGTATTTACAGCATTAGAGAAATTCATTATCAATGAATACGGTGAAAAGACCACCCCGGCTTTCAGCCACCCCTCCACAGGAGGGGAATTTAGTCCCATTGACATTTTAGATTACATCTATGCCGTTTTACATTCGCCAAATTATCGCGAGAAATACAAGGAGTTTTTAAAGATTGATTTTCCGAGAGTTCCTTATCCAACAGACCAAGCAACCTTTTGGCAATTGGTAAAATTAGGTGGCGAAATCCGCCAAATTCACTTATTGGAAAGTCCGATAGTGGAAAATTACATCACGCAATATCCAGAAGATGGAGATAATGTGGTTGTTAAGCCAATTTACAAAGATGGGCGAGTGTACATCAGCGAAACCCAGTACTTTGATAACGTTCCGCAAATCGCTTGGGAGTTTTACATTGGTGGCTACCAACCTGCTCAAAAATGGCTCAAAGACCGAAAAGACCGAAAACTGGAGTTTGAAGATATTTTACATTATCAGAAAATCATTGTTGCTTTGAGCGAAACAGATCGCTTGATGAAGGAGATTGATAAAGTAGTTGGTGAGTGGTGATGAAATTAATTATTCCATCTTCTCGAACAAGAACATCTGGAGAATGAAGCAGTTTTATGAGACCTATAAGGACTTTCCAAAACTCTCAACAGTGTTGAGAGAAATCAACGTCAAGCCTTTTGCTAATTAAACAATCCTTAAAAAATATGAAAACTCTTATTATTTCCCTTTCCCTATTCCTTTTATCATTCACGATTTTCACCAACAACACCGATGACAAACTCGGCGTGAAAGGACCTTTGGAATTCAACGCTGTAAATTTCAACTTGGCGTATTCAAACAAACCGAGCGATACGTATTACATCCAAGAATATTTACCAGAAGGTGAAAAGCTGGAAAGTTTTACGCAAATGATGACGATTCACCTATTCGTGACGGATATAAAAACGAAAGATGCTGTTCAACAAAAAATCAAAGAATTAAACAAAAGAAAAAAGACCGATCCTGTTTGTAATTATGAAGTTACCGAAAGTCCAGATGGCAAAGAATTCATGCTTGACTTTTTATTGGGTGAAAGTAAAAACGACGAAATGACCATTGTAGAATTCAACGTGTATCGCTACAAACAAATTGAAATTTCTAACAATAAGAAAGCAATCATCGTTTACACTTACACAAAACGCAGTTACGGCGAAGACATCACTGATTTTTTCAAAACCCTTGGCGACGACCGAACAAACTACTTAAATCAAATGATCTCAGCTGACATTCCAGCGGTTAAGATTGAGAATTGAAAATATTTTTGTCTTTCTTTACAAATTAAATAAATCTATGAAACTTCTTTTGAAATTAGTAGTTGCGGTTTTTATTTCCTTTAGTTCCTTTGCTCAAAAGGAAAATGTGTGCGAATCGTTAAGCTATGCACTTGAACACCCATTGGAAATAATTAAACTCGATTTAGTAGGTCAAGAATTGGATTCTCTCCCTGTAAAAATTGGAGAAATGGTAAATCTCAAATACTTACTCCTAGAAGATAATAACTTAAAATCTATTCCCGAATCTATTTGTAAACTCACCAAACTAATCGATTTAGGTTTAGATGGAAACCAATTAACCGAAATTCCTGAGTGCATAGGTTCACTAATAAATTTAAAATACTTAGGGCTGGACGAAAATAAATTGACAAACTTGCCATTATCAATTTTGAAACTCTCCAATCTTGAGGAACTTTATTTAAATGATAATCAATTAACCAAACTACCTGATTCATTAGGGAAGTTATCAAATCTAACTTACTTAGAGTTCAGTGAAAATAAAATTACAAACCTGCCAAATTCACTAGGCAATTTGATAAACCTTGAATTTTTATTTGTTAGCAATAATCCAATTTTGACTTTCCCACAAACTATAGTTAATTTAACTAACCTAAGATACTTTATTTTTGAAAATCCAACCATTAGTGAAACAGAAAAACAGCATTTGATAAAAAATTTACCCAATTGTGTTATAGATTTTAATGGGTTGTGAAATTACTTAGTGGTCGTTTATTTCTGTTATAGAAAAAATTAGATATAAAAAGAAGAATAGTCGCCAAAATCCTAAAAACTAAAAAGATCTGAAGTTTATTAGTAAATACTAAAAAAATAGGCAGATAGTTTTCTTTTAACTTACATCTTTCCGTTCTCATCTTTCAACTCCTTCTAAAAACTATCCGTAAATTCGCACGATGAAAAAATACTTGTTACTATTCGTTTTGATTTCACTTTTTTCCTGCTCCAAAGGATATGGTGATAAAGTTGAAGACAAAAATGTTGTAGTTTATTTCTTAGATAAATCGCACAAAGAAATGGCTCAAAAAACACTCGATTTTTGGATTAATGAAGGTTTAAACGGCGATAAAACACAACACCTTCGTTTATTGAAATTCAATAAAAAAACGATTGATTTACAATTGATTGCTTCCAAAGATAAAGATCCAAAATCAATGAGTTTTGAAGAAATCAAACTGTTTTTAGAATTGAAAGCAAAATTAGACAGCACTGTTTTTAAGCCTAAAACTTGTCGAATTGTTATTTGTGATGCTAGTTTTAACCCTGTTTTTACCCCAACGAATTAATGAAAATATCCGCCTCGATTTACAGTGACAAAGTCAGACCACTTCAAGAAGTTATCGCTGATTTAGTGGCTCATCAAGTGGATTTACTGCATGTTGATTGCAATGACGATTTAAACGTCTTTACTGACATTCAAGAAATTCGTGAATGGTGTTCGCTTCCAATTGACTTACACATTATCACCAATGAACCTGAAAAATACTGGGATTTATTACGCAAAAATCCAGTTGAATACCTGACCTTTCAATTTGAAGATTTAAAATCGCCCTTAGAAATTCCAGATGATATAACCGGGAAGAAAGGTTTAGCGGTCATCACTCCTACTCTAATTTCTGTTTTTGATGCCTACCAACATTTTGATTTCATCTTAATAATGGCAACAATTCCAGGACAAAGTGGTGGCGTTTTCGACAAAGTGAATTTCTCAAAAATACGTCAATTCAGAGCGAAATATCCAAACAAATCCATTCACGTTGACGGTGGCGTAAATGGCGAAGTTTCCTTTATTCTGAGAAATATGGGCGTGAGTTCATCCGTTTCAGGTTCGTACTTGTTCAACGCTCCAAGTATTGGACATGCTTTAATGAATTTAACAAAACGCGAAATTGAATCGCAATATACTGTTGGTGATTTCATGATTCCGTTAGAGGAATGCCCAAAAGATTACATCGAAACATGCACAACTAAATCCATTTTGGAAGCGGTTGAATACGGTAATTTTGGTTTCACATTAATGCTTGACCAAAACAATCAATTTAAAGGAATCGTTTCAAGTGCTGACATTCGAAAAGCTTTATTGCGTAAAATAGATTGTCCAAGTGAAATAATTCCACAAGATCTTATCAATTCAAATCCGATAAAAATTACAGCAAATTCAACGGTTGTAGCGCTTTTACAATTGATTAAAAAATGTAATTTCCCTGTAATGTACTTTCCCATTGTGGACGAAGCCCAAAATGCCGTTGGAATTATTAATTTTGTCCACCTTATCAAAGGAGAAATATGATTATTCATCTCAAAAATTCCGTTTCAAACGAGAGCGCTGCTGTGCTTGCGGAGAAACACAAAGCTTTTCACATAGTTAGTGATGGCGTTCAAGTTTTAATAACTGGCTCTGGGATGAAAGACGTTCCTGCCGAATTAGAATCATTTACTGAAGCGTCTTGGGTGTTTCCAAACGATATGCAATTGGCTTCCAAAAAATACAAAAGTGAAAAACGAACTGTAAAATTTGGAAAAACAAGCATTGGTGGAACGACAAACAATACCATTTTAATTGGCGGTCCTTGTTCTGTTGAATCCGAAGAGCAAATTCGATCGTCAGCAGAATTATTGGTAAAATTAGGTTTAACAACTTTGCGCGGCGGATGTTATAAACCAAGAACGAGCCCCTACTCTTTTCAAGGAATGGGTTTAGACGGCTTGAAATTACTAGCTAAAATGCGTGAAGATTATGGCTTAAATGTCATCACAGAAGCGCGCGATGCCACTCATATCGATGAAATCATTGAATATACTGACATCATTCAAGTGGGTGCAAAAGCAATGTACGACCAAGGAATTTTACGTGCTTGTGCAAAAACACAAAAGCCTGTTTTAATTAAACGTGGTTTCGGAACAACTTTACAAGAATTTGTACAAGCAGCAGAATTTGTACTTTCAGGTGGAAATGAAAATGTCATTCTTTGTGAAAGAGGAATTCGCACGTTTGAAACAGGAACGCGTTTTACTTTGGATTTATGTGGCGTAGCTTGGTTGCAAGAATACACAAATTTGCCAATTATCCTAGATCCATCTCATGCTATGGGTTACGCTTATGGTATTCCAAATCTTGCGAAAGCGTGTGTTGCAATGGGAATTGATGGTTTATTGATTGAAGCGCATCCAAATCCGAAAGTGGCAAAATCAGACGCTTCACAACAATTGAACTACGAAGAATTCGAACAACTCTTGAATCAATTACGACCTGTAGCTGCAAGTGTTGGATATAACATGATTTAAAATGCATTTAGAACAAAATATCAAAGGTCTTTGTGCCAAATTCGGTGTTGATTTCAATGAATTTTTAAATGACTTGAATGCAGATAACGTACTCGAATTGAGTATGTTTGACCTACAAGCTATTTGTGAGGAATACGAAGTGGACTTACACTCCCTCCTATTTAAACCGATGTATAAACCTGAAAAATTTCGCAAACAATTAGCGGCGATCAAACTCTTAATCCTTGATGTGGATGGCGTTTTGACCGATGGCGGAATGTATGTTTCTGAAAATGGAGATCAGCAAAAACGTTTTCACACACATGACGGAATGTCCTTGTTGCATTTAGCGAAAATCGGCGTTGAAGTTGGAATTATTTCATCTGGATTTACTTTAAATATTGTCCAAAGTCGTGCTGCGTTATTGGGAATCCAAAAATGTTACGTTGGAAGAGAACCTAAACTAGCGATTTTACAAGAATGGTGCACAGAATTAGGAATTGAGCTTTCACAAGTTGCCATCATTGGTGACGATATCAATGATTTAGAAATAATGAAAAACGTAGGTTTGGCGGTATGTCCAGCGAATGCTGTAAATGCAGTCAAATCTCAAAGTCATATTATTTTGACTAAAAAAGGGGGGGACGGTTGTGTGCGCGAGTTTATCGACACCTACCTATTAAAAGAACCAATCCATTAAAAAAAAGTACATGAGCAACATTACCATCGGAGTGATTAAAGAAGGAAAAGTGCCGCCGGATTTCCGAGTTCCATTGACACCAAAACAATGCAAAGCCATTGAAACGATTTATCCAACTATAAAAGTACGCGTTCAAAAAAGTCCCATTCGTACCTTTAAAGATGAAGAGTACGCTAACGAAGGAATTGAACTTGTTGATTCGCTCGAAGGTTGTGATATTATTTTTGGTGTGAAAGAAGTTCAAATTGAAGATTTAATCCCAAATAAAACATTTTTCTTTTTCTCACATACACTTAAAAAACAGCCTTATAACCGCACCTTACTTCAAGCTATACTTGAGAAAAAAATCCGTTTAGTTGACTACGAAGTTCTTAAAGATAAATACAACAAACGCGTCATTGGTTTTGGTCGCTATGCTGGAATTGTTGGTTGTTACAATGCTTTTTATACGTATGGCTTAAAGTCAAAAACGTACGAATTGAAACCTGCTCATTTGTGCGCTGACCGCAAAGAAGTTGAAGAAGAATTAAAAAAAGTGAGTTTACCTAAAAACTTTCGAATTCTTTTGACTGGTTTTGGTCGCGTTGGACATGGCGCACAAGAAATAATTGATTTATTACCGATTAAAGAAGTGAGTCCAGAAGAATTTCATTCTAAGGAATTTAACGAACCGATCTACGCTCAATTAGAAGTGGAAGATTATTACGGCAGAAAAGATGGCGGAACTTTTGTTAAATCAGAGTTTTATTCCACCCCAGAATTGTATAAATCAACATTTGGTCGTTATGTTTCCAAAACAGATATGTACATTCCTTGTCATTTTTGGAGTGCTAAGTCACCTGTGATTTTAACACAAGAAGATTTACAATCAACAGACAATCGCATTCAAGTGATTGCTGACATTTCGTGTGATGTGGACGGTCCAATTGCAGCTACGATTCGTGCAAGTAAAATCGGAAACCCAATTTTCGGTTACGACCCACAAACAGGACAAGAAGTGGATTACTCGAACGATGGCGCCATTGCAGTGATGTCGATTGACAACCTACCTTGCGAACTTCCAAAAGATGCATCAGAAGACTTTGGAAACGAATTATTGAAACACGTTTTACCTCGTTTATTCGGCGAAGACCCTGATAATATGATTGCCAAAGGAAGTGAAACCACTTTTGATGGCGAATTAACCGAAGGATTTAAGTATTTGGAGAATTATGTGAAAGGTTTGGAGTAAATGTATTAAAAACACTATTATCTGTGTATTAATCATGTAAGTTTTGCCATTTATTGAGTAAGTATTCAGGAAACATTACACCCTAATTTTGTGTCCTTAATTATTCTTAATCAATATCTTACAGATGAATAAATACCTTCCTATTTCCCTTTATGGTTATACACTGATGATTTGTGGTGTTGTACTTTTCTTCACTGAAAATTCAAACTTTGAACTGACAAAAACCATAATTGGTATTGGCTTTATAATAGGAGCTTTGCTAGCAATAATTTCAGCTTTTAGTAGTCAACGAAAACAAGTCCAAATTGCTTATCACGAGCTACACGCTTTAACGATGTTGGTTTACGGTGTTACGATTTTAGTATTTGTCAGTTCCCTCGAAAACCTTGTTTCATTAAGCATATTTCTTTTTGTGTTTTATTCCTTTTCCGAAATTATATTTTGTAATTGGTTGTTTAACTTAACGAAAAAGATGAATTTCAAAGTGTTGATTGTGCGACTTTTAATAGCTGCAATTGTTGGATTAGGATCAATCATTACCATTTTCTATCCAAGATGGACCTTTGAAATTTTTGGTCTATTATTTATACTCATTGGCTTAAACATTATGCTCTACATTCCAATAATGAAAACTAGAGAAATTGAATATAGTTGAATGTTTTACCAGTGTCGCAGACTACAACTTAAACCATAAATTGAATTATTCTAATTCTATGCTCTTCAATAAAGTTGTTCAATACTAAATCATTCTTATGCGTTTTAAGGTTCAATTGTTTGAATAATTTTTGGCATTACTTTCTTTTACTCAGGAGTTCATTATTTTGTTTTCTGTGACTCTAAAGATTTTGATACTAATTTTGAATTAAATCGAATTTTAGGAGGAATCGTGACTAATATATTTAGTTTTTACAATGTTCTAATTAATGCTTGAATCAAATTGCATACTTTGACACAATGTATTGAATAACTGAAAAGAGATTAAATCAAGCCCCTACTACTCTAGCACATAATTCCCCTCTTTATCGTTTTTATAAGCAGTATAATTAACAGCCTTAATAATTTTTCCATTTTCATCAATGAGTCCATATTTGCCGTTTTGTTGCACCAAAGCTCGATTATTACGATAGCCGTGAACTTTGTCAAATTGTGCCGAAATCAAGAGTTTTCCTTTGGAGCTTACCACACCGTATTTTTTATCCTCGACATAAAAAGACAAACCATTAACCTGTGGCATTAACTTACCAAAATTATGCTCGTAAGTTGCACCCGATTTATAGTCAAAAATGAAAAATTCATTGTTTTCAGTACCGTAATGAATAAGTGAATCGTACCAAACTAAATAAGTATAATTCGGTTCGAAAACCACTTTACCAGACTGATCCAGCAATCCAAGTTTTCCATTGCTAGTTATTTCTATGAAATTACGGTGCAATTGGCCAATTCCATCATAAACTAATGGACATAAAAGTTCACCCGAACGATTTATTAAGCCCCATTTGTTATCTTTTCTTACGGTTGAAATTTTATTGTAAAAAGTTCCGATTTCCCAATAGACAGCTGGTAATAGCACTTTTCCTGCTGAATCTATTAAACCTGAACACTGCATTTTTCCGTTGGGCACTTCAACATATTGCGTAAAAACAATGAATTTATCGCGTCGGTAATTGATTGTTAGCGCTTCCAAATCAAAAGGTACGATGAGTTTTCCCTCTAGATTCAAAAGTCCATTGCGTTTCTGTGCGTCTTGCACTTTAAACCCGTGTTCAAAGGGAATTATAGAACTAAAAATAGCTGGAGTCACTTCTTCGAGTTGTCGTGAAAGTAGTCCTTGATAAAGTGTGTCGTTTTTTGAAATGATATAAATCAATAGATTATTAATGCGAGTGTCAGAAATTTGTTTGTACTGATTTGTTTTTATGGGATTCCCGAAGCGATCCATAAATGAAACAAAACTTTGTGATTCTGTCGCGTATCGATTTGCACTTATTCGTCTTAAAGGTATTTCTGAACCAGGAAGAGTCAATTGAAATAAGCTGTCGTAAATTGCGTACCTTTTATATTCATTTTTATCTTCGCTTTTTGATTCTTTAAAGTTTGGAACTAGGTTTCTTTCATAAAACATAGAAGAATAGCGTGCTACCAAATACTCGCCGTCAGCATAATCAATCGCAAGATGATTCATAGGTATGGCAATTTTTCCAAGTGTGTCTAAGACCCCAAAAAGTTGAACCCCTCTCTCAGGCATTTCTGAATGTTTCTGTGGAATAAAGACTCTAGAAATCAAATAGCCATAACCACAATAATCTTTTAAGGTCTGTTGAAACGAAAAATGTCCTTGATTTTTGATAGAATTTAAACGTTGCTTGTGGGTTATTATTTGGCAAGAATCGGGTGCACTCAAATTCAATTGACTAACGTTTAGTACACCATAATTAGCGATTATTTCTCCTTTAAGATTTCGTACTAAATAACCATTCATTCGGTTCATCATCATTGCATCGTGGTATGAAGAGCCGCCTCGTGGATACATTGCATCATTCATTGCACCTTGTGCTAAAGATTGTGTATAGTAATCTATTTCAATAACCTGCACGCTATCGTAGAAAGGAAAATAATAAATGGGCAATGTAATAGCTTCGAAATTGAACGGATTAGATTTAGGTTGAAATTCTTGAGCAACAGCGCAAAAAGAGAATAAAAAAACACAAATAATAAATTTCATTTTATACTGTACATTTTAAAAACTGTTTGGTTCAATTTGAAGACAACTAATTCGTCAAAAGTGGGATTTTAATTACGTATTAAAATTAAAAACAAGAAGTGGAAATTAACTTTGAAGTAAGATTAATTTTTATTAAGTGTACGCTTTCTTACCACCAATATTTAAAATTATAATCCTAATGAAAATCCCAAATTGAGTCAATATTTTCATTTTGCCATTCTTTTTCCTTGATGAAAAAGAATCACCACGGAGTAGCAGCGAAGCTAAAAAATCAAGGCTCTGAATTTATTTTTGCTCGCAAGTTATTGTTAAACATGTATTTAAAACTCGTAGCAAACAATTTTAACTCCTTTCTGAAACTGATTTTTTTTTAAAAATGTTTTTGCAGAAATTTTAAAAATTAACAGTTTCAGTTCAGTAGCTAAAACCAAGAAATTCAAGGCCGAAGATTGTTCGCTAATATTCACAAAATAGCTCTCGCTTCGATTAAATTCTTGATTTTTAACATTTAAGTATTTTACTGGTACGATTGCGAACACTCAATTATTTTTTTGAAATACTTCCTTCAAAAGTTGCTCAAAAAGGAGTAATTTAATCTAAATATTAGTTTTCAAAAAGATACTAAAAGTCTTAATTTCAACTTTAAATTAAGATTTGACAACGCTATTTTAATATTCAAAATAAAGATTTTAGATTATAAAAGCCTTAAAAAAGAAACAAACTGAATCTAAAATTCCTTGGTTTTGAGTTTTTGAAAAACCAATTATGGATTGGTGAAAATGAAATCAGTTTAAGATCTTAAAACCTTCACAAAGAATCTAATATATCTTACTTCACAAATTATTTTTCTTCATTATTCATCAATTTCCCTTGACATCTCGCTTCTTCAATCAGCACATCTCTTAACAATTTTCCAGTTTCGTTTATATTGGTTCGCTTTGAAAAGAAATTCATTTTATCACCTCCATTCATTAAATAATCAGAAGTAATGACCCAAAAATAAGTTGGATTTTCAGGGCCGTTTGTGATGGATAATTTTCCTTCAATTAAAGTTAAATTAGCCATTGGTTCTCCACCTGATTTATTTAAATAAGCCGCAATTTCTGGTAGTACACTAATTGGTAATTCGACCCAAACAACCGTATTGTCAAACGGCATTACTTTATACATATCCCCCAATGTCACATTTCCTTTACCGATACTTGAGCGAATGCCTCCTGTATTTAATAAACAAACGATCGGTTGAGAAAGTCGAACGGTTTTCGTTTGGTTCACAAACAAAGCATTTGCAACCCAGTTCATCAAGTTGGAAGCTGGTCGTTTGACAATAAAGTCTTCCTCAGAAAAAGCAATTACCTCATTCATTCGTTTGTCTAAAGAATCCTTATAAGGTTTAATCATCGAAACGAGCGAAGAATCTCCGATGATGTTTTGGCTAACAGTTTCTTTGTTTGAATTACCGTTCACCACCAAATGCGAAGAGCAAGCCCAAAGGCCTGCTCCTGCAAAAAGTAATATGAGTTTTCTTAAAATCACTCGATGATAAATTGTTGTTGAACTTCACCGTGAATAGTATTCACATTCAAAATATATACTCCTGATTTGAAATCAGATGCATTTAATTCTAAAACTGGTAATTCAACATTTGATTTTTTAGCAACCACACGTCCTGTCATGTCAGTAACACTGTAAGCTGTAATATTCAAACCATTTACTTGTGCATAAACTTTGTTATTTGAAGGAACTGGGAAAACAGAGAAATTACTTTTTAACAACTCAGGTAAACCAATTGAACAAGAATTATAAGTCATATTTGAGAAATTCACGTGACATGCAAAATCAGCTGAATCGATGTATGGATTTCTATTAGCTTGTGTAGAGAAAACAAATTCTTGACGAGCGATTTCATAATTATCAACAGGATCAGCTTCGTGCCATTGTTTCAAAATTGCTTCCGACTGATTTGTTGGGATTTGCCAGTTATTTCCTGAAATTCCGTTGTAACAAGTTGCCATATACATTATTGCGCGTGCTGCATTTCCTTTTTGAGAAGGTCTTGGTTCAAAAACCAATTGGTTAGAACTGTTGTAACCTACTTTACAATCTAAATAAGTAAATAAAACCTCTCCAGTTATAATATCTAAAGGCAAGTTGCTTCTTGGTGTATTTGCATTTTGCAAGTTTGTTGGATACAAGTTGTGTTGATCTGTATATTCTGGTTTTTCAGAAGGCTCATCAGCAGGGAAAGTTGGCATCCAAGAATGTGAGTAAGTATGTTCTCTAGAATAACCTGTAGGCGTCCAATCAAAAGGGTCATTGAATACTTTACGCTCTCCAGAATAAGCACAAGTAACATAAGATTGACCATTTGTTGTATCTCTGATTTCAAACTGATTCATAACAGTTGTTTTATAATTGAAATAAGAAACAAAAGTATGAGGATTAATTTTGGCAGACAATGCAGTAACAAAGTTCGGACTAGATGAGTTTATGCCACTGTAATAATTTCCAATGTTTAATCCAGAAGTTGTAACGTTTCCAATTGCAGGAGCAGTTGTAAGGTAATTTTCGAAACCTTCAGTACCATTGAAAGCGTAAACAGCAAAATGATAATTTTGGTTAGCAACAACACCTCTAGGTGTAAATCCAGTACCATTTCCGATATAAGCTACTCTTGCGTCACCAACAACATCTCCTCTTTTGTAAGAGGTTCCGTCTGTTGGAACACCTGTAATTGCTGAACCATTTTTCCATAGAACGATGTATTTTTCTGCACCAGTTCCTGCTGTGTATTGACCACCAACTGTATAAGCTTTTACTAAAGGAAAAGTTAAGTTTGTTGGGTTTGCTGTAGGTTGGGTAGCTAAATTGTCACTACCAACAGCTGAAAGGGTAATTATGTATGGATTTTCGTCAGAATCATCATTTGCAATTGTAATAATCGCTGTTCTTGAACCTGTACCTTGTGGTGCAAAAGAAAGTGTGAACGTTTGATTTCCTGTTGCAGGAATTGTTGCAGTTGATAAAGTAGTTGAAAAATCAGCAGCATTTGTGCCTGTTAAAGTTGTTCCCGAAACTGTTAACGCTTGAATTCCAGCATTTTCAATTGTAATTGTTGTAGAAGCTGTATTGCCAACAACATACGTTCCATTATTGAAAACAGTTGTTCCATTCATTTTCACATTGATTTCCTTAGCAGGAGCAACATAGGCAAAAATATCATTTAAGTTTCTTGGAACCAATTGATAGTTTGTATTGAATTGTCCAACTAAAGCAATAATCGTTTGAGGACCTGTTGGAATTGCTGTTCCGTCAATATTTGTAGAACCATTTACACGGACATCCATAGTAGTGACACCATCTGTTATTTGAACTGTTGAATTTCCAGTTGCGAAATTTCCAGAAGCTACAAAAGTAACATTATCCACTCTTACTAATTGCGCTTCGATAGACTCGTTGATTGCAGAAAGTGGAACAATTAATGGAGTTGGTAAAGTAGCCGGGCCGTGATTAACAAAACTTGACGTTGGAGATAATTCCAATAATCCACTGAAATCAAATAAAACACCTGTTGCAGTAATTGAATCACCACGTTGCACAGAACTTAAATTGCTTCCAAATGCAGGAATTGCTGCTGTTCCGTCTTGTATGTAACGAATATTACCTAATTCGGAACCGTTTGTTACGACACCTGAAACGGTAACCGTTTGACCGATGCCTAAATTACGCACATCAGCAATGGATTGAGCAGAAGCAAATAAACTTGCAAATGCTACAAAACCAGTTAAAATTGATTTTCTCATAATTAAAATTTAAAATTGTATTCCTAGTGAAACATTAAATCGAAATCCTCCTCCGAACATTACTGTTGCGGAATTGGCATCGAAGTTATCAAATGATCCGTTTTGATTATTAGTCGCATCGGAAATAAAAGAGGTATTTAATAAATTAGTAATAGAACCACCTGCGATAAATGCTACCGACTTGAATGGATATCTATAACCTGTAAAAAGGTTTACCAAAGAATAAGCAGGCATTTTCCATGAATCTCTTCCACCGTTAGCTCCTTGTAAAGAGAAAGGGTCAAAATTCGCATAATAACGATCAAAATGTTGAGCTTGAATCTTAATATATAAATTTTTGATTGGCTCATATCTCAAAGAAGCAGCAAGTGCTGTTTGCGCTGCATCACCAACGCGTACACCTTTTGCATCGAAGGTAAATTCTAATGAATCGTATTGTGGAACGATAATAGTTTTAGAAGAATTCCAGAACCAATCACCTAAAGAGAACATTAATTCAGCAGACCATTTATCGTTTAATTTGTAAGCAATATCAATTTCTCCACCTAAGTGAACCGCATTCATACCATTGATATTAATTCGGATAAATTCTGTTGGATCTTGTGGGTCAGGAACAGCCACACCAAAAGGCATTGGTTTGTTTCTCCAATTTGTTGCATACGCATTAAAATTTACTCCAAATTTCTTTCCTGCATAGTTGTAACCCCCCTCTACAGCAATAATCTGTTCATTATTGATGATTCCAAAAAATTCATTCGAATTGTTATCAATCACATTAGAAAATTGCGGTGTTCTGTTTAAAAATCCAAGATTTATATATGCATTTGCGTCTCTATGAACATTATAACTAAATCCAGTTTTAAAGGTAAAACCTGGAATATATTTCCAATCGGTTGCATAATCTTTTAATCCTTCAGAAGAAGCATTGTAAGTTACACCATCGTAAGTTATTGTATCTGTTGCTCCAATTCGTAAAACCGTATCTCCTAAATCCAATACTTTTTTCTGAAAATAATCAACACCTTTATATCCATTAATAATTCCAGAAAGGTTTACGAAATAAGAGAATTTCTCATCGGTATATTCTACTTGACCAAAAGCACCCGTCCATTGTACGATTCCTTTTCTGTCAGCATTGAACGTGTTTTTAGCAATCCGATCTCCAACGCGCATCATTGCAGTAGCAGAATTATTGTTAGCAGTACTTACAAAATAATCCCCACCCAATAAATCTTGCACTTGCTGATAATGTCTTCCTTCGTAGTAGCGCACATCTAAACCACCAGAAATTTCCATTTTTTTAGAGACCGTGTAATTAAACTGTCCTAAATATCCTGTCCAAAAGTGATTATTGATACTTGCCAATAAAATTTGACTTGATTGAATTTCGGTTGCGCTGTACTGAGTATTTATATTTGGGGTTCCGAAAAGTGAATTTACTCTATTTTCTTGTTCGATTAAATCCCAATTAATTAAACCTGTTGAATCTCTTAAAATCCCAGAAGTGTTCAACATTGCTGTTCCACCACCGCGACCAATTGACATATACAATAAGTTAGAAATCGCTAATTTATCATTGACTTTCCAGAAATCTTTCAAAGTAATTTGAGGTTTCGAATAAAAATTCAAACGTTCGTTTTTAATTTCCTTTTCACCATCGGCATTTGTTGAATATCCCCAGTGTTGGTTATAACGAATCCCCATATCACGGAATAATTGAGAAGAATCAATTTGTACACCTAATTCTCTTGCTTTATCAGCATCAAAATATTGAATTGGTTGATTAAATGAACGTTGACCATGCCATTGTGGCGCTGCAAATGCAGAAAATGTTACTAAATGGTTGTTGATTTTTTTAGAAACTTTTCCATAACCAAAGAAACCTTGACTTGGAGTACCATAAACCCAACCATCAGCTTGTTTGTAAGAACCTGAAACGGTGAAACCCCAGCCTTTTTTAGACATTCCTGAATTGTAAGCAAAAGTTGTGCGAAGCATGTTTCCTGTTCCATATTCTTGTTTCAAAGAACCACCTTTTTTACTTCCAATTCCAGATGTTAAAATATTGATTGTCCCACCGATGGAAGGCATAGCAATTTTTGTAGCTCCCAATCCACGTTGTACTTGCATTTGAGAAGTTATCGCATCTAAACCAAACCAATTCGACCAATAAACTGAACCATTTTCCATATCGTTGACAGGAACACCATCAATCAAAACTCCAACATTTCGTTGATCAAAACCACGAACGCTAATTCTAGCATCACCATCACCACCACCGGTTTGCGTAGCATAAACACCAGCAGTTCCATTCAAAAGCATTGGTAAGTCACGTGAGGCAAGTTCTTCAGTAATTTTTTGAAGAGAAATTTTTGTAACAGCTACAGGAACATTTCCTTCCTTAACCAAATTACCAATCACTTTCACTTCCTCTAACTCTTGACTTCCTCCCAATACAATATCTTGTTTTACAGTGGGTTTGTCAATTTTTACAGTCATTTGAATCGTATCAAAAGACATAATAGTTACCATAATTGAGTAAGTACCATAAGGAATATTTGGAATTTCATAAATTCCCTCACTGTTGGTCAATGCACGTTTTGGATTAGTGTTGTTCTTTTCTGTAAGTGTGATTTTTGCACCTACAACAGGCTGTTTTGTAACATTATCGGTAATTGAACCAATTAATTTTCCGCTCGTTTGTGCGAAAAAAGTAACTGAAACTACCATAAAAAAAGCAACTAAAAGAAACTTCATAACAAAGATTTATACATTAAAAAAGGTCGATTGCTCGACCTTTTCATTACTAGTTTATAGATTATTTTAAGATAACTTTTCTTAATTGAATTTCACCATCTTGACTGGTAATTCTTAAAAAGAACACACCTCTTAAGTCATTCAAATCCAATGTAATTAATTGTTTGTTAGCAATGTTTGAAACTGTATTTAAAGTTTGTCCCAAAGAATTAACCAATTGAATTGATTTTAAGTTTCCATTGTTGCGAACGTTAACGATTCCGTTGCTTGGATTTGGATATATTGATAAAGCATTAGCACTGATTTCATCAACAGAAACTGGATTACAAGCACAATCGTGAGTTCCTAAAGAAAACCAGTTACCGTCTAAAATTGGATTTCCGCTAGTTCCGAATAATGTATCACCATTTGCATCTAAACGAACTACAACAGCAGGGATTGTATCGTATTCCAACATTGGATTGAAGAAAGAAGGATTTGCAGTAACTCCTTTTTTGATCGTTGATTTTCTGATCATTGAGTGATCTTGTGTTACCAGAACTCCTAAACCTGTACTATACGGAAAACTAGTCGACCATGCCCCACCATTTCCAGCTGCACTTCCTGTTTCGTCAGCAGGATTTTCACCAATTTTACCAAAAATATCTACAATTTGAAAACCGGTAACATTCGTTGCATTAATTAAAGTTGTTGCCGTTGAAGGTAGTGTTCCTTTTGCTAAAATTACAGCATCATTACCATTCCAGTAAAATGCTTCCGAAGTATTGTAAACAGGTGAAAAGAAACCATCCCCTCTAACTTCTAATGAATCCCAAATTGGAGCTTCTTGACCTTCTCCATTTGGATCTCTTTTGTCTAAAACAGCTACAAACACTCCATAAGCAGGAACAATTCCAGCCAGTTGAACAGAGTTTTTAACTGTTGCGGTAGTAGAACCATTTGAATAACGAGCAACAAAATAACCAGAAAGATTAATGTCAGCTGATGTAGGATTGTAAAGCTCCAAAGCTTTGTTATTACCCCATCCTTCAACGTACTCAGAAATGAATAATTGAGAACAATCTGTGACTTGGGAAAATCCAAGCGTACTCGTTAAAAGACCAATACTTAGTAATAGTTTTTTCATTTTATGATTTTTAGATTTAAAATACAAGAAAGTTGTAACGGAATATGCGGAAATAAATTTCAACTAAATGCTCATTCGTTTTTAAAGTTACTGTTTGAACGTGGTTTCAGCGAAAATGCTTCAAGGAGGACACGTTAAACTTTGACAAAATTAAAGTTTTTTTTGATGCTTTACATTATGATTTTGTTAACATCGTGTTTTATTTTTTTATTCAATTGTTGAAAATATTTTAAGCTGTCAAACTTATCCTTATCTTCGATTCTCAAATTTTACAGTTATGAATAAATTTTTCGTTAGCCTTGGATTTCTCTTCATTTGTTTTATCGCTTTCAATCAAGAACTTACGATTGAAAAAATATGGAAAAAGTACGAATTCTATGCCAAAGGTGTTGAAGGTTTCAAATCGATGAAAGATGGTGAAAGCTACACAAGACCTTTGAAAGACAAGACCATTAAAAAATACAATATCGCAAATGCTGCAGACCAAGGAACGACTTTAGTTGATGGAAAAGATTTATTGTATCAAGGAAAAGAAGTAGTTTACGACGATTATGAATTTAATGCGGATGAATCGAAAATTCTGTTTTTAACTGAAACAACTCCTGTTTACCGTAGAAGTTTCAAAGCTGTATATTTTCTGTATGATATTGCCACCAAAAAACTTCAACCTTTAGATACAGAACATCAACCGCAAACTTTGGCTGAATATTCTCCTGACGGAACAATGGTTTCCTATATTCACGGCAATGATTTATTTGTAAAAAACATCAAATCGGGTGTGGTCACAAAATTGACGAAAGACGGAAAAAAGAATAAAATCATTAATGGTACAACGGATTGGGTTTACGAAGAAGAGTTTTCAATCACAAAAGCATATGCGTGGTCACCTGACAGTAAAATGATCGCTTTCTTAAAATTTGATGAACGCGAAGTTCCTGAATTTACGATGGCAATGTACGGCGATTTGTATCCAGAACAGTATAAATTCAAATATCCAAAAGCGGGAGAAGTAAATAGTAAAGTAACGGCACATATTGTAAAGATCAAAGACGCTTCAATTAAACCAATAACTTTAGGTGAATACGAATACATTCCTCGCTTGAATTGGTCAGAAACCGCAAATCATTTAATCATTCAAACACTCAATCGTCATCAAAGCCATTTGAAATATCATTTAGTTGATTTAACTGCAAAAAAGCCAATTCAACGTGTTATTTTTGAGGAAAAATCAGATACGTATGTCGAAGTTGACAACAATCTTTTGATTCTAAAAGACGGAAAATCAATTCTTAGAACTTCAGAAATTGATGGTTACAACCACATTTATTTATTGGGATTTGATGGAAAAACAACGCAAATCACCAAAGGAAATTGGGATGTAATTGAATTTCTTGGAATCGATGATGCCAACAAAACAATTTATTACAGTTCGGCTGAACCTTCTTCTATCAACAAAGCGATATATTCTATTCAAATTGATGGTTCAAACAAAAAATTGATAAGCTCAGCGAAAGGTTACAACGAAGCTGAATTCACACAGGGAATGAATTATTGTGTACTTTCTCAATCGGATGGTAACACCCCTCCTACTCATGCGCTTTACAAAAATGATGGGACGAAATTGAGAGATTTGGAAACGAACGAAGAACTTAAAAACAAAGTGAAAAGCTACAATTTTCCACAAAAAGAGTTTTTAACTTTCAACGCAAATGGAGTTAAATTAAATGGTTGGATGTTGAAACCTGCCAATTTTGATACGACAAAAAAATATCCTGTTTATTTCAATGTTTATGGTGGTCCAGGACACAATGAAGTTTTGGATGCTTGGGACGGAAACGACTACATTTATCATCAATTATTGGCGCAAAAAGGTTATATCGTTGTCACAGTTGACCCAAGAGGAACAATGTATCAAGGAGCGAAATTCAAAAAATCCACTTATTTACAACTCGGAAAATTAGAGATTGAAGACATCATCAACACAGCAAAAGAAATTCAAAAATTAGAATATGTTGACCCAGCAAGAATTGGAATTATGGGTTGGAGTTATGGCGGATTTATGGCTTCATTGGCTATCACAAAAGGCGCTGATGTTTTCAAAATGGCAATTGCTGTGGCACCTGTAACCAATTGGAGATATTACGACAACATTTATACGGAGCGTTTTATGCGTACACCAAAAGAAAATGAAGATGGTTACGACCGTAATTCACCAATCAATTTTGTGGACCAACTAAAAGGGAAATACTTTTTAATTCACGGTTCAGCGGATGATAACGTGCATTATCAAAATTCAATGGAAATGATCTCTGCCTTGGTAAAAGCCAACAAACAATTTGATTTATTCATCTATCCGAACAAAAACCACGGAATTTATGGTGGCAACACACGCAATCATTTATTTCAGATGATGTTGGATTATGTTCTGGAGAATTTGTAGAAGTTTGTTGAATATTACTGCTGAGAAATTATAACCTTTGATGGTTGTTAGACTTAAGTAAATATTCTACAAGTAAATCCAAACTTGTATCTTACTAAAATAGTTGACTTATTAAAAAAGGCCGTAAACTACTTCACGACCTTTTTCTATTTTTTCTTTTATGTTAATGTTTATGACCATCGTGAGAATCATGATTGTGTCCATCATGATTGTGCTCTTCAGCGTCTTTAGAAGGTGCTTCAACTGATAGAACTTCAATGTCAAAGATTAAATCAGAATAAGGAGGAATTGCACCTGGGCGGCCACCTTTTCCATAAGCTTGAAAATAAGGAATAAAGATTTTAGCCTTTCCAGCAGCTCCCAACATTCCAATTCCTTCCTCAAAACCTGGAATCATACGTTGTTTTTTGTAGTTGAAATCCATTGGTTGATTTCTATCGCGAGAAGAATCAAACTTTTTGTCATCTGCTCTAAAGGTTCCAACGTAATGCAAAGAAACCTTGGAACCTTCAACGGGCTTTAATTTCTTTCCTTTTTTCTCCATAACATATACCAAGCCTGATTTCGTCATTTTTGCTTTTTTGTATTTTTTCTTTATTTCTGCAAACATAAAAGCTTTGTATTCGTCTTCTGACATAGCTGCAATTTTCGCATAGGCAGCATTTTTCTTGTCTTCCTCTGCTTTTCTTGGTGCATATACTTTATTAAATTCAGCGTTTGCATTCCAATTTTGTGCTTCAGCTCCAACACGTACAATTTTGATAGATTCAATTTTATCTCCTTGTTGCACAGCATCTACAATATCTTGACCTTTGATTACGTGACCAAAAACAGTGTGTTTTCCATCTAACCAAGGCGTCGCTTTGTGGGTAATGAAAAATTGACTACCGTTTGTTGCTGGACCAGAATTCGCCATAGATAAAATTCCAGGACCGATGTGTTTTAACTCTGGTGCAATTTCATCGTAGAATTTATATCCTGGATCGCCCGTTCCATCTCCTTTAGGACAGCCACCTTGAATCATGAAATCTTTGATAACTCGGTGGAAAACAAGTCCATTATAGTAAGGTTTAGAAATATTTACAGCATCAACTTTTAAATTTCCTTCAGCTAAACCAACAAAATTACCAACAGTCATTGGTGTTTTTTGATATTCCAAAACGCAAACTACCGTACCTTTTGATGTATTAAATTCAGCGTAAATACCTGGGTCGTAAGGAGCTTGTTGTGCAAATATACGAGCAGTTACAAGTGTTAAAGCGGCTACTATTACTTTAATTTTCATTTTTTTATTTATTTAGAAATTCCTAATAATTCAACTTCAAAAACCAATGGCATAAATGGTTCGATGATACTTCCTGGCTGTGGATTTGCACCGTAAGCCAATTCCTGTGGAATGTAAAATTTATATTTTCCGCCCATTTTCATTAACTGTAAACCTTCTGTCCAACCTTTAATTACTTGGTTAAGACCAAACTCAATCGGTTCACCGCGTTCAACAGAACTGTCAAAAACACGTCCATCAGGTGTGGTACCGTGGTAATGAACTTTCACTTTGGAGGTAGCTGTTGGTTTTTCGCCAGTTCCTTCAGTGATAACTTCATATTGTAATCCACTTGCAGTGACTTTAACAGTTGGCTTTTTCTTATTATCTGCCATAAATTTTTCACCTTCTGCTTTGCTTTCTGCATTTTGTTTTTCAGCCGTTGCTTGTGCTTTGCTCTGGAAATAATTGTTGACAATCGTATTTCCTTGGTCGTTCACTTTTGGAGGATTTCCATTCATCACATCTTGAATTGCACTCATTAAAACTGCAACATTTGCTTCGTTGAAATCTTTCAAAATACTTGCTCCAATATTTAAACCAACTAAATAAGAAATTGAATCCACTTTGTTTGTGATTTTCGTTTGAGTTGGTGCTTGAGCCATAGCAGAGCTTGTAAGTAGCATTCCTGCGCCTAAAATAATTAGTCCTTTTTTCATTGTTTTTACTTTTTTAATTTCGGGTATCAATTCCCCACAACATTTTATTTCTAATTGTATCTAAAAAATTATTGTCTTCAAATTTAACAACATTGATCATAAATTCAGCCTTACGAATCACAACTTGTTCTCCTTGACGAATGCTTTTTGAATTTCCATCTAAACTTAATAAATAAGTACGATCGCGACCTTCCACTTCTAATGAAATTGGTAAATGATCTGGAACCACCATTGGGCGAACATTCAAATTATGAGGAGCGATTGGATTTAATATATGCACTTGACAACCAGGAGTTATGATAGGCCCACCGCAACTTAAGCTGTAAGCTGTTGAACCTGTTGGAGTTGCCACAATCAATCCGTCTGCCCAGTACGTATTCAAGTATTTATTGTCCAAAGAAGCATGTACAGTAATCATCGACGAGGTGTCTTTTTTATGTAATGTCAATTCATTTAAAGCAAAATTATCTGCCCCGAATAAATCCTCTTCGGTGTGAACTCGCAACAAAGAACGCAACTGAAATTCGTATTCTTTGTTCTTTACTTGAGACAAGGTTTCATACATTGCATCTTTAGATATATTTGCTAAAAAGCCTAATCTACCGGTATTGATACCCATGATTGGTACGCCAGAATTTCGAATATAACTTACTGTTTTTAAGAAAGTTCCATCTCCTCCCATACTGATAACTAAATCTAAACCTGAATGAAAATCTTTGTGATTTCTGAATACTTCATAATCTGCTGAAACACCTGCTTTTTGAATCAATTGATTATTCAATTCTTCCTCTATAACTGGCTTCCAACCAAATTCTTCTAAGATTTGGAGTAATTTAGTGAAGTACTCTGCAGTTTGTTTGTTTACTTTTCTTCCGTAAATAGCTACTCGCATACTCAAAACTTCATGAAATTCATTAAGGCATCGTAACGCCAGTTTAAATCTTCGTCGCCCATTCCGTATTGAAAAGAAGCTTTTACTATGTAATCGTAGCGCTCAAAAGTGCGAATGATACTCGTTAAATCTAATTGATTGATTTTTAACGTAACATCTAATTTTGTTGAATCAGGATTAGAGAGAATATAAGAGCTCAAAATACGTGCATTGTTACTTTCAACAATTTGTGCGATTTGTGCCATCGAATAATCAACCGTATTTACTTCTAAAATCAACAAACCTCCTGTTTCTTTGATACTTCCTGTATTTGCTAACTCTGTCATTAACTTATAAATACTGGTGCAACCAAGGTAATGTTCTTGCTCATCTAAAATTGGAATCACACTAAGTTTAAACTCCGACATTTTTGCAAGCACTTCGTAAATATGTGCGTTTGACTTTACATAAGGTCGTGGTAAATGTTGAAACAAACCATCTAACGTTTTGTCCAAATCCAAATGATCTAGTATGTCTGACTCTGAAACAACGCCAACAAAATTGCCATTTTTTAGGACTGGAAGATGAGAAACTTTAAATTCATCCATCCAATTTATGGCCTTATCGCCTGTGTCTGTGTGCACTAGCGGAGGAATTTCCTCTGTAATTAAATCAATTGCTATCATAAGAAGTGCCAAAGTAGTAAAATCCTTTCAGAGTTTGTAATTTTGCTTGTCAAATTTTATACCAATGTCGAAACTTAGTGTCAATATCAATAAAATAGCAACCCTTCGCAATGCACGTGGTGGTTCAATGCCAAATCTGGTTCAATTTGCGATTGACTGCGAACGATTCGGTGCAGATGGAATAACGATTCATCCGCGTCCAGATGAACGCCACATCACCACAAAAGACACGTATGAGCTAAAAGAAGTCGTGAAAACGGAATTTAACATTGAAGGTTATCCCGATGCACGCTTTTTGCAATTGATAAAAGATTTGCGACCAACACAAGCAACATTGGTCCCTGACCCGCCAGGAGTTTTGACTTCTAATGCCGGTTGGGACACGATTCAATATTTTGATTTTCTAAAAGAAATTTGCCGTACAATTAAGGATTTAGGTGTTAGAACTTCCATTTTTATTGAACCAAAAAATGAATTGATTGAAAATGCAGCGAAACTTGGAGTAGAACGCATTGAATTATACACGGGGCCTTATGCTGAACATTTTCCGATAAATAAAGAAGAAGCTATTTCAGCTTATGCCGAAGCAACAAAATTTGCTGTTGCTGTTGGTTTAGGAATCAATGCTGGACATGATTTAAGTTTAGAAAATCTTCGTTATTTCAAACAATCTTTAGTTCAATTAGATGAGGTTTCTATTGGGCATGCTTTGATTTCAGATGCTTTGTATTTAGGAATTGAGAATACGATTCAACGTTATAAGCTGTTGCTTGCTAATTAATTTTTTAGATTTAATTGTTTTTGTCGAGTTAACAATATCAATTATTATCAATTATTACCGACCGCTTCGGATAAGGAATTATGATGTTATTTTCTCTAAATAATCGGTCAATTTCGAAGCGAATTTCAGATTTGTAAATACTTATATCCCAACTTTGATCTGCCCAAAAAATTAATTCCATTTCTAGCCCAGAATCACCAAAATTTGCCAAACTCACGAAAACTGGATGATTTGTTTTAACTTTAGGATGCGTCATTGCTGCTTGTATAAGAAGTTCCTTAACTAATTCTGTATTTGCCCCATATTCTACTGAAACATCAATTTTAAAACGCGACAATTCCGAACCATGACTCCAATTTTCAACTTGTTCTTGTGTTAAACGGGTATTCGGAATGATTAAAACGTTGCCATCGCGTGTTTGAATTTGCGTGGTCCTAACGTTGATTTTTACAATTTTTGCAATGATACTATCAAAGTTTCCTTGCTTACCAGAAGAATTGATTTCAACAATATCACCCACACGAATATTTCCTTCCAGTAAAAGAACCACTCCCGCAAACATGTCTTTAAAAACATCCTGCAAACCTAGTCCGATACCAACTAAAAGGGCAGCTGAACCAGTCAATAGCAAGGTTAAATCTATATCGAGAATTTGAAAGCAAAGCAAGATGGAAAATACATAAATCACATATCGAGCAACTTGCATGTAAACGTATTCAGTCGCTAAATCGTGACTTTCGTTTTTTCGAAATTTACGACCTAAGTAAAGTCGTACCAAATTCACCAAGATCCGAGCACCATAAAAAACAGAAATTATAACTAAAATGTCGTAAAAATCCAGTTGAAACGATTTTAAATCAATCAATTTAAAGTCCAAGAAATCCCCAAAAGTGATGTCTTTGTTATTGAATTTAAAACTTAAAACACCAACATAAATTGCCAGTAAATAGACACTTTGACTAATCAATTTCAACCAAGTTAGCCGGCGTCCTTGCAAGTTGATATTTGCGGATTTTGCATAATTCTTTAAAAATCGATGAACAAGGCGACGCAGAATTGCTGCAATTAAAAAAATGATTACCAAGAATATTAGATTCCAAAAGCAAATATTAAACGGACCAATATTAAAGAGGGTTGTACTTAGCATAATTTATCGTAAGATTATTCGACCTAATTTTTCAGAAAATACTTTTTTCACTTTTTCATAAGACATTTGTTCGGACAGTAAAAGCAATAAATCATCGTCTTCAAAAGTTTCAGTAGCAATTCTTTGCTTCAGTTTTTTAAGGTGTAAATCTACTTTGTTGTATTTGAAATTATAAATAGAAAAAATAACTGTGGTGTATAAATCATCGCTTTCTAATCGCGTAAAAATATTATGTTTATTTATCCAATTGTGACTCAATTCTTGCTCAGCGGATTCGATGTCGCTCACAAAACTAACTATTTCTTGATCCTCGTGGCGCAAGAAATAGGAAGCAGAGTAAAGCGTTTTTTCATTTATTCCTTCAACAAACAAATCAAAAATCTTAGCAAATAAAGGATAATCGAAGGTTAACTCATCTTTATTTAACTCTTCGTGAATGAATTCAATGACGCTAGTTTTATCTTTTTCAGTGTCGACAGCGGTTGGAATATGTACTTCACGAATTCCATATTTTATTAGTAAGCGAATTAATTCTTGTTCAAACAAAAAACTGCTTTCTTTCAGATCTTTACTAGTTTCTGTACTTGGTGTTAAATCAAAAGATTCCGTATTAACTGGCAACGGTACTTCTCTTAACTCTGGTTCTTGAATTTGCTTAGCTATGGTGTTTTTACGCAAACGCATCAACTCATTGCTAATAATAGTCTCGCTAATATCAAATTGTTTGGCAATTTCTTGCACATAAACAGAACGTGTAATCTGGTCAGGAATTAAAGAAACGGAATGCACAATCTCACGAATTAACTCTGATTTTTTCAAAGGATCTACCTCACCATCTTTTAATAAAATCGACGCTTTGAAGGTGATAAAATCTTGTTTGTGCGACTTGATGAAGGTTTCTAACTCAGTTGTACTAGTTTTTTTTGCAAAGGAATCGGGATCTTCACCGTCGGGAAAAAGCACGACTTTAACATTCATACCTTCTTCCAAAATCAAATCGATTCCTCTAAAACTGGCTTTGATTCCGGCTGCGTCGCCATCGTAAAGAATCGTAAGGTTTTGTGTGTAGCGTTTGACTAGTTTGATTTGTTCCTTCGTCAAAGAAGTACCTGAAGAGGAAACCACATTTTGAATTCCCGATTGATGCATGCTAATGACATCCGTGTAACCTTCACACAGTAAACATTCATCGTACTTAACTATATCTCCTTTTGCGAAGAACAGGCCATAAAGAATCTCACTTTTGTTGTAAATGATGCTCTCAGGCGAATTGAAATACTTTGCAATTTTCTTATCGGTAAAAAGCGTTCGACCTCCAAAACCTAAAACTCTACCTGAAATACTATGGATTGGAAACATTACGCGACCTCTAAAAAAATCAAAATTGCGATCGTCTTTCGTTTTTACTAAACCAACGTTTTGTAAGTATTCTAATTTATAACCTTTTGCTATTGCCGCCTTTGTGAAATCGTCGCTTACATTGATACTGTAACCCAACTGAAAACGATCGATGATTTCTTTTTGGAAACCTCTTTCTTCAAAATAAGTAATTCCAATCGCTTTACCCTCCTCACTTTCGTGCAAATTTTGCATAAAGTGATTTTTCGCAAATTCATTGATGATGTAGAGTGAATCGCGTTCAGATTTTGCAGCCAACTCATCCGCTGTTGGTGCTGTTTCTTCTGGAATTTGAACGTTGTATTTGTCGGCTAACCAACGTAATGCTTCTGGATAAGAAAAGTGTTCTTTTTCCATCAAGAAAGTAACGACCGAACCACCTTTTCCAGTTGAAAAACATTTAAAAATTTGCTTTGCTGGAGAAACGACAAATGACGGTGTCTTTTCATCCGTAAATGGACTCAAGCCTTTCAGATTGGAACCTGCACGTTTTAAACTGACAAATTCACCAATGACCTCTTCAATGCGAGCGGTTTGGATAATTTCATCAATCGTATGGCTGGGAATTTTACTCATTCTTCAGGATAGCCAAAATCTTTTTCAGTGATCAATTTACCTTTTTCGTCGTAGGTTTTCCAAATCCCAACAGTTTCATCGTTTTTATATTCTCCCGTATAATGAATAGCGCCTGAAGGATACTTCACAACCGTAAATCCTTCTCTTTTTCCGTTCTCATAAACCGTAAATGAAAGCTCATTTCCAGATTCAGAGTAAAAAGTCCATTTTCCGTTGCGTTGTCCTGTTTTGGTTAACATACCTTGGAATTTTATTTGTTTTTTTCCTGGATACCATTCTGTGAATCGGCCGTTTTTTATTTCTGTTAATTTTTCTGTTTTCTGCTTTTCTGTCTTTTTTGAATCTGTTTTTTCAGAACAAGAAACGGCAGTAAAAAGAAGTAAAAAGGTAAAAAGTGCAATTTTCATAGTTTATCTATCTCTCGTTATTGTGTATTCAACTAATCCTATTAAAGAACGTTTAGCATTGCTTTCTGGGAGAGGTTGGATGATTTCCAAAGCTTGATTAGCCAATTCATTCATGCGTTGAAAAGCATATTCTATTCCACCATTTTCAATCACTAGTTGAATCGCACGCTTAATTTTAGTTGATTCTTCGTTGTGATTTTTTACAATATCGACCAATTCAGAAGCGATTTCTTTTTTCGCATGATTGATGGTGTAAATAATGGGTAAAGTCATTTTTTGTTCGCGGATATCATTACCTGTTGGTTTTCCAATGTTTCCATGACTTCCATAATCAAAAATATCGTCTTTAATTTGAAATGCTAAACCAACTAATTCACCAAATTTCCGCATGTTTTCACGTTGCTCTAAAGCATTAACGCTAATTGCTCCCGCTTCACAACAGGTTGCAATTAATGAGGCTGTTTTTTTTCGAATGACTTCAAAATAAACTTCTTCTGTAATGTCTAAATTTCGGGCTTTTTCGATTTGTAACAATTCTCCCTCGCTCATCTCACGTACGGCCCTAGCAACAACTCCCAACAATTCTGTATTATTTTTTTCAATTGAAAGTAAAAGGATGCGTGAAAGCATGTAGTCACCAACTAAAACGGCAATTTTATTCTTCCATAAAGCATTCACGGAGAAGAATCCACGACGTTCGTTTGCGTCATCAACAACATCATCGTGAACCAAAGTTGCGGTATGTAATAATTCCACCAAAGAAGCTGCATCAAAAGTGGTAACATTACTCTCACCAAGCATTTTAGCAGTAAGAAACACAAACATAGGTCGCATTTGTTTCCCTTTTCTTTTGACAATGTATTGCGTCACTTTGTCAAGCAGCGGAACGTCAGAACGCATAGTATTTTTGAAATGTTCCTCAAACTGTGTGAGTTCAATTTCTATGGGCGCCATAATGTCCTTTACTTTTTGCATCGGACAAATATAAGGATTAGATAGGGCGAAAAATCACAAATAAGAATAAAAAGGTGTAATGATTTTACTATGCCATGGTTAATTTATTTTTTGAATAGTAGATTAAACATTGAAAGCAAATGCTATTTGAATATTAAATTAAAATCGTTCTTGAATTAACTTTTTTTTCATTGATTAAGCAAGTAATTTGACTAACAAATAACTAGAAACGTTAATTGCTTCGTAATCAAGAATCAATACCTACTCTTTCGATTCATACAACTTCGAAAACTCTTCAGCGAATTCTTCGAAAGTTACTTTTTTGAAATCTTTAGGAATCATAAACAATTCAAGTGGTGGACTAACTTCCTTCATCTCTTGCAAGGTATATCTATAAAGACCGTCAGGTGTGGAAATATAATACAGAACAGGTAAGCCTGGCAAATCAAAATACGTATTTGCATATTTCGCTGGGATTTTTTTGAGGTAAAGAAAAGTCAATTCATTTTGGACACTTTTCAGTTTTACTTTGACTTTTTTCGCACGCTTTCCTGCTGTTTTTTTGCTGCCAAACTGTTTTTTAAAAGTGTAATTTACGGCTGTATCTTTCACCAAATGTTCATTCGTTTTTATAGCAAAATTTTGAAGTGGTGTCTCCATTAAAAGATACGATTTATTTAATCGTAAATGTTTAATTAATTCTTGTTTTCCGCTTTCCGAAGTGAAATTAACCAATTTCAACAAGGAATCTTTCGCGTAAATGAGTTGAATTGATTTGGAAGAATCTTTTAGATCAACGCGCTCAATTCTATAAATTAATTCTCCTGAAAATGGAAGTTGTTTCTGAGCGAAAGGTTTTGTTATACATGAAAGTGCAAGAAATAGTAAAAAATAGCGCATGCAACAAAAATAGGAATTTAGAAGTTAAAACGAGGAATCGAGAAATGTTACACCCTTATTTACCATTAAAACCTCTTAACTGTCACTATTTCCGACAATATGACAGCGAGTTAGTGGTCAATTCAATCAAAATGTCACAGTTTTCGATTTAATATTCAATGGCATATAAATTGACTTTCCGATTTCATCAAATTGAAAATATAATTTAAAAATGGGAAAAATAATTGGAATCGACTTAGGAACAACAAACTCTTGTGTTTCTGTCATGGAAGGTAGCCAACCAGTAGTTATTGAAAATGCTGAAGGTAAAAGAACAACTCCATCCGTAGTTGCATTTGTGGAAGGCGGAGAGCGTAAAGTGGGAGATCCTGCTAAACGTCAAGCAATCACGAATCCAACAAAAACGATTAGCTCTATCAAACGTTTCATGGGAACTAGCTTTGATGAGTCTAGCAAAGAAATCGCTCGTATGCCTTATAAAGTTGTAAAAGGCGACAACAATACACCTCGCGTGCAAATCGACGACCGTCAATATTCGCCACAAGAAATTTCAGCAATGATTCTTCAAAAAATGAAAAAAACTGCTGAAGATTATTTAGGTCAAGAAGTGACTGAAGCAGTTGTTACTGTTCCTGCCTACTTTAACGATTCTCAACGTCAAGCTACGAAAGAAGCTGGAGAAATCGCTGGTTTAACAATCAAAAGAATCATCAACGAACCAACTGCTGCAGCCTTAGCTTACGGTTTAGATAAAAAAGGTATTGACCAAAAAATCGTAGTATTTGACTTCGGTGGTGGTACTCATGACGTTTCTGTACTAGAATTAGGTGACGGTGTATTTGAAGTTTTATCAACTGACGGTGACACGCACTTAGGTGGTGACGACGTGGATGAAACAATCATCAAATGGTTGGCTGACGAATTCAAAAACGACGAAGGTTTAGATTTACGTCAAGACCCAATGGCATTACAACGTTTGAAAGAAGCGGCAGAGAAAGCAAAAATTGAATTGTCTTCAACAACTTCTTCTGAGATTAACTTGCCATACATCATGCCAGTAAATGGTATTCCAAAACACTTAGTTAGAACATTAACGCGTGCGAAATTCGAACAATTGATCTCTGAAATCGTTGAGAGAACAATCGCTCCTTGTCGTTCAGCGTTGAAAAATGCAGGTTTATCCCCTTCAGATATCAACGAAGTAATTTTAGTAGGAGGTTCGACTCGTATTCCAATTATCCAAGATGCAGTTGAGCGTTTCTTCGGAAAAGCACCTTCAAAAGGAGTTAATCCTGACGAAGTAGTAGCAATCGGAGCTGCAATCCAAGGTGGAGTTTTAACAGGCGAAGTAAAAGACGTATTGTTATTAGACGTTATTCCTTTATCAGTTGGTATCGAAACAATGGGTGGTGTTATGACGAAATTAATCGAGGCAAACACAACTATTCCAACTAAAAAATCTGAAACATTCTCAACAGCTTCTGACAACCAACCATCTGTGGACATCCACGTGATTCAAGGTGAGCGTTCAATGGCTGCTGACAACAAAGCACTAGGTAGATTCCAGTTAACAGACATTCCACCTGCACCAAGAGGAGTTCCTCAAATCGAAGTAACTTTCGACATCGATGCAAACGGAATCATGAATATTTCTGCGAAAGATAAAGGAACAGGAAAACAACAATCAATTAAAATTGAAGCGTCTTCTGGTTTATCTGACGAAGAAATCCAACGAATGAAAGCAGAAGCAGAAGCTAATGCTGAATCTGACAAGAAGAAAAAAGAAGAAGTAGAGTTAATCAACAAAGCGGATTCAACAATCTTCCAAACAGAGCGTCAATTGAAAGAATACGGAGAAAAAATTCCAGCAGACAAAAAACAACCAATCGAAGATGCTTTAGCAGAATTGAAAAGAGAGTACGAAGCGCGCAACACTGCCAACTTAGAGCCTGCAATGGAAAAATTAAACAACGTATTCCAAGCTGCTTCTCAAGACATGTACAACGCTGCTAACGCTGACGGTGGAGCACAAGGTGGAGCTGAAAACGCTCAAGCTGGCAACCCACAAGACGAAGTTACTGATGTTGATTTCGAAGAGGTAAAAGACAAATAAGTTTTTTCATAATAAGTAGAAAGCACCTGTTGATGATTCAGCAGGTGTTTTTTTTTGTTTCTATTGAAAATTTATCTCAACTTTATTAATTTGAACATTGGTAATTATTTGATTATTCAATTCTATATCTTTTGTAAAAATTAAAAACCAAATCACAATTTCTCTTCTCTCTTAAAGAGTGAAAACAGTTTATCAACAGACAAAAAAGCAATTCCAATAAATAAAAACTGAAAAGGTAAAAAAGCTCTAAAACCATAAGAATCAATAGTTACGAATAGAATATTTAAAACGTAAAAACCAATAATTAGCGCATTGAATAAAAAAACAGAATAGGTAGGCGATTTTCGATTTTTAATTTGATAGATACAGTAAAAACCATAAAGTAACCAAAGTAAAAACCAATGTGGACGAGGATAGTAAGCTGGATTTAATTGACTTAAAAATCCCAATGCGAAAAGTATTTTTTTTGTAAACGGTGGTATAATCAAGTCCCAAAAGTTGTTTCCAAGAATCAGAAATTCCTTCACTTGGTAAAAAGGTCCAAATTCCAACAATTAAATAATTTCTAAGAGCCAAAAAATTCAAACCTACAAAAAGCAAACTTATCAATCCAATGAAATGGAGCTTTTTTAGTTGTGGATTTTGGTAAAAGTAAACTAGAAGAAAGCACACATGAATAAAAGCTAAAGGAAAAATTGTCGGTCGGAGCAAGACCGAAAACATAAGAAATAAAACAGCAAGATAATGTGCTTGTATTTTAAAATTGTCAAACCCTTTCTTGGCGAAATAAACAAAAACGGCAATCGTAAAAATGGCAACGTTTTCACTTAAAAGCTTGAATGTATAATATTTGTAAACGTCCAGTACTGCAAAAGCAAAGAGGGTCAATAAAAGTAAAATACTCGAAAGACCAGACAAATTCTTACGAAAAGTATAGTAAATTAATAAAATACTGAAAGCCAATAAAAGACTTTGAATGAAATAAATAAGAACAACATTTTCACCAAAAAGTAAAAAACATCCAGCTACAAAATAATTGTACAAAAAACTTCCTGGGCCGTAATAAACTTTTGTTTGCGAAGGAATCCAAAAACCATTGCGATGAATGTCTATTGCGTTGTCCCAATATCGAAACCAATCATCAATTCCGTTTGAAATTCCTGGAGTTATTTCTGTAAATGGATATAAGCGAAAAAAAGTCTGTGAAAGAAGAATGAAAACGATTGCTAAAGCTAAATAATCACCAATTTTCTTGTAATTATAATGCCCTTTATGAATCATCTATTTTCTATTTAAATCTGTAATCAACAGCGGATTAGTCGCTTTCAATTTTGCAATTAAATCTTCTATTTGTCCGAAAGTTGGCGCTTCACCTAATTCTTTTTCTTCAGAAGCTGTAATTCCAACTATTTGTAAAAAAGTAACTTCACCATAAGGCGTATTGATTTTTCCAAGTTCAGGGTCAACTGTAAAAATGAGTGCTGTAATTTCTGTCTCAGTATTTAGTCGAATAGGACCTTTTGCCGAAACAAAGTGATTTTCTTCAAACCAATTTCCAGATGAATAAACATAGCGTGCCAGGTTATTCATGATTTGAATTACCCAAATTGGATCGTCTTTATCTTCGTGAAATGGAGCCAATCGCATTGTAAATTCAAAACCCCATTTACTGAAATTATTGCCTACTTTTTCTTCGTTGTAATACAATTCTGACATTCCATAACTGATCAAATGACGGTGGAACTGTTCCTTTTTTGAATCGTAAATACTAACCCCATCAATAGGATCTGTTCCTCCTGCGACGTAATGCAAGCCACACAAAGGATCATAATGACGCGGTTCTATTTCTCCATAAATTGTGGCTAATTGTGCATCAATAGCTTTCCAACCTAAGGTGTCATCTTCGCAATATTGCTTTTTGAATTCTTCAAGAGTCATAATTCAAAAATAAGAAATTAAAATTGAGGACTTGTCAATTCTTCCGTTTTAATCTTAAATTTGAATTCAATCCCATGTTATGAATCGATTTATTTTCCAAATTGTTAGTATTGTTTTTATTTCCAGTCTTTTGCTTTCATGCGGAGGGACTAATTCTCCAGAAATACCCAATAAAATAAAAGTTAAAGGTAGTTCAGAAATGGAAGTTACACCTGACGAAATTTACATGAATTTTACGATTCGTGAATACAAAAACAAAGCAGGTAAAAAAGTGACTATTCAGGCTGTAAAAGAACAATTTTTAAGCTTGTGCAAAAAAGCAGGTATCGCAATGGATGACATACGGATTTCTGGTTATTCAGGAAGTGAAAACTGGGATTACTATTATTGGTATTATAGAAGAGATACAGAAATTTCAAGTTCTTTAAGTTACACCATTAAAGTGAAAACGATTTCCAAAATTGACAAGATTGTTAACGGTTTAGATCGAGATGCAGTAGAGAATTTCTATTTAGTTCGAACATCGCATAGTCAACTTGAAAAATTACGACGTCAAGTAAAAGAAAACGCAGTAAAAGCAAGTAAAAACAAAGCGATTTACCTAGCTAAAGCCGTTGGTGAAGAAGTAGGTAGAGCATTACTTATTGAAGAAATTACAGAAGGAGATATAGAAAGTGACCAAAGAGCAGTGAATAAATATACCGAATACAACTCAAATACAATTACAACTGGATCGCTTAATTCCAATTATTCCACTGCAAGTCCTAGTGTAGATAAAATCAAAATACGCTTCGAGGTAAAAGCTGAATATGAGTTAGAATAAAATTTAGCCTCCTTTTTTCTTCGTTTGCGTGTAGCCGTCTTTTACAAGCAAATCATAAACCTTGTCACGTAAAGCACCTTGAATAAGGATTTCACCATCTTTAACAGAGCCTCCAACACCACATTTACTTTTAAGCGTTTTCCCTAAATCTTTTAGGTCATCCTCGGTTCCAATAAATCCTTCAATAAGAGTGACATCTTTTCCTCCACGTTGTTTTCTATCGATTGAAACATATAATTTTTGCTGGTTCTTAGGCAAAGTATCTTGTTCATTATCACTTTCCGTTTCGTAATTGAAATTCGGGTTGGTGGAATAAACCACATTGATAACTTGCTTCGTTTTCTTTGACATAATCGAAATTTAGAAGGTAAAATTAAAATTACTTGGTGATATTTTACCACAAATAGTTGCACAAATAGAAACTTTTTAACTAACTTAAGCCTATGGAACAACAAGGAATAAAGTTTTGGGCAGAAGACGACCGTCCGCGAGAAAAGCTATTACAAAAAGGAAAAACTGCACTTTCCGACGCAGAATTATTAGCGATTATTATTGGTTCTGGAACACGAAAAAAAAGCGCGGTTGAACTAGCGAAAGAAATTTTGTCAAGCTATAACAACAACTTATCGGAATTTTCGCGTGTCCAAATAACAGAATTGTTAAAATTTAATGGAATTGGAGAAGCAAAAGCAATAAATATTATCGCAGCTTTAGAATTAGGTAGAAGAAGGCAAGGTTCAGAAATGCCATCAAAAATAAAAGTAAACGGTTCAAGCGTTGTTTATCAATACTTAAAACAATTTTTAAGCGATTTGATTCACGAAGAATTTTACGTAATTATGCTCAATAGCGCCAATGAAATCATACAAACCAAACAAATTTCAAAAGGCGGAATGTCAGCTACTGTTGTCGATGGAAAGGTGATTTTCAATTTAGCACTTTCATGTCAAGCGACAGCAATAATCGTTAGTCATAACCATCCAAGTGGAAATTTGGTGCCAAGTAAGGCAGATACGAACTTAACTAAGTCCTTGTATGAATTTGGAAAATACATCGATTTACCATTGATAGACCACCTCATATTCACGGATAATGGTTATTTTAGCTTCGCCGATCAAGGGCTACTAACATTATGAAAAAAAAGAAAATTATTACAATTATAGGAGCTCGACCGCAAATAATTAAGTCTTCGGCACTTAGCCGTGCAATACGCACAAAATTTCAAGATGATATTGAAGAATTAATTATTCATACAGGTCAACATTACGATGAAAACATGTCGCAAGTGTTTTTTGAAGAAATGCAAATTCCAAAACCACACTTCAATTTGAATGTTGGAAGTGGAAGTCACGGTGCGCAAACAGCTAAAATGATTGAAGGGTTGGAACAACTATTTTTAGCAGAAAAACCTGATGCAGTAGTAGTATACGGCGACACAAATTCGACGATAGCTGGTGGATTAGCAGCCGCAAAAATTCATATTCCTGTGGTGCATATCGAAGCTGGTTTGAGAAGTTTCAACAAGGCAATGCCCGAGGAACTAAATAGAATTGCATGCGACCATTTTTCAACTTTACTATTTACTCCAACAGCAACAGGCTTAGAAAATCTCCGCAAAGAAGGCTTTTCAACTGAAATTCATGCTAAAGCAACTTTAGATCACCCAAATGTCTATCAATGTGGCGATATTATGTTTGACAACAGTATGTATTTTTCGCAAATTTCAGCTGATAAATCAACGATTTTAAGTGAAAACAACCTTGAAAAAGATGCTTATATCTTATGTACAATACACCGTGATTCGAACACAGATATAGCAAGTAATTTAAATGCGATTTTTTCAGCTTTATTGGAAATTTCAGAAACCTATCAATTAAAGATTGTCCTTCCTATACACCCAAGAACAAAAGGGAAAATGGAAGCCTTGTTAACGTTTGAAATTTTGACAAAAATCAAATCTTCAACTGCGATTCAAATCATTCCGCCTGCTGGATTTTTGGACATAATTGCCTTGGAAAAAAACGCACGAATTATTGTTACAGATAGCGGTGGATTACAAAAAGAATCGTTTTTCTTTCAAAAACCATGTGTGATTTTACGTGAACAAACGGAGTGGATTGAAATCGTTGAAAACGGAAATGCTTTATTGGCAGGTTCAGATTACAATCGAATAATGGATTCGTTTAATCAACTTTTTAATAAAACTAATTATAGCTATCCCATGTTTTATGGTGACGGTGATGCAGCTTCTTTTATCTGCCAAAAAATAATGGAGGATTTATAATGTTATTAGTTTACGTCGATCAAATCAACGAAAGGGTTCAATATACTTTTGATTTTGTTTTCAAGGAAAGACAAATACCATTTGTATTGACGGATGACTTTATGAAATTTGATCAATTTGAAGGAGAAAAATTTAATTATTCGGAACGTTTTTTTGAAAATGTCGTTCAATTAAAGCCTGTTAGTTTACTTTTTGAGGATTTCATTGGAAATTATGGAATCTCTAAATACCGCTTTCACGAAGAGGAGTGTATTTGTTTTAACCAACAGGTAGATCCTTTTGCAAGTATTTTTTACATTTTGTCGCGAATGGAAGAATACACCACCACCAAAACTGACAAATTCGGGAGATTTGAAGGGAAAAATAGCGTCTTACATCGATTTGAATGGAGCGAAAAAGTAGTTTGTGACCGTTGGGCAATGGATATCATTTACTATTTAATGTCAAAAGGAATTCATTTTCAGCCATTAACTAAAGTTACTTACACAATAACTCCAACTTTTGACATCGACAACGCTTACGCCTATAAAAACAAAGGAGTGATTCGGACAGCGATGGCAACTGTTAAGGATTTTTTACTAGGACGAAGTCGTCGTTTATTTGAACGTCAACGTGTTCAATTAGGTTCAATGAATGACCCGTACGATACCTTCGAAAAGATAGAAGAATTGGCACAAAAAGGTTTTAAAATCAAACTTTTTTGGTTGCTTGGAGACTATGCAAAATTCGATAAAAACATTTCACATCGTCATCCAAAACAGCGAAAACTCATCCAACGATTGAGTAAAAACTTGACAATTGGTAT